>NZ_JADYWO010000007.1:0-323760 GCF_015864775.1 Pseudoalteromonas sp. NSLLW218 | reverse complement strand
ATTAGTGGGACATCGAACGCGCCAGCAGGCACGGTTATAACGATTAACGTCACGGATGCAGATAATACAGAAACGTTCATCGCGACAGTGCAAGCCGATGGCAGTTGGTCAGCGGATGTACCGAACGCGCTAACGGATGGTCCATTAACGATTGAAGCAAGCGTCAGTGACAGTGCAGGTAATACCACCACATTAAGTGAAACAGCAACACTCAACACCACGGCCCCAAGCATCAGTATTAATACATTGGTTGATACCAACGACACCACCCCAACCATTAATGGTATAAGCGATGCGGCAGATAACACCACCATTAGCTTAACGTTTGAAGACAGTACAGGAAATATTACCACTGTTGATACAACCGTAACGGGTGGCGTCTGGAGCGTTGATGCACCAACTGATTTAGCCGAAGGCGAATACACCGTAACAGCTACCGTTAATGATGGACTGGGCAATATAGGGAGTGCAACAGAGACAGGTCAGATAGACCTTACTGGCCCGAGCCTTGTTATTACCGACAACGGCGTAGGCAACGATACCACCCCAACTATTACCGGTACCAGCGATGCACCGCAAGGCAGTACGGTAACGGTTATAGTGACAGATACCAGTGGCACACCACAAACAATGAGCGCCACCGTACTTGCCAATGGCACGTGGTCAATCCCTGTCCCGGTAGCACTTGCAGAAGGTGCATACACCATTAGCGCGAGTGTTGAAGACACCGCTGGTAATGAAGCCACCGCCACAGGCACTGGTGAAATAGATACCACCGCACCGACACTTGTACTTACCAGCCCAGGCTCAAGTAACGACATCACCCCGACACTCAGCGGAACAAGCGATGCCGTTGAAGGCACGGTTATTAACTTCATCGTTGTGGACGATCAAGGCAATCCACAAACGTTTACTACCACTGTTGATGCCGATGGCACCTTCTCAGTCGAAGTGCCAACAGCACTTGCAGAAGGGCCGTATAGTATTGAAGCCAGCATCAGCGATGTGGCAGGTAACAGCACGGACATTACAGGTAACGGCACAATAGACACCGCTGCACCAAGTATTACTGTGGATGCACCAGTATTAACAAACGACAGCACGCCAACCCTTACTGGCACCAGTGATGCACCTAACAGCACGATTACGGTTACGTTTACAGATGCAGCAAATGCCATCCAAAGCATTGATGTACAAACCGATGTTAATGGTAACTGGAGTGCGACACCAACAGGTACATTAGCTGAAGGTAATTATAGCGTCAGCGCCAGCATCACTGATGCTGCAGGCAATACAGGCACTGGCACAGATAATGGTGAACTAGATGTAACCGCTCCGGAGCTTGAAATTATTCCATCGTTTTTATTAGGAAATTTGGTTTCTCTTTCGGGGGATTCTGATTTACCAGGAGGCTCTGTGATCACTATTACAGAGTACCTAGTTGGTGGGTTAGTTGGTGCAACTTATACAGCAACGACAAATCCTGATGGCACGTGGGGGCTTGCAAACATAACAGTACCTTTACTAAGTCTTGCTTATGTAACAGCCAGTGCTAGTGATGCCGCTGGTAATGTCAGAACAATCAATACACTAGATTTTGATAACGTAGCGCCAGAACTAACCGTTAGTGTTGATGCACTTTCAAACGATAGTACCCCAGTAATTAGCGGCACCACTGATATGGGGCAAGGCACTGTAATTAATATGACGGTTACCGATAGTGCAGGGCAAAGCCAAGAGTTTACGGCGATTGTTCAAGCCGGTGGCGACTGGTCTGTTGCTGTACCTGCAGAGCTAGCGCAAGGTCAATATACCGTTGTTGCAGAGGTTAGAGACAGTGTTGGTAACTTAACAACGCAGCAGGCTCAAGGTGAAATAGACAGTGTTGATCCTACATTAATTGTGAACGAAGTTAACGCGACAATAGATACAACACCTACAATTTCAGGCACAAGTAATGAGATAGGTGCAGATGTAAGCATTATTATTGGTGGTCAAACACTAACAGCAACTGTGGGTACTGATGGCAATTGGCAAGTAGATGTCCCCGTAGCACTTGTTGATGGTGATTATACGGCGCAAGTAAGTATTACCGATGACGCTAATAATATCAGCAGCACGACTATTGATTTAACAATTGATACCCAAGTACCTGTTATTGTACTTAATGATATAACTGTATTTAACACTAATACACCAATTGTAAGTGGTACTTCAACTGAACCACAGAATACGGTGGTCGATATAGTCATTACAGATAGCAACGGTGATATACATACTTTAACCGCAATAGTTGATGCTAACGGCGATTGGCAAGTTACAGCGCCAAGCTTGCCAGATGGCGATTATGATGTAGAGGTAAGTATTACCGATGATGCTGGTAATACAGGCTCTGATACAGGTTCGAGTTTTGTTGATACTCAAGCACCAAGTATTACTATAAATGCATTAGGTACAATTAATAACAGCACGCCAACTATTTCAGGCACATCCAATGAACCTGAAAACACGAGTATTACAGTAACTGTGACCGATGGAGATAGTACCGAGACTTACACAACTGTTGTTGGCGCAGGAGGTGCTTGGAGTGTAGATATAACCGACGCACTGACTGATGGTGAAGTTATAGTTTCTGCAACTATTGTCGATACCGCAGGTAATAGTGCTTCAGCAAATGCTACCGCAACGCTAAATACTAATGCGCCAACAATCAACATTAATACAATTGTTGATACGAACGATCAAACACCAGCAATATCGGGCACAAGTAGTGCGGCAGATAATACAGAAATCACGGTTGTCATAACTGACGTTAATAACGTTTCACATACTGTAACTACTTCGGTAGTAGGCGGGATTTGGAGTGTTGATGCGACAGATATTCTACCTGAAGGTGAATTTACTGTTTCGGCAAGTGTAACTGAAGGAGGATTAACGAGTAATGCAACGGGCGGTGGTGTTATCGATTTAACAGCACCAGCACTTAGTATTACGCCGCTTGTAACTTTAAATGACACAACGCCAACTATTTCAGGTACAACCACTGCACCACAGGGCGCATTAGTTATTATTTTAATTACTGATAGCTTAGGTGCAGAGCAGACGGTTAATGCTACTGTTGGTGCAAATGGCACATGGTCAGTCGCTGCAAGTACAGAGTTGAGTGAGGGCATTTACACGGTTTTAGCTTCAACCACAGATACTGCCGGTAACCCTGTAAACACAAGTACTACAGGGGTAGTTGATATAACTGCGCCAGTTGTAACTATTAGCGATATTGTTGGAAGTACAGACCTAACCCCGGGTATTTCTGGAAGTGTGACAGGTGCCAATGTGGGTGATGCAGTTGCTGTGGTATTTACCGATGCACTAGGGAATAAGCATACTGTAAATACAACAGTTCAAACTGGTGGTGTATGGTCTGTAGAGGCAAGTAGTTCTCTTTCACAAGGAGATTATTCAGTTGAAGCATCTGTTACTGACAGCGCTGATAATACCGGGGATGCAACAAATACAGCAACTATAGATACAATTGCCCCCGAAATCAGTATTGATCAAAGTTCATTAATACTGACTCAAGATAGCACTCCATTAATTACAGGCGCATCTAACGAAGCAAATACAAACGTTATTGTTACCTTTACTGATTCTGCTGGAGCTTCTCATCAAATGACCGTTCAAACCGATGGCAATGGAGACTGGCAAGCGGCTGCTGATAATATTTTAGCTGACGGTGTTTACAGTGTTACTGCATCAATTTCAGATGCAGCAGGTAATACCTCAGTTGATAGTAAAACGGGCGGTGAGGTTGATACCGTTGGACCAGAGCTAACAATTGTGCCTTCCTTCCTATTAGGTCAGTTGGTTTCTTTATCTGGTACATCTGATTTGGGCGAAGGTAAAACCGTTACGGTTACTCTAGAGCTTGCAGGTGATTTACTCGATTTAACATACGATGTAACCACAGATGCAAATGGTGATTGGGAGCTATTAGGCCTAGCAGTTAATGTTATTGGCTTATCGGTTGTTGAAGCTTCTGCAACTGATGATGCTGGTAATACAACCACTATAACTACGGCTGATGTAGACGCTTCAACTCCAGTACTTAATGCGGTGGTTGACTTTGTAACTGGAGAGGGCGATTTACCAATAATTAGTGGTACGACCGACCAAGCACCAGGCACAGAAGTGCTAGTTAGAGTGGTAGATAGCGAAAATGTAGTACAAGAGCTTACTGCAATAGTACAAGATGACAATACGTGGGTTGTACAGGTACCTAAATCATTGGCTGAAGGTACATTTAGCGTAACAGTTGACGTGTTAAGTGAGGTCGGCATTACTACCACGCAACTACTTACCGCAGTGGTGGATACAATATCGCCAACACTTGGCTTACAGGTTATTGGCACAACATCGGATTCAACGCCAATTATCCAAGGTACCAGTGATTTAATTAATGGTGTTGTTGAAATACAACTTGATGGTGGTTCAGTTTTAACCACTACGGTTAATGCAGCTGGATTATTTTCACTCGAGGTAGATGCATTAACTGAAGGGCAACATGTTGCTAATGTAAGTATTACAGATGAAGCAGGAAACGTAGTTACTGATACGCTTGAATTCGTCGTTGATACGCTAGTGCCAGTGGTTGGAATTTTACCACTGAGCATTAGCAACACTGATATATTAACAATTTCAGGTACATCGGAAGAAACACCCGGTACAGACATTGACGTAACAGTTATTGGTAGCAATAGTGATGAAACAGTATTTGATGCTGTAGTTGGGAGTGATGGCACTTGGTCTTTAGTAACAACTAGCCTATCAGATGGTGTTTATGATGTTTATGCGAGTATTACTGATGCCGCAGGTAATATTGGGCAGTCAGCCATTGAACAAGTAACTATAGACACCATTCCACCAGCGTTAGAGATAGTTGCGTTTGGAGTACTTAATACTCTAACACCAACAATTACAGGCTCCAGCGATGAGGAAGTAGGAAGTTCAATTACAGTAAATATCACTGACTCAACAGCCGCAGTACAAACAGTTACTGCTACTGTTTTAGGCGATGGTACTTGGTCTGTCATTGCTCCTTTATTACCTGAAGGAGAAATTACAGTTGAGGCCATAAGTACCGATAGCGCTGGTAATACAACCACTGTAAATCAAATAGGTACTGTCAGTACAACCCTGCCAAGTTTGTTGATAAACCCAATAATTGATACAAGCGATACAACGCCTACTATTAGCGGTACAACTGATGTATTAAATGGAAACGTAGAAGTCGTTATTACTGACAGTGACGGCACGGCTACCACTTATAATACAACGGCTATAGCAGGTATATGGACTTTAGTACCTACAGTACCGTTAGCAGAGGGCGCTTTTACAGTCGATGCCACTGTAGAAAACTTATCACTTACGAGTAGTACAAGTCTTGATGGCATTGTTGATTTAACACCACCAACAGTTGAAGTTGACCAGTTATCCGTTACTAATAATCCACTACCAACTATTACTGGTACAAGTGATGCACCAGCAGGTACAACGCTGAGCGTGGTTATTACCGATGCTAATAATGATTCACAAACTGTTCCCGCTCAAGTTTCAGGAAGTGGCACATGGTCAGTAACAGCTACCACCGCGCTTAGTGAAGGTAGCTTTAGTGCAACAGCATCAATAAGCGATACAGCGGGTAACTCTGCTAGCGATACTATGGTTTCAAGCACAGACTACACAGCGCCAACTGTAGTCATAGATCCAATTATTGTAACAGTAGGGCAAGAAACAACCCCTACTGTTACAGGGTCAGTAATTGGAAGCTTTGCAGGACAAGATGTTATAGTTATGTTTACTGATTCAGCAGGCGCCACTCATGATGTTGAAACAACAGTTGGGCCTGATGGAACTTGGAGTGTGACCTCTGCAGAAGTACTTGCTGAGGGTAACTACAGCGTAGATGTAAGCATTGCTGATGATGCAGGTAATATCGGTACGCAATCATCAAGTAGCGTAATTGACTCAGGTATTACAATTGACTCGGGGTTAGAGCTAACCGCAGATCAAAATCCACTTGTTACGGGGACTGCGGGCGCTGGTGAAACTATATTAGTCACCTTTAGCGGTGCAACAGAAGTCACTAAACAGGTAACTGCTAACGCATCCGGTGCATGGAGTACTTCACCGGATACGGAGTTAGCTGATGGGGCTTATACTGTGACTGCAGTAGCAACTGATACATCAAATAATACAACATCAAGCGGTAGTTTATCTGGATTGGTTATTGATACTACACCAATTAACTTTACAGTAACGCCTGAGTACCTCCTAGATGTGTCACTACCATTTCTACCTCCTGTGAGTGTTTTAGTTGGTTACGAAGGTACATCTGATGGCGGTGAGGGAAGTAAGGTCTATATTTTCGATTCATTAGTTTTAGGCATTGATTTAGCATTAACTTCAGCGCCATATGCAGTTGTAGATGCTCAAGGTAATTGGGACTCTACTAATTTAGATCTGAATCTTTTAGGTTTACTGGGTACAGGTCTTGAAAACACGTATTTCTATACTGTGGACGAAGCAGGTAACTATCAAGTTAAAAATGGTAATGATGTATTTGTAGAGTCAGGCAATATTTACGATAATGGAGCAAGCGCTGCCTCTGGCGATACAATCCCTGCATCATTTAGTGAAGAATCTTCATTAGGCGATACAGACCCTAATGAGGTTTCAAGCAACAACATATTAAGTACTGAAACTATTGATTTAGGTAACTTGAGTGGTCTATCAACACCTGAGCAAACGGTGCAAATGAGTTCGGCGGAGCCGCTTAATATTGATGATGTAATCATTAACGAAGATGCAGAGCAGCTTATAGCGCTAAATACACTGGTTGAAGACGAAGGTTCTGCAATTGCTTATACCCCAGCCCAAAGCGGGGGAAGCATTGATACAGCAGCACCTGCAGTTGATGTACAAAATCAATCGGAGGAAATGATTAAACACTTAATTGAAAGTAGTAATAATCAAACGGATATTTAATACCAATAAAGCCCCCCTAATTATTTATTAAGGGGGCTTACATAATTAAGTGAATTGGTATTATTTATAACTAAATTTAAGAATAAAGGACATTAAAAAAGCCTTATTGATAAGTCAATAAGGCTTTTTTAATGTAAAATTTTGGGCTTAAGCTTTTAGATTACGAACCAGTGTACTTTCGGTATTTACAGACTTACCGGCTTGGTCGTAGGTCATTGACGTTGGTGCGCCAATTAATATCTCTTTTAATTGTTTAACACTTAGTTGCGCTTGGCGGGCAGCATGAGCATTAACGTTATTTTGTTTTTGGCATTGTGCAAGTTGAGTTTTAACTTGGCTTATTAGCTCAGATATTTCAGGATTTTGTGAGTCGTTACTAGCAATTAGCTTACTTAGCTCTTTATCAAGAGTGCTTAACTTAGTTAAAAAAGACATTTTTTGTTGGGCAATTTCTTTTAAACCAGCACCACGTCGTGAGGCAATAGCAGTAAGCTCGTCGTTTAATAGCGTATGCAAAGAATCTAAACAACTTACTTGTTGGTTTAGTTTTACGCTAATTAAACTATTATGATCAGCCATACACGTTAAACTCAAAATCAGCTAAGTTTTTAGCAAGCTTTTCACTATCCACTTGGTATTTACCTTCAGTTATTGCTTTTTTTAGCTCAGCAACTTTATCGCTGTCAAAGCCAGGCGATTGCTGCGCTTTATCTTGAAGCGTTTTTAATTGCTGTGCCTGCGGCGTTAAACTTACAGAATCACTAGCAGCTTTAGGCGAAGGAGCCTGAGCAGCTTGTGTATTAGCATTATCTTTTTTTAAATCAACTTGTTGCTGCTTTGCATTTGTAAGCGCATTAGCTTGTTGATTACTGCCATTAACTTGATTAACCATAATAATAAACCCGTATATTACCCAACTTATGCCATGTTATCGGCATATACGTGGGATACTTTAGTATAAATCTAAATTAAATATTCACTTGAACAGACTCTACACCATCTACTCGCGCATTTAAAACTTTACCTGATTTTTTGTTTTTTATTTGTATCTGTTCGCCCAAAGTACCGTCTTCTAAAGCAATACCTGTGGTTTTAATTCTAAGGCCTCTGAGATTAGCGTAAATATTAACAGAGTCACCTTTACACACCATACAAATTTGGTTTAGTAATACTGGCATACCACTTCTAATATTTCGTTTACTTCTGCTGCCTATTAGCATTGTAGGGTCATCTAAGTACTGAATTCGTACAAAGTGAGTTGGTTTCATTTCAATACTTAAATGCGATTTAGTTATTACTTCACCACGAGTTAAATTAGCAGTGGCAACAACAACTGGAGCCATTTCAACAACTCTTACATGAACGTATTGAGTCCACGTTAGCGCATCATTGCACTTGGCTTGTAAGGTTACTTGGCGGTTAAATGGTGGCTCATCGGATGTTGATAATTCAAGCTCAGTATTACAGACACGATCAGGGATGCGACTATCTAAAGGCAGTGCACTTAATTGAATATTAGTATTTTGTAATGTACCAATCTGCTTACCTATGTAAGTGACGGCCATGTCTTGTAATAAATCTTTACTAAACACTTTAGCGTGCAAAGGGAATGCAAAGCACAAGCTAGTAACAAAATAAAAAACACTGTATCTTCTGATTTTTTTTAACAAACTCATAATGTTTCGACTATGCTTATGGTTTCAAACAGGGTATAAATATTTTGCGTCAAAAAGTAGACGCACCCGCGATGTTATGTAGCTTTATAAATAGAAAGCAATTATCGTTCCGTATTATTTGTTTTCTTTAGGAGATTTGAATGGCAGGCATTTTAGACTCAGTAAACCAACGCACACAGTTGGTTGGGCAGAACCGCCTAGAATTACTTTTATTTAAGCTCAGAGGGCGTCAGCGTTTTGGTATTAATGTATTTAAAGTGAGAGAAGTGCTGCAATGCCCTCCACTAACAAGCATGCCAAAATCTAATCCGTATATTCGTGGTGTTGCACATATTCGTGGTCAAACTATTTCAGTAATCGACTTATCGATGGCTGTAGGTGGGCGCCCAATCGACAACATTAAAGACAGCTTCATAATCATTGCTGAATACAATCGCTCTGTACAAGGGTTTTTAGTGGGCGGAGTTGAACGTATTGTAAATATGAATTGGGAAAAAATAATGCCACCGCCATCAGGCGCCGGACGTTATTCATATTTAACGGCAGTGACCGAAATCGAAAATGAATTAGTCGAAATTCTCGATGTAGAAAAAATTCTCAACGAAATTTGCCCAGTAAACACAGAAGTAAGTGCTGAAGTTGCACAAAGTGGCGATATTCAAAAAGATTTAGGCGAACGTATCGTATTTATTGCAGACGACTCTGCTGTTGCGCGTAATCAAGTTAAACGTGCCCTAGAGCCTTTAGGCGTGCAAACAGAGCTTGCCAAAAATGGTAAAGAAGCACTTATAAGATTAAAAGAAATAGCAGAGCTTGATTGTAAAAACGATATTACTGAGCGGGTAGCATTACTCATCTCAGACGTTGAAATGCCAGAAATGGACGGCTATACCTTAACAGCTGAAATAAAAGCAGATCCCAAACTTGCACCTTTGCATGTTATTTTGCATACCTCTCTGAGTGGTGTTTTTAACCAAGCGATGATTGAAAAAGTAGGGGCTGATGACTTTATTGCTAAATTTAACCCAGACGAATTAGCAACAGCGGTTAAAAAGTGGGTTCATTGTGATTAACAAAAATAGGTGCTACTAACTTGAATAATAAAGATTTGCAGCAAAGTGAATACGACCAGTTTCGTTCGTTTTTAGAGCAGCAATGCGGCATTGTTTTAGGTGAAAATAAACAGTATTTAGTTAAAAGCCGACTTGCTCCGTTAATGACTCGATTTAATGTGGGATCTTTATCGGAGTTGGTTAGTAAAACACTTGGGCCTCACGAGCGGCAATTAAGAGCCGCTGTAGTTGATGCAATGACCACAAACGAAACTTTGTGGTTTAGAGATCAATACCCATTTGAGTTGCTCCAAAATAAGCTTTTTCCTGAGTTTAAAGACTTAAGGAGGCCTTTAAAAATTTGGTCTGCTGCCAGCTCGTCAGGACAAGAACCCTATTCAATAGCTATGTCAGTAGCTGAATTTAACGCCAAGCAACCAGGTGTGCTTCGTATGGGGGCACAAATTATTGGTACCGATATATCTAATACCATGCTTGATATGTGTAAAAATGCAGAATATGACGCGCTTGCACTTGCCAGAGGGTTATCTGCAGAGCGTCGTAAAAAGTTTTTTAAAGACAGCGGCAATGGTATGGCACAAGTAAACGATACAATAAAAAAACAAGTTAGTTTTAGGCACCTAAACCTGCTTGATTCTTACGCGTTAATGGGCAAGTTTGATATTATTTTTTGCCGTAATGTACTTATTTACTTTGCGCCTGAAATAAAAGCTAAAATTATTAATCAGTTTGCACAAGCATTAAACCCAAAAGGGTATTTGTTTTTAGGCGCGTCAGAGTCCCTAACAGGCCTAAGTACTGAATATGATATGGTTAGATGCAACCCCGGTATCATTTACCAAAAGAAATAACTAAGTTAATCCATTTCCCTAAAACGACGCCCTCAGCGTCGTTTTTCTATTTAGATACATAACCTTATAAAAATATAATACTTCCTAATATTAATGGCTTATTTTTTGCTTTATTCATGGGTAAGTCAATTTTTTGGAGAAGGTTATGGCTATCAGTTTTGATAAAGCATTAGGTGTGCATCCGCAAGCCATGTTGATACGTTCACAGCGAGCAGAATTAATTGCAACTAATATAGCTAACGCTGATACGCCTGGCTATAAAGCAAAAGATATAGACTTTGCCTCAGCTTTAAAAGCGGCAAGGTCAACTCAGCAAAGCGGCAATACTATGGTAAGAACTAATGATAAACACATTGGTGGAGGTACTCATAGTATGGGCAGCTCTGAATCATTTCGTTTGCCAAATCAATCAGATACAGGCGATGGTAACTCGGTTGATATACAAGTGGAACGAAACTTGTATACACAGAATGCTATGGAGTATCAGGCCAGCTTGCAATTTTTAAGCGGCAGATTCAAAGGTCTGAATAAAGCTCTCGGTAGTCAAGGATAAAAATTATGAGTTTATATAATGTTTTCGATATTGCAGGTTCGGGTATGAGCGCACAAAATGTTCGCTTAAATACCACAGCTAGTAATATTTCTAATGCTAATACCATTAGTTCATCTCAAGACAAAACGTACCGAGCGCGCCAACCTGTATTTGCGGCTGAGCTAACAAAAGCTTCAGCATCAGCAAGTAACCAGCAGGGCTCCGCAGTTGGTGTTAAAGTTTTGGGCATTGTTGAAAGCGATGCTCCATTACAAATTGAATATAACCCAAATCATCCAAGTGCGGATGAAAATGGCTATATCTATAAACCCAACGTTAATGTTGTAGAGGAGATGGCAAATATGATTTCTGCCTCTCGTTCTTACCAAACAAACGTGCAAGTTGCTGATGCAGCAAAGCAAATGCTAAGTAAAACACTGTTGCTAGGGCAGCGGTAACCGAGGGTAGGTTATGAGTAACGATATTAGTACATCTTCATCCTATTTAGACTCTATACGCTGGCAAGAGCAACAAGTTGCTACCAGTGATACTGAGAGTGATGCGTTAACACAAGAAGACTTTTTCTCTTTGTTAACTCAGCAATTATCGTTTCAAGATCCCAGTAACCCTGCGGATAACGATCAAATGATTGCTCAAATGACGAGCTTTACAATGGCGCAAGGGATCAGCGATTTAAATTCAAATTTTGATAGCTTAGCGTCATCTATGACATCAAATTCAGCATTGCAAGCATCAACACTTGTTGGCAAGCAAGCTTTACTTGAGTCAAACACCTTAGATTTAAATGAAACGGGTGATGCCAGAGGCTCCGCAGTGGCAGAAGAAGCCGTTGATAACTTAAAAATTAAAGTGACAGATGCATCAGGTCAGCTAGTAAGAACTATTGATATGGGTTCTCAATCAGCAGGTGCAGTTCGCTTTGCGTGGGATGGCAAAAATGAAGCCGGTGAGCGCTTACCTGAAGGTGAATATTCAGTAACCGCTGAAGGAAGCACTGACGGTGAATTTTCAAGCTTGCCCATTGCTACATTTAAAAACATTGAAAGCGTTAATATTAATGGCTCAAGTGGCATAATTATTAACACTAAAGAAGGTGCGGTTAGGCTGACAGATGTAGCAGAAATCGCGTAATAAATTTTAGTATTTTTCGCCTGCTAGCAGGCCACAGACTAACAGGTTAGAGGTGAATTATGAGCTTCAATATTGCATTAACCGGCCTTGCTGCCGCGCAAAAAGATTTAGACGTAACGGCAAATAATATTGCAAACGTTAATACCACAGGTTTTAAAGAGTCACGCGCTGAGTTTGCCGATGTTTACGCTTCATCAGTATTTAGCTCTGGTAAGACTAAAAATGGTGACGGTGTGCAAACAACCATGGTTGCGCAGCAGTTTCACCAAGGCTCACTGCAATTTACAAATAACTCACTTGATTTAGCAATCACTGGTGAAGGTTATTTTGCGATGACCGACGATTTATCTTCGCAAGATTTAACATATACACGTGCGGGTGCATTTAAGCTTAACCAAGATAACTTTATGGTTGACGCAAAAGGTAACTTTTTACAAGCATTCCCAGTTGATTCATCTACAGGTGATACAACGTCGGTAAGTTTGAGCACAACTGATCCAATTCAAATCCCTGATTCGTCTGGTTCTCCTCGCGCAACCGAAAATGTATTTTTGTCGTTTAATTTAGATGCAACGGCGGATCCATCAGGTCTAGATTTTGACCCTACGTCTAGTGGTACTTATAACTCATCTACGTCAACAACAGTATATGATTCACTAGGTGAACCTCATATTTTACAATACTTTTTTGCTAAAGAAGATGATGCCGCAGCAGGTGGTACAGATAACAGTTGGGAAGTATACGCAACACTCGATGGCAAAGTAGTTGATGGCACAACTGGTGGAGAACAAACAACGACACCTTATACACCACTGACTACCCTAGGTTTTAACTCAAGTGGTTTGCCATCAACAACAGGTGGTGTGGCAAATACAAATACAACTACTTTTGATGAAATACTACTGCCAGCGGGTTCTGGTGCTGGTTTATCAACATTACTAGACAATGGTGCAACTTTCCCAGGTACTGGTATTGAGCTTAACTGGCGCGATGAAAATAACACGGCAGGACGTATCCCAACTCAGTATTCAAGCGGTTTTGAAGTAAAAGCACTCGATCAAGATGGCTCAACAGTTGGTCGTTTAGCCGGAATTGATATTGGCACAGACGGTAAAATTGTTGCTTCTTACAGTAATGGCGACTCAACATTTTTAGGCCAAGTGGCTATGGTACGTTTTCCAAACTCACAAGGGTTATCACAAGTGGGTGATACAAGTTGGAAGCAAAGTATTGATTCAGGTGAACCTGTAGCGGGTGAAGCTGGTTCGGGTACGTTTGGTGGAATTAACTCATCAGCACTTGAGCAATCAAATACTAACCTTACTAATGAGCTTGTAGACTTAATTACTGCACAGCGTAATTACCAAGCAAACTCACGTGCGCTTGAAGTTAACTCAACTATTCAGCAAAGTATTTTGCAGATTCGATAAGTTAAACCCCATTGAATATATTAGGCTGCATTTTTGCAGCCTTTTTTATAAGTCCTCTTTGTAAGCCCTTCTAAATACCTCTCAATGTTGTGTCAAATTTAATCTGGCACCTATTTTGCATTTATAAGTTCAGAGATTTTTTATGTGAGTCGATACTATGGACAAAATGGTCTACATTGCGGCCTCTGGCGCTAAGCAAAGCCTACAAGGGCTTGCGCTTAAAGCCAATAATTTGGCGAATGCAAATACAACAGGATTTAAAGCCGACTTTGCGCAGGCGCGTTCTATGCAAGCGTTTGGCGAAGGTTTGCCTACCCGTGTATTTTCAATGCAAGAGCGTCCGGGTTCTAACATGGTATCGGGTGGCATTGTTCAAACCGGGCGCGACTTAGATATCGCGATGAGCGATAACGCATGGCTTGCTGTGCAAGATGCCTCCGGTAATGAAGCTTACACAAAAGTGGGTACGTTAAACGTTACTGCTCAAGGCATGCTCGTAACCAGCCACGGTCGTCAAGTTATTGGCGAAGGGGGACCTGTTATTTTACCCGTCCCAGTCGAAAAAATAGGGTTTAGTCAAGATGGCGCTATTCAAGTACGACCACAAGGCGCTCCCGCTAACTTTTTAGAAGAAATAGATACGCTTAGAGTGGTAGAAGCAAATAGCTCACAGCTCGAAAAAGGTAACGATGGTTTATTTAGACCAAAAGCAAATGTAACAGTAGATACCTCTGCCAATGTAAAAGTTTTAAGTGGTTCGCTTGAAATGTCGAATGTGAATCCTGTTCACGAAATGGTCGACATGATAAGCCACCAGCGCCAATTTGAATTACAAGTGAAATTAATGAAAACAGCTGAAGAAATTGACGAGCGTCAAGATCAGTTATTACGCATAGTTTAACTTTAAAGTGAGGACACGATTATGAATCCAGCATTGTGGATCAGTAAAACTGGGCTAGACGCTCAACAAACCGATATATCGGTTATTTCAAATAACTTAGCGAATGCGAGTACCGTAGGTTACAAAAAAAGCCGCGCTATATTTGAAGATTTACTTTATCAAAATATTAATCAACCAGGTGGTCGTTCATCGCAAGATACCGAAATGCCGTCGGGTTTAATGTTAGGTGCGGGTGCTAAAGTTGTAGCTAACCAAAAAGAGTTTACGCAAGGCAACATGTTGACCACCGAAAACTCACTAGATTGGATGATTTCTGGTGAAGGCTTTTTTGAAGTACTGCAACCAGATGGCAATATTGCTTACTCGCGCAATGGTCAGTTTACTACTGATGGCGATGGACGCATTGTAACATCGGGCGCTGGTTACGTTATTCAGCCAGAAATGAATGTACCTGATGACGCGCAATCAATTACGGTTTCGCAAGACGGCGAAGTATCTGTACGTGTTGCAGGGCAAGCCGATAACGTTGTAATTGGTCAGCTAACAATTAGTGACTTTATTAATCCATCAGGCCTTGAGCCAATTGGTCAAAACCTTTATACCGAAACCGCTGTAAGTGGTGCACCGGTACAAGGTAACCCGGGTGTTGAAGGGTTAGGTAGCATTATTCAAGGCTCTCTTGAAACTTCAAACGTAAATGTAACTGAAGAGCTAGTAAATCTAATCGAAACTCAGCGTATTTACGAAATGAACTCAAAAGTAATTTCGGCCGTTGACGAAATGATGAGTTACATCAATCAACAGCTTTAATAGAGTAGGGGGAATTATGCGTAATATTATTTTATTTGCAGCGGGCACATTATTTTTAAGTGGCTGTATGTCTACGCAAAATAGTGAAGTAGTGCAGGACGACCCTTACTACGCTCCTATGTACCCCGAGCCTATTTTAGAGCCGCTGGTAGCCACAGGTTCATTGTTTAATACTCATACATCAAACGACTTATATTCCGATAAAAAAGCGCTACGTACTGGCGATATAATCACGGTTAAGTTGCAAGAGTCTACTCAAGCAACAAAAGCCGCCAAAACAGAAACAGACAAAGAAACCGAGGCAAGCTTAGACCCCGTTATTGGATTAGGTGGCCTACCTGTCAATATAGGTGGTGACAGCATTCAGTTTGGTATTGGCAGTGATTCGTCGTTTACAGGCGATTCAAAGTCGAACCAGTCAAACAGCTTAGTGGGCGATATTTCGGTTAATGTAATGCGCGTTTTGCCTAACGGTAATTTAGTTATACGCGGCGAAAAATGGCTAACGCTTAATACCGGCGAGGAGTTTATCCGTTTAGAAGGGCTAGTACGCCCTCAAGACGTAAGCGCCGATAATACGGTTGAATCAAACCGTATTGCTAATGCACGTATTCAATACTCAGGTAAAGGGCAAACGCAAGAAGCGCAAAGTCCTGGTTGGCTTACACGTTTCTTTAGCAGTTCGCTGTTTCCATTTTAGAGGGTAACAACATGAATAGCCTTAAAGCTTTATGTTTAGTTGTGTTATTAGGTTGGCATTTTACTGCCAGTGCTGAGCGCATAAAAGATGTGTCTATGGTTGAAGGCGTACGCTCTAACCAGCTAGTTGGTTATGGCTTAGTGGTTGGTTTACCGGGCACTGGCGAGCAAAACTCATATACACAACAAAGTTTTAGAGGCATGTTGAACAGCTTTGGTATTACGCTACCTTCAACTCAAAGTCCTAAAATTAAAAATGTTGCCGCTGTGGCGGTGCATGCAGAACTACCTGCATTTAGAAAGCCTGGGCAAGCAATCGATATTACGGTTTCTTCTATTGGTAGTGCAGGCAGCTTACGTGGCGGTACTTTACTACAAACTTTTTTAAAAGGTGTAGACGGTAACGTGTACGCAATTGCACAAGGTAGTTTAATTGTCGGTGGCTTAGGCGCACAAGGCCTTGATGGTAGTAGAGTTGTAATTAACACCCCTACAGTTGGTCGTATACCAAATGGCGCTACAGTTGAGCGCGCCGTGGAAAGCCCATTTATGCAAGGCGATTACATTACTTTTAATTTAAACCGCCCAGACTTTACAACGGCAAAACGCCTAGAAAAAACAATTAATGACTTAGTTGGCCCAAATAGCGCACAGGCAATTGATTCTGTTTCTATTCGTGTTATAGCTCCACGCGATGCATCCCAACGTGTATCGTACTTATCGACACTCGAAAACTTAGAATTTAAGCCAGCTGATATGGCCGCTAAAATTATAGTTAACTCGCGCACTGGTACAATTGTCATTGGTAAAAACGTTAAGCTTCAGCCTGCCGCTATAACTCACGGTGGCTTAACAGTAACAATTGCAGAACAACAAAACGTGTCACAACCAAACCCGCTAGCAAACGGTGATACTGTTGTCACGCAGCAGAGCATTATTGATGTAAATCAAGATGACTCGCGCGCCTTTGTATTTAATCCAGGTGTAAGCCTTGACGATTTAGTTCGCGCAATTAACGAAGTAGGCGCAGCGCCTGGCGACTTAATGGCTATTTTAGAAGCACTAAAAGAAGCTGGCGCAATTAACGGACAGTTGGTTGTTATATAAATAACCCAAGCCAATAAATAACATACTACTTGAGCCCTATATTTTTGAAATTAGGGCTTTTTATTTACAGCAACCTAAGTTTATTATTTTTATCTCCCTCGTTTTATCGGTAGTGGCTCAATTTTTGCATTTTTAACTGCATTATTCATTTTGTGTCAAAAAGCCGATGGAAACTAATCACCTCGATAAACAAAACTTTTTTGATTTAGGCAACTTAGATTCACTTCGTAAAGAAGCCTTAACCAGTGGCGATGCATCAACTGATGCCTCTAAAGCTGCGCTCAAAAAAGCGGCCGCACAATTTGAAGCTATTTTTACGCAAATGTTGCTCAAAGGAATGCGCAAAGCTAACGAAGCATTTGAAGACAAAGACAGCCCATTTAATTCAAGTGGCGTAAAGTTTTTTGAAGAAATGCACGACCAGCAACTTTCAACAGAGCTTTCTTCAAATGGCTCGTTAGGCCTTGCCGATTTAATTGTTCAGCAGTTATCGCCTGAGTCTAAAAACTTTATGCCAGGCTCGGTGCTTAGAACAACCAACGATATCTTTAGCGATACACAAGTGGGATCTGCTCTTCCTTATGAGCAAAAAAATAAGCAATCCGATCTTATCGTTAATAACACTAAAGCCGATATTGCTGAGCCTAAAGTCGATACTGCAGGGTCTAAAACCGATAGCCCAACATTTAAAAATGCAGAAGAGTTTGTAAGTTCAGTATGGGAACACGCTAAAACTGCAGCGCAAAAAATTGGTTTAAATCCTGCGGTAATGGTTGCACAAGCGGCACTTGAAACCGGTTGGGGTAAACACATTATTAATAAAAGTGACGGTGGCAGCTCAAATAACTTATTTAATATTAAGTCAGATAAAAGCTGGGAAGGCGATAAAGCAAGCAAAGTAACGCTTGAGTTTGAGCAAGGTACACCCGTTAAAAAACAAGCCAGCTTTAGAGCCTACGATTCAATTAAAGATAGCGTGAACGACTTCGTTGATTTTTTAACGCAAAACCCACGCTACCAAGAAGCATTACAAAATACAGCAAAACCAAACGACTTTTTAGATTCATTACAAAAAGCAGGTTATGCAACCGATCCAAATTATGCCAGCAAAATAAAAAAAGTACTCAATAGCAGTCAGCTAAAAGACATTGCGGCAAACGTGATCCGCCAAGGAGTAGAGTAACATGTCGTTTAATTTATTAAACATTGCCAGTTCTGGGGTTAGAGCAAGCTCGGAGCTACTGCAAACGACAAGTAAAAATATCGCCAATGTCAATACCGAAGGCTATGTGCGCGAGCGTACAGAGTTTACTACTATGGTTGATAACCAAGTAGGGCGAGGCGAAACATACCGATTATTAAACGAGTTTGCTCAGTCACAGCTAAATCGTGATACCTCTAATAAATCGTTTTTCGATCAGTTTATTACTGAGGCTAATCGAGTTGATACTATTTTTTCTGAAGAGTCGAATAACCTTTCGACTGGTATTAACTCTTTATTTAATAACGTGCAAGAGGCGCTAAATCAGCCTTCGTCTACTGTTGCTCGCTCATTAGTAATGACAGATGCGCAAAGCTTAATTGATCAAATGGATAGGCTTTCGGGCATCGTGCTTGATCAAAAAAGTATAGTGAACGAGCAGCTCGAAATATTTTCAGATGAAGCAAACTCACTCATTCAAAGTATTAGTACGCTAAATCAAAATATTGCAGCCGTTAATGGCACTAATAATGCCGCAGATGCGAGCTCTACCTATAACGAACGCGATAAAGCAATACGCGACTTATCAGAGCTAATAGACATAGAAACGCTTGATGGTCCAAATGGCGAAAAACTCGTTTTTATGGGCACAGGCGAAGCGGTTGTTATGCAAAATGGCGCATTTAACTTATTTTCGATGACGGGCGACCCCGATCCTAACTTTAAAGAATTCACGCTTGACGTTAATGGTGGCAAAGCAGTGCCGCTTGAAGTTGATGTAAGCAAGCTTAAAGGCAAAATTGGCGGCTTACTTGCTTTTAGAGATGACATATTAGTCCCTGCGCAAAACCAAATTGGTCAAATGGGCTTAGCGATAGCCGACGCATTTAACGAGCAAAACAAATTGGGTATGGATGCAACAGGTCAGCTAGGTGGTAATATTTTTAATATTCCTACCGTTGGCGCTTATGCGTATCAAGCTAACACGGGTACTGCCGGTATGACTGCTACGGTAGAGCCAGGTAAAGGCAGTGAACTTCCTGCTAGTGACTTTATTATTACCTATACAGGCAATGCCAACGAAGTAAGTATTCAGCCTATAGATAACAAAGGGGATCCGCTGGGGCAGCCTTCACTTGCTGATATATCGTCAGGTGTTATTGATTCATCGACTATTACCTCAGGCGAATCATTTGGCCTTCAAGTGAATGTATCTGGGGCTGGTGTTGAAGGCGATCAGTTTCAAATAAAGCTTAATTCAGATGCCGCTTCAAGTATTACACTTGCAACAGGACGCGCAGAAGATTTAGCACTAGCATCGCCAATTCGTACTGCTAACGATTTAAATAATATAGGTACCGCTACTATTTCAGCGGGAGAAGTAACAAGTGTTACCTCCGGTGGATTTACTTCAACACCAAGCTTAACAAACGGTGAAATAACACTTGTTAAAACAGGTAATGCTAACGAGTATCAAATTACTGATAATAGCGGAACGAGTACTTTTACTATTACGCCTCCTGCAAAAGGAATGTTATCGCAAGCGGGTGCTCCATTTGATACCTACGGATTCGATTTTGATATAGAAGGTACACCAGCAACAGGCGACACCTTTACACTTGAGTTTAATGAAGGCGGCTTTGACGATAACCGTAATGGTTTAAAATTAGCTGATTTACAAAATGGCGAGTTAGTACGCTTAAACGTAGAAACAACAGCAACGGCCGATAACCATAAAACGTTCAACCAAGCTTATTCAGGATTAGTGAGTGATATAGGTGTTATAACTGGCCAAGCAATCACAAGTGGGGCTGCATTTGACGCACTAGCACAGCAATCTGAGGCATGGTATGAATCACTATCGGGTGTAAACCTTGATGAAGAGGCCGCGAATTTACTGCGTTTTCAACAATCATATTCAGCATCAGCACAAGTTTTAGCAGCAGCTCAAGAAATTTTTGACACCTTATTAAATGCGGCGAGGTAATTATGCGTTTATCAAATAATTTAATGTACCAAAACAACATAAATAAAATACTCGA
This sequence comes from Pseudoalteromonas sp. NSLLW218, assembly GCF_015864775.1. Taxonomy (NCBI): domain Bacteria; kingdom Pseudomonadati; phylum Pseudomonadota; class Gammaproteobacteria; order Alteromonadales; family Pseudoalteromonadaceae; genus Pseudoalteromonas; species Pseudoalteromonas sp. NSLLW218. Next base: position 303,242 of record NZ_JADYWO010000007.1, on the reverse strand, counting down.
CAACCAACAAGGTGTTGCAAATGCTCAAGAGCGAGTAACGACAGGTGAAAAGTATTTAACCACCTCAGAAGCGCCAGCTGCTATTTCGCAAGCTATGCTGTATTCAAATAAAATACAAACTAATGAGCAATACACTAAAAATATCGATCAGCTTACCGGCAGGCTAGAAACTGAAGAAAGCGTATTACAAAGTATAAATAGTAATATTCAACAAGCGCAAGAACTCACTATTCAAGCTGGTAATGGTGCGTACACTAAAGACGATTTAAAATCGATTGCATCAGAACTTAGTGGCATTCAACAAACGCTAGCTAACTTAATGAACACCCGATCAGAAGACGGGAAGTTCATATTTTCAGGATACCAAGACAGCACGCAGCCGTATCAGTTTGATTCTGCAGCGGGTGAGTACACCTATAATGGCGACCAGGGCCAGCACCAAATAACTATAGCTGAAGGTGTATCAATTAAGGCAAGTGATAACGGCTTTGATACGTTTGAAAAAACTAACGCGCGATTAAATGTAGAATCTAACACGGCAAGTGTTTCAGGCTCTATTACAGCGGCAAGTGTATATGTTGACGGCCAAGCTGAGTTTGACAAGTTTCATCAAGCAAATTACAACGCAGACCCAACAGCTCTAGCAACTGCAAATACATATAGTGTATTAGTAAGCGCAGGTGCTACAGCAACGGATCCACAAACATACGAAATATACCGAGACGGCGCAGCACTAACCCCCGCAGTAACAGGTGAAGTTACTGATGAGCCTATCGATTTTGCAGGTATGAAAATTGAATTTGAAGGCACAGCACCAGGCCAACTCGATTTTAGACTTGAAAAACCAGGCAAAGAAAACGTACTTAATACGTTGCAATCGCTTATTACAGGTTTAAATGACGGCACACTTGAGGGTGATGACTTTCAGCAAGTACTTGCTGATGGCTTAGTGCAATTACAAAACGCCAGCGAGCAAGTTGTGTTTACCCAAGCAAGTTTAGGTGGACGTATGAACGCACTTGAAAGAGTAAGCGATTCAAACTTAGCACTCGATATTCAAAATAAAAGTAATCGCTCTAACTTAGTTGAAGTTGATATGGCAGAAGCTATTAGCGAACTAACCAAACAAGAAACGGCACTGCAAGCATCGCAAGCCACTTTTGGCCGTTTAACTAACCTCTCGTTATTTGATTACTTATAAGCAGAAATACCTTGCCGCTTTACCCACTTTAAAGCGGCAATACTTTGCGGCAAAAATCGGCTACAAAACCGCGGCAAAAAAATGTCACTCCCTTCTAAAATAACTTCACTATTTATTTACAATTCAATAAATTATATATTTCCAATTAAAAACAACAACTTAAAAATAAATTAAAGTTGGCACAGTAAATGCTTTTCTTATTGTAAGAAATTATCGAACAGTGGTTCCTGTTAAATCGTGTTGAACCACACTCTGTTTAAACCTAGGAGATGGTAAAATGGCATTAACAGTAAATACTAATGTGTCGTCACTAAACGCACAACGTAACTTAACTAAATCTGGCGAAGGCTTAGCTACTTCAATGGAACGCTTATCATCGGGCATGCGTATTAATAGCGCAAAAGATGATGCCGCCGGCCTACAAATTTCAAACCGCTTAACCTCACAGGTAAATGGACTAGCAGTTGCTCAGAGAAATGCTAATGATGGTATTTCAATGGCGCAAACGGCTGAAGGTGCAATGCAAGCTTCGACTGATATATTACAACGTATGCGAGAACTGGCATTGCAGTCTGCGAATGGTTCTAATTCAGATTCTGATAGAGAAGCGTTGCAGAAAGAGGTAAGCGCTTTACAAACCGAGTTAACTCGTATCTCAGATACAACATCATTTGGTTCTCAAAAGCTATTAGATGGCTCGTTTGGGACTAAAAGCTTTCAAGTTGGTGCTAATGCAAATGAGACTATTTCAATGAGCTTAAGTAGTATTGCATCCACTGATATAGGAACAAATCAATTAACTCTAGCAGGGACCGGTTTAGGTGCTGCTGTTACTGGTACTGGTAATAATGGAGTAACTACATTAAGCCCAGCTGTAACTATAACAGGTAAAGACGGGCAAGCTAAAGCATTTGCCACTACAGCAAACGATGGAGCAGATACTCTCGCTACCTTAATTAACTCAAAGACTACGGATACAGGCGTAACAGCAGATGCAAGAACCGTAGTCGCAATAGATACATTAAGTGCATCTGGAGCTACTTCGTTTACATTGAATGGATCATCAATTACAGCAACAACATCTAGTCAGACTGATTATATTTCTATTGCAGAAGCTGTAAATGAAAAATCAGGTGCGCATGGCGTTACAGCTACTGTTGATGAAACGTTAGGTCTTGTATTGACCGATGAAAGTGGAAAAGACATTACAATTGGAGCATTAACTGGTGCTACAGCATCTATTCGCGCCGTTGAGCACGACGGAAAAACAGCGAGTACCACTGTGTTGGCCACAGCAACCTCAGCAACAGTTGCAGGTTCTATTAAATTGAATTCTACTGAATCATTTGCAGTTGCTAGTGCTAATGTTGTAATCGAGCCTACAGGGGCACAAGTGTCCGCGAGCGTTGATGTTGGTACTATTAATTTAGGAACAACAAAAGGAGCGCAAGATGCGCTGGATATTATTGACGGAGCTCTTTCACAAATAGACTCTCAACGGGCTAGCTTAGGTGCAATTCAAAACAGATTTGGCCATACAATTAGTAATCTTGCAAATATTCAAGAAAATGTATCAGCGTCGCGTAGTAGAATTCAAGATACTGATTTTGCTACTGAAACAGCACAAATGACAAAAAATCAGATATTACAACAGGCCGGTACTTCAATTCTTTCTCAAGCTAACCAAATACCACAAGCTGCAATTAGTTTATTAGGCGGTTAGAGTTTAGTTTATTATTTGACGTAATAAGAAGGCTCCAATATAGAGCCTTCTTTTTTATATGGAGACGTTATGGGAATTAAAGAAAAGCTAAATAAGGCTTCTGTACTTTATAAGCAAAAAAAATTTGATTCGGCGAATGAAATTTTAAAAAAATTATTAAAAAAAAATCCTAAACTATTTGATGCTTTACAATTAATGGCACTTACACTTCATGGAATGAAAAGGTTTGATGAAGCTATCGAGTTATTTAATAAAGTTATAACTAAGAATCCACAGCATGTTGAAAGTGTTAACAATTTAGCTAATGTCTATAGTGATATGGGTCAATTGAAATTAGCTGAAAGTACTTATTTAAAAGCAATTAATATTAATAATGCTTATGGCGACGCGTTAAATAATCTAGCAAACGTACAACGTAAATTAGGCGACTATATTGGCGCGGAAAAGAATTACAACAAGGCAGTCTTATGTGAGCCAAGTAAAGCAGAGTACTATTTAAATTTAGGAGTGCTATTCAGCGAACGAGGGCTATTTGAATTAGCCCTTAATGTACAATTAAAAGTTTTAGAATTAGATCCAAGCCAGTCAATCGTATACTTTCATATATTTAATAACTTTATGTTTTTACACCGTTATCAAGATGCTCTGGAGTTCGCCGATTTAGGCTTGATAAATCATCAGTTAAATGACTTTCAGTTATGTGAGCTATTGATAGGGAAAGCTATTTTATTTTGGCTTTCCGGTAATGATGATGAAGGGCTAGAAGCGCTCGCTTTGAGTGAAATGATCCATCGGATAAATTCAGAGAACATAAATTTGAAAAACCATCGAGTGTTTCATAACTTACTCAAGTATTTATATCGATATAGGCAAACAAACCGACAAGTCTATGAGGCTAATGAATTACCCACTATTTATTTTATTTCTGAAAGCCATGGTTTTTCAGCAAATGGTATTACAGTTGAACACGAAAATGAAAAGCACAAAATAAAGTCTCTTTTTATTACTGGCGCTAAAATATTCCACTTTACTAAAAATGATGAACATAAATGCAAGGCTAGCCTAAATGTTCTGTTGAGCAATTTGCCCAAAGGAAGTACCTTAGCACTTGGGTTTGGTGAGATTGACTGCAGAATAAATGAAGGAGTTTTAAAATACAGCGTTAAATATAATAAAAACCCGCTTTCTATTATTGATGATATGTTGGAAAAATATATAGCTATACTTAATAATGCAGCAAGCCTTAGAGAATATTCACTCATTATATATGGTGTGCCTTCACCGCATCCCTTAGTTGTCGAAGGGCTAACAAAAGAGCAAGCAGAGGAGTTCAAAAATTTAGTTTTTCACTTTAATCATCAGCTTTATTTACAGTGTAAGAAAAGTGAAATTCCATTCTTAGATGTATACAAGCTTACGAATAACAATGGTGTTAGTAATTTAAAGTACCACAACGATTATGTGCATGTTAAGCCTGAAACTTTACCAAAACTTTTTGAATTGTTGAGCGAAGTATAAAAAAATAAAAAAAATATTAAAGTAATTCTTCAGACTGCCGTTAACTTAATCAGTACGGAGCTTGAACATATAATTGTGACAGCTCTTGGTTAAATCAAAACAGCAATATTACGAAAGTAATCAGGAGTTTTATTATGATTTCAGTAAACACAAATGTATCTTCATTAAACGCTCAACGTAACCTTTCTCAATCAGGTTCAGACTTAGCGACTTCAATGGAACGTCTATCATCAGGTATGCGTATTAATAGCGCAAAAGATGATGCGGCAGGCCTTCAAATTTCAAACCGTTTAACATCACAAGTAAATGGTTTGGGTGTAGCACAACGAAATGCGAACGATGGCATCTCAATGGCACAGACTGCTGAAGGTGCAATGTCAGCATCAACGGATATATTGCAACGCATGAGAGAGCTTGCACTCCAGTCAGCTAACGGTTCAAACTCAGACTCAGATAGAGAAGCTTTACAAAAAGAAGTTAGTGCATTGCAAACTGAATTAACACGTATCTCAGACACAACATCTTTTGGTTCACAAAATCTGTTAGACGGTAGTTTTGGAACAAAAAGTTTCCAAGTAGGCGCTAATGCTAACGAAACAATCTCTATGAGTTTAGGTAGTATAGCTGCTTCTGACATTGGCACTAATCAGTCTATACTTGCAGGTACTGCATTAGGAGCTGCCAATGCTAGTGGTACAGCTAATGGAGTTACAGCAATTTCTCCAGCAGTTACACTGACAGGTAAGGATGGTAAAGCAACAGCATTTGCTACTGGGCTAGCACAAACTGCAGAATCGCTTGCTAATGATATTAATGCTAAAACATCAGATACAGGAATTGTTGCTGACGCAAGAACAATTGCAGGTATAAATGGTATAATTGGCTCTGGTGCAGTGTCATTTTCGTTAAACGGTTCAACTATATCAGCTACCACATCAAGTACAACTGACTATAGCTCAATTGCTGAAGCTGTAAATGAAAAGTCGGGTTCACATGGTGTTACAGCTACAGTGGATGATACTAAAGGTTTAGTTTTAACTGATGAGAGCGGTAAAGATATTAAAATAACTGCTATGACTGGTATGACAGCTGCTATTAGCGGTTATGAAGCTGATGGAAAAACTTTAGCTGGTGTGGCCTTAGCTGCTACTTCAACTGAAGGTGTTGTATCTGGTTCGATTAAATTAAACTCAACTGAGTCATTTGCTGTCTTAGGCGCCGATGCTTCTATTGAGTCAACCACTGCCGCAGTTTCTAATAGCGTTAACGTTGGAGAGGTTAATTTAGGAACAACATCTGGAGCGCAAGATGCTTTAGATATCATTGACGGTGCATTAGCTGAAATAGACTCTCAAAGAGCTAGTTTAGGTGCGCTTCAGAATCGCTTTGATTACACCATAAGTAATTTAGCAAACATTGAAGAAAATGTGTCGGCTTCGCGTAGTCGTATTCAAGATACAGACTTTGCAACTGAAACCGCAGAGATGACGAAAAACCAAATATTGCAACAAGCGGGTACGTCAATCTTGTCGCAAGCGAACCAGTTACCACAGGCAGCACTTAGCTTATTAGGTTAATAAGCTAAAAGTAATAGCTTAATGGTTAGCTAACTAATACATAAAGTCAGTATTAGTATTTAAAAAAGGAGGTGGCTTTAGCTACCTCCTTTTGTGGTTTAAGAATATAAACTAAGCTATTGTTGGTTTAATTAAGTGAAAAATAGGAATCTGTTATGAATACAATTACTTCAAACGCAGAAATTACAACATTACCGACCCCCGTTGCTGGTGATGATAAGCAAGTAGGGCAAGCTGCTCACTCTTTAACTGAGCGAGCGATTGATGATGTAAAGCAGACGGAAGCGCAAAATCAACAAAAATTACAGCAAAACCAATACAAAAATAACAATCAAGATGAAAAAGCTCAGCCGTTAGAGCGCGAACAACTAGAACAAATGGCGCAACAATTGCAGGATTTTATGGGTGAAATGAACCGAAGTTTACAATTTAAAGTTGATGAAGATTCAGGCCGCGATGTCATTAAAGTGCTTGATAAAAACAGTGGCGAAGTTATTAAGCAATATCCTTCTGAGGAAGTTTTGAGTTTGGTTTCTAAATTGTCTGAATCTGCAGGTATTTTAATTGATCAAACAGTTTAGTAAGCACCTATAAGTGTTAACTTATAAAAGTTAGCTGGTTTATTTTTAAGTATTGAAGAGGTGAAGTATGGCTATTTCGTTTACTGGTTTAGGTTCTGGATTAGCAGTATCAGATATTGTTGATGCACTAGTAAATGCAGAACAAGCACCTGCTGAAGCTCGATTAAATACAAGAGAAGGCAAGTTAACAACTGATATTTCAGCTGTAGGCGCACTTAAGTCTGCGCTCGAAAAAGTGCAAACGTCAATGGAAGCATTGGGCGATAGTGATAACTATCAAAAGCGAACAGCATCTGGCAATGATGATTTTATATCAATTAGTGCAGATCAAGACGCTCAACCAGGTAGCTACAACGTAAAAGTGGATGCATTAGCGCAAGCTCATAAGTTATCATCCCCTGCATTTGCAGCAGACGAAGCAATTGGTGCTGGCGTAATTACGATAGGTTCTGGCACAAATAGTTTTTCTACGGTTTTATCGGCTACAAACACGTTAGAAGATTTACGAGACCAAATTAATAACGGCCCTTTTACTGGCAGTGATAGCAATGATTCTGTTGTTGCAACTATAATAACCAGCGATACCGGTCAGCATTTAGTGCTTACAAGTAAAGAAACCGGCGAAGACAACGCAATTACAATAACTGTACAAGACGATGACGGTAATAATACTGATACAGGTGGCCTATCTCGGTTAGCTTATGATGTATCAGACGCAGACCCAGCTAATCACACTACTAATCTTACTGAAGTAAACGCTGCGCAAAACGCACAAATAACGATTGATGGCACGTTAACTGTATCAAGCAATACTAATGAATTTAGTAATGTAATTGATGGCGTGGATATAACAGCTAAAAAATTACATGATGTTGACGACGACATTAGTGATATATCGGTTACCGAAAATAACAATAATATAAAATCTGGGCTAGAGAATTTCATTGAAAGTTACAATGATCTGCTTGAACTTAGTAAAAATTTAGGTGCGTCTAGTACTGATGGTGTAGGTGTCATGGCTGGTGATTCGCTGCTTCGTGGTGTTATGTCAAAGCTCCGTAGTGAAATAACTGAGTCAGTTGACTTAGGTGATGGTAATTCGTTATCGCTTTCGCAGTTAGGTGTTGAAACCGATCGCTATGGTGTTTTAACGTTAAATACTGAAACACTGGACGAGCAAATAGATGCAGATGTAGATTTAGTGCAGCAATTTTTTGTGGGTGATGATAGTGGGTTTGCAGAGTCATTTGATGAGCTAATGAGCTTTTATACAGACTCCGACGGTATTATCCAAAACCGAATCGACAGTAAAACGAATCAACTAGATGATTTAGATGATCAGCGTTTGAGCCTTACTAGTAAAATGGAGTCTCTATCTTCTCGACTATATGCTCAATATAATGCGATGGATTTACTAGTCGCGAGCCTTAATAACACCAGTAGTTATGTTCAAGCTCAGTTAGAGAACATGCCAGGCGTAGTTAGGCAATCAAATTAATAACTGGGTTAAAAGTATTACGAGTCAATAAAAAAACCGCTAAGTTTAAATCTAGCGGTTTTTTATTGTGTACTGCTCTTTGATTCAAATAGTAAGCTATAGCTATGTATTTAGTAAGAATAAAGGTTATTAATCAAACCTACTTACTAGGTGGCTTTATAAGCCTTAATCGCCTTACCAGACTTTTTATGTTTAATAATAGCTTTGGATGATTCGTTTTTTGCACTATTCGCTTTAACTAAAATAGTATTTATACGAAGCTGAATTAATTCTAATTGCTCTGCGCTTGGAGCTTTGCTGCTTTCGCACCATTGCTTTATATTAGTATTTAAAGTGTCTAAAAAAGGCTGAGCTTCGTCTGCGTTATTTTCATTTACTAACACTTCTATTTTACTAAGCAACGTTTGTATGAGCTCAGAGCAGTTTGTTAGTTGCTCTGAAGATGTTGGCGAGTCCATACTTAAAATTAAACCGCAGGGCTGCGTTGATCTAGCGGAATGTTATCCCAGCCTTCTTTAATTTCTTTAACAATACTTGATACTTCCACAATTGCTTCAATATCGTTGTGTAAGTTAGCTTGCGTTAAACGGCGTTGGCAGTAATCGTAAAGCGCCAATAAATTATTAGAAATACTAGGGTCTTGCTCTACGTCTAAATTAAGTGCGTCTTGCAGTGCACCAAATAATAAAACACAGGCTGAAATATTTTCACCTTTTTTTGCTATTTCTTTGCGCTCAATAAACCCTTTTGTTGCTGCTAAGCGACCGATAATATTACTGAATATAAGGTTTATTTGTTCGTAAGGAGCCATTTCGGCAATACTACTGGCACGAACTTGGCCGTATTTTTTTACTGAGACATGAGCCATGGGAAAATCCTAAAATTTAAAACGATAAAATTATGTGAAAGCTAATATAAAAAATCAATAAAGCTTTTATACTTTTATAAGAACAAAGCAATATTAATGCCAAGCATTTTCACTTATTTATGTATCGGCATTTGTAACTTCAACTTAAATTTATAATTGAGTTTATTTACTAACAATAGCATTTTTATAGCCGAGTAAATTAATTTTTAGAGCTAAGTTATAGCTAGGTAATAAATAAGTTAAAACTATAACCCATACTTAATGATTAACTATTAAGTATGGTTAACTTAACTAGCCCGTCTGTTTTTTGGCGTTTATGTCAAAAAACTGCCGCTATCACTTGCATCCATGCTGAACTGGCTTACAATTTAACTAATTATACAAATTAGTGAAAGTACGGCTCGCTAAATATGATCTTGATTTTAGATAATAATAACAACCGCGCAATAGGATTAAATGCTTCACTTGGCTTTATTGGTGAAGCTGTCCAACTATTAAGCGAAGACTGCTTTGAACAAGAATGCAAAAAATATCAGCAGCAAGAATGCATGATTATTTTAGGCGCGTTGCAATCACTTGACCACGAAAGCTTAATTAAACGCTATCCAACCCTACCGTTTTTATTAATTGGCGAAACGCTAAAACCACTATTAAGTATAGCTAATGTAGTGGGGCTTATTTGCGAGCCGTTTAATCACGAAGTAACCACTCAGTTACTTCACGATTGCCAGCAGTATCAGCGTATGCTGCCTAATGAGCATAAGCATACTAAACCGCATAAAACCTTTGACGGGCTAGTTGGTGAAACAGAGGCCGTAAAAGATGTTCGCTTTTTAATTGAACAAGTGGCAAAAACCGACGCTAATGTTTTAATTTTAGGCGAATCAGGCACAGGTAAAGAAGTGGTTGCCCGTAATGTACACTTGCTTTCAAAGCGTATTAATGGACCGTTTGTACCTGTTAACTGTGGTGCTATTCCGGCAGAGCTGCTCGAAAGTGAACTATTTGGCCACGAAAAAGGCGCGTTTACTGGTGCTATATCGGCTCGTAAAGGGCGCTTTGAACTAGCTCAAGGCGGGACACTATTTTTAGATGAAATAGGCGATATGCCACTGCAAATGCAAGTTAAGTTGCTGCGAGTATTGCAAGAACGCAGCTACGAGCGTGTTGGTGGTACAAAGGCTATTCAGGCTGATGTACGCGTTATTGCGGCCACGCATCGTAACCTAGAAACAATGATTGAAGAGGGCAGTTTTAGGGAAGATTTATATTACCGCTTAAATGTATTTCCTATCGAAAACCCATCGCTAAGTGAGCGAGCTGATGATATTCCGCTGCTTTTAAAAGAGCTAATGCGCCGTGTTAACGACCAAACAGGTTCTACTGCTAAGTTTACAGAACGCGCAGTTGAGAGTTTAAAAGAACATGCTTGGCCTGGTAATATTCGTGAGCTTGCTAACTTAGTGGAGCGTATGGTTATTATGTTTCCTGAAAAAGTGGTCGATATTCCCGATTTACCTAATAAATATCGTTACATTGAAGTTGAAGCCTACGAGCCAGAATACCCCGAAGAGTTAATGGAAAAAGATGCCTTTAACGACATATTTAGTACAGGCTTTAGTGATTACGAAACTGAGCCAGACGCTGAGTTTAGCCAAACGGGTAGTGGGCTATTGCCTGATGATGGTATTGAACTTAAAGATTATTTAGCAGAGCTTGAAATTAGCTTAATAACCCAAGCTCTAGAGCGCTATGATTACGTTGTAGCTCGCGCTGCAGAAATATTAGGTGTACGCAGAACCACACTCGTTGAGAAAATGAAAAAGTATAATCTTTCACGGGATTAAGGTTTAAAAGCAGCTGTCAGTGTTTAGTTATAAATTGGCCAAACACAGTAGATAAATAACCCCTCGTTTTGTAGGTGCGGTTTTATACCGCACTTTACTTAAAAAATATTAGCAAGAGCGCGAAGTAAATTCGCACCTACACGGTTTTTACTTTTGTTGTAGACGCTAGACTTGCTCGCGTGAAAAACGAGGATAAATGAGAAGCCATGGTCAACTTACGCGTTACTTCTCTAAAGCGCAGCGTCTCTTAACCTCTTTGTGAACAAATCACTTTTATGGTTATAAATCTCTTACTCACTAAAAGTCTTAATAATTTCTTCTTTTCTAAAACAATCATTACTGTGATCGTTAACCATACCGCAGGCCTGCATATGAGCGTAAACCGTTGTAGGACCTAAAAACTTAAAACCCCGTTTTTTTAAATCTTTCGCAAATGCGGTTGATGCCTCTGTAATTGCTGGGTAGTCTTCAATGTTATTTAAATTACTTATAATCGGCTTATTACCCACAAACTGCCATTGGTAGTTACTAAAACCTCCAAATTCATTTTGTATTTCTATAAAGCGCTTTGCGTTGTTAACAGTTGCCGAAATTTTTAAGCGATTGCGCACAATACCCTCATCAAGCATTAGTCTCTCAACGTCATCTTGTGTGAATTGTGATACTTTTTTTACATCAAAATTAGCAAATGCTTTTTTATAACCGCTGCGCTTTTTTAAAATTGTGTACCAGCTTAAGCCGGCTTGCGCGGATTCAAGTGTGATAAATTCAAACAGCTTTGTATCATCATAAAGGGGGACGCCCCATTCTTCATCATGGTAAATAACGTAGTCGGGTTTAGTGGTGTCGAGCCACGGGCAACGGCACTTTATTTGCTCACTCATTATTATTCCTTTTTGCGTGCGTCATTTTTATGTCGCTCAAATTGTTGATGTAACTTAATGATAAGTATGCAAATAAATTTTGGTATAAATCGTGCATTTAGACATATATCTACATCAATTCGAGATTTGATTATGGCCCTTGCTAGCGTGCTAAAACCACAGTTTTTTTCTGCAAATCAGTATAACCCATGTTTACTTCAAGAGGAGTACATTGGTGAATTAAGCGATCTGCGCAAGCAAGCAAGTTGGCTTTCGCATTTGGTTGATACAATGCCAGCAGGCGTGGTTGTACTTGATGGCAAAGGGTTGATTGCAAAAGCGAATCAAATAGCGATTGATATGCTTGGCGAGCCACTTGAAGGCGAACGCTGGTTTAATGTTATTCAGCGCTCTTTTAGGCCACATCAAGATGATGGTCACGAAGTGTCTTTAAAAGACGGGCGCCTAATAAAGCTTGATATTACTGCTTTAGCACCAGAGCCTGGGCAACTTATTTTAATGACGGATTTAACCGAAACCCGCCGCTTACAAAAACGTGTTGCACATATGCAGCGATTAAGCGCGCTGGGTAAAATGGTTGCGTCATTAGCGCATCAAGTCCGTACACCGCTCTCAGCCGCTATGCTTTACGCTGCTAATTTAGGGTCTAAGCGCTTACCCGAAGCTTCTCGCGATAACTTTCAAACAAAGTTAATGTCGCGTTTAAAAGATTTAGAAACTCAAGTAAACGACATGCTGTTATTTGCTAAAAGTGGCGATCAGCAAGTTGTTGAGCAAGTTTCAATGCAGCAGCTTTTAACAGAAGTTAAAGCAGGTGCTGATGCGATGGTCGCACTTAATGAAAGTGAACTGGATGTAAGCTTACCAGAACCCGATATACAGATAGTTGGTAATAAAACGGCATTGGCCAGTGCTATTCAAAATCTAGTGCACAATAGTATTCAAGTTATTGGCGGCGGCGCAAAAGTAAAAATAAGTGCACAAAGAGATTTAAAAGATTTAGATATGGTTCGTATTAGTGTGAGCGACAATGGCCCAGGTGTTGATTTAAGCCAAAGCGATAAAATTTTTGAACCATTTTTTACTACAAAAAGTCAGGGCACAGGTTTAGGGCTTGCTGTAGTGAGTTCGGTGGCTAGTGCGCACCAAGGTCGTGTTGATGTGACCAATAATACGCAGGGTGGTGCCTGCTTTAGTTTGTTACTGCCTATTAAGGCAACATCTAAACTAGAGGGATCATTATGAGTAACACTATTTTAGTTGTCGAAGATGACGCAGGGCTTCGTGAAGCCTTAATAGATACCCTTGAAATGTCGGGTATTGAATGTGTTGCAGCCAACAGTGCTGAGCAAGCAATGTTACTGCTTAAAAAAGATCAATTTTCGCTTGTTGTAAGCGACGTGCAAATGGGCGCAATGAGTGGACTTGATTTACTACGCAGTATTAAATTAAACCACCCTGACTTACCTGTATTGATGATGACGGCGTACGCCACAATTGACGATGCGGTAGAAGCCATGCGTCTAGGTGCAATTGACTACATGGCTAAACCATTTGCACCTGAAGTGCTGTTAAATATGGTGAGCCGTTATTTGCCTGAAAAAGCAAAAGAAACCGACGGACCTATTGTTGCTGACCCAACTAGTATTCAATTATTGGAGCTTGCGAGTAAAGTAGCACGCTCTGATGCAAGTGTAATGGTACTTGGCCCAAGTGGTTCAGGTAAGGAAGTACTTGCTCGCTATATTCATGATAAGTCGAGCCGCTGTAATGAGCCATTTGTGGCGATTAACTGCGCGGCTATTCCTGAAAATATGCTCGAAGCCACTTTATTTGGTTACGAAAAAGGGGCTTTTACAGGCGCGATTCAAGCATGTCCGGGTAAGTTTGAGCAAGCACAAGGCGGGACTATTTTACTTGATGAAATTACAGAGATGGACTTAGGGCTACAAGCAAAGCTGTTACGCGTACTGCAAGAGCGTGAAGTAGAGCGTTTAGGGGGTCGTAAAACAATCCAGCTCGATGTACGTATTTTGGCAACCAGTAATCGTGATTTAAAAGAAGCCGTGTCTGAAAACCAATTTAGAGAAGATCTATATTACAGGCTTAATGTTTTTCCACTAATGTGGCGACCATTGTGCCAACGCCCTGGCGATATTATTGTATTGGCTAAGCATTTAATTGAGCGCCATATCAGTAAAAGTAAAGAGCCCATGGCGTATTTAGATAAAGCTGCCGAGCAAAAGTTACTGGCCCACGCGTGGCCTGGAAATGTGCGCGAGCTTGATAACGTTATACAGCGTGCGCTTATACTGCGAAGTGGCGATACAATAAACGAGCATGCTATTTATATTGAAAACTTAGCGCCTAATAACTTTGTTATGGAGCCTTCATTGGCACCGGCGCAAACAGTATCGCCAACAGAATTAGCTCACGTAAATAAAGGCGTTGATAAAAGCACGCTAAGCTCGGCATACTACGATGAAAAAGCATCTGTTGAGGCTGAACCTAAGCAGGGCTTGCTAGCGGCAGATACCGGTAGCTATAAAGATGAGCTTAAAGACAAAGAGCATCGCATTATTTTAGAAACCCTTGCACGTTGCCAAGGTAAGCGTAAAGACGTTGCCGAAACGTTGGGCATAAGCCCACGAACTTTACGTTATAAACTAGCGCAAATGCGCGATTTAGGTATTTCACTTCCTGCATAACCTCCTATAAACCCTAAGTTTGCGCTGCGAACTTAGGGTTGTCAAAACTCTGACTCACATAATTTAAAGTTAACTGTATGTATTTTAACAATTAATTATTTGGCATGTTTTGTGCTTTATTACTTGTAAGAGTTCACTGCGTGTCAGAGATAAATTATGAAAATTCAAAACAGTGCTGTATTTCAAGAAATGCAATCAATGGCTTTAGAAGCCGGCCGTAATAATCAGATAAATAAATTGCCGACTCAAGTTCAGCCTACTTCTACTTCCCAGTTTGGCGACATGCTTAGTGATGCACTAAATACAGTGCACGGTTTACAGCAAGATGCAGGTCAAAAAGTAAAAGCGGTTGAAATGGGTGATCGAAGTGTATCGCTTGCTGAGGCGATGATTGCTTCTCAAAAATCGTCAGTTGCTTTTGAGGCTACAGTACAGGTTCGTAATAAACTTGTTGAAGCTTATAAAGAAATCATGAACATGCCTGTTTAATTAGGTAGTGGAGAATTATTGTGGCGCAATCTAACCAATCTACAGACCTAGCACTTGCTGGCGGCGGTATCGACCAAAGTGGTGGTGATGATCAACAAGAACAAAAGTCAGGCTACTTAAGTGCTTTAAGTGGTGTTGATGTATTGCGCCAAGTAACACTGGTAATAGCATTAGCGATTTGTTTGGCTATCGCGATTTTCATTATTATTTGGGCTCGTCAGCCAGATATGCGCCCGTTAGGCAAAATGCAAACTGAAGAGCTTATTCAAACATTAGACTTTTTAGATGCACAAAAAATTGAATATCAACTCGATGGCAATGTTGTATCGGTTGATGAAAGTGAATACAAAAACATTAAGCTACTAATGACCCGTGAAGGGTTAGAGCAAGGTCCAGCATCAGGCTCTGACATTATTATGCAAGATATGGGCTTTGGTGTAAGCCAACGCTTGGAGCGTGAGCGCCTTAAACATGGTCGTGAACAGCAATTAGCACGCACAATTGAAGAGCTTAACAACATTACTCGCGCCAAAGTATTGTTAGCCATTCCTAAAGAAAACGTATTTGCCCGCAGAGAGAAAAAACCATCAGCTACCGTTGTATTAACACTTAAACGTGGGCGCTCACTTGACCGTGAAGAAGTAGACTCTGTTGTTGATATGATTGCCTCAGCAGTACAAGGCTTAGAACCTGCACGTGTTACAGTTACCGATCAAAATGGTCGATTATTAAATTCAGGTTCGCAAAGCTCATTAGCAGCACGCTCTCGCAAAGAATACGATTTAGAGCGTAAGCGCGAACAAGAGTACCTTGAAAAAATAGACAGTATTTTAATACCGGTTGTTGGGCTTGCAAACTATACAGCTCAAGTTGATTTGAGTATGGACTTTAGCTCGATTGAGGAAACTCAAAAGCGTTATAACCCAGACTTACCAGCGGTTAGAAGCGAAACCACATTTGAAGAAAATAACATTGGCGGCCTAGCTGTTGGTATTCCAGGTGCGCTTACAAATCAGCCACCGCTAAATTCAAATATTCCTGAGGTTGCGGGGCAAGGTGGTGCAGGCACTGCTACTTCTCCAACACGCAGCCACAAAGAAGCTACACGTAATTATGAACTCGATACAACCATTTCGCACAAGCGCCAGCAAAGTGGTGTTATACGCAGAATAAGCGTATCAGTTGCTGTTGACTATATTCCTAAAGTGGGAGAAAACGGCGAAACAACCATGGCTCCACGCTCGGTTGAAGCATTGTCAAATATTCGTCGCTTACTACAAGGCGGTGTGGGCTTTGATATGCAACGTGGTGATGCACTTGAAGTAGTAACAGTGCCGTTTGTACGTGAAGCAACAGATTTAGCTATAGAAGTGCCACTGTGGGAACAAGACTGGTTTATGAAAATAGCCCGCCTTGTATTGGGCGCCTTAGTTATCATTGTATTAATAATGGCAGTGGTAAAACCAATGCTTAAACGCTTGATTTACCCAGACGATACACTAGAAGAATACGACGAAGATGCACTAAGCTCAGGCGTAGATATTGGCGACAATACTCTTGATATGCTAAATAAAGACTTTGATTCTGCTTCGGTTGGTTTCTCAAGTGATGGTACACTGCAGTTACCGGATTTACATGGCGACGAAGATCTACTTAAAGCAATTCGTGCCCTTGTAGCTAACGAACCAGAACTATCATCACAAGTAGTGAAAGCGTGGTTAACAGAAGATGACTGATCAAGAACAAAAACAACTCCCGCCAGCCTTTGATGTTGATAAGCTCGATGGGGTAGATAAAGCCGCTATATTACTTTTGAGTTTATCAGAAGAAGATGCCGCGCAAATCCTTAAACACTTAGAACCTAAACAGGTGCAAAAAGTGGGTATGGCGATGGCTGGGTTACAGGATTTATCTCAAGCTAAAATAAGCGCTGTACACAACTTGTTTATAGAACAAATTCAAAGTTTTAGTACCATTGGTTTTCAGTCAGAAGACTTTATTAAAAAAGCGCTTACAGCCGCTCTTGGTGAAGACAAAGCTGCTAGCCTTATTGACCAAATTGTTATGGGCTCAGGCGCTAAAGGCCTGGATTCATTAAAATGGATGGACTCTAAGCAAGTAGCGAATATTATACGTAATGAGCATCCACAAATTCAAACCATTGTATTATCGTATTTAGAACCAGAACAGTCAGCTGAGATTATTGCTCAGTTCCCTGAAAAAGTACGCTTAGATTTAACCATGCGTATTGCAAACCTCGAAGAAGTTCAGCCAGCAGCACTGCAAGAGCTAAACGAAATCATGGAAAAACAATTTGCCGGTCAAGCTGGTGCGCAAGCGGCTAAAATGGGCGGCTTAAAAGCTGCTGCAGATATTATGAACTACCTAGATACTAACGTAGAAGGGCAGTTAATGGATTCTATTCGTGAACATGACGAAGAGATGTCGCAGCAAATTCAAGACTTAATGTTTGTGTTTGAAAACTTAATGGATGTTGAAGACCGTGGTATTCAAGCAATCCTACGAGAAGTACAACAAGACGTATTAATGAAAGCAATTAAGGGCACCGACGATGCCCTTAAAGATAAAATACTGGGCAATATGTCTAAACGTGCAGCCGAAATGCTTGCTGATGATTTAGAAGCAATGGCACCGGTGCGTATAAGTGAAGTAGAAGCGGCGCAAAAAGAGATTTTATCAACAGCGCGTCGTTTATCTGACTCAGGTGAAATTCAGCTGGGCGGCGGCGGTGGCGAGGAGTTCCTGTAAACCATGAGCAAACTCAAAGGGCGCACACTTCACGCTGATGAAGCAGATGAACTATTAAAAAACTGGGCTATACCGGATGTAGCACCAGATGAGAGCAGCTTTGGCAATCGCTCTACAGCTTACGGCACACCGCTTAGTGAGCTGTACAAAAAAGAATTAGCTGAAGAAATGCCAGTTGATGAGCCACAAGAACCAGAACTCCCTGCGCTTACCATGGTTGAGCTTGAACGCATTAGACAAGACGCGTACGAAGAAGGCCTCAAACAAGGTCATGAGCAAGGCTACATAGACGGCTTTGAAAAAGGCGTTGGCGAGGGTAAAGAAGCAGGTTACAAAGAAGGGTTAGGGCAAGGTAAAACACAAGGCCTTGAAGATGTAAAACCATTAATTGAAGAGCAGTTAACAAGTTTAAAAGCCATTTTAGAGGGGTTAACTGCACCGCTAGATAAAGTGGACGAACAAGCCGAGAAGCAATTAGTACAACTTGCTAGCATGTTGGCGGAAGCTGTTATTTATCAAGAAGTAAAAACATCGCCAGGTGTGATTTTACACACGTTAAAGCAAAGTATTAATTCACTTAATGCGGAGCAAGAAAAAGTACGAATCCATTTAAACCCCGAAGACTTAGAACTCATAAAAGAGAGCTACGGCGAACAAACCATTATTGATAATAACTGGCAACTAATGGCAGAACCCACTCTTGAACGCGGTGGCTGTGAAGTTAAAACAGCGCAATCGTCACTCGATATGACTCTAAAAACACGTGTCAAAGAAACGTTGGATAGTTTTTTGCATAATAGTGGTATCTAACTATTTTATTGGCGTGTTATGTCAACTCAACGTGCACCTTTAAGCGAACGCTTATCTCAATATCAACAACATATTAAAACCCCAGCGCCTGCTGTTGCAGGTATTTTAACGCGTGTTGTTGGCCTTACCCTTGAGGCTAGAGGTTTACGTGCACCCGTTGGTAGCCAATGTAAAATAGAAACCATGAACGGCTTTGTTGACGCCGAAATAGTCGGTTTTAACGACCAAACTTTGTACTTAATGCCTAACGACCATATTTCTGGTGTATTACCTGGTGCGCGTGTTATTCCTCAAGTTAATAACTTAGGTTTGCCTGTAGGGATGAGTTTATTAGGCCGCGTGGTAGATGGTTTAGGCCGGCCGCTAGATGGCCTTGGTAAAATTAATGCTGAGCATCATTTAAAGTTTGCGCAAAATACTATAAACCCGCTTTCTAGAAGACCAATCACTAAGCCTATGGATGTAGGCGTGCGTGCCATAAACTCGGTAATTACAGTAGGGCAAGGCCAGCGTATGGGCTTGTTTGCAGGCTCTGGTGTGGGTAAATCTGTACTACTGGGTATGATGACCCGAGGTAGTGAAGCCGATGTTATTGTTGTTGGCTTGGTGGGGGAGCGTGGCCGCGAAGTAAAAGAATTTATTGAAGAAATACTCGGTGTAGAAGGACGCAAACGTTCAGTTGTTGTCGCAGCACCCGCTGATTCATCACCACTTATGCGTTTAAAAGGCTGCGAGAGCGCCGTAACTATTGCAGAGTATTTTAGAGATCAGGGTTTAAACGTATTATTGTTACTCGATTCGGTAACGCGTTACGCAATGGCGCAACGTGAAATTGCACTTGCTGTAGGCGAACCGCCGGCAACCAAAGGTTATCCGCCTTCGGTGTTTGCTAAATTACCTGCACTAGTAGAACGCGCCGGTAATGGCGGAGAAGGGCAAGGTTCAATTACTGCCTTTTTTACAGTGCTTAGTGAAGGCGATGATATGCAAGACCCTATTGCTGATGCAGCGCGAGCTATATTAGATGGCCACATTGTATTATCGCGTGATTTAGCCGACAGCGGGCACTATCCCGCTATAGATATAGAAAAGTCGATTTCGCGTGTTATGCCTCAAGTTGTTTCTGAGCCGCATATGCAACAAGCCCGAGTGCTTAAGCAAGTATATTCAATGTATCAACAAAACAAAGATATGATTACTTTAGGTGCCTATCAAAAAGGGACCGATCAAATGCTCGATCAAGCCATAAATATGATGCCAAGAGTAAATGCATTTTTACAACAAGGTATGCGAGATGTCATTAGTTACGATGATGGTCTGCAAGGTCTTGCTCAGTTACTAGGACAAGCATAATGGCTAAAAATAAACTCGATTTATTGCTCAAAATTGAAAATGACAAAGAAGAAAGTTTGCGCATGAGTTACTTACAAGCCAATCAAAACTTGCAATCGAATCAACAAAAGCTACAAGGTTTAAATAATTTTAGACTTGAGTACTCTCAGCAGTTACACCTTAAGGGAAAATCGGGTTTATCTAGTGCCGGATTTGGGCAGTATCATGCCTTTATAGCTAAAATTGAAGAAGCAATTCGCCAACAAGCAAGTACGGTAAATACCGCTAAGCAAGTTGTTACTCAACGTAAAACGCTATGGCTTAAGCAGCAAATTAAAGCTAAAGCAGTCGCCAAATTAATCGAAAATCAAAAACTCAAAGCAAATGCGTTAATGGCTAAAAATGAGCAAAAAATGTTAGATGAATTTTCAGCTAATCAGTTTTTTCAACGTCGTAAAGCTTTGTAATTCAGGCACGCTAATTGCTTTATTACTTAGTGGAATTCAACTTTTGGCGGTATGCGGTGGCATATTGCCGTAATGGTATTAGGTGATTTATGGCGATGAATAACATTTCGTTTTTAGTTTCTTCTGAAAAAGACTCTTTGTTAGCCTTTAAAGACAATAGCTTAGCTAATAATGAAGGCGATTTAGGCGCGGAGTTTTCAAGCCAATTACACGAAGCGCATAATTCTATGGAGCCTTTGCTTAAAGGCAATAAAAATCCCGGTGCCGAAAATTCGATTGCTATTCCAAAGCATAAACAGCCAGAAAAAAATGAAAACCTGAGCGTAAAGCTAGATGAAGTAGCAACGGGCGAAGTTACTTTTGTGTCTGTTGAGATGCTTGATCAGATTAATTCAGCACAAGCAATGAGCACTTCGGTCAATAAGCCTTTTGAGACAGCTGAAAATACAGATCTAGAAGCTACACAGGTAGAAAATACAGAATCAGAAAATACAGAATTAAAAAGCACATCAGGAATTGCATCAGCTAATGCAAGTGGCGAAGTATCGACTGAAGAAGCGAATGCAGCGAGTGTAGTGCAAAATCCAATTGCCACTAATGTAGACTCTAAAGCGGCTAAATTAACTGATTCAAAAAGCGATAACTTTAGCTCACTATCTTTAAATTCATTACCATTAAATGAAGGCAAGCATCGTAAAAGTGGTGTTGCTGAGGCAATTGAAGGGCCATTAAACCCTATAAGTAAAAAACCCGATGACAGCCTTGGCTCTATAGTTGATGACACTGAATTAGTTTCAATGGATATTAAGGGACAATTAGCTCAAGATAAATCCGTTGATAAAAGTGCAAAAAATATAGTGTTGCCGACACCAGTGCCTACGCCAGCTGCTCCATCTGTAGCGACACCTTCTTTAACTGAATCAGAAACGATGCAATCAAGTTCACAGACATCTGAGAGCGAAAAAGGCGCAGCAATTGACGCCTTAATAGCTAAAGATGCGAGCTTAATTAAATCTAATAATGTTATTGCTAGTTTAACGCCAGAGCAGCGCTCACAACTTAATGCGCAAGTTAAGGTGTTAGAAAATACTGATTCAATGAACGGCGCGACTAGCAGTACTACTGATCTTAAGCAAATGCTTGCGCAATTTATTACTGATAACGAAAAAGCACAGAGCACAGTAACTAAACACTCTTTTAGCACAGAAATAAATTCACTTAATACAGCTGAAAAACAAAGCTTATTAACGCAATTAAACACTTATATGAAAACAGATCAGCCTAAAGGCGAACAGTTGTCAGCGCTTAAGCAAACTGTTAATGAGTTAAAAGCTTCAATTGAAATAGGACTTGCCGACACAGCTAAATCAGACTCAAAAACGTTTGTAGCGTCAGAGACTCCTAATACAGTATATAATCCACAAAAGTTAAGCTTAAAGACATCGACAAACGAAGGGGCTGATTTAAATAAAGCCGTAACAACCTCAACTGAGGGTGATGATTTATTAAAATCACTTGAAGAATTACAAAAAGATGGCCTTAAAAAAATAACTGCAGAACAAACACCTGCACGCGTAGCACAAGTATTTACGCAAATTACAGCTGCTTTAAATACTCAGCAAACGAGCACATTAAGCCAATACGACTCATTAAATTACGAGCAGAGCTTACTTGATACCCAAATAATACAAACTCAACAATTACAAAGTACATCGCAAGTTAAGCAAGTAAGTATTGATCCTGGTGTAATGCAGGCAATTAATATTGTTAAAAGTGATGCAGCTAAATTACTGCAAGAGCGCGTTAGCTCAATGCTGAGCATTAATAACAAAGAAGCAGAAATTCGTTTAGATCCTCCCGAAATGGGTAGTATGCAAATACGTATTCGTAGCGATGCAGAACAAGCACATATAAACTTTGTAGTACAAAATCAGCAAGCCAAAGAAGCACTTGAACAATCAATGCCGCGCTTACGTGAAATGTTAGCGCAACAGGGGTTAGAGCTTGGTGAAAGCACTATTTCTTATGGGCAATCAGGTGGTGAAACTGCCGAGCACAGTGAAGGTGGAACTCAAAGTAATTTGGCTAATAATAAGTCAGTTAATGATGAAAACGACGAGCAAGCAAATAACACTGCACAAAGTTCTCGACAACAAACTTCATCATCAATAGATTACTATGCCTAAGTACTGCTATTATAATAGTTAAAACAAGCAAGTACCTTTGCGATTAAAGGAATCATGATGGCTGAAGAAGCAAGTTTAGAAATAGAAGAAACCGGTAAAAGCAAAAAGAAACTCATAATAATTATAGTGGCTGTACTACTTATAATAGGTGGTGCTGCGGGTTACTTTTTTATGTCAGGTTCGGATGCGTCAGTTGAAACCTTGGATGAAGAGACTGCAATATCAGCAGATACCCCCTCAGCTGAGCCTAGTGATTCAGCTGAGATAGGCAGTGCTTTATATGTTGCGATGCCACGCCCATTTGTATTTAATGTGCCTGGCTCAAGTCGCGACAGAATTGTGCAAATTAAAGTACAGTTATTAGTACGTGGTGAAGTAAACGAAGAAACCGCTAAAAAACATATTCCGCTAATAGAAGGGACGCTACTAAGTGTGTTTTCTACTACAACAGCCGATGAGTTAAGTACGAGTTCTGGTAAAGAAACACTTCGTTTTTCTGCACTTGAAAAGGTACAAAAAGCCTTGATGGATGTTGAAGGCAGCAAAGTAATTGAGCGGGTATTGTTTACCGGCTTTGTGATGCAATAAGGGGTTAGCGTGAGCGATTTATTATCCCAAGACGAAATTGATGCGCTATTACACGGCGTTGATGACGTTGAAGAGGAAGATATACACGAAGGTGAAGATGGCGGGGGAAGTACGCTTCAGTACGATTTTTCTTCGCAAGATCGGATCGTGCGTGGTCGTATGCCGACACTGGAAATTGTTAATGAACGCTTTGCTCGTCATATGCGAATTAGCCTATTTAACATGATGCGCCGCACCGCAGAGGTGTCTATTAATGGCGTGCAAATGATTAAATTTGGTGAGTATATCCATACTCTGTTTGTTCCAACCAGCTTAAATATGGTGCGTTTTAGACCGCTGAAAGGTACCGGCCTTATTACCATGGAAGCACGACTTGTGTTTATTTTGGTAGATAACTTTTTTGGTGGTGACGGGCGTTATCATGCAAAAATTGAAGGCCGAGAATTTACGCCTACAGAACGTCGTATTGTGCAAATGCTCCTTAAGATCATTTTCGAAGATTATAAAGAAGCATGGGCACCGGTTATGGATGTATCGTTTGAATATCTCGATTCTGAAGTAAACCCAGCTATGGCTAATATTGTAAGCCCAACCGAGGTTGTGGTTATTAGTTCTTTTCATATTGAACTCGATGGTGGCGGTGGCGATTTTCATATTGCACTTCCATATTCAATGCTTGAGCCAATTCGAGAGCTGTTAGACGCGGGTGTTCAATCTGATACTGAAGATACTGATTTACGTTGGAGCAAAGCACTTCGCGACGAAATAATGGATGTAGAGGTTGATATGTCGACTCAGTTACTTGAAGTCGATTTAACCTTAAGGCAGATTATGGAACTCAAAACTGGCGATATTATTCCGGTTGAAATGCCTGAGCATATAACCGTATTTGTTGAGGAATTACCTACATTTAGAGCCAAGATGGGCCGCTCTCGCGATAATGTTGCGCTTCAAATTAGTGAAAAAATTAAACGACCTGATTCAGTTAAATCTGAGCTGCATGTATTTACCAAAGGCGGCAAGAAAATTGACTCAGATGCAGAATTAGCAGAACTAGAAGATGATTTACACCTCTCTGACGGTGTAGACTTAGACTGGTAATTGATTAAAAGGTTAAAAGTATGAGCGATGATCAAGATACAATGGATGAATGGGCAGCAGCATTAGCAGAAGCCGAAGGTCCAGATGATAGTAGCGAAGCACATGTTGCAGAGCTTGATGAGTTAAGTGATTCAAAACACGAAATGAGTGGCGATGAAAAACGAAAACTCGACACTATTTTAGATATCCCCGTTACTATTTCAATGGAAGTAGGGCGCTCTAAAATTAATATTCGTAACTTACTGCAACTCAACCAAGGCTCTGTTGTTGAGCTTGACCGTGTCGCGGGCGAGCCGCTAGACGTACTAGTTAACGGTACTTTGATAGCTCATGGCGAAGTAGTTGTAGTAAACGACAAGTTTGGTATTCGCTTAACTGACGTGATAAGCCAAGTAGAGCGGATCAAAAAACTACGATGACCTTATTAGTTGCTTTAACTAGTTCCGTTTTTTCAAAAGCAGATGTGGCAACACCAACTGGAGATATACTCTCTATGGTGCTGTCGCTTGTAATGGTGCTGGTACTGATTATTGTGCTGGCATTTTTTGTTAAAAAGCTTAATCCAAATTTAGCTAACAGCGATGAATTTAAAGTAGTCAGAAGCCTGCCTTTGGGTTCTCGTGAGCGTTTAATGGTTGTTGAGATAGATAATGCTCAGCACTTACTTGGTGTAACTCCCCACAGTATTAATTACTTACACAAGTTAGAAACCCCATTAAGTGAAAAAGAACTGCCTGAACTCGCTAAACGATTTGGTAAACTTTTTAAACCCGCAATCAAACCAAAATAAAAAGAATTAAACCTATGACAAAGTGGCTGCTTATTATTTTTGCCATGGTGTTTGTACCAAGTGTAAGTGCAGAAGGAATTGATGCACTTACTATTACAACAAACACTGATGGCACACAAGATTACTCAGTAACGTTACAAGTTTTAGCCATTATGACGGCGCTGAGTTTTATACCGGCTGCCATAATTATGATGACCTCATTTACACGAATTATTGTTGTACTCGCTATTTTGCGCCAAGCAATTGGTTTACAGCAAACACCGTCAAACCAAGTGTTATTAGGCATGTCGCTTTTTTTAAGTATTTTTATAATGTCGCCTATTTATCAGCAGGTAAACGAGCGAGCTATAGAACCTTACTTAAATGAGCAGGTTACATCAGTAGAGGCATTAGAGCTTGCTAAAGAGCCAATGAAAGCCTTTATGCTTTCTCAAGTGCGTTTAAAAGATTTAGAAACATTTGCTAAAATTGCCGGTTATGATCAGCTAGATTCGCCACAAGATACGCCATTAATAGTATTGATACCTGCATTTGTAACCAGTGAACTGCAAACCGCATTTATAATCGGTTTTATGTTTTTTATTCCATTTTTAATCGTTGATTTAGTGGTCGCCTCGGTATTAATGGCAATGGGTATGATGATGCTTTCACCCATGATTGTGTCCTTGCCGTTTAAAATTATGTTATTTGTACTTGTAGACGGCTGGAGCTTAGTGATGGGGACTCTAGCCAAAAGCTTTGGTTTAGGAACTTAGTATGCAAAGCATTAACATGACTCAACAATAGGAGTACAACATGGAACCGGAAATTTTTGTTGATATCCTAAGTGACGCTTTATTTCTAGTTATTAAACTGGTGTCTGCAATTGTAGTCCCAGGCTTAATTATTGGTTTAGTTGTGGCTGTGTTTCAGGCCGCAACGTCAATCAATGAACAAACACTGAGCTTTTTACCTCGTTTATTAATTACTATTAGTGCGCTAATTGTTGGTGGGCATTGGCTTACTCAAGAACTAATGGACTTTTTTACTCGCCTAGTATTACTTATTCCTGAAATTGCAGGTTAAATGTGGAATATCCATTTGCTGTCGTTATTCAATGGTTGAGCGATTTTTTGTTGCCGCTGGTACGCATTAGCTCAATGATTATGATTATGGCGGGCTTAGGGGCTAAAAATGTTCCTACGCGTATAAAAATGGGTTTATCAGTTGTTGTAACTTTTGTTGTTGTCCCCGTCTTACCGCCAGCTACATTCACTAATCTATTTTCGTTTGAGATGATTTTAGTGGTTATTCAACAAATGTTGATTGGTGTTGCTATTGGTTTTGCATCTATACTTTTACTAAATACTTTTGTGTTAGCAGGGCAAATACTTGCGATGCAAACGGGTTTAGGTTTCGCTTCTGTTATTGACCCTTCTAATGGCGCGAGTGTGCCTGCTGTGGGTCAGTTTTTCCTTATTTTGGCCACCCTGCTATTTTTTGCTTTTAACGGTCATTTAATGATGATTCAAATGGTGGTGCATAGTTTTCAAGTGCTACCCATTGATGGCACATGGTGGTCTGTAGATCATTACTGGGACATAGTGACCTGGGGTGGCTGGATGTTTACGACAGCACTAGTACTCTCACTTGCACCGCTTACGGCTATGCTCGTTATTAATATGTCGTTTGGTATTATGACGCGCGCAGCACCGCAATTAAATATTTTCTCTATTGGTTTTCCGTTTACCTTGGTAGCGGGACTTATTATTATTTGGGCGACACTAGGTAACTTTGTTACTCAGTTTGAGTTTCAATGGTTAAAAATGGTTGAGCTAATGTGTACTTTAGTTGGTTGCTCACCTTAGGAGAAAGTCATGTCTGAAGACTCAGGGCAAGAAAAAACAGAAGAACCCACATCCAAAAAGCTTGAAGAATCTAAAAAGAAAGGCCAAATAGCACGCTCAAAAGAGCTAGGTACCATGTTTGTACTTATCTTTTCGGCTATATCGCTTTTGATGTATGGTCCTGAAATTGGCAAAGGTTTATACAATGTAATGGGCCGAACCCTTAGCTTAAACCGTAACGAAGCCTTTGATACCACTAAAATGTTTGCTGTATGGGGAGAGGTTGCAGATGCTTTAATGTTTCCTATGGCTATGTTTGTATTAATTATAGTTTTGGCTGCATTTATTGGGAATACGTTACTAGGTGGTTTTAATTTTAGCTGGGAAGCCGCTGCGCCTAAAGCAAGTAAAATGTCGCCAATGAAAGGCTTTAAACGTATGTTTGGCCCGCAAGCGGCTATTGAGCTTGTAAAGTCACTTTTAAAATTTGGTTTGGTTGCAAGTTTTGCTGTGTTTTTAATTAATACTTATTTTGATGAAATACTGCATTTAAGTTTAGAAAGTGCACCAGGTAATATTATTCATGCCTTAGAGATTTTAGGCTGGATGTTTTTAGGCCTTTCATGCACTTTAATTATTATTGCCGCCATCGATGCGCCATTTCAAAGTTATAACCACAACAAACAACTTAAAATGACCATGCAAGAAATTAAAGATGAGTATAAAAACTCTGAAGGTGACCCACAAATAAAAGCGCGTATTAGGCAAACACAAAGGCAAATGTCGCAAAACCGCATGATGCAAGATGTCCCTGACGCTGACGTTATTGTTACCAACCCAACTCACTACTCAGTAGCATTAAAATACGATACAGAGCGTGCAGGAGCGCCTATTGTGCTTGCTAAAGGTATTGATGAAATGGCGATGCAAATTCGAAAAGTAGCAATAGGGAATGAAGTACCTATTTTAGAATCCCCTATGTTGACCCGAGCGCTTTACCATACGGCTGAAGTAGGAGAGCAAATACCCGATCAGCTATTTACTGCTGTTGCGCAAGTTTTAGCGTATGTATTTCAGCTTAAGCGCTTTAATAAAGGGCGCGGTAAACGCCCAACTAAGCTTAATAATAAGCTCCCAATCCCCGATGCCTATAAGTATTAAATCGCTAACTTAATAACTTGGAATAGTTATTGCAAATTCTATGTAGTGTCAATTTTTTGAAATTGTAGAATTATGAGTTTTAAAGCGGTATTACAACAACTTAACAGAGACAAAAAAGACTATGCCAAAGGGGTAGGTACTCCTTTGCTTGTGCTTGCTGCCTTGGGAATGGTGATTCTACCGTTACCGCCATTTTTACTCGATATCCTTTTCTCGTTTAATATTGCTCTCGCATTAGTGGTTTTACTCGTGACCGTTTACACGATGAAGCCGGTTGAGTTTGGTATATTCCCCTCTGTATTATTAATCGCTACGATTATGCGCTTAGCGCTTAACGTTGCCAGTACTCGAGTTGTACTACTTGAAGGTCATAACGGAGGAGATTCTGCAGGTAAGGTGATTGAAGCGTTTGGCTCAGTTGTTATTGGTGGTAACTACGCTGTTGGTTTGGTCGTGTTTTTAATCCTGATCATTATTAACTTTGTGGTAATTACTAAAGGTGCAGGGCGTATATCTGAGGTATCTGCACGTTTTACCCTTGATGCAATGCCGGGTAAACAAATGGCAATTGACGCTGATTTAAACGCTGGTTTTATCAGTGCTGAACAAGCGCGTGACCGCCGAGAGGAAGTAACCCGAGAAGCCGATTTTTACGGTTCAATGGATGGTGCGAGTAAATTTGTAAAAGGCGATGCTATTGCAGGTATTGTTATATTAATCATCAACATTGTTGGTGGTTTATTTGTCGGTATGATTCAGCACAATTTGAGTTTTGGCGATGCAATGGAAGTATACACATTACTTACCATTGGTGATGGCTTAGTTGCTCAGCTCCCTTCTTTACTACTTTCAATTGGTACTGCGATTGTTGTAACACGCCAAAATGAGTCGCTCAATATGGGTGACCAATTTAAGAAGCAACTTGGTAACGAAAAATCTCTCTTCATTGCTTCAGGTATTTTGATCATCATGGGCTTAGTGCCTGGTATGCCACATTTTGCTTTTTTAAGTTTAGGTGTGTTACTTGGTTATTTAGCTTACTACACGCAGCAAAGTAAATTAAAAGCCGCTGCAGCAGAAGCTGAAGAAGCCGCCAGTGGTGGAAGCGCTGCAACGGGTATTGCCAATAAACAAGAGCAAAAAGAACTTGGCTGGGATGACGTTCAGCAGGTTGACGTAATTGGCCTAGAAGTAGGTTACAGATTAATTCCGTTGGTAGATCAATCTCAAGGTGGTGAGCTACTTAATCGTATTAAAGGTGTACGTAAAAAGCTTTCTCAAGAGCTTGGCTTTTTAGTACCACCTGTGCACATTCGCGACAATTTAGAGCTTGACCCTAATGCTTACAGAATAACGCTAATGGGTGTTTCAACAGGTGAAAGCGAACTTAAACATGGCGACGAGCTGGCGATTAATCCAGGGCAAGTATTTGGTCCAATTAAAGGCGTTGAAACTAAAGACCCTGCATTTGGCCTTGATGCAGTATGGATCAAACCAGATCAAAAAGATGAAGCTCAATCACTAGGTTACACCGTTGTAGATTCAGCCACGGTAGTTGCCACTCATATCAGCCAGTTATTAACTAACAGTGCGGCGTTACTACTAGGGCACGAAGAAGTTCAGAACCTGCTTGATATGCTTGCTAAAAGCCACCCTCGCTTAGTTGAAGGACTAGTACCAGATGTGTTGCCATTAACTGCAATTGTAAAAGTACTGCAAAATTTATTGAATGAAGGCGTTGCTATTCGCGATATGCGCTCAATTGTTCAAACCCTAGTTGAGTATGGCCCGCGTAGCCAAGACCCTGACGTATTAACGGCTGCAGTGCGTATTTCTCTGCGTAGATTAATTGTTCAAGATGCGGTTGGTATGTCATCAGAAATCCCTGTCATAACCTTGGCACCTGAGTTGGAACAGATGTTGCATCAGTCATTACAAAATGCAGGCGATGAAGGTGCCGGTATTGAGCCAGGACTTGCAGAGCGACTTCAAGTGTCATTGACACAAGCTCATCAAAATCAAGAAATGGCCGGTGAACCTTCTATATTGCTAACGTCAGGAATGTTACGCACTGTGTTATCTCGTTTTGTTAAGTACACCATTCCAGGATTGAGAGTGATGTCTTATCAAGAGGTACCAGACGAAAGACAGATCAAGATTGTTAGCTCAGTAGGCCAACAATAAGATTTTAAAAGGGGTTGAATCATGAAAATTAAACGTTTTTTTGCTAAAGATATGCGCACAGCACTTAAAGAAGTTAAAGATGAGTTAGGTGTTGATGCGGTTATTATGTCAAATAAAAAGCTGGCTAACGGTGTAGAAATTGTAGCGGCAGTTGATTATGACAAAGCAGCCCCTAAAGCAACAGCGCAACCACAAGGCAATGCAGAGCCGCGTGCTCAAGCGCCACAGCAAAGTATGCACAACTTTGTAAAATCAGAACCTCAGCGTGCCAAACCTGAACCTCAAGCAAAAGTAGCAGATAGCTTACAAGCCTTATTAGAGCGTCAATCACCGCGTCCTCGCTCCCCAGAGCTTGCGTCAATGTTTTCTCAATCAGGTATTGATACTACAGATAACTACCAGGAACCTGTAGCTAAAGCGCGCCCTACTAATAATATGTTTGCACGTGATGATGTAGCCCCTGCACGTCCTCATACGCAAGCCGATAGCTTAGGTTTTGACGATTTAGACAGCGACTTTGATGATTTAGACAGCCCAGTAACTGCTCGCCAGCAAAAACCTAATAATGAAAGCGAAGAAATGACAACAATGCGTGAAGAAATGAACGCAATTCGTCAGTTATTAGAGCATCAAGTATCGGGTTTAATGCAGCAAGATATGGCGCGTCGCGATCCAACACGTGCTTGCATGGTTGATCGTTTAGTCGGTATGGGCATTGATAAAGAAGTAGCACAACAAATGGCATGTTTTGTACCTGATGATGTGTCTCGTCAACAAGGCTGGAAAGCATTGTTAACGATGGTCGAAGATCAAATGCAAACAACCAATAATGAAATACTTCGCCAAGGTGGTGTATATGCATTAGTGGGTCCGACCGGTGTAGGCAAAACAACAACTGTGGCTAAGCTTGCAGCGTTAGGCGCACAAAAATATGGCGCTGATAAAGTGGCGTTAATAACCACTGATACGTACAGAATTGGAGCCTATGAGCAACTTGCAACATATGGCCGTATTATTGGTTGTGGTGTAAAGCAAGTTAAAGATGCTAATGAATTAGCTGAAGTTTTATATCATTTACGAAATAAACGTCTAGTATTAATTGATACAGCAGGTATGAGCCAACGAGATTTACGTTTAACTGAGCAGTTAAACACGTTAATGCGCAACCAACGTGTGGATATTCGCAGCTACCTAGTACTAAGCGCGACAGCACAAATTAATGTATTACAAGAAACAGTACGCCACTTTAAAAAAGTACAGTTAAGTGGTTGTATTTTCACTAAGTTAGATGAATCTTTGAGTTTGGGTGAGATTATTAGTATTGCGATTCAAAATCGTCTTCCAATAGGGTATCTTACTAACGGTCAACGAGTACCAGAAGATATTCGTGTTGCAAATGCTGAAAAACTAGTGAAAAAGGCTGAGCAATTGTATTTAAAAAGAATAAAAGCACAACATTCAAGGCACCAAGCAGTGGCGCCAAGTACAGTAGGGATGTATGATTAACACAGTATTAGATCAAGCAAGCGGCCTGCGCAAGATGAGTCAAAACAATAACAACGGCGTAAAAGTTATCGCTGTAACCGGTGGTAAGGGTGGAGTAGGGAAAACAAATGTTTCTCTAAATACAGCTATTGCACTAGGGCAACAAGGTAACAGAGTATTAGTGCTGGATGCTGACTTAGGTTTAGCAAACTGTGATGTAATGCTTGGTTTACGTGTAGAGCGTAATTTATCACACGTTTTGTCTGGTGAATGTGAGCTTGACGAAATTTTAGTTGAAGGCCCAGCAGGTATTAAAATTGTACCCGCTACGTCTGGTTCGCAAAGTATGGTGGAGTTATCGCCATCTGAGCATGCTGGACTAATTCGTGCGTTTAGCGAATTAAATACCGAATTTGATATTTTAATTGTAGATACCGCCGCAGGTATTTCAGACATGGTACTGAGCTTTTCTCGCGCGGCACAAGATGTAATGGTTGTCGTGTGCGATGAACCAACATCAATAACGGATGCTTACGCACTTATTAAAGTATTAAGCCGTGAGCACGGTGTTTATAAGTTTAAAATTGTCGCCAATATGGTCCGCAGTATGCGTGAAGGCACCGAATTATTTGCAAAGCTTTCTAAAGTAACAGATCGCTTTTTAGATGTATCAATGGAGCTAGTCGCAACGGTTCCTTATGACGAAAATATGCGCAAAGCAACACGTCGTCAAAAAGTAATCGTAGAACTCTTTCCAAATTCGCCAGCCGCTCTTGCGTTTAAAACACTGGCAACAAAAGCAGTTAAATGGCCAATACCAAATCAACCATCTGGGCATTTAGAGTTTTTCATTGAGAAACTAGTAAACGGCTAATTATGACAACACTGGTGAATAGAGCTATGGGATATCAATCAACACAAAACTTAAATGTGATTGTTGAGAAACATGCATCACTTGTAAAAAAAGTGGCATGTCATCTAATTGCTCGATTACCACCTAGCGTTCAGCTTGATGATTTAATTCAATCAGGAATGATAGGTTTAATAGAAGCTTCAAAAAACTTTGATGCAACAAAAGGTGCAAGCTTTGAGACCTTTGCTGGTATTCGTATTCGCGGTGCTATGCTTGATGAAATGCGCCGTGGTGATTGGGCTCCTCGTTCAGTACACCGTAAAAGCCGACAAGTTGCAGAAGCAATTACTGGGCTCGAAAGTAGTCTGAACCGCGAACCAACAGATACAGAAGTTGCTGAAAAACTTGAAATTTCGCTCAATGAGTACCATCATATTTTAAATGATGTTAATACCAGTAAAGTATTAGGCATAGAAGACCTTGGTGTCGATGAGGATGTTATTACTCCCGTAGGCCAAGATTTAGCGCTAGACAAACCTTTTAATAATGTTAAAAATGACCGGTTTAATGAGTCTTTGCTAAGCGCGATAAAGTCATTACCAGAGCGTGATGCAATGGTGCTTTCTTTGTACTATAACGATGAAATGAATTTAAAAGAAATAGGACATATACTCGATGTAAGCGAATCGCGTGTAAGTCAGATACATGGTCAGGCGATGATTAAGCTTAAAGCTAAAATCAATGACTGGATAAACTAGTAGTAAGTAAACTAAGGTTAATACCTCACTGGGGGATGTTTTGGATAAAAACATGAAAATTCTTGTAGTTGATGATTTTTCAACGATGAGACGAATTATAAAAAACCTATTACGTGACTTAGGTTTCACTAACGTTCAAGAAGCTGATGACGGGTCTACAGCTTTGCCTATGTTACAAAATCAAGTATTTGATTTTGTGGTTACAGATTGGAATATGCCTGGAATGCAAGGCATTGACCTTTTA
Source organism: Pseudoalteromonas sp. NSLLW218 (assembly GCF_015864775.1). NCBI lineage: Bacteria > Pseudomonadati > Pseudomonadota > Gammaproteobacteria > Alteromonadales > Pseudoalteromonadaceae > Pseudoalteromonas > Pseudoalteromonas sp. NSLLW218. The sequence continues at coordinate 269,794 of NZ_JADYWO010000007.1, read as the reverse complement.
AGAGCAATTCGTGCAGATGATAAGTTAAAACATATCCCTGTATTGATGGTAACGGCAGAAGCTAAAAAAGAACAAATAATAGCTGCAGCGCAAGCTGGCGTTAATGGTTATATTGTTAAGCCGTTTACGGCTGGAACATTAAAAACTAAATTAGAAAAAGTATTTGAACGCTTAGGCTAATGATGGGGGAGAGGCTTATGTCAGCACCAGCTGCGCCTCAAATAACGTTAGAACAAGCTCGTCAACTCGTCATTTTTTTAGAAAACGATGAGCAAGATAAAGCAAATGAGTTGATTTTAGAGACCGCTTCACAAGAGCAGTCTAAATTATTTGCTGAAGTTGGGAAGTTGACTCGTCAACTGCACGAAGCACTTAAAAGCTTTGAGCTTGATACTCGCTTAACTAATATAACGACTGATGCTATTCCAGATGCTAAAAAGCGGCTTAATTATGTCATAGAAATGACAGAGAATGCGGCTAATAAAACAATGGATGCTGTTGAGGCTAGTTTACCTATAGCTCAACAACTGGCAGATGAAATATCTCATATCAAACCGACATGGGATCGTTTAATGAGTCGCGAGATTGAGCTTGGTGAGTTTAAACAACTTTGCCATAGTATCGATAAGTTTATGAATAGCTCTCATCACAAAACTGATGAGCTTCAAAGCTTAATGACAAATGTACTAATGGCTCAAGATTATCAAGACTTAACGGGTCAAGTTATTCGTCGTGTTATAGAACTTGTTAGAGAAGTAGAAGAAAGCTTACTTCATCTTTTAACAGCGTTTGCTGAACAAGATGATAGTGACAACACAGCGAATAAAGTAGAACAACAAAAAATAAAAGAACCAGTTGCCACACAAACTTTAGCAGGTCCTGAAGGCCCTATTATTGATAAAGAATCGCGTAATGATGTTGTATCTGATCAAGATGAAGTCGATGATCTTTTATCAAGTTTGGGCTTCTAAGAGGAGAGTAACTGCATGTTTGAAGTCGATGAAGATATTTTACAAGACTTTCTTGTAGAGGCAGGAGAAATCCTAGAGCTTTTATCTGAACAGTTAGTTGAACTGGAAAATAATCCAGAAGATACAGAGTTACTAAACGCTATATTTAGAGGCTTTCACACTGTAAAAGGTGGAGCAGGCTTTTTAGCGATGACAGAACTTGTTGATGCTTGCCATGGCGCTGAAAACGTATTTGATTTATTACGTCAAGGCGTGCGAACTGTCAATTCAGAGTTAATGGATGTTATTTTACAAGCGCTCGACACCATTAATGAAATGTTCGCGACTATTCAAAATAGGGATAAGCCAGAACCTGCAGATCCTGAATTACTTCACACCCTCCATATTTTGGGCTTACCCCCAACAGAAGATGAGCTTAATGGAGTCTCTTCACAAACTGAAGTTGAACAGCCTCATAATGAAGTAGCTGATACGCCAATAGCTGATGATGAAGATCCGTTTGCATTTGATGAACTATTTAGTGGAACTCCTTCGGTTAGTGACGCTGAGATAGATGAAATCACTGAGGACGAATTTGAAAACTTGCTTGATGAACTACATGGTAAAGGTCAAAGTCCTGTAGTTGAAAAGCCAGCAGTAAGTAGTAGTGATTTTAATGGTGATATTACTGATGATGAATTTGACAGCTTATTAGACGAGTTACACGGTGTTGGCAGTTTTGGTGAGGTTGCGAGTGAAGCACCTGAACAAGATAACGCAGTTAAAGCGCCTGTAGATGCAGCTAAACCAGCCTCAAATACTTCTAATTTATCAGGTGATGAAATTAGTGATGATGAGTTTGAAGCACTCCTTGATGAACTTCATGGCAAAGGTACTGCACCTAAATCAACAGAAAGCGTTCCTGCGGTGAAACAGCCAAATATTCCTGCTAAACCAGCTGAAAAAGCGAGTGTGCCTGCAAGCAAACCTGAACCTGCAAAAGTACCCGTTTCTAAACCGGCAGAAAAACCGGTAGCTAAAGCAGCGCCAGTAACGCCTAAAAAATCAGCACCGCCAGCAGCAGAGACGACAGTTCGTGTAGACACAAAACGACTTGACCAAATTATGAATATGGTTGGTGAGTTAGTACTGGTACGAAACCGTTTGGTTAGTTTAGCTACTAACTCAGACAGTGAAGCCATGGGTAAAGCAATCTCTAACTTAGATGTGGTGACTGCTGATATTCAAGGTGCGGTTATGCAAACGCGAATGCAACCAATTAAAAAGGTATTTGGTCGTTTCCCTCGCGTGGTTCGCGATTTAGCTCGCAGCTTAAACAAAGATATTGACCTAAAACTTGTAGGTGAAGAAACTGATTTAGATAAAAACTTGGTTGAAGCCCTTGCCGATCCTCTTGTGCATTTAGTTCGAAACTCAGTTGACCATGGTATCGAAATGCCAGCTGTTCGTGAGGCTGCAGGAAAGCCGAGAACAGGTAATGTAACTTTATCAGCGTCTCAAGAAGGTGACCATATCTTGCTTACCATTAAAGATGATGGCGCAGGTATGGATGCTGAAAAACTGAAAAAAATAGCAATTAGTAAAGGTGTGCTTGATCACGACCAAGCAAGTCGACTTTCTGACACTGAAGCATATAACTTGATTTTTGCACCCGGCTTTTCTACAAAAGAAGAAATATCTGATATTTCAGGCCGTGGTGTTGGAATGGATGTGGTGAAAACTAAAATCACCCAATTAAACGGTTCTGTAAGTATTCAATCTGAGTTAGGCGTCGGTACTATTTTAGAGATTAAAGTACCACTTACCTTAGCTATATTACCAACCTTAATGGTCATTGTTGGCGCACAAACATTTGCGTTACCACTTGCTGGTGTTAGTGAGATATTCAACTTAGATTTAACGAAAACAAATGTGGTAGATGGGCAATTAACAATTATTGTGCGTAAAAAGGCAATACCGTTATTTTACCTCGAGCATTGGTTAGTTAAAGGGTCAGATCGTTCGAAGCGAAAATCACAAGGTCACGTCGTTATCGTGCAAATTGGTACTCAGCAAATTGGTTTTGTTGTTGACTCATTAATAGGTCAAGAAGAAGTTGTCATTAAACCACTTGATGCGTTACTACAAGGTACCCCAGGCATGGCAGGTGCTACAATTACTTCAGATGGTGGCATTGCACTAATTTTAGACGTTCCAAACATGTTAAAACATTACGCAGGCTAATAATAAAGTAGGTATATATTTAATATATACCTACGCATAAATTTAATAAGAGAGCTAAATGGCCGTTAAAGTTTTAGTTGTTGATGATTCAAGCTTTTTTCGCCGTAGAGTAAGCGAAATTCTTGAGCAAGACAGTGACATACAAGTTATAGGCTTTGCTGTTAATGGCAGAGAGGCTGTTGAAAAGGCAGCTCAGCTACGTCCAGATATGATCACTATGGATGTAGAAATGCCTGTGCTTGATGGTATTAGCGCAGTTAAAGAGATAATGGCGAGTAATCCAACGCCGATCTTAATGTTTTCATCTTTAACACGTGATGGCGCGACAGCAACGTTTGATGCGCTAGATGCGGGAGCAATGGATTTCTTACCGAAAAAATTTGAAGACATCGCTCGCAATAATGAAGACGCTATAAAGCTTTTGCAAAATAAAGTGAAAGATATAGGGCGAAGACGCTTACCGCGAACGTTTAAAGCTGCAACGCCACCTAAGTCAGTAATTCCAGCCAAACCAACAACAAGTACACTAACGCCTTCGATAAAACAACCCGATAGAAGTTTTCAAAGAGCAGCACCTAAATCACCGTCAGGTACAAGTATTGCCTCAATGCGAGCAAGTGGAAAGCAATACCAGCTTGTGGCTATAGGTACTTCTACAGGTGGTCCTGTTGCACTACAAACTATATTAACTCAATTACCAGCTAATTTTCCTCATCCAATTTTGCTTATTCAGCATATGCCTGCGGCTTTTACACCCGCATTTGCGGCACGCTTAAATGGCCTGTGCCAAATAAAAGTGAAAGAAGCGCAACAAGGTGACCGTTTACAGCCTGGAACAGCTTATTTAGCACCCGGCGGACAGCAGATGATGGTAGAAGGGCGTGGCGCAAATAGAACACTGCGGGTATTTGAAGATCATAGTGAGAGAATAAGCTATAAACCGAGTGTGGATGTAACTTTTGCCAGTGCAGCAAAAACGTATCAAGGCGATGTGCTTGCTATTGTTTTAACAGGTATGGGCGCTGATGGACGTGACGGTGCAAGAATGTTAAAACAAACAGGTGCAACTATTTGGGCGCAAGATGAGAAAAGCTGTGTTGTTTATGGAATGCCTCAAGCTATCGCTAATGCGGGACTTTCGAGTGAAAGCTTAGCACTGAATGATGTTGCAGCGCGTATAAAGAGAGAGGTGGGTTGTGGATAAGCTCTCAATATTTGGACTATTTGTAGCACTAGGTGCAATAGGACTAGGTTACTCTTTAGAAGGCGGCGTTGTTTCTGCACTATTTAATGGCCCTGCGCTTATTATTGTATTAGGCGGCACGCTTGGCGCTGTTATGTTACAAACATCGGCCAGTACATTCAAAAAAATGCTAAATATGAGCTCTTGGGTTTTTGTTGCGCCACAATACGATATTGAAGACGCAATAGAGCAAGTTAAACGATGGTCTTATAAGGCGCGTCAAGAAGGTTACTTAGCGCTTGAAAATGAGGCGCTAGCTCATCCAGATGCGTATGCTGCAAAAGGTTTAAGTCTACTTGTAGATGGTTGCTCAGAGCAAAAGCTACGTGACACTCTTGAAATTGACTTACTGTTAGAGCGTGATCGTTTACTTGAAGCCGCACGTGTTTATGAAGCAATGGGAGGCTACAGCCCTACCATTGGTATTTTAGGTGCGGTACTTGGTTTAATACAGGCTATGTCGTTTATTACCGACCCGCAAATGCTTGGTGCGGGTGTTGCTACTGCATTTATTGCGACCATTTATGGTGTTGGTTTAGCTAATTTATTGTTTTTACCTATGGCAAATAAGTTAAAACAGCGTGTAGAGCAAAAAATGCTTTATCATGAAATGCTTGCCGAAGGCGTGATTGCAATAAGTGTTGGCGAAAGCCCAGTAAATATTGAATTAAAGCTTGAAGCCTACCGTGTAGAGCGTCCTAATTTAGTGGACGAATAACATGTTACGCCGACGACTTCGTCACTCTGATACTAAAAGTCAGCATACAGAACGTTGGCTTGTATCGTATGCCGACTACATGACGATTATGTTTGCTTTTTTTGTGGTGCTGTATGCAATAGCGATTAACAAAGAAGAACAATTTCAAATATTGTCAGACTCCCTTGAACACGTTTTTGATAAATCTGCCCGCCAGCACTCCCAGCAAGGTGAGGGCGTCAATGGTAATGGAATATTGACAGATAGAGTTAGCCCAGAACAAGAAGTTCTTTATGGTGAAAGTATTTTAAAAGAAGAACAAGGTCCAGAGTTACTCGACGGTCAAAGTGATACAAGTAACATACAACAGAAATATTTAGGAAAACCACTCGATAGCTTACTTGCTAAGCTGCAGTCAGCGCTTATTGATGAAATTCGTGACGGAGAAGCCAGCTTAGAGCTGAATCAAGATTGGCTGATTATAGAGCTCAGCTCAGGTATGTTATTTTCAAGTGGTAGCTCAGTTGCACACTCGAGAGCAAAGCAAGTCGTCAAAATTGTTAAAGATATTATTGCTCCAGTAGATAACTATATTAGGGTGCGTGGCTATACTGATGATGAAAGTATTCGCAACGAGATATTTCGCTCAAATTGGGAACTCTCGGTTGCTAGAGCAACGTCTATCTTAGTAGAGCTAGAAGCATTAGGTATTAATTCTGCCAGAATGGCGATAGAAGGTTATGGTCAATATTCACCTTTTGTAAGTAATGATACAGAACAAGGGCGAGCAGAAAATCGTAAAGTTGTTATTGCACTTTCTAAGTATGGTTTACCACCAATACAAGACATTAAAGGTGATGAACAAGTTAATAAACCAGTAGTGGCAAAGCCTGAAATTGAGCTCCCTTCAGATGACGATACAATAAAAATAATTCGTTTGCCTCATGGTGGTATTCGCATAACAACGCGCAATGAACAGTAATTAGGATGTAATGTGAAGATTTGGACTGTCGCAAATCAAAAAGGTGGTGTTGGGAAAACAACAACTGCAGTGAGCCTTGCCGGTATTTTAGCTTTGCAGGGTAAGCGTGTGTTGCTTATAGATACAGACCCTCATGCATCACTCACTTATTACTTTGGCATTGACTCAGAAGATTTAGAAGTGAGTGTGTACGATATTTTTGCTCGTGGCACAAACATGCAAAGTGAAGAGATACTTCAAGCTTTATGCCCATCAACGCTTGAAAACCTGGATATTTTACCCGCAACAATGGCAATAGCCACGCTTGATAGAAGTATGGGTAATAAAACAGGAATGGGATTAATACTAAAAAAAGCACTTGCAAAAATCAGTGAACATTACGATTATGCAATTTTAGATTGCCCTCCCGTTTTAGGGGTGTTAATGGTTAATGCGCTTGCAGCAAGTGAGCGAATTTTAGTGCCAGTGCAAACGGAGTTTTTAGCACTTAAAGGGCTTGATAGAATGATGCGCACTATGGAATTAATGCAAACCTCTCAAGCGAAAGATTATCAATATACTATAATCCCTACTATGTATGATAAACGTACTAAAGCATCGTTAGAAGCATATAAAACACTGCAAAGTACGTATGGTGATAAAGTCTGGCCAGGTGTAATACCGGTAGATACTAAATTTAGAGATGCAAGCTTTGCGCAAAAAGTGCCTGTAGAGTATTGCCCTCGTTCGCGTGGTGTATACGCATATAAAGCACTGCTAGAATATTTAATTGAACAAGGTTAATGAATGAGTAAGCAATTATTTGCTAATGAAAAAGTAATGAAACAATACCTAGGGGCTTTGTTATGTGAAGACGAGCTTGTAGATAACCTTGAGCCAGTTGCAAAATTACTCGAGCAAATGCCGCACGACTCGCAGCAAGAACATATTCATTTAAAACCTAAAGAACAGATAAAAGCGGCAGGAAAAATATTTGATCAAGATTTACTTAATGCCGAAATTAAGCCAATAGTTGAACCGATTATTGAAGCCGAAAAAGTTAATAAAGCCATTGACGATGAAGTAATAGAGCCTGTAACTACTACTATAGAAGAATCAGAGCCACAACCACAGATTGTAACCACTAGCCAATCTGACTATTTTGATGGTGAATTTCAGGCATTATTTTTTGAAGTTGCTGGTTTAACATTGGCTGTACCCTTAAAAGCATTAGGCGGTATACATCAATTAGGTGAAGTTAATCATTTGTTTGGTAAGCCAAAGTGGTTTAAAGGCGTTATGCTCAATAGAGAAGAAAAGCTTAATGTTGTTGATACTGCTCGGTGGGTAATGCCAGAAAAGTATGATGATAAATTAGAAGCGTCTTTAGATTATCAGTATTTAATTACCTTAGGTGATAGCCAGTGGGGCTTATTAGCTGAAAAGTTGATAAATAACATTACATTGAGTAAAGAAGATGTAAAATGGCGTACAAATAAAAGTAAGCGCCCATGGCTTGCTGGTGTTATAAAAGAAAAAATGTGTGCTTTAATAGACGTAGATAATTTAAATATATTATTAGAGAAAGGCTTAGATAGCCGTCAGTAGTAATGACCATTACGGGGTAATAGCATGAATCAAGATAAATTACTGTCAGCAAATAAAAACGCAGATAATAATGATGAAATTTTACAGTGGGTTACGTTTAAGCTAGAAGAAGAAACCTACGGCGTAAATGTAATGCAAGTACAAGAAATACTTCGTTACACTGAGATAGCCCCTGTACCAGGTGCTCCTTCTTACGTTATTGGTATTATTAACTTACGCGGTAACGTTGTAACGGTTATAGATACTCGTGCACGTTTTGGTTTGTTAGCTGCTGATGCAACCGATAATTCTCGTATCTTAATTATTGAAGCTGAAGAGCAAGTTATCGGCATCTTAGCTGACAGCGTATCTGAAGTGGTTTATTTACGCAGCTCTGAAATCGATAGTGCACCAAATGTTGGTACTGAAGAAAGTGCTAAGTTTATTCAAGGCGTTTGTAATCGTGATAATGAATTACTGATTTTGGTTGATTTAAATAAGTTACTCAGTGATGACGAATGGGATGAGTTAAGCGATATATAAGCTTTACCAAATAAATTATGCTGTTACTTAGTATAGCTATATCAGCGTTAGCGATAGGACTCATATCGCTGGCGTTAATTATTGCATTAAAAAATAAACAAGCGAATGAAGTTAATGCAGTGTCGCAACAGCTCAAAGATAGCTCAGAGCAAACTCATATTTTGCGAAGTGAGATTTCAGAGCTTAGAACAGGGCTCTTAAGTATTGGTAAGCGAGTGCTTGAGGTTGAACAACAAAATCAAGATTTGGTTCAACAACAAGCTGCGCAAAAATACGATGACCCTGATGCTAAAATTTACTCTCGTGCAGTAAAAATGGTTGAATTAGGTGCCGATCTTGATGAGGTGATACGCGAATGCGAATTACCGCGAGCAGAAGCTGAATTACTATTTTCATTACATAAGCAAAAAGGCGCTTAGCGCCTTTGTGTTTACAAGTGCATAAATAAGCTCATGCTTTAATATTTAACTTACCTTGAAAGTCTTGCCAGCCTGGCGGAAACTGACCTCTTAATACATATGAAAACGCAATGAGTTCTGCAATTACATAATAAAGTTCTTTAGGAATTTCCTCCCCTAAGCTCAAATGAGACAACGTTTTAGCAAGCTCAGCATCTTCGTGAATCATAATTCCTTTGAGTTTTGCCGCCGCAATTATTTCGTCAGCTAATTCGCCAAACCCTTTTACACTTACAGTGGGTGTATTGCCTGCTTCATATAAAAGCCCAATGGCTGACTTATTAATAGGTGTATCACTCATAGCTAAACCTTAATATTAATAATTGCATGAGATTTATAAAATACCTGATTATTTGCATCGCCTCGCTTTAAGTTGAGCTCTCCAACTTGTAAACCATGTTTAGCTAGTTTGGATCTTAAATTATCTAAGTGAGGGTGAGCAATTGCGCTTATTTCTTGGCTCGAGGCTAATAGCTGGCAATCAAGTGCTTTATCCATTAACTCAGCGGTAATTTGTAACTGCCCAATCTGTGCATAATCAAAGTTTAACCTGACAAACCATACATTTTTATCTTCTAATTTATCTGCGCTTGGCTTTTTATATTGCCCCAATGTTATTTCTGTTTGGGCAGCTTCTGGCGGCAATTTCATTGGTAATAAAAATTGTGCAAGCGGGTTTGTGTCAGGTTGCTGATTTGGTGTTGAAACACTTACTTGGGTAAGTGTGTTTTTAACGTGTACGATTTCGCTAGCTAATGCTTGAACTTGAGCTTGCTGCAGTTGCTCAAGTATTTTTGCTCCCGCGTTACCGGTCTTAAAAGTAGGTATGAGAACTTGTAAAAGCGCATCTAAGCCAGTTTGGTTATTAAAGCTTATTGGTGTTACTGATAGGCTAATTATAGGGGCTGCTAAAATACTCACTGCAACTTGTTCAAGCCCTTTAGTGAAGCTACTTTGTAGTATATCACCCGTTAATTGAGATGGTTGTAAGGTGGCTAATACTTCACGCTGTATGGTCGCAGGGTTAATATTATTACTTGAGACCATGCGATTAAATGCTTGGTTAATTAAGCGAGTTAAATCGGGCGTATCTTTTGTTGCTCTATTTGTAATGTCAGTAATTTGACTACTTAAAAGCTGTTTGTTACCAGCCACTCTATCCGTAGGGATTGTGGTATCAGGAAGCTTTAATAATGTGCTTAATAGCTTTGCTTCTATTGGTTGTAGCATTTGACTACGAGAGGCAATATTAGATAACGGCTCTGCTAATGGGATCGTGTTTTTAATAGCGGCAGAGTTTACACTGTTTTGATTGTTGCCGTTTATTACTTGTTGCACTGAAGAAGTTGTTTGCCCTTTAGTAACAATTTCACTTGTAGGCTTAATTAACGTATCAACTTTACTGTTGGTACTAATACTCAGAGCACTCAATTGACTCGCGTTTGGATTACTTGGCTTAGCGCTCGCCACTTCACTTTGCGTAATATTATTTGTTATTGGCGTGTTGGTTGTTGCTGTGTTTGAAGGTGATTGCCAAACACTAACACTTCCTTTTATTTGCTGAGTTAATTGTACAAGTGGTGGGAGTCTTGAAAAGTGCTCTGGTAAAATGTTACTCGTATTGCTATTCAACGCAGTACTTACATGTTGGGTAATGTTAACTCTAGTTAGCGGTGATTCTGTTACTTGTACAATTAAGCCTGGCCTTTGTATTGCAGACAATACAAATGGTGGTGTTAGCTCAGGTTTATTTGCTGCTGCAAAGGGCTTATTTTCAAAGTATTTAACCGCATCATTAATTCGCGTTTTTAAATCACTAAAGCTATTTTGTAGCCACGATTTTATTGGACTATCTGGGGTCAATAATGGGTTTACTTTTACATTAGAAACAGACGATGGCACTGCCGGTGCGTTGCTTTTTTGCGCTAAAAGTAACTCGTTAAATGGTTTAGAAAATGAGTTATTAAGCGTCACTTTTATATTGTTAGCATCGGTTTGAATAAGTAATTTATCTGCCTGATTTATTAAATTTACTTTAATAGGCGTGTTGGGTAGCTCACTAACTTGTTGATTAGTAATAGGCGTTGTAAACGAACCTGGCTTTTGAGGATGAGTTAAAATAGCGAGCTTAGGTGTTGCTTGCAGTTGCGCACTAGGTAATAAAGCCACGAGTAATTTAGTAAGTTTAGTTTGGCTAAGTGGTTGCGTATGAACTGTATCTGCAAAGCGATTAATAACATTAAGCTGTGTGCCTTTATTGGTGGTGCTAACAACTACTTTTAAAGGCTGTTCGGTTATAAGTAACTGCGCTACGTCTTTATTTATGGCAATACTGGCGTTGAGTTTATCAATTACTAATTTGGGAGTTGGGGATACAACGACTTGTACATCCAGTGGTTTGCTTTGTACCTCAGTGCCCGTGCTTACATAATTTAATAAACGCTGTAATTGTACTGGTTGATTTAAAGTCAGGGTAGTAGTGTTTGGCGTGATGTTGAGCTGTTTGCCATCGGGGTTGAGCTGTATGTTGGCACTGGCTATTTTTTGTAAATTTTGAGGTGTGCTTGCAGTGCCAAGCCTTAATGTTTGCCAATGCTTATCAATCAATACATCAAGCGTAATCGAGTCTTTCGAAAATTGAATGTTTTTAGCCGCAAGTACCTCATTAGGTAATTGTGATAACTCATTGGGTTGGGGAGTCGTTGACTGATTGATAACCAATGAATTAGATAATGTTATTTGCGTTGGCGTATTCATTATTTTAAATCAAGTTTTCTCTATTTTAAGTGAATCGATTTTAAAGCAATATTCGTATTACCCTATCATTATGGTAGACTAACGCCTAATTTTTGGCAGAGAGAATCGTCATCTTGTTACACATTAAGTCCGTCACCTGCATCAAGCAAGATCGTTGTTTGTTTGCGGATCTTAATTTTAGCCTTAATAGCGGTCAAATCATGCAATTAGCGGGTCCTAATGGGGCTGGTAAAACATCGCTATTGCGTATTATCGCAGGCTTCTCTGTGCCTGATGAAGGTGCTGTTTTATTTCAAGAACAGCCCATATCTAAGTACTACGAAGAGTATGCCAGAGAACTACTCTTTATAGGCCATAAAACAGGTGTAAATACTCAGCTTAGTGCAGTTGAAAATGTTCGCCATTGGTTACAAATTAATGGCTACATAAACGAGCCTGACTTATATGCCATTCTAGCGCAACTTGGGCTTGTTGGACTTGAAGATGTACCCGTTAGAATGTTATCTGCTGGACAACAACGCCGTGTAGCTTTGGTAAGGCTTTGGTTAAGTGATGCTAAATTATGGGTACTTGATGAGCCATTTACTGCGCTTGATAAAAGCGGTGTTGCCTTTTTACAGCAACGATTTGCTGAACACTTACAAAGCGGTGGTGCTATTTTATTAACGACCCACCAAGACTTAACGACCCACTTTAGTAACTTACAAACGGTTACATTGGAGTATCGCCACTAATGACTCGTCAACACTCTTATTGGTTGCTATTTAGTGCGGTATTTACCAAAGATGTAAAGCTTGCGTTTCGTCAGCGCGCCGAAATTGTAAACCCTATTTTATTCTTCTTAATTGTAATTTCATTATTTCCGTTAGCAATTGGACCTGAGCCCGGTCTACTGGCGAGAATGGCGCCGGGAATTATTTGGGTTGCCGCATTACTCTCTACCATGCTGGGTTTAGATAAATTGTTTAAAGATGATTTTAACGATGGCTCATTGGAGCAGTTAATTGCGTCGTCTTACCCGTTATCGTTAACAGTACTCGCTAAAGTGGCTGCTCACTGGGTAGTAACAGGTTTACCGCTTGTATTAATGACTCCGTTATTTGCGTTGTTATTAAACCTAGAAAGTACGGCGCTAACAGCGACCGTTTTAACATTATTATTAGGCACACCACTATTGAGCTTTATTGGCGCAATTGGTGCTGGGCTTACTGTGGGGCTACAAAAAGGGGGTATTTTGATGAGTTTACTCGTACTGCCTTTGTATATTCCTGTTTTGATTTTTGCAACGTCAGCTATCGATACCAGCACAATGTCGCTGGATTATAGTGGGCAGCTTGCCATCCTTGGTGCAATGTTGCTTATTGCTATTATTAGTGCACCAATTGCCATATCGTCAGCTTTAAAAGTGAGTGTAAGTTAATGTGGAAGTGGTTACATCCCTATGCTAAAGCAGAGCGTGCATATCAGTTATGCAATACGTTACTGCCTTATTTTGCCGTAGTTACCGTGGTTAGTATGATTGTTGGATGGGTATGGGGGCTTGGTTTTGCACCTGCCGATTACCAACAAAAAGACAGCTACCGTATCATTTTTATTCATGTTCCTTCTGCCATTTTATCTATGGGCGCTTACTCCTCAATGGCAATTGCCGCCATTGTTGCACTTGTATGGCAACTACGAAATGCTGAACTTGCTGTTATTGCTATAGCTCCTGTTGGTGCATGCATTACTGCTATTGCGCTTATTACTGGCGCTGCATGGGGTAAACCTATGTGGGGTGCTTGGTGGGTGTGGGATGCACGTTTAACGTCTGAACTTATTTTATTATTTTTATATCTTGGGGTGCTTTCGCTTTACCATGCGTTTGAAGATAAAAAGTCAGCAGGGCGTGCGGCTTCTATTTTGGCGATTGTTGGCGTAATTAATTTACCTATTATTCATTACTCTGTTGAGTGGTGGAATACGTTACACCAAGGTGCAAGCATTACAAAACTAGACACCAAAGCAATAGACCCAAGTATGTTTTGGCCTCTTATGGTTAATATTTTAGCCTTTGCTGCTTTTGTAGGCACAGTGACTTTGATTCGTCTTAAAAATGAAATATTGCAACGCGAAAAGCACCGACCGTGGGTGCGCTCGTTGTTAAATAAGAGGTAATTATGCAGTTTGACTCTTTTTCTGATTTTATTGCAATGGGAGGCTATGGGTTTTATGTATGGCTTTCTTTTGGTACATGCGCACTTATTTTACTTGGTATTTTAGTGAACTCTTTGAGAGATACTAAACGTATTATGGCTTCAGTAGAGCAACAAATAGTACGTGAAGCGCGAATTAAAAAAGCTAAACAGGAACAAGTATCATGAATCCAAGACGTAAAAAGCGCCTATTGGTAATTATTGCCGTACTGTTTGGTATTGGTGGATCGATTGGTTTAGTGCTTTATGCACTTCAAGAAAATATAAACTTATTTTATACGCCAAGCGAGCTTATTGATGGTAAAGGTCCTAACAAAGAAAAACCACACATAGGCCAAAAGTTACGTATTGGCGGTATGGTTGTACCTGGTACAGTTGAGCGAAATGAACAAAGCTTGCAAGTAAGCTTTAAGTTAATTGATACAGGTCCATTAGTGACCGTGCGTTATCAAGGCATATTGCCAGACTTGTTTCGTGAGGGGCAAGGCATTGTAGCGCAAGGTGTGTTAATAGAACCTAATGTTATAGAAGCATTTGAAGTACTTGCAAAGCATGACGAAGAATACATGCCAGCAGAAGTTGCAGAGGCAGTTAAAGGTATCAAACACGAAAAACCAAAATACAACTTAGATAGTGGTAATTAGCTATGATCCCAGAAATTGGTTATTTTTCTTTAACGCTTGCCATGGTGCTAAGCGTTTTACTGTGTATTTTTCCTCTTTGGGGCGCGCATACCGGTAATCTTCGATTAATGCGTGCGGCTCCATCTTTAGCAATAGGACAGTTTGCCTTTGTACTAATCTCTTTTGCTGCACTTATTTATGCGAGTTTAACTGACGATTTTACCGTATCTTACGTAGCGTATCATTCAAGTAGTACGCTGCCTTGGTACTATAAAATCACCTCTACGTGGGGCGGTCATGAAGGTGCTATTTTATTATGGCTAGTTATGCAGGCGGGTTGGACTGCTGCTGTTGCAGCGCGTTCTAAATCATTACCTTGGGTACTACGTGCTCGCGTACTGGGTGTGCTTGGCTTTTTAGGTGTAGGTTTTATGATGTACACCTTGCTGCTTTCAAGCCCATTTGAGCGTCTACTTCCTTATTTTCCAGTAGAAGGGCGAGATTTGAATCCGCTGCTTCAAGATCCTGGAATGATTATTCATCCACCATTACTGTACATGGGTTATGTAGGGCTTTCGGTTGCTTTCTCTTTTGCTATAGCTGCATTATTAACCGGTAAACTTGATAATACATGGGCTAAATGGTCACGCCCGTGGACGATGACAGCATGGGGATTCTTAGGTTTAGGTCTTACTATTGGTAGCTGGTGGGCGTATTCAGAACTAGGCTGGGGCGGCTGGTGGTTTTGGGATCCTGTAGAGAATGCAGCGCTTATGCCTTGGCTTGTTGCAACTGCATTACTGCATTCATTAAGTGTGACAGAAAAGCGCGGTATATTTAAATCATGGACAGTGTTACTCGCGATTGCAGCATTCTCTTTAAGCTTGCTGGGTACGTTTATTGTACGTTCGGGTATTATTGTATCGGTACATGCTTTTGCGACTGACCCAGATAGAGGCTTATTTATACTCGCCTTTTTAGGCGTAGTTGTAGGTGGTGGCTTGGCATTATATGCAATGCGTGTGTCGCAAGTTCACAGTGAAGGTCGATATAAGCTCGTATCACGCGAAGTTGCGTTATGGCTCAATAATATATTTTTAGTCGTTGCTACATTAATTGTTATGTTAGGCACTTTATTGCCAATGGTTCATAAAGAAATGGGGCTGGGTAGTATTTCTATTGGTGAACCGTTTTTTAATAAGATGTTTGCAATAATTTTGGTTCCTTTTGCTATTTTGATGGGAATAGGACCACTTTTACGTTGGAAGCAAAATAAATGGGCTTTCTTACAAAACAAAATATTAATGGGTGTATTAGCAAGTGTCGTGATTACCTGCGCTTGGTTGTTCTCAAGTTACGATTTAGTAAAGCCTCTTACATTATTAGCGACAACGCTTGCAGTGTGGATTGCAATATCAACAGGGATTGATATTTACACCAAAGCCGCAGTGCACGGCACATTAAAAGAAGGTTTAAAACGCTTTACTGTCAGTTACTGGGCGATGGTGCTTGGGCATATTGGTATTGCATTTATTATTGCGGGCGTAACACTGACCTCTGCTTATTCAGTAGAGCGCGACGTATCAATGAAACCGGGTGAAACCGCACAGCTTAATGAGTATGAATATCGCTTTGATGGTGTTAAAACTATTCGCGGGCCAAACTACAGCGGCCATGCGGGCGTTGTATCGGTGCTTAAAAACGATGAGCTGGTAACACGCTTACATGCTGAAAAACGTAAATATGATATAGGTATGCAGTTTATGACTGAGGCAGCAATAGATGCCGGTTTTAAACGTGATTTATATTTAGCGTTAGGTGAGCAGTTAAGTGGTGATGCATGGTCACTTCGCATTTATCATAAACCATTTGTACGCTGGATATGGATTGGTGGTGTGCTTATGTCATTTGCAGGTTTCATGATTTTGTTTGATAAACGCTACCGTACATCAGCTAAAACAGCCCGTAAAGATGCACCGGAGAGTGTTTTATGAACCGTAAAATTTTAGCACTCGCGCCGCTTTTAGTATTTGCATTTGTTTGTGTGTTTTTATACCAAGGACTTTTTGCTAACCCTCGTGAAATTCAAACGGGGCGGTTAGGCCAAGAAATGCCCGCATTTAATTTACCAGATTTGATGCAAGGCAATAAAGAGTGGACTAACGAGTCGTTAAAAGGCGAAGTTTACTTATTAAACGTGTGGGGTACATGGTGCCCGACATGTTTAGTTGAACTTGGCTATTTAACTAAATTACGTGAGCAAGGCGTTAAAATTATTGGGCTTTATTACGTACAAGGTTACGACGCTGACTTTGATGGCCCATTTAATATGCAATCACTTCGTACAGAGGTGACTGATATGCTGCAACGTGCGGGCGACCCATATCAATTTAATATTTTAGACTTACATCGTACTTTGTCGTTGGATTTAGGTGTCTCGGGTGCGCCTGAGACATTTTTAGTTGATAAAAACGGCACTATTTTACTGCACCATACAGGTGATATAAACCCGCGAGTATGGCGAGCTAAATTTGCGCCAATTATGCAGGAGCTTAAATAATGAAGTGGTTTTTACTTACACTTAGTCTTTTTGTGAGCATGGGGGCGTTTGCAGAGCAAGATCGCTATCAATTTGATAACAATAAACAAGCAATACTATTTGAAGAGCTAACTAAAGAGCTACGTTGCCCTAAATGTCAAAATCAAAATATTGCTGATTCAGACGCCGTTGTTGCTAAAGATTTACGCGATAAAGTACTCGTATTGGTGAAAGAAGGTAAGAGCAAAGACGAAGTGATTGATTACATGATAGACCGCTTTGGTTATTTTGTTCATTACGACCCACCCGTTACACCCGCTACTTTAGTACTTTGGGTATTACCTGTATTAATTGTAATAGTCGGCTTTGGTTTTATTGTTATTCGTCAACGAAAAGCATCAGTAAAACAAACGTGGAGCAGCGACGACGAAATGCTGTTAGCTAAGCTAATTGAACAAAATAAACGTCAGGAGCAAAGTTAAATGATATTAATGTGGGCGTGTTTTGCTTTACTCACACTGGTTGCTCTTGGATTTGTGATGTTGCCTTTTTTAAAAAAAGAGCGCGTTCAAACAATTACTCATAATGCCAATGCTGAGCTAATTAGCATTTATGAGCAGCGTTTAGTTGATTTACAAACTGATTTAGATAATCAACGTATTGATGGCGTAAGTCATGCAGAATCAATTGTTGAATTAAAACGTCGCTTATTGAATGAGTTATCACCAGAAAAATCACTAAACAGCAAAGGTAATAATCGTATTTTTGCTTTAACTGGTGGTGCTTTTGTTCTTGCTCTAACAGGCGTTTTTTATGGTCTAACGGGTAGCCAGCAGCAAATTTCGGCTTGGCATGATGCAATGGATAATTTAGCTGATTATGGTGAACGGGCTGTAATGCAAAAAGGTGAGCCGCTTAGCCAAAATGAGCTGCAGGCTTTTGCTTTGGCGCTTCGTACTAAGCTTAGTCGTTCTGGCGATGATGAAGTTGCTTGGATGCTACTTGGGCGAGTTGCTATGTCGCTTAATGAATTTGACATGGCGCAGCAGTCATTTGACAAAGCACTACGTATGAATCCTGATAATATGCAGGTACTTATTAGTTATAGCCAAGTTTTATTACTAGAAGGCAGCGAAGCTAATATGACTCGTGCGGCAGGTATGCTCTCAAAAGTACTGAAAGTTGAGTCTACCAATTTAGATGCAATTTCGTTATTAGCACTTATTGCCTATGAACGTAAAGATTGGCCTCAAGCTAAAGCTGCATTTGAAGTTTTACTTGCCAGTATGGAAAAAAATGATTCTCGTTATAGCATGATTTCCGAGCGTATTAGTGATATTGAGCAGCAAATGCAAACGGAAGGCTCTGTTATGCCAGTTACTAATACAACGGGTGCTATTGCAGTTACAGTCGACATTGCAAAAGAGCTTATAGATAAACAGCCAAAAGACGGTATTTTGTTTATATTTGCAAAAGCAGCAAGTGGTTCGCCAATGCCGCTAGCTGCTGTTAAGCTCGCTAAATATTCATTTCCAATTACAGTTGAGTTGAGTGATAGTAGTGCAATGGTTGCTGGGCTAAACTTGTCTAGTGCAGAAAATATTATTATTTCAGCGCGTATCTCTATAGATGACTCTGTTATGCCAAGTTCTGGTGAGCTAGAAGGTCATTCAGAGTCGTTAAAGCGTGAAAGTGTAAGTGACTACCAACTTCAAATTGATACATTAATACCTTAAGGACGTTAGATGTTAAAACACAGTTTTACTTTTTTATGTTTATTGATACTAGCCGGGTGTGCTCAAGTACCACAAAGCAAAGTAGATGAAAGGGATCCGCTGCAAAGTATTAATCGTCCGTTATACGATTTTAATATGGATGTATTGGATGCTTATTTATTGCGCCCCGTTGCTGTAGGTTATGTTGAAGTAACGCCTGTACCGGTAAGAAACGGTATTGTTAATTTTACAGGTAATATTACAGCGCCTGTCGATATGATTAATGCGGGTTTGCAAGGTAAGCCGGGTAATGCAAGTGTGAGCTTAGCGCGATTTTTAGTTAACTCTACAGTTGGTATTTTTGGTATTTTTGATGTTGCTAGCTCATTAGGCCTTGAAATTGTAGATGAAGACTTTGGACAAACGTTGGGTGTATGGGGGGTGGGTGATGGCGCTTATTTAATGCTACCAGGCATGGGTCCTACAACAGCACGTAATCTGACTGGTGATGTAGTCGACAACTTTGTATTACCTGAAGTTGCGCTAACGACTCCACAAACTATTCTAGTGTTTGTTTTAAAAGCAGTTGAGGCACGTGCATCATTAATCCCACAAGAGGGGTTATTAAATGATTCACTTGATCCGTACTTATTTGTAAAAGATATTTACTTTCAGCGTCAAATTTATGAACTGTACGACGGCAACCCGCCAATTAAAGAAGAGCCAGCTGATTTTGATGAAGACTTTTTAGAAAGTTTATAATTGAAAAGCCACTCACAATAACGCCAGCTAAATGCTGGCGTTATTGTTTGCTGTTTAGATATTTATTTTTCGTTAACTATTAACTGCATTTGTTCATTAACCCAAGCTAGTGCTTCATGATAGGCATCGGGAACTTTTTCACCTAGGTTTAGTTCTTTCGTTAGTTCGTTTGCGGCAGACCAATTTGCTTGTTCATAATACTTAACTAAGTTTAAGTATTTTGCCAATAAGCCTTCGTCGTTTAATAGCGCTGCTTTTATATCATTAGAAAGTGGAAGTTTTTTCATGACGCTTTCCATGCTCTCATCCAAAATTGCATCCATAAGAGACATCATACCGGTTAAAAACGCCATGCCAGTGTCTTTAAATTGTCCGTGGGATATAGCCAGTAATTCAGCAAATCGAGCGCGTGTAAGCGATAGCCTAATTAGCTCTACAGGTTTATCTGCAGATACTTGTGCTGCAAACAGTAGTGACAATAGCTTTTTAATTTCATTGGCACCAAGCACTATAAGGGCTTGCTTAATGGTACTTATTTCAGCGCGGCGAGCAAATGCGGCAGAATTTGAATACCTAAGTAACTTATAAGACAGATTTACATCACGTTCAAACACGTCAGTGATTTTTTTAAGATCCATATCAATGTTTGATGTTTCGTAGAGTAATTCAGCTAATGCCATTTCTGAAGGCGGTAAAGCCTTACTTTGTACCATTTCAGGTTTTGAGAAGAAAAACCCTTGGAAATAATCAAACCCAAGCTCTAAAGCTTGTTGGTAAATTTCGTAGGTTTCAACTTTTTCGGCAAGTAACTTAATATGCGAGTGTGGTTTTAAATCGTTAAGAACCGTTTTTATTGTATCTATATCGCATGTTAAAAAGTCTATTTTAATGATATCAATGAACGGGTAAAAATGACGCCATACAGGTTGATGAATATAATCATCAAGAGCAATAGTGTAACCTTTATCTTTTAAATCTTTAACAATAGCTAATAAACGCTTACCAGGCTGAATCGTTTCAAGTATTTCTACTACTATTGTATCTTTACCTAGCAGAGTAGGATAACCCTTTGACAGCGTTTCTAGGGTGAAATTTATATAGGCAGGTTTATTATCGGTTAAATCTTCTAAACCAAAATTAAACTGGCTTCCCTCAATAAGTCGTGTTGTTGCTTCGTCACCATCTATATCGGGAAATACGTTATCAACGCCATCACGAAATAAAAGCTCATATCCGATGAGCTTTTTATCTCTGTCTAAAATCGGTTGACGTGCAGCGTAAAAATACATAAACAGTTCCGTAAGAGTGATGTAATTAGGTATTGTAATAATATATGGCAAAAGATTCAAAATAGCATTACGTATATTTGCATGATTAATAAATTATCATTATAAATTAAGGGGTTTCTTGTATTTAATTTATTATATTTTACCAATTAGCTTTAAAATTATTCAACATGAGTATTTTTGTATCAGCTGGGGGCAACAAGTTGGAGATTTTATTATTAAGCATGATATAGTCAGCGAGAATGGTTTTTATCCTAATAGTGTCTTTATTATAATATTTTAAGAGTCAATATTCGGATTAAGAGCCTGTTATTAATAATTATGCGGAGGCTAATTTGGAAACAGGAATGATTATTTCACTAGCATTATATTTTGTTGTAATGTTAGGTATCGGACTATATGCATATAAGCAATCTACTGACGATGTATCTGGTTACATGTTAGGTGGACGAAATCTATCTCCAAGCGTTGCTGCACTGTCTGCGGGTGCATCGGATATGAGTGGCTGGATTTTAATGGGCCTACCTGGTGCGATGTTTGTTACTGGTTTTAGTAGTACATGGATAGCAATTGGCTTGGTGATTGGTGCTTGGTTAAATTACCTGTTAGTTGCACCTAGATTACGTGTGTACACTGAAAAAGCAAATGACTCTATAACAATCCCAGATTACTTTTCAAATCGCTTCAATGATAAGTCAAACTTATTACGTGTTGTATCAGCTATAGTAATTATCGTCTTCTTTACCCTTTATACGTCATCAGGTGTTGTAGCCGGCGGAAAGCTGTTTGAAAGCTCATTTGGTCTAAGTTATGAAATGGGTTTATACATTACGACAGGTGTAGTTGTTTTATATACTTTGTTTGGCGGTTTTTTAGCGGTTAGCTTAACTGACTTTGTGCAAGGTTGTATTATGTTCATTGCACTTATTCTTGTGCCTACCGTTGCATACTCTTTACTAGAACAACCCCTAGAGTCAACTCTGCATAGCGTAAACCCAGATATGCTTAACTGGATTGGTGCAGGCTCTGCATTAGGTATTATTTCTGCAATGGCCTGGGGCTTAGGTTATTTTGGCCAACCACATATCATTGTTCGCTTTATGTCAGTACGTAGTGTTAAAGATATGCCTAAAGCACGCCGTATTGGTATGACATGGATGATTGTTGCTGCCATTGGTGCTGTTGGTACTGGTATATTTGGTGCTGCTTATACTTATGAGAATAATATTGTAGTTGAAGATCCTGAAACGATTTTCTTAATTCTTTCTGAGTTATTGTTTCACCCACTTATTGCTGGCTTTTTATTAGCTGCAATTTTAGCTGCCATTATGAGTACAATTTCTTCACAGTTACTTGTTAGTTCAAGCTCATTAACAGAAGATTTCTATAAAACATTCTTACGTAAAGATGCTAGCGATAAAGAACTAGTTGCTGTTGGCCGTATTAGTGTAGCCATAGTTGCTATGTTTGCTATTTACTTGGCTTACGACAGAGATAGCTCTATATTAGATTTAGTAAGTAATGCCTGGGCTGGCTTTGGAGCTGCGTTTGGACCACTTGTATTGTTTAGCCTTTATTGGAAACGTATGAATTTTGCTGGCGCCTTATCAGGTATGTTAGTAGGTGCGTTTACTGTACTAATTTGGATATATGGACCATTTACTATAAATGGTGAAGGCTTAAGCAGCTTTATGTACGAAATAGTACCAGGCTTTATTTTAGCGAGCATCGCAATTATTGTTGTTAGCTTAGTTACAAAAGAGCCTGAGAAAAACATTACCGCTTTATTTGATGAAGTAGAAAAAGAGCTTTAAATAGTAATTACTGCCCATTTTTGAATGGGTAGTAAATTAATACCAATCCGCAATAATACTTAATCATTTTGCGGGGCTAAACGTGTCACTACCTGTGTTGAAAAATTATCATTTAGAACAACTAAATAGCGAATTTTTTGACTGGCTATCAATACGTTTTTCCACCCTCAAAATAGATCACTTGATAAAGCGAATTGGTATAATAAAAAAGGGAGCAACTTAGTTGCTCCCTTTTTTATTTAGTTTGTCCCGACCGAGGAAAGGGCAATCTACGAGTTAACTTGCTTTTTTATCGTTGTTATCTTCAATTGATGCAACGTTATCTGACTTTTTACTTTTTGCTGGCGCTTTGGTAACAACTGGATCTTTACCGCCCTTTAGTATGGTCATAAAGTCATCTTTGCTTTTCGCTATTTCTAAAGCAAGTGATTCAATTTGTTGCTCACTAAGCGGTACGTCTACCTTTTCTAGCATTAGCTCAAGTGATTCTGCTATATCGAGCATCTTGTCATAAGCATCAGCTTCTTTTTTGGTAGTAAACGTCATACGCTCGACTCCGTTTCGTTCTACAACATATTTAACAACAACAGCCATGATTTCTCCTGCAAAATTGCTTGGCACCGTGGTTTGTAAAAACCATTAGATTACTGTTTTTATGTACAGTAATGGTTTGGGCGTAAATTTGCAAGCGCGAAGTATTAATTTTTAGGTGTCTTAAATTTGACAAAAAACGGTAACTTTACTTTAGTTAAGCAATCACTTTGTTGTACCAGCTGCATTTTCAGGATTTCGGATCATAGTGATAATGCGTTTAGGTACACTTTAAGTGATGAGCTTTACAGTTCCTTATTTTTTAGTTTTCCTGAGCAACATTCAAAATTAAGAAAAGAAGAATAAGGACAAGTTTGATGAAAACGTTAAAAAATTTATTAATTATAAGCTTATTATGCCTACTACCTGCAACTACCGTATATGCACAATTATCGGAAGTAACTAAGCAAATGCCTCATGTTGAGACAATTAGTATAAATAATGCAGATGCTGAGATGCTTGCTAAGCTACCTGGCATAGGAAAGAAAAAAGCGCAGGCAATTGTGGATTACCGAGAGGAAAACGGCGAATTTAAAAGCGTCAGTGATTTATCACAAGTTAAAGGAATTGGTAAAAAACTATTAGCCAAATTAGAAGGGAAAATATCACTTTAAAGCGAGTAAGGAATAATCAGGGCGTTATACGCCCTGATTAAGTTGTTTTAGTGCATCGCTTAAGTGCTTTTTAGCAAAGTTAATTTCAATAGGTGTTGTTAGTAGCGGATAGCAAAGCCCACCAAGTATCAAAAAAGGGATTAATATCCAGCCTTCAAATACCGTAAATATTAAAAATAAAGGGCTAAGTAACAATAATTTTATAATACGTAGTAAAACTTTATCTGTTGGCGATAGCATACTTAACGAAAGTGCTATTACGTCCTGACGCTTGCGTACTTTTAGATGTTTAAGCTCATCTAATTGGCTTGAAAAAAATGTAAACATATCAAATCGACTTTTTAATTAATAAACGGCCAATAACTATAATAAATAGTGTTAGTGAGAAAACCCCAAATATAATTTCCATCCAAGCAGGCATGCTCAAACCAACAAATTGCCAATCTATATTTCCACAATCCCCGGTCGCTTGAAAAAAGCTAGGTATCCATTCATGTAACGGCATAAATGACGGGAAGTTTGGCTCAAACTCACAGCTGAATGCAAAAGGATCTGTGGTGGTTTGCATATCAATATGTTCGCGAGCAATTAAATATCCCCAAACACTCGATACCCCCCAAATTACATACGCAAGTATACGAACTGTTTTGCTCTGTGGTTTAGTCGAACCTATAATTCCTGCACCTAATAAGCCTAGTACAGCGGTGCGTTGGTATATGCACATTATGCAAGGCGCTAACCCCATTTGGTATTGAAAGAAAAGAGCGGTCACTTCCAGTAAAAAAACGATGGCTGTAAATAAAAGCCATGGGGTACGTTGGGTGGGTAATTGCGCAAGCCAGTTCATAAAAATTCCGCGTTTTAATAAGACGTTAGATTATGACGCAGGATAAAGTATGCAGCAACAAAAAGGAGAAAAAAGCTACCGAAGTCACTTTTTTTAAGATGAAATTAGTGACTACTCGGTAATGCCCCAATAGGGGCGACATGATGATCTATTAGGCCTCATTAATACATAACAAATAACAATGTACCTACGATGAATATTACCAGTAGAACTGTGCAGTTTAGCTAAATTATAAAAATATAAATTTTATTATTTATTAATCTTTAATTTCTACTCATTTGCTTATTAATATACCTGACTTTACTTGTTAGTTATGCTTCGTCTGGTACAATCAGTCAGTTATTCGTGTAAAACGATGAGTGTTGATTAATTCGAGTGGGAACTGGATGAGAATTTTTAAAGCGAAAAGCCCAGCAGGATTTGCTGAAGAATATATAGTTGAATCTATTTGGAACGGCGATTTCCCTCCAGGTTCAATTCTACCTGCCGAGCGAGAACTTTCAGAGTTAATTGGTGTTACAAGAACGACCTTGAGAGAAGTATTACAGCGTTTAGCACGTGATGGTTGGTTAACAATTCAGCATGGTAAACCGACAAAAGTAAATAACTTTTGGGAAACGTCAGGCTTAAATATTCTTGAAACATTAGCGCGCTTAGATGAAGACAAGATGCCAGAGCTGACAGATCAGCTTTTATCTGCACGGACTAATATTAGTGCTATTTATACACGTGCTGCAATTAAGTTAAATCCTGAACGTGTAATTGAAATTTTATCACAAAGCCATGAGCTAGAAGACACTGCGCAGGCATTTGCTGACTACGATTATAAAGTTCATCACGAATTAGCCGTTGCGGGTAATAACCGTATTTATGTATTAATACTCAACGGTTTTAGGGGCTTTTATTCAAAGATTGGTTGTCATTATTTCTCTGATGCCGGAACTCGTGAACTTGCTCGTCAGTTTTATAAAGATTTAACAATTCTGGCAGAAAATAAAGAGCACGATGGTGCTATTTCGATGATGCGTAAATACGGTCATCAAACAGGTGAGATTTGGCAAAAAATCCGTGGCGATATGCCCTCAGATATAATGGATTAAATCTAAACGAGAAACCTGCATTTGCAGGTTTTTTTGTATCTGTAAAAATTAATACCACATTATATGATTTTTTAAACAATTTAACGTACTGACTCTTCTTTAGTAACGTCCAAAGCTCTATCTAATTACAACGCAGTTTACATTTCAAAATAGACATACTATTCAGGCAAATTTGTGCAAGTTGTAAGTGTTCGTTATTTTCGATTGCTCACATCGATAAATGCGATTGTTCTTTTGTGGTGAATAACTTTAGAATGCCAATTAATTATATGTATGCGCTATTGGTTTTTAATTTTTAGCGCCCATATAAGTACCAGCATTGCGAAAGCAATTGAAAACAAACTCAAAATATTTGGAGAATAAAATGGGTGTATTAGTAGGCCGCCAGGCACCAGACTTTACCGCTGCAGCTGTTCTTGGTAACGGTGAAATTGTAGATAGCTATAATCTTCATGAAACCATTAAAGGTAAAAAAGCAGTTATCTTCTTTTACCCACTAGATTTCACGTTTGTATGTCCTTCTGAACTTATTGCATTTGATAAGCGTTTTGAAGAGTTTCAAAAGCGTGGCGTAGAAGTAATTGGTGTTTCTATCGATTCACAATTCTCACATAACGCATGGCGTAACACTGCTGTTGCAGACGGCGGTATTGGTAAAGTTCAATACGCACTAGTTGCAGACGTTAAACACGAAATTTGTAAAGCGTATGACGTTGAGCATCCAGAAGCGGGTGTTGCATTTCGTGGTTCATTCTTAATCGACGAAGAAGGCAATGTACGTCACCAAGTAGTGAACGATTTACCACTAGGTCGTAACATCGACGAAATGCTTCGCATGGTTGACGCGTTAGCGTTCCACACTGAGCACGGTGAAGTATGTCCTGCTGGTTGGACTGAAGGTAAAAAAGGTATGGACGCAAGCCCTGAAGGCGTTGCTAAGTTCTTATCTGAAAACGAAGGCGAGCTATAATCTAGCCCTTAGTTTTAAATAAAAAAACCGCCAATTGGCGGTTTTTTTGTGTCTTTTATTTAGAAAGAAAAGCTTACTTTAGTGTACAGGTAGCGGCCACGAGGGTTATGCACAGCTGATGCATAACCGTATAAATCGCCATCGCCATCACCAATTGCAAATGGTGGCTCTTCATCAAATAAGTTATTAACACCTAAAGATATTTTAGCTGACTCAGTAATACGGTACGACGTTTGTAAATCAACAAGCGTTTGCGAGTCAATCATACGTGAAGTATTGCTATCAAAGTCTAAATTGCCATCAAAGTCGATATCAGGCGTATCTTCAAATTCACCTACATAACTGATATTTACATTGGTGTTAAACTCACCAATTTCCCAGTTGGTTGAGAAAATAAAGCGATGCTCTGGGTAGCCATATTCACCGGTGTAATCACGACCATCTTTTTCAAACTTATCTTGATATGCCCACTCTAGATTGAATTTAAGTAAACCTAAGTCATCAAGAGAGTGGTTATAGTTTGCTGAAACATCAACACCAGATACTTCCTGCGATGATAAATTTTTAAATGTGCTGTGTATTTTTTGTATTGTGCCTAAGCTTGCACCGCCTGTAGGGGCTAAACGAACACATACAGTACTATTTTGGTTACCGCATTCTGCTGCATAAATAGGACCAAATTCTTCTTCATCGATTTTGTTATCTTGAGTAATACTCCATACATCAACACTTAAACCAAACTCAGCTGTAGGTGCCCAGATAACGCCCACGTTCCATGATTCTGACTCTTCTGCTTGTAAATCAGGGTTACCAGAGAACTCAATGTTGTAATCAAGTGCTTGGCAATCTAATCCCGTTTGTTCACAGCGCTGCGTATCAACAAAAAATTGGCTTTTTTGCGACGGACCTAAGCCTATTTGCGCTAGCGAAGGCGCTCTAAAGCCTTGCGCCCAAGAGCCACGAACAGTTACTTCGTCAGTTGGTGCCCAGCGCAAAGCTATTTTTGGATTTGTTGTTGTACCAAAGTCGCTATAATCATCGTAACGACCTGCTAATTGTAGTTCGAGGTTTTCAGCAAGCGGGATTGAGAATTCAACATATGCAGCGTATTGTTCACGATCAGCAGAAGCTGATACTGATTCAGTACCAAATATTAAGCCACGTTGAAATTGATCATCAGGGATATCATTTACATCTTCTTCACGGTACTCAATACCGGCGGCCATCATTACAGCTTCGCCACCAAAACTAAACGCTTCACCTGTAATGTTAGCGTCAAAAGAGGTCATATGAGACTCACCGCGACGTACTAAGCTGGTTGTGATTCTGTCAATTACAGCAGGGTCGTTATATGTGCCACCGAATGGATTATAGTTACCGGCATCAATTTCTTGTTGTAAGAAATCGGTGCGTACCCAGCCTTGTGTACGATCGCCAGTTTGTAGTGATTTACTGCGACCTTTTTGTACCGCAGTCTCCCAGCTCCAATCGTTTATTTCGCCCTTCAACCCTGCAACAAAGCGTAAGGTATCTGACTCAATGTCCCATTGGCGAGCACCAGCATCTACTGTACGGTAGCGACCAATTTGAATATCTTCACCAAATGGATTGTTTGGATGACTAGCGGGTACAGTAAGGCCTGCATCTTCATCAAGTGGTGTTGGTGCACCAGCAGCGACAGAGCTATTATGCTGAACAGCCATTTCTAAAAAGCCAGTAATGCCGTTATCAAAGCGGTATTCAAATTGTGAAATAGCGCCTACACGCTCAGATGCTGGGGCAACATATCCATATGGACCGTAATCAAATAAGCAGCTACCACTTGAAGTTGCATTTTCAGCAGGACAGGCAGGGTCGATTGTTTTAACGCCATCTACGTAAAAGTAGCCCGGGAAACCACGAGATGAACGGAAATCTTCACCACCATAAGGTGCTTGGTTTGCAGTGCCAAGGCTGCCCATTTCATCAGAAGAAAGAGATGTGTTTTTAAAGTAATCGATAATAACAGATGCACTACTTTTTTCGCTTGTAGTACCCCAAACTAGGCTTGCTGTTGTTTCTTCATAATTTGGACCATCCGTACCGCCATAGCCTAGGTTAATCTCAACACCATCAATATCTTTCTTTAAAATAACGTTAACTACACCCGCTACTGCATCTGAGCCGTAGATTGCTGATGCGCCATCTTTGAGTATATCTATGCGCTCAATAGCAGAAACAGGGATACTGTTTATATCTACAAATGAGTTGGTGATCCCTTCAGCAAAGGCACTAATTGATACACGGCGGCCATTGATCAGTACGAGTGTTGCATCGGCACCTAACCCTCGTAAGCTTACTGCAGCTGAACCGTTAGCGGTTGAATCTTGGTTGTTACCACGAGTAGAGAAAGTACCGCTACCTGCTACAGGCATTCTTTCTAGAAGCTGCTGCAAGTTATCGTAACCCATGTTTTCGATTTCAGCTCTACCGATTGATTGCACCGGAGAAGGCCCTTCAATATCAGTTCGCTTAATACGAGAACCAGTAACCTGAATTCGCTCTACTTTTTTAGCTTCTTCAGCTGCGTAAGCCGTTGTTGTAAAACCTGCTGATAATGCGAGTGTTGCGCCCACAATAATGCTTGGTGTAAATGCAGTTGATTGCTTCATCCTTAAGTCCTTGTTGATATATTATAAAATTATTTGCTTAACAAGCGCGGGTATTAATATCATGTAACTTAAGTGTTAGCAATTAGCTTAATTTGTGATTTAAGTATTAGTTTCAATGCTTTTTTGTGGGTTTTATAACCTTATTTACACTTTTTTTTAGGTGGAACTAAGCGTGAATAGGACATAGACTTAATAATTGTTATATAGCTAGATGAAGCCATGTGTGGAGTTGCTAATGATCAAAATAATTTGTAATAATTTATTTCTATAAATTAAAAATTTTTGTTTTATCTGCTTTTAACTTGAGCGGGGAAGCTGATGCTAAAAGCGTTGAAACTTTCTGATTTACGACTGTGTAGATACAGGAGGTAGGGTAATGCAGGAGCAATTGCTGAGAATGGCTAAGTAATACCAACCAGCATAAATCTTTGATCAATTTAACGAATTAAATTGCACTATAACGTCGTTAAAAATTTTTATTTAGAACAACTAGATATAAAAGTTTTTGCCTAGTTCTAGCGTGATTTTCTTAACGTTAAATAGACCCCATATATAAGCAGATTGGTATAACAAGTTTTGTCTTGTTATCGATACGATTTTCTTATTTCAAAGTAGATTACTTAATTGAGCGAGCTGGTATTATTTGAGTTTTTATATATGTGAAATTAAAAACGCCTAATAAATTAGGCGTTTTTATTTATGCTTTATGCTTCATTAAGCGTTCTTTTTCACGCGACCAGTCTTTATCTTTACCGTCTTCGCGTTTGTCGTGTAGCTTTTTACCCTTTGCTAGGTGAAACTCAAGTTTTACCCAGCAGTTTTTCCAGTACATCGCTGTAGCTATTAAAGAATAGCCATCGCGCTCTGTAGCACCGAATAAACGGTCAAGTTCGCGTCTACTTAATAGCAATTTACGATAACGTAGCGGGTCGCAAATTACATGGGTCGAGGCACTAATAAGTGGCTGAATCTGACTGCCAAGTAAAAATGCTTCGCCATTTTTAAGATGAATATAAGTTTCTGTGATATTTACTTTACCAGCTCGGATACTTTTAACTTCCCAGCCTTGTAGTTCAATACCTGCTTCAAACTTATCGTGTAAAAAATACTCATGTCGCGCTTTTTTGTTTAGCGCGATGGTATTACTTGTCGATTTTGATGAATTTTTCTTAGCCATAGTGCCCTATAATATACGTAATGCGAGATGTTTTACATCGATTTTTTTAATAATGCTTTTAAAAATTTAGCTTTAATTTAAGCAGCATGAAAATTTGGGGAAACGCGCAAAGCTTGCTAAAATTCGCCCACACAGTTGGGAGTGAGTATGCCACAAATAGAAAAAAGTGCGCTGGTTATGTACAGCACTAAAGAGATGTTTGATCTAGTTAATGATGTAGAAGCTTATTCACAGTTTTTACCAAATTGCTCAGATTCAAAAATTGTTTCACAGCACGATAATAACATGACCGCGAGTTTAGAAATATCTAAGGCGGGTATAAAAAAGTGGTTTACCACCGAAAACACCTTTGTTGATGAACAAACCGTGTTACTACGCCTTGTTGATGGTCCGTTTAAGACGTTAAAAGGGCGCTGGCATTTTCAAGAGCTTGACGCCAAAGCATGTAAGGTTCATTTGCACCTCGAGTTTGAATTTTCAAGTAAGTTAATAGAGCTTGCCTTTGGAAAGATTTTTAACGATGTAGCAAAAAATATGGTGAGTGCATTTACTCAACGTGCAAAACAGGTTTATGGAGCGCGAGTATGATTAATGTTGAGGTAGTCTTTGCATTACCGACCACAGCCACGTGCTTATCAATTGAAGTGCCACAAGGGACTACAGTAGAGCAAGCTGTTATTCAGTCAGGTATTATAGAAAAGTGTCCGGAAATTGATGCTACATCGCTAACGTTAGGTGTGTGGAATCGAACTGTAAAAGCTAACTATGAATTAAAAGACGGTGATCGTATAGAAATATACCGGCCATTAATTGCAGACCCTAAAGATGCTCGCAGAAAACGTGCAGAAAAAGCAAAAGAAGAGGGGCGTGCAAATAAAATAACGGGTGGTCGCCCGCTCGAGAAGTAATACCTATCGGCGCATAAACCTCGAACCGTTTAACAGATTAAATCACACGCTAACGTGGTTAAAATGGTAAAAGCTTTTTAAGTAAACCAATAAAAAAGGTGAGCCATGCTCACCTTTTTTATTACTTGAGACGTTTATTGCTCTAGCGGTGTAGTAAAGTTTTCAGGTTGATCATAATCACCTGAGATTGAAACTAACTTTTCATTTTCAAAGTTAATTACTAACTCTTTATTTTGTTCGTTTTTACGGCCTTTATTAAAGCTGTAAATATAGCGCCAAGTATTGTTATCAAAGGCGTCCTCGGCAATAGGTCTACCTAATACATAAATAACTTGCTCTCGGGTCATATTTACACGAAGTTTTTCAACATCCGATTGCTCTAAAAAGTTGCCTTGCGGGATGTTAATTCGGTATACCCAGCTAGAGCAACCAGCTGCTGAGCTAAGTGTTAAAGCAACGATAAGCCAAAGAGAAAAAGTTTTTAACGACTGCATTGTTAGTTGTGATCCTTATTTTTTATAATCTGCATGATACCGATTAGTCACTGAAGGTAAAACCCTTTTAAGCAATTGTTTTATGTTAAGGGCGTTAAGGTAATGTTTTGACCACTAATAATGAAAAAAGTTTACAACACATTGAAACGAATATTTTAAAAGCTGAGTCTACTTGGTTTTTATATATAGTTGAAACACGATTTGGTCATTGGTACACAGGGATCACGACTAATGTTGAAAAACGCTTTGCAACTCATCAAGCAGGGAAAGGGGCTAAAAACCTTAGAGGCAAAGGGCCGCTTTTACTTATTCATCAACAACAAGTGGGCAACAAAAGTGAAGCAAGTAAGCTTGAATATCAATTAAAAAAGCTCTCTAGGGCCAAAAAGGAAGCGTACGTTTTAGCATTTAATAGCGGCGTAATTGAAAGCGCTTAACTTGTTCAAATTAAGCATATTCGCTGTGAGCAAAAACTACATTTGATTATAGTCTTTGCTCACGGTAAACATACAGTTTTATAGCTACTTACTACTTAGCGGTGTTTTTCAAAGGTCGCTACAAGTGCATCAAGTGTTTGTGCGCTGTTTGCTAAGTCTCTAATAGCTTGCTCTGTATTGATTTGCTCGCTCATTGCTTTATCGCTAATTTCGCTAATTTGCTCAATATTACGACTTACATCGGCAACCACGTTACTTTGCTGCTCAGTTGCAGTCGCTATGAGCGTAGCCATATCGTTAATTTGATTGGCTGTTTCGGTTATCGTATCGAGCAATTCTACTGAGTTTTGCATAGCACCAACGCTTTGCTGTGCTTTATCTTTCGATTGACCAATATCGTTAACTACATCTTCAGATATTCTTGTAAGTTCTTCAATCATAGATTGAATTTCGGTGGTTGATTGCGATGTACGGTTTGCCAGTGCACGTACTTCATCAGCAACAACAGCGAAACCGCGCCCGTGTTCACCAGCGCGAGCAGATTCAATTGCAGCATTTAAAGCAAGCAGGTTAGTTTGATCCGATATGCCTCTAATTGAGTCAACAATACTTGCTATATCAACCGTTTTTTTAGAAAGCAAAGTAACTTGCTCTGTTATGCCATCAATATCGCTGGCAAGGGCTGATATAGTTGCTTGGCTTTGGAGCACTTGTTTGTGACTTTGAATGGTGTTTTCGCGACTGTTATCGGTTAACTTTGCTGTATTTGCTGCGCTTTGCGCTATTTCTTGTACTGTAGCGCCCATTTCGTTGATTGCTGCTGCGACAGATATTGTTTGCTCTTTTTGGTTGTCTATTGCTTGAGAGTTTCGTTTTGCTTGTTCAAATACATGATCAGAACTTTGACGAATATCGTGGCTTTCGCTGGCAACCTGAGTAATAGCTACCTCTATTTTATTAATAAACTGATTGAAGCCATTACTTAGATTGTTAAGCTCTGGTTGGCTCGATTCTGGTAAGCGATATGCTAAATTTGCATCGCCTGAGCCTAAGCGTGAAAATAACTCAGCCATTTTAGAAAGTGGAGATGAAAGTGAGCGAGCAAGCAAATAACTGATTAAACTGGCAACCAATGCTGTAATTACCGTAAAAGTAAATATTTGCCATTGCAGGGTGTTTACGCTTGCGAAAACTTCACTTTTTGGCACTTGGGCTACAACATATAAGTCGGTGTTTTTAATAGGCATAGCAGCAACGAGTGTCGGTTCACCATTTAAATTGATTTCTTCTAGTGCAAAGCCATTACTATTAAATAGTTGGCTGTGGATATTTGCAGTATATAAATCATCAATATTTGCTTTAGCTACTTTACTTGCATCTTTATGAAGCTGAATCAATCCACTTTTATCTGCAATAAATACAAAGCCTGTTTGCTCAATTTTAAATTGCTGTAATAGCTTTTGCATATCAGTGATGCTTTTTGCAAGACCTGCTAAACCAGTACCATTAGCCTGCTGATGATTTACAAACATTTTCACATCATCGGCTGACTCTTGATAAATACTGATAGAGTAGGGTTGTTTTGATTGCTTAAAAGCAAAAAACCAGCCATCGGCTGCATCGTTTTTTAAAACACGCAAAAAACCATTCTGGTTCCAGTAATTTGCAGTGTCTCTATTTGCCCAAGATGCTGTGGCTAAATCGTATTGCTGGGCAACGCGATTTAATTCTTTTAATAGTAATGTATCGTCTTGGTTGTTTGATTGGGCCCATTGTAAAATAAATTCGTTTGATGATAGTTGCTGAGCAGCACCGAGTAACTCGTTGATTTCACCGCCTATGTGATTGCTGATTGTTTGCAGTTTACTAGGAAGCTCTGACTCAATCATACGTCGCTCGATAATATCCTCTGAGCTGTGTAGGGAAGTCAAACCAATCAGTGCGGCTACGCATATAGCAATAACACTGCCTAAAGCTGTGATTTTTTGAGTGATCGAAAGATTTTTTATCGTCATGATATTAATTAATTTTACAACTAAATAGAAAAACATATTAGCACATTATTTATTTGGAACTAAATATTGGCTAAGCAGAATAGGCAAAGATATACCAGATTGGTTAAAGTTTTATTAACAAGCATAAAAAAGCCCACATGCAAAAAGCATACGGGCTTGGTTTCTAACAAGCGAAACTTTTATTGTTTAGGATTAAACAATTTTTTTCATTGCTGACATGTAGCCACGTAATTTAGCACCTACTTTTTCAACAGGGTGTTCACGCAGTGCGGCATTGATTTGAATTAATGTTTGGTTATCAACTTGATTACTGTGCTCGCCAAGGCCTTTACCAATGATGTCTGTATCAACGTTTTTCATAAAATCAGCAAGTAATGGTAAACATGCATGGTTATATAAATAACAGCCGTATTCTGCAGTGTCAGAGATAGTACGGTTCATTTCAAAAAGCTTTTTACGCGCAATCGTATTGGCGATTAATGGCGTTTCGTGTAATGACTCGTAGTAAGCTGACTCTTCGATAATGCCAGCTGCTGTCATGGTTTCAAATGCAAGTTCAACACCCGCTTTAACCATTGCTACCATTAAAATACCGTTATCAAAAAATTCTTGTTCTGAGATTTCTACATCGCCAGCAGGAGTCTTTTCAAAGTTAGTTTCTGCTGTTTCGCTACGCCATTTAAGTAAGTTTACGTCATCGTTATTCCAGTCTTCCATCATAGTGCGTGAGAAAGTGCCGTCGATGATGTCATCTTGATGCTTATTATAAAGTGGACGCATAATTAGTTTTAGCTCTTCACTTAGTTCAAACGCTTTTACTTTTGCAGGGTTTGAAAGGCGGTCAAGCATGTTTGTAACGCCGCCGTACTTAAGTGCTTCGGTAATTACTTCCCAACCATATTGAATTAGTTTTGATGCGTAACCCGCATCAACGCCTTTTTCTATCATTTTATCAAAACATAAAATAGAGCCAGTTTGTAACATGCCACATAAAATGGTTTGTTCGCCCATTAGGTCAGACTTAACTTCAGCAATAAATGATGATTTAAGTACACCTGCGCGATGACCACCCGTACCCGCTGCATACGCTTTAGCTTGTGCTAAACCAAGACCTTGAGGGTCATTTTCTGGGTGAACTGCGATCAAAGTTGGCACACCAAAACCGCGCTTGTATTCTTCACGTACTTCAGAACCAGGACACTTAGGCGCAACCATGATTACAGTAATATCTTCGCGTACTTGCATGCCTTCTTCAACGATATTAAAGCCATGAGAGTAAGCAAGGGTAGAGTCTTTTTTCATAAGTGGCATAATTGCACTTACTACAGCGGTATGTTGTTTATCTGGCGTTAGGTTAAGTACTACATCAGCTGTTGGGATTAGTTCTTCGTAAGTGCCAACAGTAAAGCCGTTTTCAGATGCATTTAAAAATGATTGGCGACGCTCAGAAATAGCTGATGCGCGTAATGTGTAAGAAACATCTAAACCAGAGTCACGTAAGTTTAAGCCTTGGTTTAAACCTTGTGCGCCACAGCCTACAATAACTAGTTTTTTACCTTTAAGTGCGTCAACGCCATCGGCAAATTCGCCTGCGTCCATAAATTCACATTGCGCTAATTGCGCTAATTGCTCGCGTAAAGGTAAGGTATTGAAATAATTCGCCATTGTTAGTGTCCTATAAAGTCATGTTTGTTAGATGCGCAAAGTTTATTGCGCTTACAAACACCATATGTAAAATCGTTGCTTGCGTAAAATGATATATTTGAATTAAAGTGTTTCATAATATGAAATACTGGGTTTGACATGGATCATAAACATTTAAACTACTTTTTAGCGCTGGCTAAAACACTCCACTTTGGGCGCGCAAGCGAACTTTGTCACATAAGCGCACCCACTTTGAGCCGCAATATAAAACACTTGGAAGAAGAGGTAGGTGTTGCATTATTTGTACGCGATAACCGCAGTGTTAAATTAACGCGTGAAGGTGAGTCGTTTATTGATTACGCCACAGCGACGCTTGCTAACTGGCAGCGTTTTAAAACGAATGTAAAAGGCCCGCAACAACATATTTACGGCAAAGTAAGTATTTATTGCTCGGTTACTGCATCTTATAGTTTTTTACATCAAATATTAGAGCAACTACGTGCGCAGCATCAGTATATAGAAATAACATTAAATACAGGCGACCCTGCACTTGCTATAAACCGCGTGTTAGATGGACATGAATTAATGGCAATTGCAGCTAAGCCAAATAAGTTACCGGCACAAATTGCTTTTGTAGATATAGGGCATTCACCACTTTTATTAATTGGACCAAAAATTCAATGCCCGATCACACAAAAACTAACGCAGAATGGTGATGACATTAATTGGTCTGATTTAGAATTTATTGTGCCAGAACAAGGTTTTTCTCGCCAAAGGTTAGAACACTGGTGGCGCAAAAATAATATTCACGGGAAAATTTACGCACAAGTTGCTGGGCACGAAGCGATGGTATCTATGGTGAGCTTAGGATTAGGTGTCGCAATGGTTCCTAAAATAGTGCTAGATAACAGCCCGCTGCAAGATAAAGTACAAATACTAACACCAAAAATGCAAGCTCCTGATGGGTTTGATATTGGCTTGGCTGTATTAAGGAAAGAGTTAAATGACCCTGCAATCAGCGCTTTGTGGAATATTGCGCAAACTTTAGATGCAAAAGCGATTTAATGCGCGCAGAGAATAAGCAAGTTAGTTAAATAGTATGAATATAGGTTGCGTATAAGTTTACTATTACTTAACATTGAGCGCTAATAATAAAAACAATGACGCTTGAGAGTTTATTTATGAACCACGCTGTATCACTTGCTCATTCTGCCCAATGCCTGAAAAAGGCGATTCCTTTGATGGTAAAATACCGAATGCCGGTTACTCCCATCAACTATGCAATTTGGTACTGTTATATTCAAGGAAACAAACCGTCACTAAATGCTGAGTTAGACCACGTTATTGCTCAGCAACAAACATGTTCACAAGACAAAGCAAAAGAGATATTTGACAAACATTTAACGCAAGACGATCTCGTTTTTTTTCAAGAAATGACTGAAAAATTTCATACAACTATGGAGCAAGTTCAGCAAGATATAAGTACCACGCTTGATCACTCCAAAAGCTTTACGACGAGTTTGGTTGACTCTCAAAATGAATTAAATATGCTTGTTGATGTAAATTCTTACAATGAGATATTAGGTTGTGTTGAGCGTTTAACCGACGATTCTATTGCAATGCAAGATTATGCTCGCGAATTTCAAACTAAATTAGCCGTTGCCTACAATGAAATAAAAGACTTAAAAGAAGCACTCAATATTTCAAAAGAAGCAGCCGATACCGATACACTTACGGGTTTTTATAACCGAGGTAAGTTTGATTCTGATATTGTAAATTTTTGCTTTGAATATTCAGAGCAAGCGCAAGAAGACTCTCTTGCCGTCCTTATTATGTTTGATATTGATCACTTTAAGCGCTTTAACGATGATTTTGGCCATCAAAAGGGTGACGAAGTACTTAGGTTAGTTGCTAAAAAAGTGAGAGAGAATACAACGGAAGCTGCAAACGTGTATAGATATGGTGGCGAGGAGTTTTGCATAACAGCCTACTTTGACACTATTAACGATATAATAGCGTTTGCCGATTGTATTCGTTTAGCAATTGCAAAACTGGTGATTCGTAAAAAGCATGATGTAACTGCAAAACGAGCTATTTCAGCAAGTTTTGGTTTAGCAATTTTACGCCCATTTACCAATAGCTCCGTTTTAGTTGAGCGAGCAGATAGAGCTTTATATATCGCTAAAACACATGGACGAAACCGAATAGAAATAGCTCCAGATATTTAATAAGTATCTGGTGTTTATTTATCAGGTTTAAAGTCACTTAATTTGAGTTTTTTATCAAATATCAATCTCGTTAAACTATTAGGTTTCATGGGTAATAAAGCTGGCTGTAACGCGTTAGTTCCTAGCTGCCTTTATTTAGATATCTGTATTTCATCGCAGCATCTGATTTTCTAAGTATCTCAAAGTATAACTTCCGAAAGATAAATAGCCTGCAGAAACATAAAAGTTAACATTTTTGCATACAAATTGTGAATAATTGTAACCAGCTAGAGCTAGTTTAAAAAGACCTTGCTAGTATGGGGAACTCTCTTATTTTGATACTTTGATTTACGCTAATGCGGTATGCCTTCTCATTATTAACAGCTCTATGTTTTAGCACTTTATTTGTTTGCCTTTCGGTACAAGCAACACAGGCAAGCAAGCATGCTGACGATTATTCAGAGCAAGACATAATAACCGACCGTCTGCATTTGAGTTTAAGCGTGGGGGCTGGAGTTATAACCAACCCTTTGCATGGTGGAGATAATATTCCGCTCGTGCTTATTCCACAAATTGCGTTTTATGCAGAGCAATGGTTTTTTGATAATGGCCGTCTTGGTTATTCATTTTTGCAAACCCCTAAGCATCACTTTAATCTAGTTGGTGAACTCAATTCTGAGTCACGCTTTTTTATAGACTGGCACCCTAAAAATATATTTACACTACAAAGTAGTGCCCTCAGCAATCAGTTCGTAATGCAAGATGAAGCCTCGTCCACTCGCTATGTTGATATTGATAATTTACATAAACGGCAAATTGCACTGGATGCGGGTATTGCATATCATTATGTAAATGAAGACCAAGTTTTTTCGGTTCAGGCCCTGCATGATATAACCGATGTTTATCGAGGTGTACGCGCAGCATTGCAGTGGCAGTATCATACTGTGATAGGAAAGCTCAAAATAAAGCCAACACTTGGAATAAACTATAAATCTGCGGAACTAAATAGCTATTTTTATGGACTTAATGAGGGTGAAACTCAATTTGGCAAAATAGACGTTGGTAGTAGTTGGCAACCTTATGCTAAAATCGACGCCCGTTGGCCACTGAGTAAGGCTGACTCTCTTCGTTTTCATGTAGCATATTACGACTATTCGGCTATGGATGGCAGTCCGCTCTTTGAACGTACTTATTCAATGACTGCATTTATAGGATTCGATCGTACTTTTTAATATGAAGTATTCAATATTAGTTGTGTTTATTACCACTTTTTTTAGTGGTTTTAGTGTGGCACAACCCCCTTTTTTTAGCGTTTCTCCAAAAGTCTGCGTCGTCTCTGAACAGCAGGGTTTTTGCGATCTTGATTTACAATTTGAGTGG
Organism: Pseudoalteromonas sp. NSLLW218; assembly: GCF_015864775.1. Taxonomy (NCBI): domain Bacteria; kingdom Pseudomonadati; phylum Pseudomonadota; class Gammaproteobacteria; order Alteromonadales; family Pseudoalteromonadaceae; genus Pseudoalteromonas; species Pseudoalteromonas sp. NSLLW218. The sequence goes on along the minus strand of NZ_JADYWO010000007.1, from coordinate 230,385 downwards.
CAATTAAACGCCTATAGTGATGTCTGTTTGTATCAGCAAGAGCGACTGCTTCAATGCTGGGAGCAACAACTTTCTGGGCAATTTAATTATAAAGCGCGTGTTCAGGTGGAGACCATATACTCCTTAATCAATCCTCATACGGGTGTGTTATTAGCTAAGACACAAGTTGAAGTACAAAGCGCCCATGCTAAAAAAAATAGGCGTAGGCTTCGCTCTCCGTGGAGCTTTTTTTAATTTAGGAGCAACTAATGCCAAAAATTTTACTTGTTGAAGATGATCTAGGTTTACAACAGCTAACAAAAGATTACCTTGAACATAATGGCCTTGAAGTCGATGTGTTAGACCGCGGTGACGAAGTGTTTAATTACCTAGAGAATAATACACCCGATTTAATGATTTTAGATGTTATGCTGCCAGGTAAAGATGGCTTTAGCGTTTGCCGCCAAGTAAGAGATAAATTTACTCTACCAATTTTAATGTTGACTGCTAAAGGTGAGGATTTCGACCAAGTACTTGGCTTAGAGCTGGGCGCTGATGATTATGTAATAAAACCAGCAGAGCCACGTGTATTACTAGCGCGAATCAACGCATTACTGCGTCGTGGACAACCTATAGTAAAATCAAGTGAAGAGCTCCAGTTTGGTGATTTAGTCATTGATAAAACAAGTCGTATTGTAAAACTAAGTGATTCAGAGATTGTATTAACTTCGCACGAGTTTGAGTTACTATGGCTGTTAGCGTCAAATGCGGGTGAAGTACTAAGTCGAGAACACGTGCACCAACATATGATTGGCCGCCAATATGATGGACTTGATAGAACTGTGGATGTACGCGTATCACGCATTCGTAAAAAATTAGGCGATAACAGCGATAAGCCGTATCGTATAAAAACTGTATGGGGACAAGGTTATTTATTTGTTTCTGATGCGTGGGATCTCTAGAACTATTTAAGGTTAGTCGGCTTTAATGGGAAAACTGTTTACCAGTTTATACTTATACATCATCGTTTCTTTGTTTGTAGTAAGTGGTGTTATAGAGCAGTTGTGGCCTTATGAAGAGTCGCAACAGCAAGTTTTCTTAGACGATGAGTTTGGGCAATCACTATGGTTGCTCTCACAAACTCCTAACGGTCTTAAAAAACTAAAGCATAACTTTGATAGTAAAGTAATTGAACGACGTGATTTAATACTTCCTCAAAAGCAACAATCGCAGCTTAACCAAAACCACTACTTATACTTATACGATAAGCAACAGCGCATTGTTTGGTATGTAGATCTCGGTAATGACTCATTACTTCAAGTAGGGCCGGTAGGTGTATTAACGCAGCAATCATCTTCTGTTTGGCCCTATTTATTACTCCTTATTATTGTAGGTATACCTGTTGGGCTGTGGAGCTTTTTACTATGGCGCGATTTTGCAAAGCTACGTAAAGCGTGTGAAGCGGTGGAGGGTTTGCAAGACTTTCAACTTAACGACTCTTCTAAGTCTTTCTTTTTACCTATTACTGATACATTAAAGGTAATGCAGCAACGTATTGAGTTTTTACTTAGTGCGCAGCAAGAACTTACCTCATCTGTGTCGCATGAGTTTAGAACACCACTAGCACGTTTAAAGTTTGCAATTGTAATGCTGCAAGAACAAATGCTTGATGAAAAAGGTGAGAAATACCTAACAAACATGCAAACAGACATTAGCGAGCTTGAGTCACTAGTTTCTGAAATGCTTGAATATGCGCGATTAGACACTCAACAACCTAGTTTACAGCCAATAAACTGTGACTTGGCTGGGCTGGTAAAAACAACTGTTGAAAAGCTAAACTTTGAAGCCCGAACAACGCTTTCCGTAAACCTCCCTGAGCATTTAAATTATTACTGTGATAGTCACTTTATGGCGCGAGTATTTCAAAATTTAATTGGCAATGCGCTCAAATACACCCATAAGCAAGTCAAAATTTCATTGCTACAAGAGACAAAACACATCGTATTGATTGTTGAAGATGATGGTGAAGGGATAGATCCCGCTGAGCGAGAAAATGTATTTAAACCTTTTACTCGACTAGATAAAAGTAGAGGTAAGGATACCGGTGGTTTTGGTTTAGGGCTCGCCATAGTTGCTAAAATTGTGTCGTGGCACCAAGGAGAGTGTAAAGCAGAAAGCTCAAGCTTAGGTGGTGCTAAATTTATTGTATATTTACCCCTCAAATTAAAGACATAAAAAAAGCGCCTTGAGGCGCTTTTTTTGCGGTTAAAAACCAAAATCAACAAGTAGCAATATAATAGACCGCAAGTGCTTAAAAAAGTTCTCAACTATTTTTATTTTTTTTCAAGTAATGGCATTAACATTTGCTCAAGGCCATTTAGTTTTACTTCGTACATCATTGCAAGTTGGCTACCTAGCTTTGAATCGGGAAACCCTTGCTTGTTAAACCACACTAAATAAGGTTCTGGCAGTAACAACAATGGCCGTCCTGCATATTTTCCAAACGGCATTGTAGTATTTATCGCTATTTTTAATTGTTTTGGATCCATAAAGATTACTTAGGTATTTAAAGTCAGGGTAAGTGTAAGGGATTTTAGAGATATAAAATAGGCTGTGACGGGCAAGAAACAGCCTATTTTGCGAGGGAGTAGGCCCTCTGATTTAATAGTTTTATGTTAATTAATATAAACCTAGTTGAACTTTAATTAGCTGGGATCTAATTAAGTTATTATTAGAACATGGGTTCTTATTTAACCAACACAGCTAGTTTACCTGTTTTTTATTGCTATAGAGAATTGGCTTGTAAAGGAATGTAAATAGAATTGCTTTTTATTTAAAAACTAATAACAAAGCCTTAATGAATTTAAGGCTTTGTTATTTATAAACGATACAAAAGAGGACTATTCGTTAAATAGCTCTTGTTTTACGTGCTCTGCAAAACCACTACCGGCTTCTAAATAAAAGTTATAAGTAGAATGCACACCCATTTCTTCAAGCTCTTTTTGTTGATCCGGGTAGTTTGCAATAGCTGTTACTTGGCCTTTATAACCAGAGGCCTGTAATTGCTCTAAAGCAAAAATATTTTGCATATGCTTTGGCATTGCAAGCATAACCATTTCTACTTGTGAGTGATTTACTCGTTGCCAAAAGTCAGGGTCGGTTGCATCTGCAATTAAGACGTTGCGGCCTCTGTTAACGTGCTTGTCTACCACCTCTGGCTTTATATCTATGCCTGCAACAACATTTGGGTGAGTCGCGTTGATCGTTTCATAAGCACCAGTACCAATACGTCCCATCCCAAAAATGACTATTTTCGTATCATTAAGGTTAACGGGTAGCTCTTCAGCTAAACGAGTTTTACTTTCAAACTTTAATAACCAGTGCTCTATTTTTACATACAACTCATTTGAGCGTTTATTTAATGGGGAAGCAATTATGAATGTAATAGAAACAGCAATTGCCATTACAGCTAGCCACTCAGAGGTGATCATGCCTGTAGTCGCAGCCACTGCACATACAATTAATCCAAACTCACTGTAGTTAGATAAGCTAAAAGCGGTAAGTAATGATGTACGCGCACGTAATTTGAATATATTAGTGAACACATAGTAAAGTGCTATTTTAATGGGTAATACTAAAATAAGTATAATGGCAACAATCAAGGAGTTAGTGGTTAGCTCTGCGCTTAAACCAATACTTAAGAAAAAGCCAACTAGCAATATGTCCTTTAAATTAAGTAGAGATTTTGATAGCTCGCCAGCCTTTTTATGAGGGGCAAACATCATTCCTATTACTAGTGCACCTAAATCGCCTTTTAGGCCTGCAAATTCAAATGCATGATAACCAGCAACTAGCGCAAAGAAAAAACCAAACAATGGTAATAGTTCACCATGTTTAGATCGGTTCAACACGCCATACATTACAGGTCGTAATAAAGGCAAAGCAATTATTAATGCAATAGCCCATAAATTAGGGATTTTACCGGTGCTAATAGCTAAAAATATTACTGCAAAGATATCCTGCATTACCAATATTCCAATGGCTATTTTGCCGTGTAGGCTTGCCATTTCTCCGCGCTCTTCAAGTACTTTTACTGCAAATACAGTGCTTGAAAAACTAAGTGCAAATCCAACCAATAAAGCACTTTGCCAACTTAAATCAACAAATAGTGGAATGGCGAAAACGCCAAGCAGAAGCATAAAGCCACTAAATAACGCGCTGCTAAAAATGATATGCAATGTTGCAGGCGCCCAAACTTGAGGTTTAATTAAACTGTTAACTTTAAGTTTCAAGCCAATACTAAAAAGAAGAAGAGTAACCCCTAGGGCTGCAATTGTATCGAGCAACTCTGTACTTTTATAACCCGATAAATTTAAAGCAAAACCTGCAAGTAAAAACCCAATTAGAGGAGGTAGTTTTAACTGATAAACAGCAAAACCACAAACAAACGCGGCAGCAAAATAGATTAGTTCCATAATTCTTAATATCACTTCATTTGGTGTTGCAGTGTAACGAAAAATTTATACCATTGAAAATATAAATAGACCTAAAAATGAACGCGTCTAATCAATTACTTGTCCAGCTGCGTATAAAAAACGGGCATTAAACACCTATTTAATAGTAAATACTATGTAAATAACACTTTTTCACTGACATTAGCTTTTAAATATGGTTAAGATGCGATAACGAAGAAGTTTAAGCCGGAGCAAATAATACAGCCGCTCAGCTTAAGGAGAGATATATGTTTAAAAAGATTTTAGCGTCGGTAGGTATTGGTGCTGCAAAGGTAGACACTATTTTAGAAACTGAACACCTACAACCAGGTCAACTTTTTAACGCACAAATAGTCATTACTGCAGGTGATGTGAGCCAAGATATTTCAGGTTTAGATTTATTATTAATGACTCGTGTTAAAGTTGCAGGTGATAATGGCGATTATTTTACGAATCATGTGATTGAGCAATGGCGAATTACAGATATAGGTACAATTGAGCCAGGCGAAGTTAAAAATATCCCTTTTGAAGCGCGTCTTCATTCTGAAACTCCTATTACAGAAATTAATGCAGGTTATAATCAATCTCATGTGTGGCTTGAAACAGGCCTAGATATAGACTTAGCACTTGACCCAACAGATAAGGACCATTTACACATTTACCCTAATGAAGCGGTTAAAACGTGTATGCAAGCGATGGAAAAGTTAGGTTTTAGTTTAATGAAAGCTGACGTAGAAAAAGGTCACTTACGCGCTTCGACTTTTCAGTCATTATCTGGATGCTATCAAGAACTTGAATATAAACCAAATAGCCGCAGCTTATTTGGCATTCAGGAGATTGAATTATCGTTTGTCCCAGAAGCACATAAAACACATGTGCTTATAGAGCTAGACAGAGCCTTTAAAGGCGATGGTTATGTAGATTTGACCATAGAGCACGATCATGTGAATTTATCGCAGCTGTGTGATCAGCTAGAGCGATTATTTACTTAGTATAAGTTAACTAAGCTAGCGAGTGATTTTAATAAACCCAGCCTAAGCTGGGTTTTTTGCCTATAGGATTTGATATGCAGTTTAAATGTGAGCAGTTTGACGCTCTTGATACACAGACTCTTTTTACTATTATGCGCGGGCGTGTTGATGTGTTTGTTGTAGAGCAGGAGTGCCCTTACCCTGAACTTGATGATGTAGACATTGCTTTAAATACACAGCATTTATATACATTGAGTCATGGGCAACTACAAACTTACGCGCGATGCTATGAAAAAAGTGCACAATACAGCGCAATAGGTCGCGTGCTAGTAAGTGAAAGCGCGCGTGGCAATGGGTATGCTACTTTACTTATTACTGAAGCTATAGACTGCTGTAAAGCACAATGGCCTGAGCGAGATATTTATATAGGTGCACAAACTTACTTGCTTGATTTTTACCGCTCTTTTGGCTTTGAGGATTATAAAAGTGAATATCTAGAAGACGGTATCCCTCATCAAGATATGATTTTAAAACTCTCTAAATAAATCCAATTTAAGCAGCTATAAAAAAGCCCACTAATGTGGGCTATTTTAATTTAAGACTATTTAAGGTTAAGGTATTATTTAGCTTAATAGTGAGTGTAAAAACACCATACCAATAGCAAGTGGACACACAAACTTGGTATACCAAGGCCATACTTTCCAAAATAATGTGTTATGAACTTCAGGATTACCTTCTTTAATTGCTTTAAGTAATGAGCCTCTGTACCAAATCCAGCCTACAAATATACAACACATAAGGCCAAGCAAAGGTTGAGCTACTTTTGTAGTTAAAGTAATCACTAAGCCAAATAAGCTGCTAAGGTTACACACAATTGTAATGCTAACGATAGCAATTAAAGCTCCAATCAACCAGGTTGCCTGAACGCGTTTCATCCCAAAGCGTTCTACAGTGTATGATACTGGCGCCTCTAACATTGAAATAGATGACGTTAAAGCGGCAATACTCATTAACGCAAAAAATGAAAAGCCCACAAATAAGCCAACTTCGCCCATTCCATCAAATAAAGCAGGGAGTACCTGAAATACTAACGTATCTTCAGAGAGTAGTTTTCCCGTTGTGGCAGAGAATATTTCAACGCCTTGAGCTTGTGCTACATACATAGCCGGAATAATCAGTAAACCCGCTACAAAAGCTATAAATACATCAATAAGGGTTACATAGGCACCTAAAGAAACAAGGTTTTCTTTTTTACTAATGTACGAGCCATAAATAATCATTACGCTAGTACCTAGCGATAAAGAGAAGAAAGCTTGTCCTAGCGCACTCACTAATAATTTTGCGTCAAAAATAGATGAAAAATCGGGAACTAAGTAAGCCTTTAAACCTTCCATTGCGCCATCTTGGGTCATTACATATGCAATAAGTGCAAATAAAATACCTAAAAGAGCAGGCATTAAGCGTTTCGACCATTTTTCAATACCATTCTCAACGCCTCTACTGATAATAGCGACAGTTAGTACGATAAAGACGAGAGTAAATATTATGTTTCGGGTAAGTGATTGCTCACTTAGCCATGTCGATGCTGTGTTGGCACCAACAAGAGTAGCTATGGGGTCAGCTGTAGCGCTGAGCATCCAACCAGCAACAATGGCGTAAAAACTTAATATAAAGCCAGCACATAAAATACCGCCAAAACCAACAATAAAGGCAAAGTGTTTTTGCCATGGCTTATTAGATATTTTTTGAAGTGATGAAACCGCGTTTGCTTGGCCATGACGACCAATCATAAGTTCAGCCATTAAAGCGGGGTAGGCTAAAAAGAACGCAAGCACTAAATATGCTACTAAAAATGCAGCACCGCCATTACTTGCTGTTTGTGTAGGGAATCCCCAGATATTGCCCAAACCAACGGCAGAACCCGCGGCGGCCATAATAAAACCAAAGCGAGAGCTAAACTCGCCTCTAACTGCGCTCATATTATTGTACTTCTCTATTGTGTGACGGCGCTGACAATCTACTGGAAATGTTAAAAAATAAAAAGTGCTTATTTGCTGATCTGGCACAATTTAATAAGTAAATGCGTGTTATAACCATCGATTTTAATTGTTGTTATCGGGTCGTTTAAAATAACGAGTTGATTTTGTTTAATAATTGTTAATTACAGTCTGTAACTATTGCTTTACGAATTGTGATGCTGTGCAATAGTGAGAGTAAAACACGCACCACCTAGCTGGGTACTTTTACTAACTTTAACACTGCCATGATGCCAGTCGGCTACTTTTTCAACAATAGCTAAACCAAGGCCGTAACTTTTATCAGCTCTGTTACGGTGAGCCTCTTCTCTAAAAAATGGACTAAATACGTTGCTAAAGTTTTCTCGAGCTATGCCAGGGCCGTCATCTTCTACCGTTATTATAAGCTGTTGTTCGTGTAACTTCGCACTCAAGTAAATATGTTGGTTTGCGAAATCAGAGGCATTAGTTAATAAATTGGTAATTGCACGAGCAAGCCAGTGAAGATCTGCATTTATTATTTTATCGGTACTATTGAGCTGTACACTAAGCATTTGCATTTCAAGTTTAGGTGCAAGTTGCACTAAAATATCTTCAAGGTAGGACTTAATGTTTGTTGATGAATAGGTCAGCTTATTAGCATTTTGCTCTAAAGTAGCAAATGCTAAATAGCTACTAAGCATCGATTCCATATGGTCTAAATCATTTTCCATACGGGTTAAATACTGTTTTATTTTTTGCTCATCATGGCTATCTAATGCCGCATCTAAACCAAATCGCAGGCACGCGATAGGGGTGCGTATATCATGAGATAAGCTTGAGGCCATTAGCTTGTTTTCGGCGACAAGCTTCTCTATTTGGCTGGCCATGCGATTAAAGGTAAGCTCTACGTCTTTTATGTAAGTAAAATGCGATACTTTTATTCGGGCTTGAACATTACCTGAGGCAAACTTTTTAGCGGCTTCATTTAACACGGTTAATCGTTTAGCTAAGGGCGCAATAATAAAGCCCATAAATACACATAGGCCTGCGTAAAAGAGTAAGGTTAATATAATGTCGTTATGTTGCTCGCTATCAAAAATTTTATCTAAACGCATTGATAAGTGAAAAGGATTTAAAACATCGCTGCTATAAAGCATATAAAAGCCTTGCTGATCTTCTAAAATCAGCCCACCCGGCGTATGCATTTGTAATAATAAAGAAGGCGGTAAAGCAAGTGATTCATTAGGTTTGTAATCAATTAAAACATCAAACTCTAGCGCCAGTTGTTTTACATAATCGCTGCGCTCAGATGTGGGTATGTTAGCTAACTGCTTGCTAAAACCCATGATCATTTTACTTTGCTGACTAAATTCATCCTGTGGGGTATGCGCTTGTTGACTAAAAGCATCAATAAGCCAGCCCAATACCACAATAGATAAAAGTGCACTGCCTAGAAGCGATATATAAAACTTTTTCATTTATTTATTCATCACTTTATTACCACGCAGTAGAAACAAGTAAATATCCACGGCCCCAAATGGTTTTAATTTTTTCAGGGTTTTGTGGATCATCATTAAACTTTTTACGAAGTGCAGAAATAAGTACATCAACACTTCTATCAAGCCCATCATACTCTCTGCCTTTGGTTGCTTTAAATACAGCGTCGCGAGAGACTACTTGCCCTGCGTTACTCGCAAGGTAGTGAAGCAGTAAATATTCAGCACTTGATATATTTACGTCTTGCTCGTTAAGTTTTACATTTCTAGATTCGGTATCAATACTAAGAGCACCAACATTAATAACACTTTCGTTAACGTGTGGCGTATTTGGCTCATTTTTTTGGCGAAGGGCTGCTTTTATACGCGCTAGCAATGCACGAGGACGCACAGGTTTCATTATGTAGTCGCTTGCACCTACTTCTAGACCAATGACTTCATCCATTTCTTCATCGCGTGCAGTGAGCATTATGATAGGCGAATTATAAAAACTACGAAGCTCTCTACATACGCTTATACCATCTTGCCCTGGAAGCATAATATCTAGGAGCACGATATTTGGATTTAATGTTTTGACTTGGCTAATTACTTCGTCACCTCTGTGACAAACATGCGTTGTGTAGCCTTGCTCTGTTAAATATTCAGCAACCCATTGAGCAAGAGATACATCGTCTTCAACGAGTAAAATAGTGCCGTAGTTATCCATGAAAATATCCTTAATGCGATTGGTATTAAAATAGTCGCCAGCGGCGCTTTTTTTGCCTGTTTTGATATACCCATTGAAGCTTTACTTCGGCAACACTAATTATTTTAGATGTATTGCTGTCAAATAGTTCAAATGAAATACTTTGCTGTGAATCAAATGCATAATTAAAAGTACCGCTCTGTTGCTTGAGCCAACATTGCATTATGTACTTTGAGGTGGCGTCACGTAGGCAGTAATTACCAATGATAGGTTGCTCCCACGTTAGCGTAACGTCAGCATAGCAATTTCGCCCTTCGCGAAGTGCAACGCACGTGTCGGGTAGTGCTATGAGTGCTTCAGGAGGTTCCTGAGCTTTAACAGTAAAGGTACTGGGGAAGATCAGTAATACACAGATCCATCTAAAATACATAACGTAGGCCTACCTTGGCTTTATGTTGATATCCTTGGGAAATAATTGGGCTGTCGTCAATTTCTTTTGAAAACCATGTGGTAAGCCAGCCGGATAAAAACACCCAATCTTGGCTTATTGGGTACTCAGCATGGAGCTCAAAAACAATACTGGTACTGGCATTACTGCTGTAAATAGGGCGAAGGCTGGTGGCTTCATCGTTATCAATGCCAAAATAATAATTAGTAAAGTCAGCAGAGTAGGCGCTTAAGCCAACACCCGATCTAAACTCCCAGTTTCGCCATGGCAAAATGTGACTAAAAAAGCTGTTTATAACCCAGCCATTGTGCGCGCCAGATACATCATGAAGGTATTCAAAAGAGAATTGAGAATTTTCAAATCGACGAGAAAGTCGAAGGCCGACGTCAAAGTCGTAATTACGTTTTTTTATACCTTGGAGTTCTTGTATAACACCGTGGTTATAAAACCCTAGGCCTTTTTCGTCAAATCCAGCTTGAGTATTTGTGCCTAATATATCTAGGCCCCAATCAAATTTATCTATAAGACTGTAGCCTATTACAAGGCCGCCACTGAGCTGATTGTGATCGAAATCAAGGTAAAATTTATCGTAGGAAACAGCAAGACTTAAATCGAGCTCAACGCCTTTGTCGTAAGACTCAATGCCGACAAGGTAAGAATCTTCAATATAAAAGCCCGCGCCAGCACTCCAATCCCACGCAAAGCCTTGGGTTGGCTCTAACGTATTATCTGCATAATAGCGGTTACTTGCCATACTCGATGTGCTAAAAATGCAGCAAAAAAGCAGTGTTATGCTCAGTAAAGTATGGTTAAGCAAAGCGTTTCTCATCCCTTAGGGCCTAATTATTATTTGTTATTAACCGTAGTATATTGTTAATTCGTTCCTTTAATCTGTAAAAAAATGTAGTAAGTGTTAGGTCTGTTGATCTTTAAGGTTAAATTTGCAGCAGTCTGTTTGGTATTTAGGCAAGGCAGAGCCTATACAGTGTGGTTATTCGCCATAAATAGGCGATAACGTAGCATTAATGCCAAACAGGCGCTGCCCAAAGGGTTCTTCCTAGGGGCTATTTACTCTTTGTTGCTCGGTTTTTACTTATTCTTACATGGATGTAAGCCAGTAGAATAACGCAGGAGCAGTTATCGAGCCCACTAGGTTACAAATCTCGCGCCGCGATTAAATAGCCCCTAGTTTTAACAAATTTTAATCCGTAAAGAACAACAGACCCTAATTTACTGAACTTTAATTTTATCGATTAATATACTGCTCAAGTAAAACTGCATCATAGGTGTTAATGCACTTACTTCTGTTCTGTTACATGGACCGCTAAGTTTGGTAAGACTAGATAGTTTTGACAACGTTTTGTACTGAGGGATTTGAATGTCTTTCCCAAGTCTTTCAATGCGAGCTTCATCAGTGTTTTGTTGATGAACAAAAGCGACAACCTCAAGCTCATTAGTTATTTTTTGCTCTTCGGTAAAATTGTAAATTAGCGGCTCGCGATGAAAACTTGCACTGTCGATAGATGATTTAGCAAACCAAACAACATCACCCGATGACTTGTGCGTAAGACGCATACTAACTTGTGCGAACATAGCTGCGCACTGCTGGGTTGGATATTGTTGTGCAACATTTGAATATAAAGTAAAAGGGTTCTCTGGTTGCTTTATTGCGTACTTGGTATCGTCTGTAAAAGTTAAATCGAGTTGCTGAATTGTCAGTGTATAGTCGCTGTTATTTTTAGTTGTCACTTTTAGTTGCTTATCATTCAGTGCTTGGCTAATTTGCGATAGAAGTTTATCGGTCACGCTCGCTTTATCGGTAATGATTTTTACTGTCTGGTTTCTAACTACTTTATGTGCAGGTAGTTGCACAGATTTAACTTTTGGAGATGAGTGCTCTGTAGTGTACTCAAGCTGATAGGTCTGACTTTTTAATGTTGGCTTTAACGGCATAGCCAATGGCTCGGCTGGCTGCTTTGTAATAGCACAACCAGTTGATAATAATATAAAAAGTGACACAACTAAAAAACGCATAAGTACTAAACACCCGCTAAAAACCAAATAATCGTCGTATTGTACGTTAGTCCAAACAAAACTTCATGATATTATCTGCGCAGATGTGGTTAAAAAGATAAAATTTATAAAAATGAAGTATCTCAACTCTTTATTGTATAGCTTACCTGCTGTGTGTCTGTTGTTTAGCTCTGTGGGTTTTGCAGCAAAAGCGGATCCTGATTGGGATGCATTTGTAAAAAAATACGGCCGTTACGCACAAAAAAAATTAAAAAGTAAAGGTATACCTGGTGCAGCGCTTTCGATTGTAAGTATAAACAACTCAGACTACATCCACACTATGGGCGTAACTAAAACACGAAATGGACAAAAAGTTAATAAGCATACCCGCTTTAGACTTGCGTCTGTTTCTAAGACATTTGCAGGCTCGTTATCAGCTAAATTGGCTGCTAACGGCCTACTGGAGTTAGATAAGCCTGTTAGTGATTACATATCTGATTTTAAAGGAACTGTTTATGAAAATGATTTAAAGGTGTTTCATCTTTTAAGTCATTCAAGCGGGTTAGTTCCTAATGCATACGATAATTTAATTGAATCTCGTATGGATTACCCCGGTATTGTTGAAAAGCTACTTAGTGTCAAACCAATTTGTAAACCTGGTGAATGTTATGGCTATCAAAACGTTATGTTTAGCCTTATAGGTGATGTAATATTACAAAGCACCGATACAAGTTACAAACAGTGGTTAAAAGAAGCTATTTTTGAGCCATTGAAAATGAGTGATGCGAGCTTAGGCTTTGAATCAATGACAAATGACAAAAATTACGCGCTACCACACGTGCGTGGTAAAAAACGTTGGTATAGCGCTAAGCTTAAAAAAAATTACTATAAAGTGAGCCCGGCAGCCGGTGTAAATGCGAGCGCAAGTGATATGGCTATTTGGCTAAAAGCGCAGCTGGGCCAATATCCTGATGTTTTGTCATTGGATATTCTCGCAAAACAAACACGCCCTTATACGAATACAAAAAAAGAAATGTATCGTAGGGTGTGGAAAAAACACCTTAACGAAGCTTATTACGGGCTAGGTTGGCGCGTTTATAACTATGCTGATGAAACGCTTTATTATCATAGTGGCTGGGTGCAAGGGTATAGAAGTGATTTGGTTGTATTTCCTCATTTAAATATTGGTTTTAGCTTAATAGTTAACGCTGAAACCGGCGTAATTAATGAACTAACGACTGAATTTATCGACAGGCTATTAGAGTACAAACGGGGTAAAAAAATATGAATAAAATAATATTAGTAATCACTTGTTTAGTCACATTATCTAATAGTAGTTTAGCGCTTGCGGCACCTGATAAAATATATTTGTTTCGTCATAGCGAAAAGTTAACGGGCAAAAATCCAGCGCTCTCAGAGGTGGGAAAGGCACGTGCAAATAATTTAGTTACTTTTTTCAAAGAGTATCAAAATATACATATTTTCAGCAGTAACTATAAACGCACGTTACAAACAGCGGCCCCTTTGCAGACATATTTTAATACCGACGTAAATGTGTATAACGCAGGTGAGCTAAGTGATTTAAAAAAAGAGTTACTAAAACTAAAAGGTGTAGTTGTTGTTATAGGGCACAGTAATACCACACCGCAACTAGCCGAGCTGCTTTCGAATGAAAAAGTGTCAGCAATGAGTGAAACACAATTTACTCAGTACTTTATATTGAATAAGAAGCCGAGGAGCAATGGTAGCGAATATGATTTAACCCATCATAAAATGAGCTTTTGATTTAAAACGTTAAATAATAAAAAACCAGCATTAAGCTGGTTTTTTCAATTTAAACGCACTAAATCCTTTAACAGGAATAATTAGTTACGAGGTAAATGTATTTTTTTCTCAACGCTTTGACGATAAAGTACAATAGTGTGACCTATCGTTTGTAGCTTAGTCGCACCAGTTTCACGTACGATTGCTTCAAAAATTAGTGCTTTTGTTTCACGATCGTCAGTTGGAACTTTAACTTTGATTAATTCGTGAATTTCTAATGCACTTTGAATTTCTACTACTACGCCTTCGGTTAAACCGTTAGAACCTAGTAAAACTACAGGCTTAAGGCTATGTGCCTGACCTTTTAAAAATTGCTTTTGTTTGTTTGATAATGTCATGTTTATACAAATTTTGCTGAATATGGCTTGAATTAAGGGTATTCTAACGCCATCTAAAGAATATTACTAATTAGTTGCGTGTTAATTTATGACAAATAAAAAACAGTCAGCCAGTTCACAGCGATGGCTGAAAGAACATTTTGATGATAAATATGTTCAAGAAGCGCAAAAAAAAGGCTGGCGTTCCCGAGCGGTTTTTAAATTAGATGAAGTACAAAATAGAGATAAGATACTTCGTCCAGGTATGACAGTTGTTGATTTAGGGGCAGCGCCAGGAAGTTGGTCTCAATATTTGGCAGAGAAAGTCGGTGACAAAGGTCAAGTGATAGCGTGTGATATATTACCGATGGACTCACTTGCTGGTGTTGACTTCTTACAAGGCGACTTTCGTGAAGAATCAGTATTAAATGCGTTGTTAAAACGTATTGATGGTAAAAATGTTGATGTGGTACTCTCTGACATGGCACCAAATATGAGTGGCAATAACTCAGTAGATCAAGCAGGTAGCATGTATTTGGTAGAACTTGCGCTAGATATGTGTAGCCAAGTACTAAAGAAAAATGGCGCATTTATTGTTAAAGTTTTCCAAGGCGAAGGCTTTGATCAATACTTGCAAGATGTACGTAATAGTTTTAAAGCAGTGAAAATACGCAAACCTGATGCCTCACGTGCCCGTTCTCGGGAAGTATATATAGTAGCGACTGGATACAAACTGTAGTACAGTTGCTTGGCGTTTAGTTGAACTTAAATTAATTGGATACAAGAGGTTAACCCCTTGAGCGATATGGCGAAAAATTTAATACTATGGCTGGTGATTGCAGTTGTGCTGATGTCAGTCTTTCAGAGCTTTAATGGCGGCGAGCAAGTTGATCGTCAAACTAGTTACACTCAATTTGTTAAAGATGTCCGTAGTGGCTCTTTACAAGAAGTTATTATTGACCGTGGTACAGGTAATATTACTGGTACTAAGAGCAGTGGTGAGCGTTTTCAAACAACGATGCCAATGTACGATGAAGATTTAATTAATGACTTACTTAAAAATGATGTAAATGTGAAGGGTGTACAACCTGAAGAACAATCATTTTTAGCAAGTATATTTATTTCTTGGTTCCCGATGATACTGCTTATAGGTGTGTGGATATTCTTCATGCGTCAAATGCAAGGCGGCGGCGGTAAAGGCGCTATGTCATTTGGTAAGAGTAAAGCTCGGTTAATGAGCGAAGACCAAATTAAAACAACGTTTGCCGATGTGGCAGGTTGTGATGAAGCGAAAGAAGACGTTACTGAATTGGTCGACTTTTTACGTGACCCATCAAAATTTCAAAAGCTTGGCGGTAGTATTCCTAAAGGCGTACTGATGGTTGGCCCTCCAGGTACCGGTAAAACGCTACTTGCAAAGGCAGTTGCTGGTGAAGCAAAAGTACCTTTTTTTACAATTTCGGGTTCAGATTTTGTTGAAATGTTTGTGGGTGTTGGTGCATCACGTGTACGTGATATGTTTGAACAGGCTAAAAAAGCGGCGCCTTGTATTATCTTTATAGATGAGATTGATGCTGTTGGTCGTAAACGTGGTGCTGGTATGGGCGGCGGTAACGACGAGCGTGAGCAAACACTTAACCAAATGCTAGTAGAGATGGATGGCTTTGGTGGTAACGAAGGTATAATCGTTATTGCAGCAACTAACCGACCAGATGTATTAGACCCTGCATTACTTCGTCCAGGTCGTTTTGACCGTCAAGTTGAAGTAGGCTTACCTGATATTCGTGGTCGTGAGCAAATACTTAAAGTACACATGCGTAAAGTGCCATTAGGCGATAACGTAGAAGCGGCTCTTATAGCACGTGGTACTCCTGGTTTCTCAGGTGCTGATTTAGCAAACTTAGTAAACGAAGCTGCGCTTTATGCTGCACGTGGTAATAAACGTGTTGTAAGTATGGCTGAATTTGACGCTGCTAAAGACAAGATCATGATGGGCGCAGAGCGCAAGACTATGGTGATGAGCGAGCAAGAAAAAGCAATGACTGCGTACCACGAAGCAGGCCATGCAATTGTTGGTCGTATGGTGCCAGAGCATGATCCAGTTTATAAAGTATCTATTATTCCACGTGGCCGTGCGCTGGGTGTAACAATGTACCTACCAGAACAAGATCGTGTTAGCCATTCAAAAGAGCTTTTAGAATCAATGATTTCTAGTCTTTATGGTGGCCGTATTGCTGAAGCGCTTATTTACGGTGCAGATAAAGTAACAACGGGTGCAAGTAATGACATTGAACGAGCTACAGATATAGCGCGTAAAATGGTTACGCATTGGGGTTTAAGTGAAAAACTAGGTCCGTTACTTTACGCTGAAGATCAGAACGAAATGTATATGGGTGGCGGTGGTAGCCGTTCATCTAGCATGTCAGACGATACAGCTAAAATAATTGATGCAGAAGTACGTTTATTTTCAGATCGTAACTATCAAAGAGCAGAAGAAATATTAAAAGAAAACATTGATATTCTTCACTCAATGAAAGATGCATTAATGAAATACGAAACTATTGATGCTAAGCAAATTGATGATTTAATGGCGCGCCAACCAGTGCGTGAGCCGCGTGATGCACATGACCGTCATGAAGCAAAACCGGTAAAAGCGGAAGAACCTCAAGAGCCAGTAGTTGATGAAAGTCAAAATACTGACGATTCATCAAAAAAAGATGAAACAAACCTTGATGATAAAGCTGAATAATCGTTAAAATAGTAATGAAAGCCCCGAACTTCGGGGCTTTTTTGTATCAGCTATTTAGAAAAAGAATAAAGGTTGGCAATGACTAGCATACTAAAGCTTCCGAGAGGGCGTACGCTTAATCTTGAAAAGCCCGTTATTATGGGGATATTAAATGTAACGCCGGATTCGTTTTCTGATGGTGGGCAGTTTTTAGAACCCAAAATAGCGCTAAAGCGCGCTATGCAATTATTAGATGACGGTGCGACAATTTTAGATATAGGGGGCGAATCTACTCGCCCAGGCGCGCCAGATGTCAGCTTAGAGGATGAACTTGCTCGAGTAATCCCTGCTATTAAAGCGATACGTCAGCACAGTGATTGCGTTATTTCAATTGATACCAGTAAAGCACTGGTAATGGAGCAAGCAATACTCGCAGGGGCAGACATAGTCAATGATGTTAGAGCGTTACAAGAAATAGACGCCTTAGAAACGGTTGCGCAGTATGAAGATGTAGCAATTTGTTTAATGCATATGCAAGGGCAGCCCCGCAGCATGCAATCGGCACCTCATTACGATAATTTGTTTGCAGATATAAATATGTTTTTTAGTGAACGTATTAAAGCATGTGAAACAGCTGGGATTAAGTTTGAACGACTTATTCTAGACCCAGGTTTTGGATTTGGAAAAACGCTTAGTCATAACTATCAAATATTGGCTAGGTTTGATGATTTTAATAAGTTAGGTTTGCCATTATTGGCCGGATTATCTCGTAAATCGATGATAGGTAATTTATTAAATAGAGATACAAATGAACGGTTAGCGGGCAGCTTAGCGGGTGCGTTAATCGCAGCGCAAAATGGCGCAAAAATTATTCGTGTACATGACGTAAAAGAAACCGCAGATGTACTTGGTGTATATCAAGCCTGCGAACAAGGAATTTCACAATGAAAGAAAGAAAATATTTTGGCACCGATGGCGTGCGTGGACTTGTAGGCGCTGCTCCTATAAACCCTGAGTTTGCAATGAAGTTAGGCTGGGCTGCTGGACGTGTATTATCACAAAGTGGTACTAAAAAAGTAATTATAGGTAAAGATACACGTATTTCGGGCTACATGCTTGAAACCGCACTTGAAGCTGGTTTAATCGCCGCCGGTATTGATGTTGTATTATTGGGCCCTATGCCTACACCTGCTGTAGCCTACTTAGCTCAAACATTTCGTGCAGAGGCAGGAATTGTAATTAGTGCTTCACATAATCCGTATTATGATAACGGTATTAAGTTTTTTAATGGTCAAGGTCTAAAGCTCGATGATGCAGTAGAACTTGAAATAGAAGCAATGCTTGATGAGAAAATGACGTGTGTTGCTTCAGATAAATTAGGTAAAGCATCGCGTTTAGTTAGTGCGGATGGCAGGTATATAGAGTTTTGTAAGAGCCAGTTCCCGCAAGGCCTATCTTTAGAAGGTCTTAAAATTGTTGTCGATTGCGCAAATGGCGCTACTTATCATATTGCACCTTCTGTTATGCGTGAACTTGGCGCAGAAGTAATGACACATGCATGCGAGCCTAATGGCGTTAATATCAATCATGAATGTGGCGCTACTCACGTAGATGCCCTTAAACGTAAAGTGCTTGAACTTAAAGCCGACGTAGGTATTGCATACGATGGTGATGGTGACCGCGTAATGATGGTTGATCATAATGGCCGCGTTTTTGATGGTGATGATCTGGTTTATATTATTGCTTGCCAAGCAGCCCAAGATGATAATTTGGGTGGTGGTGTAGTTGGCACTGTTATGTCTAACATGGGCCTTGAAAATGCTTTAAAAGCAAAAGGTATCGAGTTTGCTCGCAGTAAAGTAGGGGACCGCTATGTTATGGAGTTACTACAGCAAAAAGGCTGGAAAATTGGCGGCGAAAGCTCAGGCCATGTACTTAATCTAGATTTAATTAGCACGGGTGATGGCATTATATCAAGCTTGCAAGTACTGGCTGCTATGGTTGCACAAAATCGTACATTACAAGATTTAGGTGCTGGTTTTACCAAGTATCCAATGAAAATGATAAACGTGCGTTATACCGCTGGAACTGACCCTACAAAAGCACCTGAAGTACTTTCAGCTGTAGCAGAAGTCGAGCTTGCTTTAGGCGATAAAGGCCGTGTTTTACTGCGTAAATCAGGCACTGAACCTGTGGTTCGTGTTATGGTTGAAGCCGAGCAAGAAAAAATTGTAATAGACAGCGCTCAAAAAATTGCAGCTGTTGTAGAATCTATGAGCAAACAAACTGATTAATAACAATAACCTCTTGTAACTTTGGGCGAGAAAAGTTAATATCTCGCCCGCTTTCTAATGTGGAGTGGATAATGGCAATACGCAAGGCGATGGTCGCAGGCAACTGGAAAATGAATGGCTCTTTAGAGTTAGTTAAAAAAATGTCTGACGCCATTAACGATGTAAAATCACAAGAGATGGACATTGTTTTATTTCCTCCATACCCACTTGTATCTGCAATGGTAGCTAGCGGTGTTTCTACAGGAGCTCAAACTGTTTCTGAAAATACACCTGGCGCATTTACTGGTGAAGTTGATGCGCAGCTTATAAAAGATTTAGGTGCAACTTACGTACTCGTTGGTCATTCTGAACGCCGCAGTATTTATAACGAAAGTAATGCAACAGTCGCTGAAAAGTTTGCTAGGGCACAGCAAGTTGGTTTAACACCAATTTTATGTGTAGGCGAAAGCGAAAGCGAGCAAGAGAACGGTCAAACTGAACAAGTAGTTGCTGCACAAATTGATGCAGTAATAGAGAAATTAGGTGTAGCAGCACTGAAAGATTCTGTGATAGCATACGAGCCCGTTTGGGCCATAGGCACAGGTAAGACTGCATCGCCAGAGCAGGCACAAACTGTTCATAAATTTATCCGTGACAAAATTGCATCACTTGACAGCAATTTATCACAAGGGCTTACCATCTTATACGGTGGTAGCGTTAATGAAAAAAATAGCGAATTATTATTTGCACAAACAGATATAGATGGCGGCTTAATTGGCGGCGCAAGTCTAAAGGCAGAGTCTTTTACTGCAATCTGTAACAGTGCAAAAGGGACTGTATAAGATGTACGAAATTTTATTAGTAGTTTATTTAGTTGTGGCTTTAGCTTTAGTTGGAATGGTTTTAATTCAACAAGGTAAAGGCGCAGATATGGGTTCTTCATTTGGCGCTGGTGCATCAGGCACTGTTTTTGGTTCGTCAGGTGCTGGTAACTTTATGACAAAAACAACCACAAGCTTAGCAACGGTATTTTTTGTTTTAAGCATTGTGTTAGGAAACCTAACAGCTGGTCAAATTAAAAAGACCGACGAATGGGAAAACCTAGAAGCAGCTCCAGCAGTAGAAACAGTAGTTCCTGTTGAAGAAGATGTTCCAGTAACATCTACAAAAGAGCAAAGCTCTGAAGTACCGAACTAATTTAGCGTAAAGCTATCGTTAAACGATTTATCTTCCTCAAATAAGTCACATGTTTAACACCTGAGCGAAAGCTTAAAATGCGGATGTGGTGGAATTGGTAGACACGCCACCTTGAGGGGGTGGTGCTTTAGGGCATGGGGGTTCAAGTCCCCCCATCCGCACCAAATTTAGAAACCAGTAGCAGTGATGTTACTGGTTTTTTTTGTATCTGGAATTTATTGTGGGTGTTTTTTGAGCGATGTGTGTTTGTTGTTAAATAATTCTTCTATTTGTTAGAAAAAACTAGAAATATTAAAAATTTAGCTCACACTTATAGATATCAAGCCGATAATAGATATAGACAATAAAATAAGGTAGCACAGTATGGCTTCAGGCTTCTCTTTTCAAAACCTAAGCATAACAAAAAAAATACATGCAATAACATGTATTGCGGTTGTGGCTTTTGTAGTGATCGTATTGATAAACTATTTAGCTATGAATGATAATAAGGTTTCTCTCGATGAAATGAGTAACTCATCGTATAAAGTTGTAAAAATAACGTCGCAAAACGTAGGGCTTTTAGAGAAACTTGATGAACTTTATACCCAAGCTGTTACGTTTGGTGAGCAAGACCTTATAGTTAAAGCAGATGAGGTATATCAAGCTTTAGAGTCTAATATTGCATTAATAACGCAACTTAATAACTCCTACATTAATAACGATATTATTAATGAGTTGTCAGATTATGAAAAAATATCCTCAAGTATTGCTACAGGTATGGTTAACGGTACAGCTGATTTTAGTAAGATTCAGCAACAAGCGCAGCTTAAAACAAGCTTATATGGATCTGTTTTAGAAAGCTTTAAAGGCGCTCAACAAAAAGCTGATAATCGTTTTTTTGAACTGGTTGCCAACACTAAAGCGCGCTCTGATGAAGCATTAACTCTAATGTTAGCTGTATCCATTATTTCATTAATTTTATTATTGTTTATGGCTATTTGGATTGCTAAGAATATAGGTTCATCTGCTAGTGATGCAGCTAACAACCTTAGTTTATTAGCAAGCGGGAATGGTTCTTTAAGCACCCAACTATCTGTTAATTCAGAAGACGAGATTGGCCAAGTTTCTATTAATTTCAATGCATTTATTTCCTTGCTAAGAGAAACGGTTCTTGAAGTTATTGCTGTATGTGAGCCTTTAATGGAAAACTCAACACGACTAGTTCAAGGTATGGAACAAGCTGAGCGTGCTACAACAAAACAAACCACTGATGCTGAAATTGTTAAGCAATCTATGGAAGAAATGAAGCAGAGTGTTGGTGACATATCAGAATCTGCGGCTAACGCTTCTCACGCTGCTGAAACGGCCGAAAAAGAAGTTGAACAAAGTCGTACACAAGTGCAAATGTCAGTTACCGCCTCTCGTACGCTCAGTGATGAAATTAATCGAGCTGCAAGTACTATCAATAAGCTTGCGGACGATACAAAAAATGTATCTCAAATTTTGAATGTAATCACGTCTATTGCAGATCAGACAAACTTACTTGCCCTTAATGCTGCTATTGAAGCCGCTCGAGCAGGTGAACATGGAAGAGGTTTTGCGGTAGTGGCTGATGAGGTTCGTGAACTGGCTTCTCGCACTGCACATTCTACTAATGAAATACGTGAACTATTGGGGTCATTAACGACTGCCGCAAATGAATCTGTAGCAGCTATGACTTCAGCACGAGATATGGCAACAGATAATGCTACAGCCGCAGAGAAAACAGGTATTTCAATAGAGAAAATCGCAGAGCAGATGTTAGAAATTAATGGTATGAATTCGCAAATAGCAGCAGCGACAGAGGAACAAACATCCGTTGCAGCTATGGTAGTAGATAATGTGTCAAATATGCATGTATCGTTCGAAGATACTATGGACTCATTACTTGCTGTTCGCGACGTAGCCAAAAACCTTCACTACCTATCAGACAACCTATTAGATGCAACAGCTAAGTTTAGAATTGAGTAAAGCTTAGTACTGAGTCAGTATAAAAATCTACCCAAGGGTTGATGCCAGTTAGTTAACCGCTGACTGGCTTTTTTTGGATATTTGACATACCTAGTTTATGCTCACCCTCGCTTTATTAGTAATATGTGATGCTCTACTTTAGCTTACGATTACTCTATTTATTTAGGGATACTCCCTGAGTTCTCAATAAACATAGTCTGAATTAAGTTAATAATATTAATTACACACGTCGCAACACTCAGTTCACAGAAGTCTTCTGAATTGGGTACGTAGCTATTGGCTAGATGAAGTGTTGTAGTGGGTTGGAAAAGAAAAGGCTTCTGAATAAATTCAGAAGCCTTTATAAACGAACCAGAAGGCCGGTTTATCGATTAGTTAAATACTTATCAACCTATCTGCATTAACCTCTGGGGTTATATCAATTTTACTGCTAAAAAGTAGCAATTACTTTAACTTTATCGGTCACTTTAGCGCTATCAACATAGCCAATAGCGTCGTTATTAGCGGCAACAAAATCAATAACAGCTTGGTCAGTTGTTAGTTTTTCAGGTGGGGTACCTTTACCTGTAAATACAAGCTTTGACCAATATGCATTTAACTGACTGCTAGACTTACCCACTACTTTGTCGTTAAATTCATCGGCTACAGATGTACCGTCTTGATTTATAGGATTAACTCTATCGCCATTACTAAATGACTTACTTTTTCCCAGATAAATCTTTTTTATTGTGTCAGCATCTACAGAGCTAGCATTGCTTGGATTAATAATCACAGCAACTTCTGCAAATACATTAATTGAGCACAATGAAAGTGCACTTACTAAAATTAATTTTTTCATCATAGGCTCCAATTAAAAGACAAGATCTACACCGACAGCTACAACATCCGTCTCTGTATCAGTTATGTCATCTTCAAAACGACTAAAGTCGATCTTGAAAGCAGCGGAAGGATGAAAATCATAACGTGCACCAATTGTGTATACGTTACTTTGTGCACGAAGACCTTCAAGAGCACCATTTACAGCTGAATTTAAGGTTGGTATTGACTCAATGGTATTAAAACGTGATGAGTCATGTTTGTCATCATTGTCTTCATAAGTAAAATGAACAATTACACTGTCAATACGGTAACCAACTGATGCGTAATACTGTGACTGTTCTGGTAGTATACTGTCTTCAACCTCAAATTGCGTATATTCGGCATCAAACAAAAAGTTTTCATAATCAATAGAAAAACCAACGCCAACGAAGCTCGTTTTATCTTCTTCAGTGATTAGGTCATTCGCAGTATTAGTTAAGCCACTATCAGACAATACACTTACGAGACCAATTAGGCCGCTATCCTCTGATGAAATGCTAGTGTCGGCCACAATGTATGCAGCTCGCGCACTGAACCAGTCGTATGATAGACTCCAGTTTATACCGCCTAAATTATTTAATTCAGCAGGTAATTCTGTTCCAAATACATCAATATCACCATCGAATGCACCATAAAAGCCTTGAAGCGTAGAATCCCAATCACCCAATTGAGAGCTGTAAACTACACTAACTCCTTCATAAGTTGAAAATGGGATACCGTATACTGATTTTGGCGGACGTACCCAGCGATAAGCATAACCTACATCCAAGAAATCAGAGTACTTGTAAAAAGGAACACGCATTTTACCAGCGCTAAATTGCAGTTCATCGCTGTATTCATAAGTAACGTATGCCCATTCGAATCTAGCGTCAAAGTCATCCTCTCCACGCGCAATAATTTGAGCCGTAGCTGTTAGCTTTTCATGTAGGTCTGCAGATAATTGTAAAGCGAATTTACTCTCATTTTTAAAAGAGATATCGTCATCATAGCCGTACAAAGTACTGTCACTATCCAGACTTTTACCACCGACAATTGATGCAAAACCATTAATTCTTACCTCAGCACTAGCATAGCTAGATGCTAAAACTGCACATACAGCCACTGCTACAGATAGCTTTTTCATATGTTGTTCCTATTTGTTATTTAAATGTTGATTTCTTTATTAGTATAAGTGCATAACGAGTATTTATCTAATAAACAGAATGGTTTGAGGTGTTTATTTAATTTTTAATCAATATTATTTTGTTTTTTAATTAATCAGGTGCGAATTTTTGTGTTTAAAAATGTTTAGTACTGGGGTTGAATATAAAATATACGCCTGATAATTCTTGTTTATAACGTCTGAATGTAACTCACAGGCCGTAACTATTACATTTACTGCTATATAGATTTGTTAACATCTAATTATAAGTGTTTTGCATAAGTTATTTAGTTTAAATGTTTATATTTTATATTGTTGTATAGTCGAAATTATCAATAAGTAAAGCTAGACATAAGCAAATAGAAACTTTCTAAACGGTGTTTTTATCATAGGATTACTCCTGTCTTAGCGAGGTTGTTCAAAGGAAATGGCGCTGATGAAGAAGCTAA
Organism: Pseudoalteromonas sp. NSLLW218; assembly: GCF_015864775.1. NCBI lineage: Bacteria > Pseudomonadati > Pseudomonadota > Gammaproteobacteria > Alteromonadales > Pseudoalteromonadaceae > Pseudoalteromonas > Pseudoalteromonas sp. NSLLW218. Next base: position 205,527 of record NZ_JADYWO010000007.1, on the reverse strand, counting down.
CTTGGTTTTTATTATGCTGCTTTGCAATGAATGCATTCAGTAACGATGAAGTAAGTTTAACTCTGGTAGGTCATATCTCACCAGTGTGCGGCTTTACTACTCAAAATAACAACCTACGTTTTTCTTCAGATGGCCTCGCGAGTACAAAGCTAGTGATTAATTGTAATTCACCTATGCGAGTATCAATGCAATCTGAAAACGGTGGCCTGCGCCATCAGCAAAGTACTCAAATAAATTCTTATAACCTAAATTGGTCAATAGAGGGGGTTTCAAGCGACGTTTCTGCAACAGCACTTGAGCTCAAATCTATGTACAATTTTGACGTTAATGAGATTTTATTTAACAGCGTAGCTAAATTACAACTAAAACTAGATGAGCCTTTAATTTATGCCGGAAGTTACCAGGATGTGCTTCGCATAGAAATGACACCATCGGTTGTATCTGGTGGAGTTTGGTAAAACACTAACTATTAAATATAAACAAATATGTCACATGGATAAGGAATATTAAAATGAAAAAGTTAATCGTGTTATCAGCAATCGCAACTCTAACATCTGGCGCAGCATTTGCTGAAAATCTAAATGTAGGTGGTGCAGTGTCATCGGTTTGTGGAGTGAGCAACATTAACACTACACAATTCTTTCAAACATTATCAAATGGTGCAACTAAAAATGTAGGTTTTGATTTGCAGTGTAATGATGTTGATGGTGCAACAATGTCATTAACAACATCTGAAGGACATTTACAAAATGCTGACCATGAAGATCGTGGTGTCGGCTACACAGCCAAGTTAACTGCAGGAACATTTGATTTTACGCTTTCAGCTGAAAATGGCCAAAATGATCAGTCTGAATCGCAAAGTCAGCCTGGTTCGCCAACGCTTGCTGCCGGAGGAGTCGCAGGTAATATTTTACTAACTGTGACGCAAGCCCCTGTTTATGCAGGTACTTACGCAGATACGCTGATGCTAGCAATTACAGCTAACTAATCATTCAGTATATTAAAAGGCAGTAGCTACTGCCTTTTAATTTATTAAGAGGGACTTTATATGCGCTATCTATTTTTAATTGTTTTTTTACTTACTTCATACTCATCACAGGCTTTTCAAGTAAAGCCAATGGTCGCAGAGCTTGAATCATCAGGTAGCCAGTCACAGCAAACCATTCGCATATCAAACCCTTCAGATAGCCCTTTAACTATCGAAATATCAGCTTTTGATTTACTAATTGCTCCTAACGGTGATGAAGCATTAAAAGCGAACGAAGATGACTTTTTAATTATTCCTATGACTACGATTATACCGTCCGGAAAGAGTCAATCAGTAATTGTTCGATATATTGGGGAGCCAATATTAGAAAATTCGAAAGCGTACCGTATAGCCATTGATCAGGTATCTGTTGATTTAGAGAAAGCGGGGCAATCAGGCGTTGGTATGTCAGTTAGCTTTAGGACTTTGTTTAATGTGGTGCCTAAAGGTGCTGAGGCAAAATTATTAATTAAAAATAAACGCCAAGTAGATACAGAAACATGGAATGTGCTTCTGGAAAATACAGGCAATAAATATATTCGCTTATCGCAGGCACAGTGGCTTATTAAAGGCGATGATCAAGAGCTATTATTAGAAGGTGCTGAATTGAGTAAAGCATTGACTGGAAAGATTTTATTACCAAAATCTAGCCGTGAGGTCTCAATAAAAATTCCAACAAAATTTAATGCAGCAAGCAGTGATCTAGAGGTCAATTTTTAATGCTGCGGATATGCAGTTACTTTTTTATATATATAATTGTAATTGCACCTGTTTTTGCTGTAGAGGTAACGCCTATGGTGGTTACTTTCTCTCCTGATAGTCGTTCAAGTAACGCTTCTAGCTTGGTCCATAATCAATTACCAAGAGACATTGCTTTTGATATTCAAATTTACGAAATTGACTTTTCTCAAGGCACGCCTAAATTAATTTCTTTAGATGACTCTCCATTGTGGGTTTTTCCTCCATCGCTATTTTTGCAATCAGGGCAAAGCCAACAGTTGCAATTTAGATGGTTAGATAAAAAACTTCCTAGTACAGATAAAAGCTATCAAGTTAGTTTGATTGAGCAGCCCATTGCAAATCAGTCTATAAATAAACAGTCACAACTTACGATGTTGTTAAATGTAAATTTAATTGTTCATTTGGATCAACCTAGATTAGTTCCTAAACTGATTATAAAAGAACCTCATGTTGAGGATGGCTTTATCGTCACTGAAGTATTAAATGAAGGAAAAGGGGCTGGACGATTAAGTGATTATGAAATAAAGATTACTAAAAATAAAACCTTGAGCGATCGAATTTTAAAAGATCAATTAAAAGCAAACGGATACGATGTTTTTTTTGCTCCTAATAGCACCAGTGTCATAAAAGTCCCTATTCCGCAATCTTTACAGAGAGGAAGTTTAAATCATTTACGTTTAGTGCTGGCTCGCTAGTTATGCGAGTTTTATTATGCATATTTTTATTGAGCTTTACTCAATTATGTTACTCAAAAATTAACCCGTCTAAAAGAACCATCGAACTCAGCGTTGAAGCAGAACTGAATAAAAATGCTATTGGTAAATTAACTCTCGCAGTTGATCCAAATGATAATCTATCACTTAAATGGAGTGAAATTAAAGTTTCATTCGAACGACTTTTATTTTCAGAAGATTTTGATTCTTTAGAGTCTAAAGTTCATAAGAATATTGTTGATACAAAAGCATTAGAGTCATTTGGATATAATATTTCATTCGATATGAGTGATTTTAGCTTAGCAATATCAGTACCTCTTACTCTGACTCGCCCTCAGCAGCTAAGTTTAAAATCTGATTCAAGGAATTTAACAGCATCCGAACCCGCTAAACTAAGTGGGTTTATTAATGCTTATTCAAGTTATTTTTATCAGCAAGATAAAAGCGAGGACACAACAGATGAGCTTTTAGCTATTCGCTCTGAAATGGTAGTGAGCTGGGAAGGGTGGGTTTTAGAAAACGAAGTTGAGTATTTATCTGAAGTAGCCCCTACTTCATCAAATATTAGGCGCTTAGGTACTCGTGTAATACATGACCTACCGCTCAGTGGGCTTCGTATATCAATTGGTGATAATTATAGTTCAGGTAGTTATTTTCAATCAACAGCACGGGTACTCGGTTTGTCGCTTTCACATGATTTTTCGCTAGTTTCTGACAGACCTATCAGGCCTAGCGCTTCACGTAGCTTTACCTTAGAGAGTCCATCCTCTGTAGAGGTGTTAGTTGGCGAGCGGATAGTACAAAAGCTTAACTTAGCCGCAGGTATATATTCTCTTGATGATATTCCCCTTACTGAAGGAAGCAATAATATTACTCTGAGGATCACTGATATAGCAGGAGTAGTCCGTTTTGTTGATTTTGATGTAACGACCGGTTTAGATCTTTTTGCTCAAGGGCAACTTGAATATGAGTTTCATTTAGGTGTTCCTTCACGCTTAGGTAGTGAGCTAGATTATGATTACGACGAGCCACTAGTCAGCTTTTATCTTGATTATGGTATTACACCTAGCTGGACAGCTGGTGCGGCAGTGCAAGGTGATGAGTATTCTCAGCAGGTTGGTTTTAAAAATATTTATGCAGCTAAAATTGGACAGATTGCGTTTGAAAATGCGATAAGTTTCAATGAAAAAACAGGCCATGCCTATCGCATTGTTTATAGTAACTATAGAAATCATAGTGATAATAACACTGATATTACGGTGGGTTATGAATACTCATCAAGATATTTTACTGGCCTTGGTTATCGGCCTGATTCTCAATCTAGTTCTCGCTTAAGAGAGCATTATATTCAGGCTAATTATAGTTTTTTTTGGGGAGATAATACGCAAACATCTTTTTTTACAAGCTTATCAAGGTCATATGATGAAGCTCAATTTGATAAATCAATTGGGGTTAGTCTTTCTGGTGAGATCGATAATAGCCAATGGAGATATAGTTTAGGTGGGCAGTGGGAGGGTCTCGCTGAAGAAAGTCAATGGGATGTAAGGTTGTCTGTCACTTATAAGTTTTCTAATACTCGACGGGCTAAATTATCTCATCAATCTAGGCGTGACAAAACACGTTTAGAATTCTCTCAAGATAGTAATCAGCGCTATGTTGGAGCTTTGAACATAAGAGCTGGGCTTGGAAAAAATGATCTAAATGAAGCCATTTTTGATTTAAATACTCAATATAATGCGAATCGTTTTGTTATGAACTTTGATCATGGGAGTTTTTATGAGCAATTTAATGAGGACTCAGCTTACCATCAGAGCCGATTAAGCTTGGCGTCAAGTATAGCATTTGCAGATAAGAGTTGGGCTGTTGGGAAACCCATATACGATAGCTTCGCTTTAATAAAACCTCACTCTAGCCTTAAAGGAAAAAAAGTTATATTGGGGCAATATGAAGATGTATATAGAGCAGATAATGAAGACTTCGAGACTATTTTATTAAACGATATAAGTTCATACGCCTCGACCAACGTTGCAGTCGATATTGACAACTTAGCGCCAGGGTATGATATAGGTTCTGGTATTATTACTCTTTATTCACCTTATCGAACGGGCCATGCAATTACAATAGGGACTGCTGCTAACATATCAGTCATTGCAACGTTGTACGACCAACAAAAAAAACCACTATCGTTACAGGTTGGAACAGCTATTTGTTTAGATAATAGTAGCAAGAAAGAGCATACATTTTTTACGAATAAAAAAGGACGATTTGCATTAACAGGTTTAACCGCCTGTAATTATGAAATTACACTTAAGAATGCAGAAAAGTCACATTTTACGATTGAAGTATCTGAAGGTGAGCAATTACAGCGCAAAGGAGCTATTTATGTACAATAAAAAAGTAAGTTTATTATTGGGTGGTTTAGCACTATTTATTTTTACGCCTTTAATTCATGCACAATGTGTTGCTAGGTTCGATAAGGTTGAACATATTTATGATGATTTTGAAAGCTACCATGCCTTACAGCAAGTAGACTCTAAGAAAGAGCTACGTATAAGCGTTATTAATGATGAGAATTGTCAATTACAGCTCTTGATTACAAGTGAGAACCAAGCTCAGTTAAAAGGGCAATTTCAAAGTGTTCCGTACCAAATGCAAAGTATACCGAGTCAGTTAGTAAGCATATCAACTTTAAAGTTGAGCTTTACTAATTCTTCGACGATATTGTCTTTACTAATACCATCAGGAACGCCTATTAAAGCTGGTGTTTATACAGATAGACTTCAAATGAAATTATACGACCAGGGGAGCAAGTTGTTAGATGAACGAGAATATAGCATTCAAGAAAATATTGCGCCTAGAACAAGTCTTTCTGTACTTGGGTATAATACATTTTCAAATACTATTAATTTGGGAGAGTTAATTCCGGGTAAGGAATACACTATGTTACCTAGCTTACAAGTTGTTACTAATTCAGATATTCAATTATCTGTAAGTTCAGATAATAATGGTAGATTAATACATAGTCTCTATAGAGATAAATATGCAATTAATTACAGTCTAGATCTGGCAGGAAGTTGGCTTGAACTAAATAACGTATCACAACATAAATTCTCATATTCAGGGCAGACCGTTTATTTATTACCTTTAAAAATTCAACTAAATGATTTTGAAAGGCAAGCTGCCGGTGAATATTCAGATACAATAAGGTTTCAAATAAGCCCGCTTAACTATTAATTCTATTTAAGTTTTTTTGACACCAAAGTAATGCTTGTTGCTTGTTCTTCACAGCAATCTTTTGATAAACCTTGTGTAAGTGCACGCGAACAGTAGCTTCACTTATAAATAAAGTGTCGGCAATTGCACTTGAATGTAAGCCAGAAAATAATAAGTTCAATACTTTCATTTCTTTACATGTTAAATTGTTGGATTGCAGTGTGGTTTGCTGTTCACTCGCTAGCATTTGTCTCATCCAACCGTCAGTTACAGCACGTGGAAACCAAAGTTTTCCTTGCTCTATAGCTTCTAACCCTTGCTGAAATAGTACCTCGTCAGTACCTTCATAAAACAACCCTTTTAAATTAGGCCATTCTTTTAATGCGAGTACATCTCCGTCTTTGGGTACGTCAAAAATAACGAGTCCTTGATGACCGTTTTTTAGCATAAACTGATTTATAAGTTCATAATTGGTAATGACGTTTAAAGCTTGATAATTAACGAGTAGGACGTTGAAGTCAGCTGCAACACAAAAAAGTGAGGTGTAATTTGAGTTGGTGAAGCATTTTGGGCTTTTATCTACTGTATTTACAATATTCATAATATTCTATCCATAGATTACATTTTAGTACTATATTCTTATTTTTAGTTAATTTCAATGATAGGAGAATGTGTTTTAGCTCTTTTTTTATACACTAAAGTGCATGTGTATAGTACATTTTATGTGTTTTTTAAAATTGTATTTATGCGATTTTTTGTTTTAAAACAGCTTTTTAGTGAGGTTGATATTAATGTTCTTTATTTGTGATAATCCACCAAAAACTAACAATGTCTAAATCACTTTTATTCTTTATACATTCATTCAAATAATTTATACATTTCTTCACAATTCTGTCATATAATACCCGTCCAGAGGAAAGGTGCTATTAAGCATCTTTTTTTATGCCTGAATTTTATACTCTTAAGTATAAATGCATAACTAAATCATCCGGTATCCTTTGGAGAATATTTTGAAATTACGTAACCTCTCACAGTTAAGCTTAGCAATTCTTGCTTCACTCACTACCTCTGTAAACAGCGAAGAAGCTAAAACAACAGCTAAACAAGACGCATTTGAAAAGATAGAAGTCACAGCTCGTAAACGTACAGAGAGCCTGTTTGAATCTCCAACTGCTATCACGTCAATTGGCGCTAATCTAATTGATAAAGCCAATATGAGTAACCTAGAAGATATTGGTAAATATGTTCCAAATTTAAATATTACCCGCTATGGCGTGGGTAATTCTGCGCATGCGTCTGTATTTATCCGCGGTATAGGCTTGCAAGATCATATAATAACTACCGATCCGGGTGTGGGTGTTTATCTTGATGGTGTGTACTTAGGTCGTCAAATGGGTTCTAACTTATCATTACCTAATGTTGAGCGTGTTGAAGTGCTTCGTGGCCCACAAGGTACTTTATATGGTCGTAATACATTAGGTGGCGCTGTAAATGTAATTACCAAACAACCTGGTGATGAAGGTATTGTAACTACTACAGCAAAGCTGGGGAGTCGTGGACGTATTGCGGGTGATGTTTATTTTAATAATTCACTAACAGATGATGTAAGTATGTCTGCAAGTGCATCGTACAAAACACGTGATGGCGTGGGCGAGGCAGTTAATTTAGCAAACCCAGAAAAAGAAATTGGTGAAGAAGAGGAGTTTAGCGGCCGTGTTGCACTTAAATGGCAAGCAAATACCGACTTAGCATTTACTTTTTCTTTAGATGGTGTCGATAACGAATCTGGCCAATCGCCCTATACAATTGAATTAACTGATCCGCTAGATGCAAGCGATGTGTTTAATGGAGATTTCCCATTATTGACTCAAGATTTAATTCCATCAGACCCTGATGATTTAGGTACAACCGTTGCGGGTATTGAATCTACCTCTTACTCAGGTTGGGGCACTTCGTTTTCAGCCGATTGGGCAATTAACGATACTTATACTACTAAGTTTATCTCAAGTTACCGTACATCTGAGTATGAAGGTGGCCTAGATGATGATGCATCACCTTTAAACTTGTCTGAGTTCCCAGAGGAGGGCGGTGCTGATCAATACTCTTTTGAAGTTCAGCTAAATGCAACATTCGATAATATGGACTTTGTATCTGGTCTTTACTTTTTTAATGAAGATGGCTTTACACGTTCAGGCCCGTTTGTATTTAGCCCATTTAATACACCTAATGGCTTGTTGAATGATGGTGTAACAGAATCATTTGGTGGTTACGGTGAATTTGAAATTAACCAAGAAACTAATTCGTATGCAGCATATATAAATGCCAGCTACGATTTAACTGACGATTTAACGGTTGGTGGTGGCCTTCGTTATTCAAAAGATAAGAAAGATGCAAATGCTATATTCCCATCATTTCCAACTCGTAAGTATGTAAGTGCGGATTTTGATGCAGTTACGTGGGATGTAAATGCATCTTATCAGCTTAGCAATAATATGAATGTGTATGGCCAGGTTCAAAAAGGTTATCAAACAGGTGGTTTTCCACCGCGTCCATTTGGTGGACCAGATCAATTTGTATCGTTTGACGAAACAAAAGCGGTTAACTACGAAATGGGTTTAAAAGGCCAAGTACACGAAAATGTATCTATGATGCTTGCGGTATTTGTGACTGATTACACCGATTTAGCATTACCGTTTTCAGATCCAACAGCGGGTGGTGGCTTTGTAACAATTGTAGAAAATGCGGGTCAATCTAAAGCGCAAGGTATTGAACTTGAAACAACCGTTGCTATTACCGATGACTTTACTATTCGTAGTGCAGTTGGTTATTTAGATTCTGAAATAACAGAAGTTGCTGAGGGCGTACAAGGCATAGGTAAAGGCGATTCACCAGCACTTACACCACGCTGGACTGTCATGGTTGCACCTTCTTACTTTATGGATTTAGAGAGTGGCGCAACACTTGCGTTTAATGCTAATTATTCGTATCGCAGTGAAATGCAAGGTCAATCAGTTTACAACCAAAGTGAGACTATTGATTCTCGTGAATTAGTTGGTTTTAATATTTCGTACACTAATCCATATGGCGATATGGAAGTTACACTGTATGGTGAAAACGTTCTAAACGAAGTTTACGATGTTGGTCGTCTACAACAATCAGGTTTTGTTGGTGTAATGCGTAGTAATGACCGCAGCGAATTTGGTTTAAAATTCAAAAAAGATTTTGAGCTATAAACTAAAATCAAGTAAATAAAATTCAATGTAATTGAAGTTTATTTTTCATAATAAAGGCCGAATCATGCTGTGATTCGGCCTTTATATATTCAATAGTAAAATTATTATCCGCATAATTTAAATCCCTAATTTAAATTGCTGATTTAAAACAATCAACATAACCACTTTTAAGTATTTGTATCAGCTTAAATGCGCCTTTTTAGTTTGTGTAAAGGCTTGGTTGTTCGTTACAATGGCGCCACTTAATTGCCAAACGGACTCAGTGATGAAAATTCTTGCCGATCAAAATATGCCTTTAGTTGAGCAGTACTTTGCAGACTTTGGTGAGGTTGAGCGTTTTGATGGTCGTAAATTAACGCCTGAACAATTAATAAATGTAGATGTACTCCTTACTCGTTCAGTGACTAATGTTAATCATGAACTATTGGCACAAGCTAACAAGCTGCGCTTTGTGGGGACTGCCACAATTGGCATTGACCATATTGATACGCAATTACTACATGATAGAAATATTGCTTTTACCAGTGCACCTGGTTGTAATGCCGTTGCTGTAGCTGAATATGTAATTAGTAGTTTATTTGCATTAAGCCAAGAAAATGCGCGCCCATTATGTGGTCAAACAATTGGTATTGTTGGTATGGGTAACATTGGCACGTGTTTGTCGCAAAAATTAAAAGCATTAAATGTCGACGTACTGCTGTGCGATCCAATTAAGCACGAAAAGGGCTTACTACAAGAGCATGTAGCGCTTGATGAGTTATTAGCGCAATCAGATGTTGTTACTTTTCATGTTCCACTTGTTATAAGTGGCGAGCACAAAACGCTGCACATGATGAATAAAGAGCGATTAAAAGCACTTAAGCCAGGACTCACGCTAATTAACGCAAGCCGAGGCGATGTAATTGATAATCAAGCTTTGCTTGAGGTAATGGAAGCTGGGGCTGATTTAGATTTAGTACTTGATGTATGGGAAAAAGAGCCCAATATTTTAACTGAATTACTAGAGCATGTGCGTTATGCCAGTGTGCATATCGCAGGGCATACACTTGAGGGGAAAGCACGAGGTACACAAATGTTGTATCAAAAATTGTGTGACCTAAAAGGTGTAGAGGTGAGTAAATCGTTGGATGATTTTTTACCAATGCCTGCTATTACAAATGCAACTGTCACGCAAAGCCTTAATGAGCAAGATATTGCCCGTTTGGTGCATTTAATTTATGACGTACGCCGCGATGACGGAATTTTACTTCGTCATTTAGAAGGTGAGGGCTTTGATAGTTTACGTAAAAACTATCCGGTAAGGCGAGAATTTAGCACCTTATTCCTACAAGGTGATAGCCCACAACTAGCAGCACTTAGTCAACTTGGCTTTAGCATAGCTAAATAATTATTTAACTAACGATGTTGTTTTAATGTCGTTTATAGAGGAAGAAATATGTCGCAAAAATATAACGTTGCCGTACTTGGCGCTACTGGTTTAGTAGGCCGTCAAATCATTGAAACGCTAGCAGATCGTAAGTTTCCTGTCGATCAGCTTTTTTTACTTGCGAGCAGCCGCAGCGCAGGTGAAGACATAAAGTTTCGTGGTGAGACCATTGAAGTACTTGACGTTGAAGGCTTTGACTTTAGCCAAGCGCATATAGGTTTGTTTTCTGCTGGTGGTAGTGTATCTGAAAAATATGCCCCTATTGCTGCTGATGCCGGCTGTATTGTAATTGATAATACATCGCACTTTAGAAATGATTTTGAAATCCCGCTAGTGGTGCCAGAAGTTAATGCTTCAAGTCTAGCTGATTTTAGAAACCGTAATATTATTGCTAACCCTAACTGTTCAACTATTCAGATGATGCTAGCACTTAAACCAATTTATGATGCTTATGGAATAGACCGTATCAACGTATCTACTTACCAAGCTGTATCGGGTGCAGGTAAAGAAGCGGTTGATGAACTTGCAAAGCAAACAGCTAATTTGATGAATGCACGCCCTATGGACAATAAAGTATTTCCAAAGCAAATTGCATTTAACGTTATTCCTCAAATTGATAGCTTTGAAGATAATGGCTACACGCGTGAAGAAATGAAAATGGTAAATGAAACTCATAAAATTTTGGGTGATACCACCATTGCAGTAAATCCTACATGTGTACGTGTTCCCGTATTTTTTGGTCACTCAGAATCAATTAATATTGAAACGCGCATGCCTTATGACTTTGAACACGTTAAGCAACTTTTAAAAGACGCGCCTGGTGTTGAGCTAATTGATGATGAAGGTGATTACCCTACAGCAGTGTCTGACGCTAGTGGTAACGATACTGTTTATATAGGCCGATTACGTGCTGATATTTCTCATCCTCATGGATTAAACATGTGGGTTGTAAGTGATAACACTCGTAAAGGTGCTGCAACTAACAGTATTCAAATTGCAGAAGAGCTTATTGCTAATTACATATAATAGTTAATAGCGTTGAACACACTTGAGAAGCGGTAAACATTATTTGTTTGCCGCTTTTTGTTTATAGAGCTTGTCAATTTTTTGCCGTTTAATTCTAAAAGTATATAAACTGATTGATAACACTCAATAAATTAATATTTATAAAGATGTTTTAAGGCATTTATTTTCAAGGTGTTGCGATGGATATTAAGCCCTAACTGGTTTATAGTTTGTAATTGGAATAGAGCTTGCAATAAAAATAGATTGTAATAATAAATGCGAGTCAGTCATTTGGCTGATAACAGCAATAATCAACAATATTTATGCACTTAAGCTTTAAGTGTTTTGTTAATATTTAAATATTAAAGGATCAGCATGCGCGGTTTAGTTACACTTATTATATTAGCGTCTGCATTGATAGTAACGCCAGTTTACTCTCAAGACAGTACCCAATTAAAGGGGCCTAAAGGCGTTGACTATGGTGCGCAAGGGCGATCTATTGGGCCAATTAAACCAACTGATACACTTTGGCGTATAGCGGCTAAAGTGCGCCCAGATAACTCCGTCAGCATTTATCAAGTTATGCAGGCCTTGTATAACAAAAACCCCAACTCATTTTTAGAACAAAATCTTAACCATATTCAAAATGGTGCCTATTTAAAAATCCCAACTTTAGCCGAAATAAAAGGTGTAAATACACAGCTTGCAAAGCAACGTTCTGAGCAAGATGATGCATTATGGGAAAAGAAAAAAAATGGCACACTTACGCAAAGCGAAATTACCTCAGCGCAAACAAAAGTAACTCAAGCTCGTAAAGTCGACGTAGACGATGCCAAAAAAGAGATACAGAAAGAATTAAATGAGATAAAAACAGAGCAAGGTACCAAGCTGATTGAGTTACAACAACAGTTTAAAAACTCTGTAAGTAATGTAGAAGAAATTTTAGTTGAAAATAATAATCTTAAAAAACAATTATCAGGAATTTCAAAAGAGCTCGAAAATTTACGTTTACAACTGGGACAAGACAGCGAAATTCAAAATCAATTAAAAGAACTAATTGTTAAGCAAAACGAGATTATTGCACAACAAAAAAAACAAGAGGTAATACCAAAAGAATCGTTTGATTTAAGCTCATTATTTTCAAATCCGATAGTGCTGGGTTTATTAATGTTTATCCCTGGGCTACTGATTATTTTTGCAATTGTTATGTTTTTACGCAAACGAGCAAGTAATCAAGAAGAGCCACAAAACGATGATGACTTTTTACCACAAACTCCAATTTACACTGGCGATGATGATTTAGGCCCAAGTTTAAATGACGATCCAATTGTACCCGACCCTTTAGATGACTTGAGTGTTCAACTTGATGATAGTCTCGAAAATGATATGTTGCCTGATGATGATTTAGATGACGGCCTAGATGATTTTTCAGGTGGTGAAAATTTACTCGATCAGGATGAGCTTGAAAGTCTACTAAGTGATGACATTGTTTTTGATGATGAAAATACCGATGACGATGATGAACTCGATATTTTTATGCAGCAAGGGTTTGATCAACCTTCAGATGAAAACGCTGAAGATATTGATTTAGACTTATCTGATGACTCAATAAACAATGATGAAATTCTAACTAATGACGATTTAGATAGCTTGTTTGATGAAGACGATAGTCTACCTGAGTTTGATGCACCGCAAACAAGCGAAGCTTTAGAGGATGATAGCTTAGAGTCTCATGATGAAATGGCGGCTTTAAGTGAGGAGCTTGCAGATGATGATAATTTTGATATAGATGAATTATTAGATCAAACATCAACAGAATTAGATACCTCAGATAACACTTTAGATGAACTTGATTCAAGCGACGACTTTGATTTAGATGATATAGATAGCTTAATTGATGAAGCGAATGAACCAAAAAGTGATGTGGTAGATGACTCAATTGATGCAGAGTTACTCGACAAAAATGAACTTCTAGAAGAAAACGACAACTTTGATTTAGACGACATAGATAGTTTAATTGATGAAGCAGCAGTTGATGCTGTAGATGGTTCATTAGTTGAGGAAAGTGACGACTTTGATTTAGACGACATAGATAGCTTAATTGATGAGGCCGCAGTTGATACAGCAGATAAATCTTTAGTTGAGGAAAGTGACGACTTTGATTTAGACGACATAGATAGTTTGATTGATGAGGCCGCAGTTGATACAGCAGATAAATCTTTAGTTGAGGAAAGTGACGACTTTGATTTAGACGACATAGATAGTTTGATTGATGAGGCCGCAGTTGATACAGCAGATAAATCTTTAGTTGAGGAAAGTGACGACTTTGATTTAGACGACATAGATAGTTTGATTGATGAGGCAGCGGTTAATACTGCAGATGACTTATTAGTTGAGGAAAGTGACGACTTTGATTTAGACGATATAGATAGCTTAATTGATGAGGCCGCGGTTGATACTGCAGATGATTTATTAGTTGAGGAAAGTGACGACTTTGATTTAGACGATATAGATAACCTAATTGACGATGAACTAAAAAATTCAGATGTAAGAGATTCAGAAATTGATAATGCATTGGCAGACTCAGTTGAGGATTTAGCAGATGCTCAAGAAGAATTAAATGTTGATGATATTGAGTCGCTTGCTTCATCATTAAATGAAGAGCCCGAGCTTTACGATGAGCCTGAACTTGCAGAAGAACCTGAGCTTGTAGAAGAACCCAATCTTTTAGAAGAACCTGAGCTTGTAGAAGAGCCCGAGCTTGCAGAAGAACCTGAAATTTTAGAAGAGCCTGAGCTTAACGATGAGGCAGAGCTTGCAGAAGAGCCTGAGCTTTTAGAAGAACCTGAGCTTGTAGAAGAACCTGAAATTTTAGAAGAGCCAGAGCTTAACGATGAGCCAGAGCTTGCAGAAGAACCTGAAATTTTAGAAGAGCCTGAGCTTAACGATGAGCCAGAGCTTGCAGAAGAGCCTGAGCTTGTAGAAGAGCCCGAGCTTGCAGAAGAGCCAGAGCTTAGCGATGAGCCGGAGCTTGTAGAAGAACCTGAAATTTTAGAAGAACCTGAAATTTTAGAAGAACCAGAACTTGAAGAAGAACCTGAGCTTGAAGAAGAGCCAGAGCTTGAAGAAGAGCCAGAGCTTGTAGAAGAGCCTGAAATTTTAGACGAACCTGAGCTTGAAGAAGAACCAGATCTTTTAGAAGAGCCTGAACTTGAAGAAGAGCCCGAGCTTGCAGGAGAGCCTGAGCTTGCAGAAGAGCCAGAGCTTTTAGAAGAACCTGAGCTTGTAGAAGAACCAGAGCTTTTAGAAGAACCAGAGCTTGAAGGAAAGCCTGAACTTTTAGAAGAGCCTGAGCTTATAGATATTACCGTAGATGATTTTTCAGACACATCAGAGTCGCTTCTTGATCCTGAAGATGCACTTGAAGAATATACAGATGATACTTTAAAGAGCGTTGATGAGCTTTTAAATGAGCTGCAGCAAACTACAGATGATGATTATTTAGAAACACCTGATTGGTCTTTAGACGAGCTTGATGATGATCTTGAAGAAATAGAAGTAGACCTTGGTGACGATCCGCTAGCAGGCGACGATGACTCAGATATTACAAGTACTGAAGATCAGCTTGATAGCGAGCTTGTAACGCCAAGTGAAGAACTCGATGAGTACCCTGAACTTGAATTAGACGACGCTCAACCATTATTAGAGAGTGAGCCATCGTTTGAGTCGCAAGAACCCAAAGAAGAAGCATTAGATGATGAAAATGCAGTAGCACTTAGTCAAACAGAGAAAGATCTTGCAAATGCGCTTATGGCAGATGGTGATTTAGATAGTTTAGAAGATGATTTTGATGATGAACTATTAATTGATAATAACTTCTCTGAATTAGAAACTGAGATTGAAGATGAGTCACTTGATGATGAATTACGTCAAAAAATTAATGATGAGGTTGATTCTGTTGAACCACCAAGTATAGAAGATGACACCAAACCCCTTAACCTTGATGAAGTTCAAGAAACATTAGAAGGTGAGTTGCCATTTCCCCCTGAAGAATTACAAGGGGATGATTTAGATGGCGAGGCACCGGGAATAGCTTCTAGTCAGGCTGAGCAAGATTTAGCAAATGCGCTTATGACAGATGCTGATTTAGATGGTTTAGAAGATGATTTTGATGATGAACTATTAATTGATAATGACTTCTCTGAATTAGAAACTGAGATTGAAGATGAGTCACTTGATGATGAATTACGTCAAAAAATTAATGATGAGGTTGATTCTGTTGAACCACCAAGTATAGAAGATGACACCAAACCCCTTAACCTTGATGAAGTCCAAGAAACATTAGAAAGTGAGTTGCCATTTACCCCTGAAGAATTACAAGGGGATGATTTAGATGGCGAGGCACCGGGAATAGCTTCTAGTCAGGCTGAGCAAGATTTAGCAAATGCGCTTATGACAGATGCTGATTTAGATGGTTTAGAAAATGATTTTGATGATGAGATTTTAATTGAAAATGATTTTTCTGAATTAGATGCTGAATTTGACGAAGATAGTTTAGAGCAAGCGCTAACTGATGAGTTATCAGACGAATCGCAAGAGCAAACAAATGTAGAGCGCGAAGCACAGTTAACAAGCTTAGATGAAGTGGGTAGCACTGATATTAGCTCTGACGACGAACTTGATGAAGAGTTTATGTCAAATTTAACGCAAACTGATTTTGATTCATTACTTAGTGAGTTAGCAGAGCCTGAAGAGTTAAGTGTTGATGACAGCAGTGAATTTGATGTTGACTTTGACAGCTTGTTAAAAGAAGACTTAGAGACAGATGACCCATTAACTACAAAAGAGTCACTTGTTGAAAGTAGTGATGTTGAGCAGTTTGATAATGATGAATTTGTAGATATTGATTCATTATTAGAAGAAAGTGACGACGCTGAACTTGAACATGAACCTTACACCGACGTTAATATGGATGTCGGTTTGAGTGAGTTTGATGCATTACTTGCCGGTGATAATCCGACGGATGTTGATGCTGAAAGTGGTGGCTACTCAGCTAAACTTGATTTAGCGCGTGCCTATATTGAAATTGATGATTTTGATTCTGCGCTTAAAGTCATTGAGGATGTCATTAACAAAGGTCCTGAAGAAGTTCAAGAGGAAGCACTTAGCTTAAAAGCTAAACTAAAATAAAATAATTAAAATGTTTATAAGAACCCGTATCTGGCTCAGCTAAATACGGGTTTTTTTATGTGTATTGGTTTGATTACGACAGGTCTCCTTTTATTGCATCGTTAGATAGCATAAAATGCCTCGTTCATTAGCACAGTAGGTAAAACGGTAATTATGCGAGTAGCACTTGGAGTTGAATACAACGGCGCACGTTACAGTGGTTGGCAGCGTCAATCACATGTAAATAGCGTACAGCAAGAAGTAGAAAAAGCGTTGTCGCGTATCTGTAATCATCCTGTTGAGGTTATATGTGCAGGGCGTACAGATGCTGGTGTGCACGGTACAGGCCAAGTAATACACTTTGAAACGCAAGCCGATCGCGATATGGTCGCATTTACACTAGGTATGAATACTTTAATGCCTAAAGATATTGCTATTCGCTTTGCCCAACCGGTTGCTGATGACTTTCATGCCCGTTTTAGTGCTACAGCCCGTCGTTATCGCTATGTTATTTATAACTCCCCCCTACGAGGAGCTGTATTAAACGAGGGTGTTACGCATTTTCATCATCATCTTGATGAAACAAAGATGCAAGAGGCGTGTCAGTATTTAATAGGTAAACACGATTTCACCTCTTTTAGGGCTATACATTGCCAAGCGAATACACCGACAAGAACAATTCATCATCTGTCGGTACAGCGCCAAGGTACTTACGTTATTATTGATATTAAAGCGAATGCATTTTTACATCATATGGTACGTAATATCACAGGCAGCTTAATGGATGTTGGTTTACATAAACAACAACCTATATGGATAAAAGAGCTACTTGATTGTAAAGAACGCGCAAAGGCCAGTGCTACCGCTAAGGCCGCTGGTTTGTATTTAGTGGATGTTGACTACCCTGAGCAATTTAATATTCCTCAAACACCTTTAGGCCCTTTATTTTTGCCTGATATAGATGTGGTATAAGTACTTTTTATAAGCACTTTGAACTACTAAGACCAGTTTTTTATACCGCGTTAGTGTAATTCATGTTTTAATTGAAAAAATTTGTCTGCTAATTGCTATTAGTAGGCTCGCGACACAGAACAGTATTAAGAGAGTTGCAAATGAGTTGGCTAGAAAAAATCTTACCTAAAACGACAAAATCATCAGGTCGTAAAGAAATCCCAGAAGGTGTTTGGGCTAAGTGTACATCGTGTGATTCAATTTTATATAAAGCTGAATTAGAAAAGTCATTAAACGTATGTCCTAAGTGTGACCACCACATGCGTGTTAGTGGCCGTAAGCGCCTAGAGCACTTTTTAGATGAAGGTGATCGTCAAGAGCTTGGTACACAACATGAGCCTAAAGACATTCTTAAGTTTAAAGATTCTAAAAAGTACTCTGACCGTATCAGTGCAGCGCAAAAAGCAAGTGGTGAAAAAGATGCACTTGTAGCTATGAAAGGCCGATTAAAAGGTATTCCGGTAGCAGCGGTAGCATTTGAATTCTCATTTATGGGGGGGTCAATGGCTTCTGTTGTTGGCGCTCGCTTTGTTGATGCTGTTGATCAATGTTTAGAGCATAACATGCCGCTTATTTGTTTTTCTGCATCAGGCGGAGCACGTATGCAAGAAGCGCTTATGTCGCTTATGCAAATGGCTAAAACAAGCGCTGCACTTGCAAAAATGACTGAAAAAGGTCTTCCATTTATTTCAGTAATGACCGATCCAACAATGGGTGGTGTATCGGCATCACTTGCTATGCTGGGTGATATTAACGTTGCTGAACCTAAAGCGTTAATTGGTTTTGCAGGTCCTCGTGTTATTGAACAAACTGTTCGCGAAACATTACCAGAAGGTTTTCAGCGTAGTGAATTTTTGCTAGAACACGGTGCAATTGACATGATTATTGACCGCCGTGAAATGCGCGATACCCTTGCACGCATTTTAGCTAAATTTATGAACTTGCCTTCTACGGAACAAGAGCATAGAGTAGCGTAAATTTCAGCTTTACTGATTACACGCTATGACAAAATCAATTCCTAGCCAATCATCAAGCCTTGATGATTGGCTTTTTTATTTAGAAAGTGTTCACCCAGCTAACATTGCAATGGGGTTAGAACGAGTTGCTAATGTTGCCAACAATATTGGCCTTTTAAACACCCCAAGTAAAATTATTCTTATTGCCGGTACAAACGGTAAAGGCACCACTGCACGTTGCTTAGAGTCGCTATTGCTAGCGCAGGGGTTTAGCGTGGGTACTTACGCATCTCCTCATTTAATTCGTTATAACGAGCGTGTACGAGTTAATGGCGAAGAACTGGCAGACCAATTCCATATAGATGCTTTTCACCAGCTTGAGCAAGGCCGTAAAGACACTCCTCTTACTTATTTTGAATACGGTACTTTGGGTGCGTTGGCAATTTTTAAACGCTGCAGCGTCGATTATGTATTACTAGAGGTGGGTCTAGGTGGGCGCTTTGATGCTACAAATATAGTAACTCCCTTTGCAAGCGTGATCACCACCATCGATTTAGATCATAAAGAGTACCTAGGTGATACACGAGAGTTAGTGGCTTATGATAAAGCCGGTATTTTTCGTGAAAATACGCCTGCTATTATAGGAGATTTAAATATTCCTCACACAATGACTGATTATGGCAAAGAAATTAATGCCAATATGACGTTGTCGGGCAGTGACTTTATTTTCAAAGAAAATGCTGAGAGCTTTAATTGGCAATATAAAGAACATAATCTTGAAATAGATAAGCCAGCAATACCATGTCAAAATGCAGCAACGGCGTTAACTGCACTAAGTGTTTTAAGCTTATTACCTAGTGAGCAAGTCATACGAAGTTGCCTCGCTAATTTAGTTGTAGAAGGGCGGTTTCAGCAGTTAAGTACTGAGCCTTTAGTCTTTACCGATGTAGCACATAACCCTGAGTCGGCACGTTATTTAGCCAATAAGTTATCAAGCTATAAAGATAAAGGCTTTAAAATTCATGCATTAGCCGCTATGCTTGCTGATAAAGATAAAGCAGGTGTACTTAAAGAAGTAAGTCACTTGGTCGATGAGTGGTCATTAGCTAGTTTAAGTGGCCCCCGAGGCGACACTGCAAGTAATTTACAAAATGCGCTGCAGGGTATATCTCATCATAATACTATCAATAGCTATGATAGTGTGGCACAGGCACTAAGTGTAATTTTACCAAAACAACAAAGTGATACTATGTTGATTGTATTTGGTTCATTTTTTACAGTGGCCGGCGCTATTAATTACTTTAAAAAATAGAGAGGATGTCGGTGAACTCAAGTTTTATTAATCGCTTAGTCGGAACAAGTATAGTAGTGATCGCAGCAATTGTGTTTATCCCTAATATACTCGATGGCGAAAAAGTGCATTATAAAGAAGGCTTTAAAGCGATTCCTGATAGCCCTGAGTTCAAAACAATCGATCTTCAAGAGTCAATTGATGAAAACATGGCTAATGCTGAACCACTAAAACAAGATGAAATTGAAGATATTCAAGCTGATGATGAAGCTTTTGAGCAGCAAAATGCTATGGATGAGAGTGACTACGCTGTAGAGAATAAAGTTGTTGAAGCGACTATTGAACCTAAAGCTACACCAATTACAAAAGCGCCTGTTCAAGCTAAACCAAAACCTATTGCGCCTCGTAAAAGTGATGAAAACCTAACAAGTATGGCTTACGTTATTCAATTAGGTAGTTTTTCACATGTTGCAAATGTAAAAGCATTACAGGCTAAATTAAAAGTTGAAGGGTTTAAAACATTTACTAAACCGATTAAAACCCCAAATGGGACGTTAACCAAGGTATTTGTTGGTCCTTCGCTTGATAAAAATGAATTACAAAAGCAGCTTCCCCAGCTGAAAGAGCTTACTAAATTGAATGGTAAAGTTACGCAATACGAAGTTACAAAATAATTATAAAGAGGCTTGTATCACAAGCCTTTTTTATTTATTTATATTTGTTTTTATCATTATCTTTATCTCATAATACCCATTCTATAATGTTAATTTTTTGTATTGACTACAACCCAGTAATCTCCCGTTTAAACTTGCATACTAACGATGTTTGGGTATAGAATGCGCCCCAAATTAGCGACTAATTGGTTCTTATGATCTGGGTTGATTACGCCATTATTGGCATCATTGCATTGTCTACCATCATCGGTTTAATACGCGGCTTTGTAAAAGAAGCAATGTCATTAGCGGTATGGGCTGGCGCCTTTATCATCTCTAGCTTATTTTACCAATATTTAGCTTCCTTCCTAACAACCATTTCTGAACCCCTTTTAAGAAATGCTGCGGCCATAGCCATATTATTCTTTGCGACGCTACTGTTAGGCGGTTTACTAAACTATATTTTAGGTGAGCTTGTACATCGTACTGGTTTATCGGGTACCGACCGTGTTTTTGGCATAGTGTTTGGTGCTCTACGAGGCGTGTTGGTCGTGAGCGCGTTACTCTTCTTTCTTGATGCTTTTACTGGTGCACCCAATACGCACTGGTGGGGCAATTCTATTTTGATTCCAGAATTTGGCTTTGTAGTTGAATGGTTCTTTTCGTACCTAGAAAACAACTCGAGCTTTTTAAATTCAGTAAACCGTTAATCGGCGAGGATAAATTACATGTGTGGTATCGTTGGAATAGTCGGAACATCCCCTGTGAATCAGGCGATTTATGATGGCTTAACTGTTTTGCAGCACCGTGGTCAAGATGCCGCGGGTATCATTACCATTGAGAATAATACGTTTAGCTTACGCAAAGCAAATGGCCTTGTGAAAGATGCCTTTCACACCCGTCATATGAAACGACTCCAAGGTACAATTGGCCTTGGCCATGTGCGTTATCCTACAGCAGGATCTTCAAGCTCATCTGAAGCACAACCTTTTTATGTTAACTCACCGTTTGGTATAGCGCTTGCCCATAATGGCAACCTTACTAATGCAGAAGCTTTAAAAGAGCAGTTATTCTCAGAAGCACGTCGTCACGTTAATACAACGTCAGACTCTGAAATTTTACTTAATATCATGGCACATGAATTAAGTAAGTCTGATAAGTTGCATTTAGACCCTGAAGATATTTTTACTGCGGTAACCGAAGTAAACAATAAAGTAAGCGGTGGCTATGCAACGATTGCTATGATTATCGGCCATGGCATTGTTGCTTTTCGCGACCCTAATGGTATCCGCCCACTTGTATTTGGTAAACGCGAAACCGAAAAAGGTACTGAGTACATGTTTGCCTCAGAAAGCGTTGCGTTGAAACCGGATGGTTTTGAGTTTGTACGTGATGTTGCACCTGGTGAAGCTATATATGTTACAGAAGAGGGTGAATTCCATTCACTTAGTTGTGCTGATAAGGCATCTTACTCGCCGTGTATTTTTGAATTTGTTTATTTTGCTCGACCTGACTCAACAATAGACCGTATGTCTGTGTATGCAACACGTGTAAATATGGGGACTAAACTAGGCGAAAAAATTGCACGCGAATGGGCAGACAAAGATATTGATGTAGTTATCCCAATTCCAGAAACTTCATGTGATGTAGCGCTGGAAATTGCACGTGTACTTGATTTACCGTATCGCCAAGGTTTTGTTAAAAACCGTTATATTGGACGTACATTTATCATGCCTGGTCAGGAAATGCGTAAAAAGTCAGTGCGTCAAAAGCTAAACGCAATTGATCGAGAATTTAAAGGTAAAAATGTATTATTGGTTGATGACTCAATTGTTCGTGGTACAACATCAGCACAAATTGTTGAAATGGCCCGAGAGTCTGGTGCTAAAAACGTTTACTTTGCATCAGCGGCACCTGAAATACGCTTCCCTAATGTGTACGGTATTGACATGCCTTCAGCAGCTGAGCTTATTGCTCACGGACGTGAAGTAGAAGATATTAATGCAAGCATAGGGTCTGACGGTTTAATCTTTCAATCGTTAAAAGATTTAATTGCAGCAGTTAGCCAAGAAAATCCTGAAATTACTAAGTTTGAAACTTCAGTATTTGATGGCCAATATATTACTGGCGATATTGATCAAAACTATTTAAATCGAATTGATAAGCTACGTAACGATTCAGCAAAAAGCACCCGCGAAAGTGCGATGTCTTCAAGTTTAGAAATACACAACCAAGACGAAAACGAAGCTGATTAATGGTTATTGATAAAAACTATTAAATATAAAAAAAGGAGCTAATTAGCTCCTTTTTTGCGAAGGAAAGAAAGGGAATATTTCTATCAAACACGACTCTTTATTAAGTAAACATAGGGCTAACAATCCCATTTGTCCAAAGCATCGCTGTTACAGCTAAAATAATAACCAGTAATATTAATCCACACGTTACTACCGAGCTGGCGTAAATAAAGCCACGCTCTTCGGGGATATGCATAAGTATAGGTACGCCGGTATAGAGTAAATAGACCGAGTAAGCTAGTGCAATAATTCCAGCGCAAACTACAAACCAAAGTACAGGCCAAAAAGCGGCGAGTGCTGACATAAACACTGGCGTTGCAGTATATGCTGCAAGTTCAAGTGTTTGTGTAAATGTAGGTTTAGAACCAAATGTAACGGCCATCCAATGGGCTAAATAAGCCAATGCGAATACGCCTGCTATTAAAGCAAAATACATTGCACCTGCAATTAGCACAGCACTATCGTGTGTTAAAAATACGGGATCGCCGGCACCTATACTCCACCCTAGATAAACAGATGAGTAGTAGCCCATTATTGAAGGGAATAAAGCAATCAATAAAATATGTGACAAACTATAGGTTAAACTTTCATGGCGATTATCTATTGTTTGCCATTCTTCAAGTGGATGAGCATAAATGCCCCAGAGGTGATTCAATATCATAGTGCTTACTCCATAAAAGGAACGTATTACTGTTTTGGTTGGTTTATTTTTATACAGTCTTTGTACAGTTATGGTTCACTTATTTTGCAAAGTCAAGTTAACTAGCTATTAACATTATCAAGTCGGTAAGTGCTTTGATTTATCCCAAGCAAAATTTCGTGTTAAAATAACGGTCTATCAAATTTATTTAGTAATGAGCAGTCAACGTGCCACATAGCCAACTTTTAGAGCCGATTAATAACTTTTTATTGTGTACCACCCCAGAGCAGTGGGTGCAGCAAGCAATTAAAAAAGAAAACTTATCAGTCATTTTAATAGATCACTTAATTTGTGAATTAAAAGCAGCTCAAAGTGCGATGTTTTTAATACGTAGATACGCGGTAGATAAAGAGGGTAGTGATGCATTACTCGAGTGGCTAAAGCCATTTGAAACGCTTATTTATAAACGAGAAGGTAATTGGCGCGATCTGGCAGCTAAAAATAAGCTAACTAAATCCATAATTCCTAAATCGAGTTCTCCATATGGGCAAGGGCTAATCGATAAAATGGTTTTGCTGATAAAAGAAGAGCTACATCATTTTTATCAAGTTCTCGAAATTATGGACGAGTACGGTGTTGAATATCGTAGTATTACACCATGTCGTTACGCAAAAGGTATGCTTCGTCATGTTAAAACGTTCGAGCCTGATGCATTAGTCGATAAGCTAATAGTAGGCGCTTATATTGAGGCGCGTTCGTGTGAGCGTTTTGCAAAGCTTGCACCGCATGTTGATAAACGCTTAGGTGATTTTTATATTTCGTTGTTACGTTCAGAAGCGCGTCATTACCAAGATTATTTAACTTTAGCGCAAGAAATTGCTGATTTTGATATTACCGAACGCGTAAACTTTTTTGGTGAAAAAGAAAAAGAGTTAATTTCTACAACCGATACTGATTTTAAATTTCATAGCGGTATTCCTACTGTTTAAATACCCTCATTTTCTTTTAAAAAATTAATATATTCTGTTATTTTCTGATTGCTGAAATTATGTTTTTTCATAATTTTAGCAATGCGACCATTGTTAATTATTATATCAATTCCTCTATTAAATTTTTGTAAGTATTCTTTGGCCCTATAATTTGATTTAGAGACAACTAAATATAGTTTATGAGAAGCAAGATCTGGCGATAAATACTCAATATTATTATCATCCGAATCTTCGCTTTTAGTGTTTTCAAGCCAATATTTTCCAACCTCTTTAGTACCCGCGACTAAATCAATACGCCCTTGTTGTAGTAAATATAAGCTTGTAGGAAGGCTTTTAGTGGACGTTATTGCCAGATCCGTATTTCTAGCAAACTCTTGGCTTACAACGGCATTGTCTTCTATACCAATACTATAAGGAGTTAATGATTGAACTGTACCATCGAAATTAATAATACTTTCTTTTCGCTTAAAAACTCCTGAGTGAGCAACTGCAAGTGGACGGGAGTAGTAAAAAACTTCATTTCTTTTTAATGAATAAAAAGCACCTAAAATAGCTGTTTTTCTGTTTTTTTCTAATAGCTTTAAAGCGCGATTCCATGTCGTAAACTCTACTTCGCTATTAATACCTTGTGTTTTAAGTGCTGATTGGGCTATTTCATATAACCAACCATTATTGGGCAAGTTTTCGCTAAAATAGGGAGGGTAGTTTTCAGTAACAATTTGCCATGTTTGTTCGCTAAATACTTTTGTTGGAATGGCAATTACTACGATGAAAATTAACAGCTTAATCATTAAACCTCTCACTATTATTCAAATGTATAGATAAATAATAGTCAGAATTTTAAATTATGCGAAAGGCGTGCTAATTAATTCTTGTGATTGAGGGGTAACGACTAAATAAGAGCCTTGGGTGTACCAGTCACCTAGCACTGTGCGAGTAAGTGTTTGTTCATTAACTTTATACGTATGAACATTAGGGCGGTGAGTATGACCATGAATCATATTCGTAACGTTATGTTTGGCAAAGGTTGCAAGTACAGCTTCATCGACAACGTCTAAAATTTCGATAGGTTTATCAGCCTGGCTTAATTTACTTTTTTCGCGGGCATTACGCGCTATTTTTTTACGATACCAAAGCGGCATTGCAAGCATCAATTTTGGCCACCACCAACCACGGCTCTTTTTACGAAATTTTTGATACTCAGTATCTTGAGTACACATTTCGTCGCCATGTAAAATTACGGTAGGCGTACCATATAAATCAATGACTGTTTGTTCATCGAGTAATGTCATTGCGGCCATGTTGGCATACTGCTTGCGCATAATGAAATCACGATTGCCATGGATAAAGTAAACAGGTGTGCCACCATCATTAATGGCGCTTAAATGTTTTGCTACATCGGCACTCAGAGCAGTAATGTAGTCATCTCCAACCCATACTTCAAAAAAATCACCCAAAATATAAAGTGCATCTACATCTTTATTTAGTATATGTGTATTTAAAAAGTCAAAAAATGCAGCGCTGATGTCGGGGCGGTTTTCGCTTAGGTGTAAATCTGCAATAAAGTAAGTTTGGTGAGTCATAGGTTAGTCTATTTTTTATTAAATAAAAGCGGGCAGATGCCCGCTTAAGTGCTCACAATAGTGTAAGCAAACGCTATTAGCTAACAGTAACACTTTCGATGATCACATCTTCAAGAGGTACGTCTTGGTGAAAACCAGTACTACCTGTTGCAACTGCTTTAATTTTATTTACTACGTCCATGCCTTCTACTACTTCAGCAAAAACACAATAACCCCAACCTTGCGATGTTTCGCTGCTATGGTTTAAAAAGTCGTTGTTGTTCACGTTAATGAAAAACTGTGCTGTAGCTGAATGAGGATCAGGTGTACGTGCCATAGCTAAAGTGCCTACTTTATTAGACAGACCGTTATTAGCTTCATTTTGAATTGGGTCGTTTACTTCTTTTTGTTCCATACCTGGAACAAAACCACCGCCTTGAACCATAAAACCATCGATTACGCGATGAAAGATAGTGCCGTTGAAAAAATCAGCATTTGCGTACTCTAAAAAGTTTTTAACTGTGTTTGGAGCTTCTTTCTCAAACATTTTAATGGTGATGTCACCAAAATTAGTGTGTAGAACAACCATGTGTTTTCCTATATCCGGTTTAAATATTGGCGCTATTTTATCGTAGTTGGCTAAGATTAACAAAGTAGATGTTTGGTTTGTTATAAAGCGCTAGAGCAGGGGCTTTTCAAGTGGTAACATAACTGTTCAAGTAAATAGTCAAGGACTCAAAGTAAATGGTAAATATATACAACACACTCACGCGACAAAAAGAGCAATTTAAACCTATGGTCGAAGGAAAAATCGACATGTATGTGTGTGGTATCACCATTTATGATTACTGCCATATTGGACACGCTCGTACTTTTGTAGGTTTTGACGTTATTGTGCGCTACTTACGTCATATTGGTTACGATTTAAAATATGTGCGAAACATTACAGATATCGACGATAAAATAATTAAACGGGCGAATGAAAATGGTGAGTCAATAAATGACTTAACTGTGCGCATGACTAAAGCAATGCATGAAGATTTTGATAGTTTAAATATGCTACGCCCAGATATTGAACCAACAGTTACAAGCCATATGGATGAAATTATCGTTATGGTTAAGCGCTTGATTGAAAAAGGCCATGCCTATGTTGCAGCTGACGGCGATGTTTTGTTTGATGTATCAACGTTTGAGCAATACGGTGCACTTTCTCAGCAAGATTTAACGATGTTGCAATCAGGTTCTCGCGTTGAAGTGGCTCAAGATAAAGACGATCCACTTGATTTTGTGTTATGGAAAAAAGCAAAAGCAGGTGAACCATCATGGTCATCACCGTGGGGTGAAGGGCGACCGGGTTGGCATATCGAATGTTCGGCAATGAGCTCAAAGCACTTAGGTGAGCATTTTGATATTCACGGTGGGGGGTCTGATTTACAGTTTCCACATCATGAAAACGAAATTGCGCAATCGTGCTGTGCAAACAACGGCAAGTATGTGAATACATGGATTCATACTGGCATGGTTCAGGTAAACAAAGAAAAAATGTCTAAGTCGTTAGATAACTTTTTTACTGTGCGAGAAGTTTTAAAAGCATACGATGCCGAATCTGTTCGTTACTTTTTAATTTCAGGCCATTACCGCAGCCAACTAAATTACTCACAAGAAAATTTAGACCAAGCGCGTTCATCACTTGAACGTATTTATACAGCGCTTCGTGATGTAGAACCGGTAGAGTGCGATTTAGAAGGCAATGAGTTTGTTGCTAAATTTAGAAAAGCAATGAATGACGACTTTAATACCCCAGAAGCACTACCTGTGTTGTTTGAACTTGCTAAAGAACTAAACCGCGTGAAAGACACTGATGCAGGCCAAGCTGGCAAATTAGCCTTTATATTGCGCAGCCTTGGTGAAGTGCTAGGGGTTGCTCAACAAGCACCGGAAGCTTTTTTACAAGGCGGGCAAGATGACGACGAAGTTGCGACAATTGAAGCATTAATTGTGAAACGTAATGAAGCACGTGCGAGTAAAAACTGGGCTGCTGCTGATGAAGCACGTGATGCGCTTAATGCATTAGGCGTAATACTTGAAGATTCAGCCGGTAAAACAACGTGGCGTAAAGCGTAAGCGTTTAAAGTAATTCACGTTTAACTAAAAAAGGGTTGCCAAATGGCAACCCTTTTTTGATTTTTTAACTGCTTAACTGTGATATTTCTCACATGCTTCAAGTGTGTTTTCAATTAAGCTAGCGACCGTCATCGGGCCAACGCCACCCGGTACAGGTGTAATAAAATGCGCTTTTTGTTCAGCTACACTGTATTGAACATCACCGACTAATTTACCCGTATCTAAACGGTTAATGCCTACATCGATAACGATAGCGCCTTCTTTTATCCAATCTCCAGGTATAAATTCAGGTTTACCCACTGCCACAACTAATAAGTCAGCGCGGCGAACATGTGTTTCTAAGTCTTGAGTAAACTTATGGCACACTGTGGTTGTACAACCGGCTAATAAAAGCTCTAACGACATTGGACGACCAACAATATTTGACGCGCCAACTACCACGGCATGCATCCCTTTATAACGTACACCCGTTGAATCAAGTAAGGTAATAATACCTTTAGGCGTGCATGGGCGAAGAGCAGGCATACGCTGTGCTAATCGGCCAATGTTATATGGATGAAATCCATCAACATCTTTATGTGGGGTAATGCGTTCTAAAATCTTTTCAGCATCAAGGCCTTTTGGCAGTGGTAACTGCACTAAAATCCCATCAACTTCGGCATCATTATTTAGCTCGTCAATTAAATCTAAAAGAGTTTGCTCTTGTGTGTCTGCTGGTAAATCAAATGATTTAGAGATAAAGCCAACTTCTTCACAGGCTTTACGTTTTGAACCAACATAAACTTGGCTTGCTGGATCAAGTCCAACGAGCACTACTGCAAGTCCTGGTGCACGTAAACCATTTGCTACACGTTCACTTACGCGTTCTGCTACAGCGCTACGTACTTGTTTTGCGATTGCCTTACCATCAATGATGTTTGCCGTCATGGGTGACCTTTAATTGGGGTTAATTAACTAGATACCGATACTCTAAAAACGAGTGCATAATAAAATAGGGGTAAAAATGCTAATAAAGAAAACATACTCTTTATATAACTCGTTTTATAATGTGCCTACTATTTTCGCAGAAAAGCATAGCAGCGCCAAGTTGCTTTTAATGTATATAACATTTGAGTTGTTAAATAGTTTAAATTTCAGCCTACTATTGTAATATTTAACCATTGTGCACTAAAAATGAGCACTTGATTGGTTTTATTAAAAAAACGTTTGACCTAACCCCGTCAAATCACTATTATGCACCCCGTTGTCAACGAGGTCACTCGCTAACAATAATAAGTTTCGGCGATTAGCGCAGTTTGGTAGCGCACTTGGTTTGGGTCCAAGGGGTCGCAGGTTCAAATCCTGCATCGCCGACCATTTTCTTAAAATGGTCTTAAACTCTCAGTTTAAGTGTTCAGTATGAAAAAAGAAGTTAACTCTTCAATGTCGGCGATTAGCGCAGTTTGGTAGCGCACTTGGTTTGGGTCCAAGGGGTCGCAGGTTCAAATCCTGCATCGCCGACCATTTTCTTATCTAGTAAGAATAATAAATAAAATCCTCTAAGTTATAAATCTAAATTCGTTAGCCTTTAATTCTATTAAATAATTTGTATTTTATTCTATTCAATGCTCAGTTAGCCTGTTTTTTATTCAGTTAGTCTCTATAGTCCCTTATCTAGTCCAAATAATTGCCCCCTATACTCGACTATCATAAATATTAGGTTATAATGCCGCGTCTATTGTTTAACATAGTGCCCGAAGGGCAAAGCAGCAATGGTATCTCATGGTAGCGACGGATGCTTTTAAGTGTGAAAAACCGCTTAAACTTTATCAAGACTCATGCAGATCACTTTGTTTGTAAAGGAAGGCGAACAGTCGCCAAAATTGAATATTGAGGTAAATCATGCAAGTTTCTGTTGAGACGACCCAAGGCCTTGAGCGCCGTATAACTATCACCGTTCCTTCAGAGAACGTTGAGACCGAAGTAAAAAAACGCCTACAACAACTGTCAAAAACACAGCGTATAGATGGTTTCCGTGCTGGTAAAGTTCCAGTATCTGTAATTAACAAGCGTTTTGGCCCTGCAGTTCGTCAAGAAGTTGCTGGCGAAGTAATGCAACGTAATTTTTACGAAGCAATCGTTTCTGAAAAAATCAATCCAGCTGGCGCGCCTACATTCGCACCTAAATCACTTGAAGCAGGTAAAGATTTAGAGTTCTCAGCAACGTTTGAAGTTTACCCTGAAGTTGAAGTTCAAGGTTTAGATAAAATTACTGTTGAGAAACCAGCGGTAACAGTAACTGACGAAGATTTAGCTAACATGCTAGAAACACTTCGTAAGCAACACGCTGAGTGGGCTGATGTTGATACAGCTGCTGGCGAAAACGACCGTGTAACAGTTGATTTCGTAGGTACTATCGACGGTGAAGTATTTGAAGGCGGCAAAGCTGAAGACTTCCCATTAGAACTTGGTCAAGGTCGTATGATCCCAGGTTTTGAAGATAACATCGTAGGTAAAAAAGCAGGCGAAGAAGTAGTTGCTGATGTAACTTTCCCTGATGATTACCACGCTGAAAACTTAAAAGGTAAAGCGGCTCAATTCACTATCACAGTGAAAAAAGTTGAAGCGCAAGAGTTACCAGAATTAAGCGAAGAGTTTGCAACTAAATTCGGTGTTACCGAAGGCGGCGTAGACGCGCTTAAAGAAGAAGTTAAAAAGAACATGACACGTGAGCTAGACCAAGCGGTTAAAGCAAGCGTTAAAGACCAAGCAATCAAAGGTCTTTTAGCTAACAACGAAATCGAAGTGCCTAAAGCACTAGTTGATCAAGAAGTTGATGCTCTACGTCAGCAAGCAGCTCAACGTTTTGGCGGCGACGCTCAAAACATGCCAGAGCTTCCTGCTGAATTGTTCCACGAGCAAGCTGTAACACGTGTTAAAACTGGCCTTTTATTAGGTGAAGTGATTAAAGTTAACGAGATTAAAGTTGATGACGCTAAAGTTGAAGCATTAATTGCAACGGTAGCTTCTGCATACGAAGATCCAACTGAAGTAGTAGAATACTACAAAGGTAATGATCAACTTATGCAGCAAATGCGTAATGTAGCAATGGAAGAGCAAGCTGTTGAAGCTATTTTAGCTAAAGCAGTTGTTACTGATGTTGAAAAAGCATTTGATGACATCATGAATCCACAGCAAGGTGCTTAATAAGTCATTGACTTAAGCTCTCGCTAACGATTAAATGGCTCGTGCTACTCTGTTTATACAGCGTGCCCGGGCCATTTTAGTTTTTGGCTCTAAATTTGCGAAAAACGATAACTATGCTTCCTTATAATAAGGATAAGTATAAGCGCATAAGGAATTAAATAAGTATGAATACTGGTATTACAGATCCCCTAAATGCATTGGTCCCAATGGTTGTTGAACAAACACCAAAAGGCGAGCGCTCGTATGATATTTATTCGAGATTATTAAAAGAGCGTATTATCTTTTTAACAGGTCAAGTTGAAGACAACATGGCAAATCTGATTTTAGCGCAAATGCTATTTTTAGAATCAGAAAATCCTGATAAAGATATCTTTTTATATATTAACTCACCAGGTGGTTCAGTAACTGCGGGTATGGCTATTTACGACACAATGAACTTCATCAAACCAGATGTAAGTACAATATGTGTAGGTCAAGCTGCAAGCATGGGTGCTTTTTTACTTACTGCTGGCGCTAAAGGTAAACGTTTTTGTTTACCAAACTCTCGTGTGATGATTCACCAACCATTAGGTGGTTTCCAAGGTCAAGCATCTGACTTTGAAATACACGCTAAAGAAATTCTGTCTATTAAAGCTAAGCTTAATCGCTTAATGGCTGAGCATACAGGCCAACCATTGGATATTATCTCTAAAGACACAGATCGTGATAACTTTATGAGTGCCACGCAAGCTGTAGATTACGGCTTGGTAGACTCAGTTTTTACAAATCGCGATAAAAAGTAAGCGCTTGGTGAGCGGGATTGCCTGTTTGCCACTTTGAGTTACTATGCGAAAACTAATAAATTTTGGTATAGTTAAAGCGTATTGAAATAGCCGCCAACAGTTTTGGTGGCCAACGTAATAAAATGAGGTAGCTGAATGTCTGACACTCCTACAGACGGCGACAAAAGTAATAAATTGTTATACTGCTCTTTTTGTGGCAAAAGCCAACATGAAGTGCGTAAATTAATTGCAGGCCCTTCAGTATACGTTTGTGATGAATGTGTAGAGTTGTGTAACGATATTATCAGGGAAGAGATCAAAGACATTGCTCCTAAGCATGATACGTCTGACAAACTACCTGTACCAAAAGAAATTCGTAAACACTTAGACGATTATGTTATTGGCCAAGATCATGCTAAAAAAGTATTGTCTGTTGCCGTTTATAACCATTATAAACGCCTGCGTAACCAATCGACTAAGCAAGACATTGAATTAAGTAAAAGTAATATTTTGCTTATCGGTCCAACAGGTAGTGGTAAAACATTACTTGCAGAAACGTTAGCGCGTCTACTTGATGTGCCGTTTACTATGGCCGATGCCACTACATTAACCGAAGCAGGTTATGTAGGTGAAGATGTTGAAAACATCATTCAAAAGCTTTTACAAAAGTGCGATTACGATGTTGAAAAAGCGCAACGTGGCATTGTTTACATTGATGAAATTGACAAAATTTCTCGTAAATCAGATAACCCGTCAATTACGCGTGATGTATCGGGCGAGGGCGTTCAACAGGCGCTACTTAAACTGATTGAAGGCACCGTTGCTTCTGTTCCACCGCAAGGTGGTCGTAAACATCCACAACAAGAGTTTTTACAAGTAGATACTTCTAAAATCTTGTTTATTTGTGGTGGCGCATTTTCAGGTTTAGATAAAGTAATTGAGCAACGTAGCCACAAAAATACCGGTATCGGTTTTGGCGTTAGCGTAAAAGAGTCTGCGGCGAGTCGTTCTTTAAGTGAAACATTTAAAGACGTAGAACCAGAAGATTTAGTTAAATACGGCTTAATTCCTGAGTTTATAGGTCGTTTGCCAGTAGTTGCTACGTTAACAGAACTTGACGAAGCTGCTCTTGTGCAAATATTAAGTGAACCTAAAAACGCGATTACTAAACAGTTTTCAGTATTGTTTGGTATGGAAGACGTTGAACTTGAGTTCCGTGATGATGCCTTAGCTGCAATTGCCCACAAAGCAATGGAGCGTAAAACAGGTGCACGTGGTCTTCGTTCAATCGTTGAAGGTGTGTTGCTTGATACTATGTACGAACTTCCTTCAATGGATGACGTAAGCAAAGTGGTTATTGATGAAACCGTTATTAAAGGTGAGTCAGACCCAATCTTGATTTATGAAAATAATAAACAAGATAAAGCTGCATCAGAATAGTTTTTAAGCTATTTGAGTGAAAAAAGGAGCCTTAGGCTCCTTTTTTTATAATTAATTTAATCGAGTAAGGGAAAATTGTTGAACTTTAATTAGGTTATCCCCATATACTTGAGTAATCTTTAAAATAAATTAAGTGCGAAGAGAAACTATAATGACGCTTGAGAGAACCGACCGAGTCGAAATCCCAGTCCTTGCACTGCGCGATGTTGTGGTATATCCGCACATGGTGATCCCGCTTTTTGTAGGCCGTGAAAAATCAATAAAATGCCTAGAAGCGGCAATGGACAAAGACAAACAAATTTTCTTGGTTGCACAAAAAGATGCAACTGTAGATGAACCTGAGCAAGAAGATATTTATCGTATCGGCACTATTGCCACTGTACTTCAGTTATTAAAATTACCGGACGGTACAGTTAAAGTTTTAGTAGAAGGTACACAGCGCGCACAAATCGAAGAATTTGTAGATAACGAAGACTTTTTTGTAGCTAATGCTCAATTTATTGAATCTGATTCGGTAGACGAGAAAGAACAAGAAATTTTTATTCGTAGCGCAATTAGCCAGTTTGAAGGCTATGTAAAGCTAAATAAAAAAATTCCTCCTGAAGTACTAACTTCAGTTTCAGGTATCGATGAGCCAGCGCGCCTTGCTGATACAATGGCAGCCCATATGCCATTAAAAGTACCTGAAAAACAAAAAGTGCTAGAAATTTCAAACGTGACAGAACGTCTTGAATATTTAATGGCATTAATGGAAGGCGAAATAGACTTACTGCAAGTTGAGAAGAAAATTCGTACCCGCGTTAAAAAGCAGATGGAAAAGTCACAGCGCGAGTATTACCTCAATGAGCAAATGAAAGCCATTCAAAAAGAATTGGGTGAGCTTGATGATGTACCTGATGAATTTGAAGCACTTAAAAAGCGCATTGAAGAATCGGGTATGCCAACAGAAGCACAAGACAAAGCGACGACAGAGCTTAATAAGCTTAAGATGATGTCGCCAATGTCTGCAGAGGCAACTGTAGTGCGTTCATACATTGATACGTTAATTAACGTACCTTGGAAAAAACGCTCTAAAGTGAAAAAAGATTTAGCGGGCGCGCAAAAAATTCTTGATAGCGATCACCATGGCTTAGATAAAGTAAAAGAACGCATTATCGAGTACCTCGCGGTACAACAGCGTACTAATAAGCTTAAAGGGCCAATTTTATGTTTAGTTGGGCCACCAGGTGTTGGTAAAACATCGCTAGGGCAATCTATCGCGCGTTCAACTGGTCGTAAGTATGTGCGTATGGCATTAGGCGGCGTACGTGATGAAGCTGAAATTCGTGGTCATCGCCGTACATATATCGGTTCAATGCCAGGTAAGTTAATTCAAAACATGACAAAAGTGGGCGTTAAAAATCCATTATTCTTGTTAGATGAAATTGATAAAATGTCAGCTGACATGCGTGGAGACCCAGCATCAGCTCTATTAGAAGTGCTTGATCCTGAGCAAAATAGCCATTTTGCTGATCATTATCTTGAAGTAGATTACGATTTATCTGATGTTATGTTTGTAGCAACATCAAACAGCTTTAACATTCCTGGCCCATTACTGGACCGTATGGAAGTTATCCGCTTATCGGGTTACACCGAAGATGAAAAGTTAAACATTGCAAAAGAGCACTTAATTACTAAACAAGTAAAACGTAACGGCTTAAAAGAGTCTGAAATTGAAATTGAGGATAGTGCAATTATTGGCATTATTCGTTACTACACACGTGAAGCGGGTGTACGTAACCTTGAGCGCGAAATTTCAAAACTATGCCGTAAAGCCGTTAAAAATATCTTACTCGAAAAAGACACTAAAACAGTGACTATCAATCAAGATAACCTAGAAGACTTTTTAGGTGTGCAACGCTTTGATTATGGTAAAGCTGAAGACGGCGACCGTATTGGTCAAGTTACAGGTTTAGCATGGACAGAAGTTGGCGGTGATTTGCTAACAATCGAATGTGCGGCTGTACCAGGTAAAGGCAAGTTAACTTATACCGGTTCACTGGGCGATGTAATGCAAGAGTCGATTCAAGCGGCAATGACGGTAGTACGTAATCGTGCAGATACATTTCGCATAAATAGCGACTTTTACGAAAAGCGTGATATTCACGTACACGTACCTGAAGGAGCAACACCAAAAGATGGCCCAAGTGCGGGTGCAGCAATGGTAACAGGTCTTGTATCTAGCTTAACGGGTAACCCTGTACGAGCAGATGTTGCAATGACCGGTGAAATTACGTTACGTGGTGAAGTACTTCCTATTGGTGGCTTAAAAGAGAAATTATTAGCAGCTCATCGTGGTGGAATTAAAACAGTCATCATTCCAAAAATTAACGAACGTGACTTAAAAGAGATCCCAGACAACGTGCTGGCAGGTCTTGATATTCACCCAGTTACTTGGATTGACGAGGTGTTAAAGCTTGCTTTAGTGCATCCTGTTGAGAGTTTTTCGGTCGAAACACCTAAAAACCAAGAAAAAAGCTAAAAAAAGTGCTTTTTAGGGCTTTTCAAATCTAAACGGTATGATAAGTTAAGCACTGGTTTTCAAGCCTAGCCCTTATGGGGCGTAGGCTTAAGAAAAATATAATCATGTGAGCATTAAAAGTTTGCTCTACAATTTTCAAAAAAGTGATGTTAGTTTAAAAAACCATCGCTCTTGATAATAACAATGAAAGAGGATGATATTGTGAATAAATCTCAATTAATCGATCAAATCGCAGCTGATGCTGACATTTCTAAAGCGGCTGCAGGTCGTGCACTAGATTCATTCATCGAATCTGTATCTGGCGCGCTAAAAGAAGGCGACTCAGTTGCACTTGTTGGTTTCGGTACTTTCTCAGTACGTGACCGTGCTGCACGTTCAGGCCGCAACCCGCAAACTGGTGAAACAATCCAAATTGCTGCTGCAACTATTCCTGCTTTTAAAGCCGGTAAAGCGCTTAAAGACGCAGTAAACTAATCACTGTTTTAAACACATTAGTTATGGCGAGTGTAAAGTTACTGATTCACCACAACAGATGAATTAAGTAACTTTACCGCCAGTTACTTCAAGTGAAAAAGCGTATCTGGTAAGATACGCTTTTTTTACATGTGACAAGGTAAAATACCTTGATCAAAAAGAGATAAACAAATGCTTGAGAAAATCAGAGAAGGTTCGCAAGGACCTGTAGCCAAAATAATTTTAGGCGCGGTGATTTTATCTTTTGCCTTAGCAGGGATCGGTAGTTACTTAGGTCAAACCACAGAACAACCCGTTGCTGAAGTAAATGGAATTAAAATTAGTCAAACCGATTTTAACCGTGCTTACCAAAATGAACGAAGCCGTTTAGAGCAACAATTTGGTGAATACTTTACACAAATTGCCGCTGATCCAAATTACATGGCGCAAATTCGCCAAGGTGTAGTTGACCGCTTAGTACAACAAGAATTGCAATCACAGCTAGCGGCTGATTTAGGCCTTCGCGTAAGCGACGAAAGTGTACGTAAAACAATTTTAGAACTACCGTACTTTCAAATTGGTGAAAAGTTTAATAACGATCGTTACTTACAAGTAATTCGTCAAATGAACTTTCAACCAGATGCTTTTCGTGAATACTTACGTAAAGATATGACACGTAGTCAGGTAGTATCTGCTGTTGCAGGTACAGACTTTGCACTAGAGAGCGAGCTTAAAAGCGCAATCGCTCTGCAGCAGCAAACTCGAAGCATTGATTACTTAGTTATTAATAAAGAAGCACTTGCCGCGAACGTAGAAGTATCAGAGCAAGAAGTGTCTGATTACTACGAGCTAAACGCATCACAATTTTTATCTCCAGAGCTTATCTCAGTAAGTTATATTGAGCTTAAAGCATCAGATATTAATGTTGAATCGGTAACCGAGGATGACGTTAAAGCGTATTACGAGCAAAATAAAGCACAATACGTTGAGCCAGAAAAGCGTCGCGTATCACATATCTTAATTGATAACAGTGAAGACGATGACGCAGCAAAAGAAAAAGCCAATGCACTTCATGCACAACTAGAACAAGGTGCAGACTTTGCTGAGTTAGCAGAATCATCATCTGACGATATCGTTAGTGGCGAAATGGGCGGCGATCTTGAATGGATAGAACGTGACGTAATGGACCCTGCATTTGAAGATGCGACTTTCGCACTTCAAAACAAAGGTGACATTTCTGAGGTTGTTGCTTCTGAGTTTGGTTATCACATAATTAAACTTACAGACATTCAACCACAACAAGTTAAAGCGTATGACGATGTTAAAGCTGACTTACGTGCTGAACTAGAACAAGCTGAAAAAGTAGATGCATTTTACGAAAAGCAAACTGAAATGGGTGCACTTGCATTTGAAATTTCAGACCGCTTAGACGATGCTGCAGAAGTTGCTGAAGTGGAAGTTAAATCTACGCCTCTTTTAGCACTTAATGCTCTTCCGGAGCCGTTAAACAGCCCTGCAGTTGTAACAGCACTAACATCAGTTGATTTACTTGAAGATAAAGTAAACTCTGAAGTTATTGAGCTTGGTGAGGAGCATGCAATTATTGTTCGTATTAACGAGCATAAAGCTGCTGCTACTAAACCGCTGGATGAAGTAAGCGAGCAAATTAAAGCGCGTTTAGTTAATGAAAAATCATCAGAGCTTGCTAAAGAAAAAGCGCGTAGCTTATTTGCAGAAGTACAAGCAGGTAAGAGCTTAAATGATGTAGCGAGCGAGCAAAGCTTAACTGTTCGTCAAGAAGCGCAGTTAACGCGTCAAAGCTATACTGTTTCACCTGCTATTGTGACTCAAGCATTCAAAATGGCTCACCCAGCAGACTCTGCGGTAGTTGAACTTGTTAATTTAAATAATGGTGATGCAGCAATTGTTGCGCTTAAGTCGGTAACAGATGCACAAGTTGCAGCTAATATTGATCCTCAAGCAAAACAAAGCATTACTATGGCGCAAGCTAATAAAAACTACATGGTGTTTATTGAAGCGCTGAAAGCAAATGCTGAACTTAACTTACCAACGGCTACACAAACTGTTGAATAATTAATTTTAGCTCATAAAGAAAGGCGCTTTTAAAGCGCCTTTTTTATTGTCTTGAGCAAAGTTGATATATTACCAATTCGCTTAATTAAGCATTATTGCGGATTGGTATTAATTACCTCTGGCAATAAACTCAATCCGATTGCCGCTAGGCTCTCTTATCATCATATGTTGGGTTGGACCTTTACCTAAGTTTTCTGGTGCAAACTCTATGATAATATTATTTTGCATTTTTAAGTGTGTATGTAGCTCGCTTAACTTTTTGATACTTTCAATACTGAGTGCTAAATGGTGTAGGCCCACATTTTCTGCCCGATTAAACTCCACACGTTTTTCATCATTTTTTACGCGCCATAATGTAATGGTTATTTTATTGTTTGATAAAAAATAAGCGGGATAGACAGGGTCATTTCCTAGCGTTTTAAAACCAAGTACATCAGTAAAAAATGCTTTGGATGCATTTAAGTTTGATACGGTTAAACCTAAATGATCAATGCCACCAACCCAACTTTTAGGGGCAGAGTTTTCGTCAGCTATTGAAGTTGTTGATAGCAGCAATAACGCTAATGATGAAATGCCTGTGAGTAATGTTTTTTTTAGCATAGATCCTCTTTATGGTTTTAGTTGTTAAATTACGCATTTAACAAAGACCTTCATAAACGAGGTTACATTGCAAAGAAGTCGAGTTTGGTGATTAGAAAGCTGCTTTTAGCAGCTCAGTAATCGCTGCGTTACTTTTGATTGGGGGTTTTGAAAAACATCTTCAGTAGGGCCGTATTCAACCACTTCGCCTTTGTCGAGTACAACCACATAATCACTGATGTGGCGCACTAGGCTTAAATGGTGGGTGATCATCACATACGTAAGGCCAGTGTCGCGCTGTAGCTTAAGTAATAAATTCACTATTTGCGCGCGTATAGAAGGGTCTAAAGACGAAACAGCTTCGTCGAGCACAATCACCTTAGGATCTAAAATTAATGCACGAGAAAACGCCACACGCTGTAGTTGCCCCACACTAAACATATGCGGGTAGTAGTGTTTATGATCAATTAATAGACCCACTTTTGAAAGCGTTGCATCAATCTTTTCAGCTCGTTCGCTGGCATCAAGCTCTGTATTATATTGCAGGCAATCATCAAGCATTTCACCTATGGTTAGCCCCGGGTTGAGCGATGCAGCTGAGTCTTGAAAAATCATACGAATATCCCGACATTGATTATCGCGTACGCCATTATCTTCAATAATATTATTTTCGAGTAAAATTTGCCCGCTGTCAGCAGTATCAGCCCCTGAAAGCAGCTTTGCTAATGTACTTTTACCTGCACCTGTTTCACCAATTATGGCAATACTTTCGCCTTTACCCACACAAAACGAAATATTTTTAAGTACTTCAAACTTTTTACGTGAAAAAAGCCCCGCTCGCACATTGAATGTTTTTGATAGTGCTTGTACTTTTAGTAGCGGCTGCATTATTTCATGTCCTTAATTAACGGAAAATGGCACGCATAACTATGACCATGATGCTTAGTAAGAGCTGGCGTTACCACGCAGGCTTTTTGTGCTTGCGGGCAACGCGGCCCGAGGCGACAGCCAATAGGCAAATGTTGCAGAGTAGGGATAGTCCCTTTAAGTGCATAAAAAGGTTCTTTATGCGCTAGACCTTGTTCGTAGTCTGGCAAGCTTTTTAATAATGCTTGTGTGTAAGGATGGCGAGGCTGTTTAAATATTTCATGGGTTGGGCCTGCTTCAACCATTTGCCCGCAATATAAAACATGAATGCCATGCGACCAATGTGCAATCTCTTCAAGCTCATGAGAGATCATTAAAATAGACATATTTTTAAGTTGGTTTAAGCTTTTTAATAACCTAAATACTTGTGCGCGAGTTGTGCTCTCAAGCGCTGTAGTTGGCTCATCAGCTATCAATAGCTTTGGAGTGCGGGCAATGGCCATTGCAATCATTACTTTTTGACATACGCCTTCTGAGAGCTCATGAGGGTAGCTACTTAGTACCGCTTCGTGGTTTTTAATACCCACTTTATGAATAAGCGCTTTTACTCTGTCTTTTCTCTCACGGTTGCGTTTTAAAAAGAAACCTTTAGTTGCGACCTCTGGGAGTGTTTCAGCAATTTGATCAAATATTTTAGCGGTCGGATCAAGACAGCGACTTGGATCTTGATAAATCATCGCTATATCTTGGCTTACTATCTTACGGCGTTTTTCTGGGCTTAAACGCATTAAGTCTACGCCGCGCCAATGAATACGGTCGGCCGTAATATCCCAGCGTTCGTTTAATACACCAATAATCGCTTTTGCTATTAGGCTTTTACCAGAGCCCGATTCGCCCACAAGCGCATGTACTTCGCCTTCTTTTAAGCTAAAGCTCACTCTGTCTACGGCTCTAATTACAGTTTCAGAGGTACGTAGTTCAATTGTTAAGTTACGAACATCGAGTAATTGCATTTAATCAGCCTTACGTGCTTTTAGCACTTGTCGTAGGCCATCGCCTACTAAATTAGTAGATAACACGGCTAAAAATAACAGTACACCAGGTAGCGCTACAGTCCAAGGTGCTAAATAAATAAGGCCTAAGTTTTCGGCTAATATTGCGCCCCATTCGGTCGTCGGTGGCTGAGCTCCTAATTTTAAAAATCCCAGTGCTGAAATGTCTAATATAGCGGTAGAAAGCGCCATCGTGAATATAACCACAATATGCTCATAAATATTAGGGAAAATACCACGCGATATAATATGCCAATTAGACGCACCATCGAGCCTAAACGCAGTAATGTAATCTTTACTTAATTCATCAACAATCAGGTTACGCACTGAGTGAATAAATTGCGGCAGTAACGCTAAAATAATTGCCCATACGGTATTCATTAAACCCGGGCCGAGTATAGCGATTATTATTATTGCTAATAACAAAGAAGGAATAGAAAGGGTTATATCAAGTAAGTGATTTAAAAAGCTTGAACGAAGTCCTTTGCTAATTCCTGCAAAAGTACCCACTAATACACCAAAAATGGTTGTGATCAGGGCGGCTACAACAGAAAGCCCAAACGTATACGTAGCACCATTCATTAAGCGCGAGAGTACATCGCGACCTAAATCATCGGTGCCTAAAATAAAGCGTACATCGCCCATTTCTCGCCACGATGGTGGAATAAGTAGTGCATCACTATGCTGTTGGTTTACACCATAAGGGGCTAAAAAAGGAGCTGTGGCGGCCAATAATGCAAACGCCATAAATATCCATAAACCAACCAAAGCAGGGTGGTTATTTTTAAACTTTCGCCAAAATCGCGCGAGTGGCGATTTATTCGACTCTTCAGAAAATAAATTAAACTTTGCCATGGGCCTGATTCCGCGAGAGTGGATCGAATAAAGTGTAAGTAAGTTCAGCTGTAATAGAGGCTAAAATAACAAATAAAGACACTGCCATTAATCCGCCTTGAATTGCTGGAAAGTCACGCTGATAAATACTATCGATTAACCACCGGCCAATACCCGGCCAAGAAAAAATAACTTCGGTAATCATCGCAAGCGTTATTAGCGTACTAAATTGCAAACCAATTTGCTTAATTACCGGCAGTAATGCATTACGCAGTGCATGGTGCATGATAAGTTGGCGGCGATTAAGGCCTTTTGCCCTAGCTGTTTTAATAAAGTTTTGATCCATTACTTTAAGCATAGATTCGCGAGTAAAGCGCACTAATACAGTGGTCGGATACATGGCCAGTACAATAGTAGGGAGCGTTAAATGGCGTAGCGCATCAATAAAGGCCATTCCTTTATATGGAAAACCAGCCAGTGCAATATCAATTAAAATAAACCCAGTATTTGCGGGTATCTCATAAAGGAGCCCCATTCGGCCTGACATAGGAAACCAGCCAAGCTTTAACGAAAAAACCATTATTAATAACAATGCGAGCCAAAATACAGGCATTGAATAGCCCACCATAGTGGTCGAGTTTATAAGTTTATCGGGCCAACGTTTATGGTAGCCAGAGCCTAAAATACCAGTAGGTACACCAATAACAACCGATACTATTAATGCGTACACGCTTAGTTCTAAAGTAGCCGGTAGCAAATCAACAATATGGCTAAATACACTGTTACCAGAGGCAAACGAAAGCCCCCAATCACCTTGGAATATTCGCCCCAGAAAGGCAATGTATTGCATAAAGTAATTGCTGTTATATAAATATTTGTCTTCAAGCTCACTATGCTGTGCAAAGTTACTACTTGGTATGCCACTTAAATTACTTAGCGGATCACCGGGAAATAAATACGCCAGTGAAAATGTAAATACGCTGAGCATCAGTATCATAAAAAAGAACAAACCAAGGCGGCGCAAAATATAATCTAAGATCATTATTTTTTCCTCGCATTGGCAAGCGAAATAGCGCCAAACGGGCCAAGTGTTATGCCTTCCACATCTGCGCTACTTGCTTGAAAACGCAGGCCATGAGCAATAGGCAATAATGGCAGCTCTTTAATAATTAAGCTTTGTGCGTCTTCGTAGTATTTTTTACGTTTGTTTAAATCAGTCGTATCGAGTGCTTGAGTAAGCAATAGATCAAATTGAGGATTACACCAGTTTGCTGGATTTTTACCACTAAAAGTAGCGGTACAGCTCAACAGTGGGCTAAAAAAGTTATCAGGATCGGGTGTATCTGCGGCCCAACCAAGTAATACACTGTCGTGCCTGTGCTCGCCAATACGTTGAATAAACGTATTCCACTCATATTCTACAATGCTTACATTAACGCCCACTTTGCGTAAATCACTTTGCATAAGCTCAGCCATTTTACGTGCGTTGGGGTTATAAATACGACTTACAGGCATTGCCCATATTGTCATATCAAAGCCATCAGGCAAGCCTGCTTCAATTAGTAACTTTTTAGCGAGTTCTGGATCAAATGTAGGTATATCTTCTTGCGGCTCAAACGCCCAAGAGGTTGGCGGTAAAATAGATTGTGCGCGAGTACCGTTACCGTAATAAACCGCTTGCATTATTTTATCTACATCTATTGCATGCGCGAGTGCTTGGCGCACGCGCAAGTCGTCGAACGGGGCACGTTCTGTATTAAATGCCCAATACCCTATGTTTAAATTTGTTTCTTTTTCAATATTTATATCATCACGTTGCGCTAAAATACTCAATTGTGCACTACTTGGATGAGCCGTTACATCGCACTCTTTAGTCAGCATTTTTGCTATGCGCGTAGTGCCGTTAGGCGTTATATCGTAAACTAATTGTTCAAGGACAACGTCGTGCTTCCAATAAAGTGGATTACGGTAAAAGCGTACAAGGTGATCTCGACGGTATTCTTTATAAATATACGGGCCGGTGCCAATAGGATACTGATCAAACAAGTTTTCTTGCTTGTTTTTCTTAAGTTCCATGGCGTATTCTTCTGAAAGTACCACAGCAAAGTCGGTAGCCATATTAGCTAAAAAGCTACTTTCAGGATTAAATAACTCAAAGCGCACTTGGTAGTCAGACACGCGCACAATTTTACGAATGAGTTGATCAATCCCCACACTTTGAAAATACGGGTAATTGGCATCGCCCACAAAGTGATATGGATTGTATACATCGAATAATCGG
Source organism: Pseudoalteromonas sp. NSLLW218 (assembly GCF_015864775.1). NCBI lineage: Bacteria > Pseudomonadati > Pseudomonadota > Gammaproteobacteria > Alteromonadales > Pseudoalteromonadaceae > Pseudoalteromonas > Pseudoalteromonas sp. NSLLW218. The sequence goes on along the minus strand of NZ_JADYWO010000007.1, from coordinate 161,412 downwards.
CTAAAGGTGAATATAACGTCGTCGGCGTTAAAATCACGCGACGGCGTAAAATAAGAAGTTGTATGAAACTTTACATCTTTACGCAGGGTAAAGGTAACCGATTTACCATCTTTACTAATTTTCCAATCGCTCGCCAGCTCACTTTGAAACTCTGCCGTAACAGGGTCAATGCTAATTAGGCGGTCGTATAATTGGTTAGCAATTATATCAATAGTTGAACCGGTGGTCGTTACTTGCGGATTAAACGACACAGGGTTAGCTTCAGCGCAATAAACTAAGCCTTGGTTTTTTTCTTCTATGATTTCTTCTTTGCTATCAAGGCAACCAACTAAAGTGGTGGCAAGCAAAACAAGTAATAATTTATGCACCCGCATAACCTCTGACTATTGTTGATCCAACAAGTTGTATTTTTTAAGATAACCACGTAATTGATGATACGTTAAACCAAGTACTTCTGCAGTTTTCTTTTGATTAAATTGGCTATGTTCGAGCGCTTTATTAATCATGTTTATTTCAAAGTCGTTTGAGCGCTCTTTTAAGCTACATGGAAATTGAATATCAACGGCTATATTACTGCTTGCTTGAGCAATCGGTGGCGCAACAGCAATAGGCTCTGCATTAACAGTTTGAGCCGCTATAGGTGATTTTATGCGCGCTTTTGGTCTAAATGGGCTATCAAATGGGTCTAAAATAATCTGGTGAACGGGGATATGTTCACTACCGTGGCGATACAAACTGCGTTCAACCACATTTTTAAGTTCACGAATATTACCAGGCCAATCATAACTAAGGAGTGTTTCTGTTGCGCTTCGAGTAAAACCGCTAAACAGTTCCCACTCTAAATCGCGTGCCATATTCATCGCAAATTGCTCCGCAAGAAGCATAATATCGTCTTGACGTTCGCGCAGTGGTGGCAGGGTAATTACATCAAAGGCAAGGCGATCGAGTAAATCACTTCTAAATTCACCTTGCTCAGCTAAATAAGGGAGGTCTTCGTTTGTCGCACATACTAAGCGGGTATCTACTTTTACAGTTTGTTTGCCGCCAACACGTTCAAACTCACCGTATTCTATAACGCGCAGCAGTTTTTCTTGTACCATAGCTGAGGTATTAGCTAATTCATCTAAAAATAGTGTGCCGCTGTTAGCGCGTTCAAAACGACCTTCGTGGCGTTTGCTTGCCCCCGTAAAAGCACCGCTTTCGTGGCCAAACAATTCACTTTCGAGTAAGTTTTCGTTAAGCGCTGCACAGTTAAGTTTTACGTAGTTTTGATCCCAACGTTTTGATAAAAAGTGCAAGCGTGCTGCTATTAACTCTTTACCTGTGCCGCGTTCACCAATAATAAGTACCGGTTTATCTAAATTAGCCAGTTGCGATACCTGATCGAGTACAGACAGAAAGCTATCTGATTGGCCGAGTAAATTATCCTGTTGGCGATATTGGCTCATATTTCCTAACTCTTGGTCATTTTTACTAACAGTTAGTGTATTTCATAATTAGGGATAACTAAAGAAATTTGTATATTTAGTTTAACGTAATGAAAATAAAGTGTATTTTAACTTTTAAAAAGTTGGCAAGCATATTGATACTAGTTATAGCAGACTAACTACGTTTTAATTACAGAGGTAAATGTTATGGGAATTTTTTCACGTTTTGCAGATATTGTTAATTCTAATATCAACGCCATTTTAGATAAAGCAGAAGACCCAGAAAAAATGGTTCGTCTGATTATTCAAGAAATGGAAGATACGCTTGTTGAAGTACGCTCTACATCAGCTAAAACACTGGCTGAGAAAAAAGAAATTGTACGCCGCTTAGATACACTTAAAGCGCAGGTAAGTGATTGGCAGGATAAAGCCGAACTGGCTTTAAGTAAAGACCGCGACGATTTAGCGCGTTCAGCCTTACTTGAAAAGCAAAAGTCGGCAGATGCCGTTGCTTCAGTCACTAGTGAACTTGAACATGTAGAGTCTCATATCGAGAAACTACAACAAGAAGTAACGACGCTACAAGAAAAACTAGCAGATGCGAAATCTCGTCAAAAGGCAATTATACTTCGCCAGCGTTCGGCTGAGTCGCGCCTTGAAGTGAAAAAGACGCTTGATAGCTCTAAAGTAGAAGACGCACTTAATCGCTTTGAACGTTACGAAACTAAAATTGATGGACTAGAATCTCAAATTGAGTCTTACGATTTAGGTAAAAAGACGTTAGCGGACGAAATTGCTAATCTACAAAAAAATGAAAAGATAGATGATGAGCTAGCCGAACTTAAAAAGAAGCTAGCTGATAAATAACTTATAAAGGGGTACTTAAAGTGCCCCACTGCTTAAAAACATCAAAACGGATTGTCAGGAGAGGATTATGTTTGATTCAGACGTAATAATTGTACCATTTGTTATATTTATGATTTTTGTTGCACCGCTGTGGTTAATTTTACATTACCGTAGCAAAAAACAAGTAAGCCAAGGTTTAAGTGAACACGAACATCGCCAGTTACTTGAGCTTGCACATAAAGCCGAAAAAATGGCAGACAGGGTTGAAACACTTGAAGCATTACTTGATCAAGAGTCACCACAATGGAGACGCAAAGTATGAGTGCCAAACGCGAATTATTAAGAGACCCACAACGCGGTAAAATAGCCGGAGTATGTGCGGGATTAAGTGACTACTTTAATATGGAGTTATGGTTAGTTCGCATTATATTTGTTAGTGCGGTACTGCTAACGGGTGGCCCATTATTTGTGGTAGCGTATATTGCAGCCTGGTTCATTTTAGATAAGAAAGAGCCCGCAACAGTGCAAACTAAAAGCTCAACTAAAACTGACGATCCGCTAGAAGTAAAATTTAAAGTATGGCAAAAGGGCGAGCCACCGCGCCGCGCATTGCAAGATTTAAAAGAGCGTTTAACGCGTGTAGATACTCGCCTTCAAGATATGGAGCGTCATGTAACTTCAAGCGAGTTTACGGTGAGCCGTGAAATTAACAAACTTTAAAGGATTTAATAGCACCTTATTTGCAGCGTGATAAATTACGGCAAATTAGGTGCAAGACACTTTATGAGCCAATCATTTGCAAAAAAGACCTTTAAAAGTATTAAAGGCAAAGCACAAAAAGCCCTTCATCGCAGTTTAGACCAACACGTAAAACTTGCCGTAACTGGCCTAAGTGGTAGTGGTAAAACAGCCTTTATTACCGCGCTTGTTAAACACTTAACAACCCAAGCGGACGATAAAAACTTACCTTTTTTTGATGTAATGCGCGAGCACCGCCATGTGGCCACTAAAGTTGTGCCGCAAGAGGCGTTAAAAGTTCCTACGTTTAATTATACGCGCGCGCTAAATTCATTATTACCTAGCGATGGGATGCCTACATGGCCTGCATCAACTGAGCGGATTAATACGCTGCGCTTGGCAATAAAGTATCAAAGCAACGCAGGGCTGCGCGGCCACTTTTCGCCGCAATCAACGCTTTATTTAGATATTATTGACTACCCGGGTGAATGGCTCCTTGATTTACCTATGCTTGAGCAAAGCTATTCTCAATGGTGCGAGCAGCAATATCCGTTATTAACTCAGCCTTCGCGCGTAAATACATCAAGTGATTTTCTAGCAGCCGTTGAGCAACTTGATTTAAATGCACCTGTAGATGAAAACGCACTGGCTCATATTGCTCAGCTTTATCAAAGCATGTTAGTAGGGCTTAAAAAAGACACCAAACTTGCCATGCTGCAACCTGGGCGTATGCTTATGCCTGGCGACTTACAAGGCGCGCCATTGTTATTGTTTTTTCCGGTATCGGGTGAAATAAATAGTGACGATGTCGTTGCGGGTTCTAATTTAGCGCATTTAATTAAGCGCTTTAACGCCTATATAAAAGAAGTTGTAAAACCATTTTATAATGAGCATTTTAGGCACTTTGATCGCCAAATCGTACTTGTAGATGTACTTAGTGCGCTAAACGAAGGGCACGAAACACTCCAAGAGCAAAGCAGTGTAATAAACCAATTACTCGCACACTTTAACTATGGTGAATCGGGCTTTTTTAAACGTTTATTTAAGCCCAACATAGACAAAATATTATTTGCAGCTAATAAGTCAGATCATATAAGTGCTAAGCACCATAAAGATTTAGCACTGCTACTTGATTCGCTCGTGCATGAGCAAAGCAATCATTTAAAGTTTGATGGTGTAAAAATAGAAACCATGGCTATGTCGTCAATTACAGCAACGCAGCCGCGCCAAATTGCCGACAAAGGCCAAACGCTTGACTGCATTTACGGTAAACCATTACACGAGCCTGATTGGCTTACGTATTTACCGCCGCAACCTCCCTCGCGGATGCTTAATAAAAATGAGTGGCCAGCACAGGGATTTGAGTTTTTATCGTTTTCTCCAATACCGAGCCCCGATAAACAACTAAAACATATTCGATTAGATCATGTCATGCAGTACCTGCTAGGAGACAAATTAACATGAGTGAGTCAAACCAACCATTTCAAGCAGGGCGTCGCATAGATACGCAAAGCATTGAGCAAAACGAACCCGTTTTAGCACCTGCAAAAATTATTCAGCACGGACAAAGTGATTACGAAGAACTTGAAGATGAAGCACTAGAGCCCGAAATAGATCTAGAACCTGTGTACAAAAAGTCAAAGTGGCAAACGCTTAAAGGTGTTTTTGCTATTAGTTTTATAGTACTGGTGCTTTTAGAGTTTGCATACTCGTTAGTATTTGCTTTCGAGCAATCAATTATTTTAGGCAGCGTTTATTTAACCGCGGTTGTAAGTGGCGTGCTGCTAATAGGGCGCTTATTGTGGCGAGAGTACCGAATGCTGCGCAGTTTAAAGCGAAACCAATTGCACCGAGTTGAAGCCGACAGGCTTTTAAACAGCGAGCAAGTAGGCGGTGCATTACCTTGGCTTGAAAAGCTCAATAAACACCAGGAGCTTGATAACTTTGAAACCTTTAAAAACCAAGTAGCGATGCATCACAGCGACAAAGAAATAATGACGTTGTACGCCAACAGTTTATTAATAACCCAAGACACCAAAGCTAAAAAGCTTATAAATCGTTTTGCGACTGAATCCGCACTGCTAGTTGCCCTAAGCCCACTTGCGCTGGTGGATATGATGGCCGTGCTTTGGCGCGGTACTAAGTTAATAGAACAAATTGGTAAAATTTATGGCATTGGTTTTGGCTACGCGAGCCGTATAAAGTTATACCGCATGCTAATAAGGCAAGTAATGTTTGTAGGCAGTGCTGAGCTTGTATCTGACCTTGCAGCAACTGCACTAAGTGCTGAGCTACTAGGTAAACTTTCGGGTCGGGCTGCGCAGGGCGTAAGCGCCGGTATTTTTACAGCGCGTATTGGTTACAAAGCAATGGAGCTTAGCCGTCCATTACCAAGGCTTGAAAACAAACGCAGCTTACTAAAAGGCACTGTACAAAGTATCGCAGGTAAAATTATGAGCCGTAAAAAGGCGGAGTCAACACAATAAAATACGAGGGCGTGTTGATCTTTGATGGTTGAATTTGCAGAAGTGTGTTTGGTGTTTAGGCAAGGCAGAGCCTATGAAGTGTGGTTATTCCCCATAAATAGGCGATAACGCAGTATAAATGCCAAACATGCGCTGCCCTTTGGGTTCTTTCTAGGGACGATTAACTCTTTGTTGCCTACATGGATGTAGGTAAGGGGCGTGAGCAGGACGCGGAAGCTTTGCTCGGTTTTTACTTATTCTTACATGGATGTAAGCCAGTAGAATAACGCAGGAGCAGTTATCGAGCCCACTAGGTTACAAACCTCGCGCCGCGATTTAATCGCCCCTAGATTGAACAAATTTCAATCCGCAAAGGTCAACACGCCCTAGTGGCAATATTTGTGTACAAATATGCGCTGCACGGTTTTTACACAAATAGCCATCTGAGCATCCGGCATGCTTGCTGTTTGTAAGCGCATACGTTTTGATTGTTGACTCGCTAAAACATAATAATCAAAAAATGAGCCTACAATGAGCAAGCATCATATAAACACCCAGTGTATTCACGGACCACAAAAAGCAAACGACCCGCACGGCGCACTCACTTCTCCTTTGTATCAAACCTCTACCTTTCATTTTGAAAATGCCGCACAAGGTGCTGCGCGTTTTGCAGGCGACGAACCTGGCTATATTTATACGCGTTTAGGAAACCCCACAACCACAGAGCTTGAGCAAAAAGTTGCTCAACTAGAGAGCTGTGAAGCAGCTGCTGCAACCGCAACGGGTATGGGGGCTGTATCTGCCTCAGTACTGAGCTTTTTATCGCAGGGAGATCACCTCGTTGCCTCAAGTGCTTTGTATGGTTGTACCTTTGCGTTTTTCTCGCATATGTTGCCGCGCTGGGGAATTGAAGTCACGTTTGTTGATATGACCAACGAGGACGAGCTACGCGCTGCCATCAAACCTAATTCAAAAATGATATTTGTAGAAACGCCAATCAACCCCACTATGGCGGTTATTGATTTGGCACTCATTGGCGCAGTTGCTAAAGAGCACAACTTAATTAGTGTGGTCGACAACACCTTTTTAACGCCGCTACTGCAATCACCAAAAAAATATGGCATCGACATTATAATGCACAGTGCGACCAAGTACTTAAATGGTCACGGAGACGTGGTCGCTGGTATTGTATGTGGATCGCTTGAGCACATAACACACATTAAAATGACCGTATTAAAAGACATTGGTGCAACCATAAGCCCGCACGATGCATGGCTAATTAATCGAGGTCTAAAAACACTCGCCATTAGAATAGAGCGCCATTGTCAAAGCGCACAAACAATAGCCGAATATCTAGAAGCGCACCCACAAGTAAGTACCGTATATTACCCAGGGCTTAAATCGCACCCAGGTCATAAGTTTATTGGCAACCAAATGAAAGCCGCTGGTGGTGTTATTGCATTTGAAATAAAAGGCACGCTACAAGATGGCGCACAATTTATTGATAGTATGAAACTTTGTACACTTGCAGTAAGCCTCGGCGACGCTGAAACACTGATTCAGCATCCTGCATCTATGACTCACTCGCCTTATACGCCAGAGGAGCGAGCCGCCGCTGGAATAAGTGATGGGCTGATCAGACTCTCGGTTGGGCTTGAAGATGTTAACGACATTATTAGTGATTTAGACCAAGCTTTTACTAAAATTGGTTAGGTGTATTTAATTATGTACACATAAAAATAAGCTGTAGGCCTTTATTTGAGGGCCTGTATTTTTAATGTGCCACAGGTGTAATTTTAACTTTACGATCTAAGTGATCGCGACAAATACTGATGTTAGCCTATCTATTAAACTTTTCTTCACTTTTGCATAGTATGGGGTCATTCGATATTCAATAGGTTTGAGTATCACACTGACACCGATTTAGGGCTCACACCCAAGAAGGTACTTATGGCTAAAGCAAGTAAATACACATCCAAAACACCAGACGAAAATGGTGTTATACACTGGAGTGATGAAGAAAATAAAATTTGGTCTGAGCTTGTAGCGCGTCAACTTGCATGCATTGAAGGCAAAGCCTGCAACGAGTACATGCAAGGGTTAAAAAAGATTAACCTGCCGCACGATCGTATTCCGCAGTTAAGCGAACTAAACGAAGTGTTACTAGCCACTACCGGTTGGCAAGTCGCGCCAGTACCTGCGCTTATCGACTTTGATGAGTTTTTTAGATTACTGGCAAACAAGCAGTTTCCGGTAGCTACATTTATTCGTAGCCGCGAAGAATTTGACTACCTACAAGAGCCAGATATTTTTCATGAAATATTTGGCCATTGCGCCATGCTAACTAACCCTGACTTTGCCGAGTTTACGCACAAGTACGGGCAATTAGGTTACGCAGCGCAGAAAAAGGACCGTGTATACCTTGCGCGTATATACTGGTTTACAGTTGAATTTGGTTTAATGCAAACCGAAGACGGCCTGCGTATTTACGGCGGCGGTATTTTATCAAGCCCAGGTGAAACTCAGTACGTATACTCAAACACGCCAGAAATCAGCCCAATGAATGTGCTTGATGTACTGCGTACGCCGTACCGTATTGATATTATGCAGCCACAGTACTACACCATAAATTCGATTCATGATCTGTTTGATATATCGCAAATGGATATTATGACTTTGGTTGAGCGAGCTAAAGAGCTTGGCTTGCACGACCCAAAATTTCCACCAAAAGAAAAATTAGCCAGTTAAACATTAATGCTAAAAAAGCTAAAAGTAAGGATTTAGAATGTCTTCATTAAGTGCACAAAAATGCGAAGCCTGTCATGTAGATGCGCCAAAAGTATCTGACGAAGAGCTTGCACAATTAATTACTAAAATCCCAGACTGGGTACCAGAAGTACGCGACGGCATTATGCAGCTTGAGCGTGTTTATAAATTTAAAAACTTTAAGCAAGCTATCGCGTTTACTAACAAAGTAGGCGACATGGCAGAAGACGAAGGCCATCACCCAGGTTTATTAACCGAGTGGGGCAAAGTAACGGTTACATGGTGGAGCCATTCAATTAAAGGCCTACACAAAAACGATTTTATTTGCGCAGCTAAAACAGACGACGTATTTAACGCACTGTAAACCACACTAATTGAGCAAACCAAAAAAAGCACTTATTTTATAAGTGCTTTTTTGGTTTTGGAGTGGTTATTAGCGTATGTTGGGTAGAGTGAAACGAAACCCAACGATTTAATTTATTGTTTAATAAGTTAATGTAAACCACGCCCATTGAGACTATTGGCTGAATTTAAACCGTAATGTTTTTTGAGGGCTTCAAACTTCAAATTAGAAAGCTCTTCAACCCCTTTTCTTGTTATGTTCACCTTATTGTTATTCCCATCTTCACTTTCTATTAAATCTTCTTCAAATCCCCATGTTGATAAATCGTTACTATTTTTTAAAATATATACTGAATTTGGATAGAAGCTTTCATAATTAACAGGGGAGCTTAAAAATTGCTCTAAGAATTTTATTTTATCTATTTCAGAGCTTCCTAGTTCTACTTTTAGGATGTTTTCATCTAATTTTACTGCAGCTAACAAATCAAACACATTATTAATTTTGCCTTTGTACTCTTTAAATATACCCTCATCTCTTGTTCTGTAATTTGTGATAGTTTTATTTGCTTTAGAAAGTTCTTTATTTAAAGAGGTAAATTCGGTTTCATAGAAATCTCTTAATGAGTTTGAATCTTCTAAAGTTAGGCTGTGGGGTTTAAAAAATTCAGGTAGTGACTTCATTTGAAACTCTTTAGTATAGGCTATGAAGCGTGTGTAAGCAGCGGTAAAAAGTGGTAACAAAAATACAAGTACTAGACTAGAGATGAGTGGTGTAAATAAATTCAGGCACCAATCAGAGTAATTTTCAGTAATACTTTTTATTTTATAAGTAGCATTTAGATTTGAGAAGCAGATGAAATAAACGGCTTTCCAGTTGAAAAAAAACCAAGATATAATAAAGCTACCTAATAAAGGGTGAGTAACTTTATCTGTTATAGATGATTTTATTGAGTTTGATAGGTCTGAAAGTGAAGACATTATAAATCCTTTTAATTAACAAAAAGCCCTAAACCAAAGGCTTAGAGCTTTCTATATACAATTAAAGTTCAGCTAAAACACTTAACTTCAATATATCGTTGGGTTTCGTTTCACTCAACCCAATCGACTGTTACTCATCAATTGAGCGTAGTAGGGCGTTTATGCCTACTTTTTCACGTGTTTGTTTATCTACTTTTTTCACGATGATTGCAGCATAAAGGCTGTGAGTGCCATCTTTTGACGGTAGTGCTCCTGGTACAACTACTGCGCCTGCTGGTACGCGGCCGTAGTGAATTTCGCCAGTTTCACGGTCGTAAATACGGGTGCTTTGGCTGATGTAAACGCCCATAGAAATTACAGCGCCTTCTTCTACTACTACGCCTTCAACAATTTCAGAACGTGCGCCAATAAAGCAGTTGTCTTCAATGATGGTTGGGTTAGCTTGTAGAGGCTCTAAAACGCCGCCTATGCCTACGCCACCTGATAAATGTACGTTCTTACCAATTTGTGCACACGAGCCTACAGTCGCCCATGTATCAACCATGGTGCCATCGTCAACGTATGCGCCAATATTTACATAAGATGGCATAAGTACAACATTTTTACCTACAAAGCTGCCTTTACGTGCTACAGCGTTTGGTACTACGCGCATACCGCCTTGCTGAAACTGCTCTGGGGTGTAGTCGCTAAATTTAAGCGGTACTTTGTCGTAAAACTGGTTTACGCCGTCGTTCATTGGTTGGTTGTCGCGAATACGAAACGACAGTAACACTGCTTTTTTAAGCCACTGGTGTACAACCCATTCACCTGATATTTTTTCAGCAACGCGTGCAGCGCCGCTATCAAGTAAATCAAGTGCGTCGATAATAGCTTGTTTTACGTCGTTTGATACTGTGCTTGGGCTAATGCTATCGCGGTTGTCCCATGCGTTTTCGATCATCGTTTTTAAATCTGACATGTGTGTCCTCTATTCTGTTTCGGCGTTGAATTTTTTACGTAATGCCTGATGAATTTTTGCTTGCTCTTCATCAGTCAGCGCTTGGTATTCGTTATTTGATACAACAAAGAAATCCTCGGCACGTTCACCTACCGTTGTAATACGGGCAGCGTGAATGTGTAGTAAATGCGCTTGGAAAACTTCGGCTATTTTGGTTAGTAAACCTTGTATATCGACGGCTTGAATTTCTATTAAGCTGCGGTCTTTGCGTGCATGTGGGCGCAACACAATTTTAGGTTTAATATTAAAATCTTTAAAACGTTGAGAGCGGCTCTTTTTAAAGCGAATCTTTTTACGCGGATCGCTCAGTGCTTGCTCAAGCCCGCGTTTAATTGATTGCGCTCGACCACTTGCAATAGGGTCACCACTTACTTCAAGTATTACAAAGCTAAACAAGACGTAACCGTCTTTAGTGGTCAGTACTTGCGCATGTTGTATTTGTGCTTTTTTAGAGCCAATTACACTTACTAATCGGGCAAACAGTGGGCCAGAGTAGGGGCTGTATACAAATACTTGTGTGCCACCATGCATAGCTTTGTTAGAGACAATAACACTTGGCTGGCTTAAGTCTGTGCTACTTAATAAATGCTCACTTTGCCATGATATTTGCTGTTCGCTAAAGGCGGTAAAGTAGTTAGCCTTAAAGCGGCTCCAAATTAAATCAATTTTTTCCTCGGCATAACCCAGATTTATTAAGCGTTGTTTAGCTTGGTGCTTTTTATCGCGAATTTGGTCGCGTTGATCCATTGGGTTTTCGAGCCCTAGACGCAAAGCGCGTTGCGTGTGTAAGTATAGCTCACGCAGTAGGGTGTTTTTCCAATCGTTCCACAAGTTGTCGTTGGTTGCACGTATGTCGGCAACGGTTAAACAATATAAGTAGTCGAGTTGGCGCTCTGTTTTAACGCGCGTAGCGAAGTCTTTTATTACAGCAGGGTCGTTAATATCTTTACGCTGTGCGGTAACCGACATAAGTAAATGGTTACTAACAAGCCATGCTATTAGTTTTCCATCTGATGACGCAAAACCATGTAATTTAGCAAATGCTATTGCATCAACAGCGCCAAGTTCTGAGTGGTCACCACCTCGGCCTTTAGCAATGTCGTGAAATATACCGGCTAAATAAAGTAGCTCTGGTTTATCCATTCGAGTGACTATTTCACTACAAATAGGAAACTCGCTAATGCCTGTTTTATCAAAATATTCGTAAATATTTTTGATTAATTTGTGGGTGTGCTCATCTACGGTGTAAGCGTGAAACAAATCAAACTGCATTTGCCCAAATATATTACGCCACTGCGGTAAGTAGGCGGCAAGCATGCCGTGCTTGTGCATTAACGTAAATGCGCGGCCCATGCCGTTAGGGTGTTTTACAAGGCGTAAAAAGGCTTCACGACAGGCTGCATAATCTTGTAAGTCACCCAATAAACGACGGCGCACTTGGCGAATAGTACGAATAGTACTTGGGTAAATATGCGTTATTGCTGGGTTATCGGCTATGTGCTCAAACAATACAAAGAGTTGGTCACGTCTAAAAAATACCGACGGATCTTTTACGCGTATTTGATGACCTACTTGCTCAAAGTTTCTGTCGAGTTCTATTGCTACCACAGCACTACTTTCGGGCATTATACTTTGTTCAAAGTATGAAAGTAGCATTTGGTTAAGTTCGCGCACGCGGCTCATTATTCTAAACAAGCGTTTCATCATACGCTCAACAGACGCTTTGCCGTCGCTACCAAAACCTAAAATTTCGGCGGCTAGCGGTTGATGATCAAACAATAAGCGGTTTTCCGCTCGACCTGCAGCTAAATGCAGTGCAAAGCGAATGTTCCATAGGTTTTCTAGGCACTCAGAAAGCTCTTGAAACTCTTCATGAGTTAAGTATCCATGGCTTATTAACTCTTGCAGGGTTTCGGTTCTAAAGTGCTTTTTTGCCACCCAAATAATGGTTTGTAAGTCGCGCAGACCACCTGGGTTTTCTTTAATGTTTGGCTCAAGATTATACGCGGTGCCGTGGCACTTTCTGTGGCGTAAATTTTGTTCTTGAACTTTGGCAGTAAAAAATTCACCAGAGCGCCATACTGGCGTTTCAAGAATGTGCATTTTGAGTTTTTCAAACTCAATGTGGTTACCAAAAATAAGGCGACTTTCGAGCAAGCTGGTGGCAAAAGTAACGTCTTCACGTTTTTGCTCAATGGCTTGTTCTATCGTGCGCACGCTGTGACCAATCTCTAAGTTGAGATCCCATAGCATGGTAACAAACTGGCCTATTTTTTCGCATATTTCTTCGCTTGGCGGTTTAGTTACAAGCAATAAAAAGTCGATGTCGGAGTAGGGGTGTAGCTCGCCACGTCCGTACCCGCCCACAGCTATTAATGCTAAATCAGGTTCGCGTGCTAAGTCGTAAACATGAAAAAGCTTAATGAGTAGGCGGTCAATAAACTCAGCCCGGGCATTAATTAAATTCCCAACCGGTTGTTTAGAAAATTCGTTATGTAACCATTTATAAAAATAGCTAGAACAATCGCGATAATCACTAAGTTGCTCAGCATCGCTAAGCAACTTTTTTACTTTGTTGGGTAATGCCACGTGGGCTGGCTCCTAATTTCTTATTTATTATTAGTGTTCTATGATCCTGTCGATTGTATCATCTGATCGTAGCGTTAAAATTTCAACACCATTTTCAGTCACTAATAATGTGTGTTCCCACTGTGCAGACAAACTACGGTCGCGTGTAACTACTGTCCACTCATCTTTAAGAAGCTTACATTGGCGTTTACCCGCATTAACCATAGGTTCAATAGTTAAACACATACCTGCTTTTAAGGCTTCGCCAGTACCGGCTTTACCGTAATGCATTATTTGTGGTTCTTCATGAAATCCTGCGCCAATACCGTGGCCGCAATACTCACGTACAATTGAGTAATTAAAGCTCTCTGCATATTTTTGAATTGCTTCACCAATATCACCCAAACGCACACCTGGTTTTACCATTTTAATAGCAAGGTATAGGCTTTCTTGTGTTACTTCAGCAAGACGTTTAGCTTGAATATTTGGTGTACCAACGTGAAACATTTTAGATGTATCGCCGTGGTAACCATCTTTAATGACCGTTACGTCAATATTAACGCTGTCACCTTCTTTTAATGCTTTGTCATTTGGAATTCCGTGACAAATAACATGATTAACTGACGTACAAACTGATTTTGGAAAGCCATGATAATTTAACGGAGCAGGGATTGCTTGTTGCACATTAACAATATAATCATGGCAAAGTGTATTTAGCTCATCGGTGGTAACACCTGGCACTACATGAGGGCCGATCATTTCAAGTACATCGGCCGCTAAGCGCCCAGCTACGCGCATTTTCTCTATTTCTTCAGGGGTCTTGATAATAGCGCTCATTGAGGCTCCAAAGTTGAGTTTTTAACATTTATCGCCGAACAAATTTTGCACGCGACGTTGAGTATTTAATTTTAATATGGTATAAAGCGCGCCGTCTTTTTACAAATAAATTCTTAAATGATTTTTTGTATTTAAGGCAAACACAATTTTATTTTAACACACACACGTATCGTCACATACACTTGGGTGCATTTGAAGTTTAATTACTTCGGTGTTGGTGCTATGGGATATGTGGAGGCCTAACCCTAAACAACTATAGAGGATCTATAAAATGGCAAACGTTTCAATGCGCGATATGCTTCAAGCTGGTGTTCACTTTGGTCACCAAGCACGTTACTGGAACCCTAAGATGAAGCCTTTCATCTTCGGCACACGTAACCGTGTACATATCATCAACCTTGAGCAAACTGTACCAATGTTCAATGACGCACTTAAGTTTTTATCAAGTGCTGCAGCAAACAAAGGTAAAGTTCTTTTCGTTGGTACTAAGCGCGCAGCAAGCGACGCAGTTAAATCAGCTGCTTTAGAAAGCGACCAGTTCTTCGTAAATCACCGTTGGTTAGGTGGTATGTTGACTAACTGGAAAACTGTACGTCAATCAATCAAGCGTCTTAAAGACCTTGAAGCACAAAGCCAAGACGGAACTTTCGAGAAGTTAACTAAGAAAGAAACGTTAATGCTTAACCGCGAAATGGAAAAGCTTGAAAAGAGCCTTGGTGGTATCAAAAACATGGGCGGTCTTCCAGACGCGCTTTTCGTTATCGATGCTGACCACGAGCACATTGCTATCCGTGAAGCAAACAACCTAGGTATTCCTGTTGTTGCAATCGTTGATACTAACTCTAACCCAGACGGTGTTGATTACATCGTTCCAGGTAATGATGATGCTATCCGTGCTGTAAGCCTTTACACTAGCGCTGTTGCAGCTGCTATTACTGAAGGTCGCGAGAATAACATCGTTGCTCAAGCTGAGAAAGACGATTTCGTTGAAGCTGAGTAATTAGCTGTCATCAAGTCTTCATCTTTTTAAGGTGAAGACTTGCTATTCTTGTCGAGCGGGTAACCCGCTTATCTAACCTGATTTCAGATTTGAGGATTTACTAATGGCTGTAACTACTGCCCTAGTTAAAGAATTACGCGAGCGCACAGGCGCTGGCATGATGGATTGTAAAAAAGCGTTAACTGAGACTGATGGCGACATCGAGTTAGCGATTGAAAACATGCGTAAAAGTGGCGCTGCTAAAGCTGCTAAAAAAGCAGGTAACATTGCTGCTGAAGGTACTATCATCATCAAGCAAAACGCTGGTGTTGCAGTGCTAGTAGAAGTTAACTGTCAAACAGATTTCGTTGCAAAAGACGTAAGCTTCTTAGCATTTGCTAATAAAGTTGCTGACGCTGCAATTGCTGACACTATCTCTATCGAAGACTTACAAGCTAAGTTTGAAGAAGATCGTGTTGAGCTAGTTACTAAAATTGGCGAAAACATCAATGTACGTCGTTTACAGTACGTAACTGGTGAAAACCTAGTTGAGTACCGTCATGGCGATCGTATCGGTGTTGTTGTTGCAGGTGTTGCTGATGAAGAAACACTTAAGCACGTTGCAATGCACGTTGCTGCATCTAGCCCTGAATACCTAACACCTTCAGATGTACCTGCTGACGTTGTTGAAAAAGAAAAGCAAGTACAAATCGAAATCGCGATGAATGAAGGCAAGCCTGCTGAAATCGCTGAGAAGATGGTTGTTGGCCGTATGAAAAAATTCACTGGTGAGGTTTCTCTTACTGGTCAAGCTTTCATCATGGAGCCTAAAAAATCTGTTGGCGATATTCTTAAAGAGAAAAACGCAACAGTTACTAGCTTCGTACGTGTAGAAGTTGGTGAAGGTATCGAGAAGAAAGAAGAAGATTTTGCTGCTGAAGTTGCTGCTCAAATCGCTGCTGCTAAAGCTAAGTAAGATTACTATTTGTGAAGCAAAAGGAAATTAGATGCAATTAAAGTACTATTTGGTTTTGCTTCGCAGCTAGAAATTCTTTAAAATAACCGCGCTTTTATGTTTAACATAAGCGCGGTTATTTTTTATCCATAATTCAATAAAAGTTGGCCCCAATACTATGACTATCAATCGCAAACCTATTTTTAGACGTGTTCTTCTCAAATTAAGTGGTGAAGCTTTAATGGGAGACGAAGGCTTCGGCATCGACCCTAAAGTTTTAGACCGTATGGCACAAGAAATTAAAGAGCTAGTTGAGCTCGACGTAGAAGTGGGTTTAGTTATTGGTGGAGGTAACTTTTTACGCGGTGGGTCACTTGCAGAAGCAGGTATGAATCGCGTAGTGGGCGATCACATGGGTATGCTTGCAACGGTTATGAACGGCCTTGCAATGCGTGATGCGCTACACCGTGCATTTGTAAATTGTCGTTTGATGTCGGCTATTCCGCTTAATGGTGTATGTGACGCTTATAACTGGGCTGAAGCAATTAGTTTATTGAAAACTGGCCGCGTTGTTATTTTTGCAGCGGGTACTGGTAATCCATTTTTTACTACCGATTCTGCAGCATGTTTACGCGGTATCGAAATTGAAGCAGATACAGTAATTAAAGCGACTAAAGTTGATGGCGTATACAGTGATGATCCTGTTAAAAACCCAGAAGCAACGCTTTACAGCCATTTAAGCTACAATGAAATCATTGAAAAAGAATTAAAAGTTATGGATTTAGCGGCATTTACTTTAGCCCGCGATCACAATATGCCATTGAGCGTATTTAACATGAATAAATCAGGCGCGCTAAAACGCGTAATTATGGGTGAAGAAGAAGGAACACTTATTTCTTCACAAGCCTCAGATGAAATAATCAAATAATTAGGATTACACCGTGATTAACGATATTCAAAAAGACGCGCAAGCGCGCATGCAAAAAAGTGTAACAGCACTAGGTAGCCAATTATCTAAAATTCGTACTGGCCGTGCACATCCTGCAATTTTAGATGGCATTATGGTATCGTACTACGGAGCACCAACGCCTTTAAACCAAGTTGCTAATGTAACAATTGAAGATTCTCGTACACTGGCTATTGGTGTATTTGATAAGTCTTTAGCGCAAGCTGTTGAAAAAGCAATTATGGCGTCTGATTTAGGTTTAAACCCTATGTCGGCAGGAACTGTTATTCGTGTACCACTTCCTCCACTTACAGAAGAACGTCGTAAAGACCTAATCAAAATTGTACGCGCTGAAGTTGAAGGCGGTCGTGTTGCTATTCGTAACATTCGTCGTGATGCTAATGGCGATGTAAAGGGTTTATTAAAAGATAAAGACATATCTGAAGATGAAGCGCGTCAATCAGATGATGCGATTCAAAAGCTTACTGATAAGTTTATTAAAGAAATGGATACTTTATTAGCTGCTAAAGAAACAGAATTGATGGAAATCTAAGCAACTAAAATTATTAGTTTTGAAACGCCGTCTAGGGTATACTAGGCGGCGTTTTTTTATGGAATACTCGATATTTATGGTTCTAGATGCTGACACAATTTCACAGCAATGTTTACCCAAACATGTTGCTATCATCATGGATGGGAACGGACGTTGGGCGCAAGCTAGAAATAGACCTCGTGTGTATGGGCATAAAAAAGGCGTAGACGCAGTTCGTCAATCTGTTCAGTTTTGTACTAAATTAGGGATACAATCGTTAACCTTATTTGCTTTTAGTAGTGAAAACTGGCGCCGCCCTGAAGACGAAGTAAACACTTTAATGGAGCTTTTCTTATTTGTTTTAACAAAGGAAGTTAAAAAGCTTCATAAAAACAATGTAAAACTGACCATTATTGGAGACTTATCACGATTTTCTGAAGGATTACGTAGCAAGGTAGACGCTGCGCATAAGCTGACTGAAAATAACACCGGGCTGTGTTTAAATGTTGCAGCCAATTATGGTGGTCGTTGGGATGTTGCCAATGCGGCTAAACAACTTGCTTTGCAAGTTGCGCAGGGCACACTCAACGCAGAAGATATTACAGAAGAGCGCTTAGCACAGCATATGAGCATGGCAGATCAGGCAGAACCTGATTTGCTTATTCGCACTGGTGGCGATGTTCGTATTAGTAATTTTTTACTATGGCAAGTTGCTTATGCAGAACTTTACTTTACCGAGACACTTTGGCCTGATTTTAATGAAGCAGCATTTGCTGAGGCCATTGCGTGTTACGTTGCCAGAGAGCGACGTTTTGGTTGTACGGGCGAACAAATAAAACAATTACTCGCTCAAACCTAAATAGAATAAGGGTCACATTTTGTTAAAACAACGAATTTTAACCTCACTTGTGCTTGCACCATCAGCATTGGCTTTGGTTTTTTATACACCGCTTACGTTATTTAGTTACTTTGCTGGTGCAATCGTATTATTAGGCGCATGGGAATGGTCTGCATTTATGGGCTTATGTAACAAGCTCAAACGTGGCGCCTTTGTTGTGTTGATTGCAGCCTTACTTGGCCTGCTTAATTTACATTGGCCTATTGAATCATTATGGGAAAATGGCAAGCTAGTAGGTGATGCAAATTATTTATTTACGCTTTCGTTTGCTTGGTGGATTGTTGCTAGTTATCTAATTTGGCGCTACCCAGAAATGGCTAAAGCGTGGAATGAAGGCTTAGTTATGCGCGGCATTGCAGGTTTATTAACGCTTGTACCGTTATGGCTTGCACTAAATACATTACGTAGCGCGCAGTACCTTGAATCAACTCATTTTGGTTCAGTTCTAATTTTAGTCGTACTTGGTATTGTATGGAGCGCTGATGTGGGTGCTTACTTTACAGGTAAGAGTTTTGGTAAACATAAATTAATGCCTAAAGTAAGCCCTAATAAAACAATTGAAGGGTTAGCAGGCGGTGTAGTTGCTTCTATTATTTTTGTATTAGCATTTTGCCACTTTACCGATGTTGATTTAGTTGTATGGCCTGTGTACGCGATAATGACAGCATTTATTGCTTTGTTTTCTGCGGTAGGTGATTTACTGGAAAGTATGTTTAAACGCGAAGCTGGTTTGAAAGATAGCGGTCGATGCTTACCAGGGCACGGCGGTATTTTAGATAGAATTGACAGCCTAACGGCTGCTGCTCCAATGTTTGTTATGTGCTATGCGTGGACTCTTAGTTTATGAGCCAAAAGCAATTGCTGGTTATTTTAGGCGCAACAGGCTCAATTGGTTTAAGTACACTTGATGTTGTATCGCGCAATAAAGAGTTATTTGATGTTTTTGTTTTGGCAGCAGGACAAAATGCAAAAAAAATGGCGGAGTTGTGTATTGAACATGAACCGCTTTATGCAATTATGGCCAACCAGCAGGCCGCAGAGCAGTTATCTGCTTATTTAGCTAATACCCAGTGCCAAACTCTTGTTATGCACGGTGAGCAAGCAATGAGCGATTTATGCGCTCACCCTGATGTTGACATTGTAATGTCGGCAATTGTAGGTGCAGCGGGTTTACTGCCAACATTAAGTGCTGTTGAAGCAGGTAAAAAAGTACTGCTTGCTAATAAAGAATCTTTAGTTATGTCAGGTCAGTTGTTTATTGACAAAGTTAAACAACATAAAGCCACTTTGCTGCCAATAGACAGCGAACATAATGCAATTTTTCAATGCCTACCTTCTTCGTTACAAAATGCCAAAGGCGATCAAAAACTACAGCAACATGGCGTAAGTAAAATTTTGCTTACCGGCTCTGGCGGCCCATTTTTAACGCGCGACATAAACACATTAAAAGATGTAACTATAAGTGAAGCCGTAGCGCACCCTAATTGGTCGATGGGTCAAAAAATATCAGTAGATTCCGCAACTATGATGAATAAAGGCTTAGAGTTTATTGAAGCTAAGTGGTTATTCAATTGTGATGCGAGTGATATTGATGTGGTTATTCATCCGCAAAGTATTATTCATTCAATGGTGCAGTACCATGATGGCTCTATTTTAGCGCAAATGGGCAACCCCGATATGCGTACACCTATTGCACACGCGCTTGCATATCCTGAGCGAATTAATGCGGGTGTTAAACCGTTAAACTTCTCTGATATTTGTGATTTTTCGTTTACTAAACCTGATTTTTCTCGTTACCCAAATTTACAATTAGCGATTGATGCGTGTAGTGCAGGGCAGGGCGCAA
The DNA here is from genome assembly GCF_015864775.1 of Pseudoalteromonas sp. NSLLW218. Lineage (NCBI taxonomy): Bacteria > Pseudomonadati > Pseudomonadota > Gammaproteobacteria > Alteromonadales > Pseudoalteromonadaceae > Pseudoalteromonas > Pseudoalteromonas sp. NSLLW218. Next base: position 141,292 of record NZ_JADYWO010000007.1, on the reverse strand, counting down.
CAACAACGGTTAACGCAGCAAATGAAATAGCTGTGGGCGCGTTCTTAAACGGTAAAATTGGTTTTACCGATATATACAAAATAAATGCACAGACGCTAGAAGCTGCAACTTACACCAATGTGCAAAGCCTAGATGAAATTTTAGAGTGTGATAAATTAGCGCGTATTAGCGCTTCAGAATTTATAACAAAAGTGGCGCATTAATATGTTTGATTTTTTTTGGAATCTTGGCTCGTTTATTTTAGCGCTTGGTATTTTAGTGGCCATACATGAATATGGCCATTTTTGGGTTGCACGAAAAATGGGCGTTAAAGTGCTGCGTTTTTCAATTGGTTTTGGTAAGCCACTGTTAAAATGGCATGACAAATATAATACCGAATACGTGATTGCCGCTATTCCATTAGGCGGATATGTAAAAATGCTTGATGAGCGAGTTGATGACGTACCAGCAAATCAACGTCACTTGTCGTTTAACGCTAAATCTGTACAAGCCCGTATTGCTATTGTTGCTGCGGGACCAATGGCTAACTTTTTGTTTGCCATTTTTGCTCTTGCGGTGATGTATATGGTAGGTGTGCAGTCGGTAAAGCCAGTTGTTGGCAGCATAACCGAAGGCAGTCGCGCAGAGCAGGCAGGCATTATGCCTTCTCAACATATCATAAAAATTGGTGATGATGACATAACGACATGGCAAGATGCCACGTTTGCGCTTATGTCTAACTTAGGCGAAGAAAGCGTTGAAGTTATTGTTCGTGATAAAAACCTGCAACCACGTGTTAAAACGCTTAATTTAGAGGGGTGGAAGCTTGATCAGCGAGACGTACCACCACTAAGTTCGTTGGGTATTGTGCCATTTAGACCTCAGGCAACTTTAACAATAGCCGCCGTAACTAAAGACTCAGCCGCAGAACACGCTAATTTACAAGTTAACGACACAATTTTAGCTGTAAACGGTGAAACAATAAGCAATTGGCAGCAATTAGTTAATCTTATTACGCAATCAGCTAACAAATCTTTACAATTTAGTGTAAAAAGACAAGATACTATACAAGCCATTACAGTTACCCCTAAAGGGCGCATAGATAATAACGGTATTGAGCAAGGCTTTTTAGGTGTTGCTCCTGTTGTTCAGCAATGGCCTGATGGTTATGTAGAGACTAGACATTACGGCCCGCTCGATAGTATCGTGCGAGGCACAAAAGAAACGTGGCGCTTAATTACTCTCAGTTTTGATATGATTGGTAATTTAATTACAGGCCAGGTTTCGGTTAAAAATTTAAGTGGTCCTGTGGGCATTGCAGTCGGCGCTGGAACTAGCGTAAGCTATGGGTTAGTGGCCTTTTTAAGCTTTCTAGCTTTAATAAGCGTTAACTTGGGTGTATTTAATTTATTACCCTTACCAGTGCTTGATGGCGGACACTTAATGTATTACATAATTGAACTTTTTCGTAAAAAGCCGGTCTCTGAAAAGACACAAGAGTTTGGTTTTAAAGTGGGTGCCTTGTTGCTCATTTTTCTAACATGTTTCGCTTTGTTCAATGATGTATCGCGTTTGTAGTTACAGCGTGGCAAATTACTAATTAGAACACGATTGTAAAGCACCACTAGTAAGGTGTTATGCGGTAATACAGTTGTAAAGGATAAAGATAATAAAATGGCTATAAAAAAACATTTGGCAATAACAAGTTTATTGGGTGCAAGTTTTGCAGCCCTAGGCCAAAACTCCTTTATTGTTGAAGACCTAAAAGTTGAAGGTTTGCAGCGCGTAGCACTTGGTGCAGCGCTAACACATATTCCTATTAACGTAGGCGATAATGTTGATGACTATACGATTTCAAAAACAATAAAGTCACTTTATCGTTCAGGGCACTTTGATAACATAAAAGCACTTCGTGATGGCAACAACGTTATTTTTAAAGTAACGGAACGTCCTACCATCAGCTTTATTGAGTTTGAAGGCAATAAAGACATTAAAGACGAGCAGCTTAATGAGTCTCTTGATCAGCAAGATATTCGCCAAGGTGAACCACTTGATAAAACCGTTATCGATAGTATCGAAAAAGGCTTAGTTGAGTTTTTCCACAGTATTGGTAAATACAACGCTAAAGTAGACATCAGTATTACTAAGCTGCCACGTAACCGCGTTAAACTTAAGTTAGAGTTTGATGAAGGTGATGCTGCTTCTATCCGCCAAATTAACTTAGTGGGTAATGAACTTTTTTCTAATGAAGAGCTTCTTAAACTTGCTGAATCGCAGCAAGATTTACCTTGGTGGCAGTTTATGGGTAGCGACCGCTACCAAAAGCAAACCATTGAAGGCGATTTAGAAAAAATTCGTAGTTATTATTTAGACCGTGGTTACCTACGTTTTAATATCGACTCAACGCAAGTTTCAGTGAGTCCTGAACGTGAATCAGTTTACGTTACAGCTAACTTAACTGAGGGCGTAAAATATAAAGTTAAAGGTTTTGACTTTATTGGTGACTTGCTTGGTCGTGAAGACTTAATTAAAAGTGTTATCCCCCTTAGAGCGGGTGAGCTTTATAACGGCTCTGTAGTTACTTCATCTGAAGAGTTTATTAAAAGCTACTTAGCACGTTTTGGTTATGCTAATGCTGAAGTTCGTACAATTCCAGAAATTGACGACGAAAACCAAGAAGTGCAATTAACACTATCGGTTAATCCAGGTAAGCGTGTATACGTTCGTCGTATTATTGTTGGCGGTAACCAAAATACGGCTGATGAAGTACTTCGTCGTGAAATGACACAACTTGAAGGCGCATGGTTATCTAATCAAAACCTTGAGCGTTCAAAACTGCAAATTCAACGTTTACCTTACATGGAAACTGTTGATTTTAACGTAGTGCCTGTACCGGGTGTGGATGACCAAGTTGACGTAGACTTTACTGTAAAAGAGCAATCAGCAGGTAGCTTTAATGCTGGTCTTGCTTATGGCTCTTACTTAGGTCTGCAGTTTAATATTGGTGTAACAGAATCTAACTTTTTAGGCACAGGTAACCAAATTGGTTTAAACCTTAATACGTCTACAGGTTCTGAAAGCTTAAGCTTATCGTACACAGACCCGTACTTTACGCCAGATGGTGTATCGCAAGGCAGTAGCATCTTTTACAGAAACTACGATGCAAGTAAATTTAGTCTTGTTGAATATAAATCGAAAAGTTATGGTTTAGGCACAAATATTGGTTTTCCAATTGATGCTGTAAATCGTGTTAACTTTGGCGCTCGTTGGATTAAAGAAGAGCTTTCGGATATTGCAGAGTACGAGCAAACGCGTGTACTTCGTGAAACATTCTTAGATCCAGATAACCCAGATGCAGGCTTTGATTTTACTAAGTACGAGCTGAGTGTAGGTTGGTCGCGTATTACCGTTAACCGTGGTTTATTCCCAACAGCGGGTTCGCGTCAAACTCTAAACTTAACAGCAACAACGCCTAACTCAGATCTTCAGTACTTTAAACTGAATTACGATTCGCGTTTTTACTGGCCTATATCAAATGACCACCGTTGGGTATTCTCAACGCGTGCAGCACTTGGTTATGGTAATGGTTATGGTTCTACAAACGGGTATGAGCAAACACTTCCATTCCAAGAGTACTTCCGTATAACTGAAATGGAACTTCGTGGCTTTGACCGTAATACAATATTACCACGTGCTGTATCACGTATACCGCAGTCTATTCCGGGTACGCCAGGTGCAGACGGTACTACAACCGGTAGCATTGGTGGTGCATCAGAATTTGATATTTTAGTGCCACAAGGCCGTATTGGTGGTAATGCTAAAGCAGTGGCAGGTATGGAGCTAATTGTTCCTACGCCATTCTTAGATGAAGAAAATACCAGCTCTGTACGAACTAGCTTCTTTGTTGATGCTGCAAACGTATGGGATACTGAGTTTAACGTAGACCGCTATCAAAACTTAGGCGTTGATGAACGTGCTAAGTTAGATGACTATTCAGACCCAATGCGCTTTAGGGTTTCAACCGGTCTTTCATTACAATGGATCTCTCCAATGGGTCCAATGCTGATCAGTTTTGCGTATCCATTGCAAAAAGAAGAAGATGACGATACGAAAACCATCAGCTTTAACATTAGTAACACTTTCTAAAGGAGTTTTTTGTGAAAAAATTATTTAAATCAACAGCTGTAGCAGTTTTAGCAACTTTAATGATGGGTACTTCTGTGAATGCATTTGCACACAAAGTAGGTATTGTTGATATGCAGGAAATCTACAAGCAAATTCCTCAAATGGCTAAAATTGAACAGTCTTTACAAACTGAGTTTGCTGAACGTCGTCAAGAGCTTGAAAAGTTACAAGGCGATATTCGTTTTGAAGCTGAAAAATTTAAACGTGAAAGTACCACTATGAGCCAAGCTCAAAAAGATACTTTACGTGAAAAAATTCAAGGCATGCAAAAAAATCTTGCTGAACAGGGTCGCCCTTTAGAGCAAGAAATCAAAGCGCGTCAAAACCAAGAGCTTGCTAAAGTTCAAGGTGTAATCATCAAAACAATTGAAGAGATTGCTAAAGACGGCGACTTCGACGAAGTTAAAGTAAAAGACACTACTATTTACTTTAACCCTAAAGAAGTGACTGATCTTTCATCTAAAGTTGTAGCCGCTGTTAGTAAGAAATAATCACTCTATGCAAAATTATACGCTTTCGCAAATTGCGGAACTTCTAGGCGCCGAACTTCAGGGTGATGGCGCTTTAGAAATAAAAAAAATAGCGACACTTGCAAATGCCCATTCTGGGCATATTGCATTTTTAGCGAACTCAAAATATCGCTCGCAACTTGAGACTACTCAAGCCAGCGCTGTAATAGTAAGCCAAGCTGATGCAGAGTACTTTAGTGGTAGCAAAGTTATTGTTGCTAATCCGTATGTAAGTTACGCAAAATTAGCGCAATTTATGGATACTACACCATGCTCAGCCTCGACGGGTATTCATCCAAGTGCAACTGTTCATTCGACTGCGATTGTTAGTGATAGCGCCGCTATTGGTGCTAACGCAGTCATTGAAGCTGATGCAGTGATAGGTGACAACGCGCAAATTGGTCCGAACAGTTTTATCGGGGAACGTGTTAAAATAGGTTCTGGCACTAAGCTTTGGCCTAGTGTGACTATTTATCACGATGTTGAAATTGGTTCAGATTGTTTGTTTCAAGCAAATAGTGTTGTAGGTAGTGATGGGTTTGGCTATGCAAATGAGCGCGGGCAGTGGGTTAAAATACCTCAGCTTGGTTCAGTGATCATAGGCAACAAAGTTGAAATTGGTGCTAGTACGACAATTGATCGTGGTGCACTGGACAATACCATCATTCATAGCAATGTTATTATCGATAATCAGTGTCAAATAGCGCACAACGTTGAAGTTAATTCAGGCACCGCAATTGCGGGCTGCACTGTTCTTGCAGGAAGCGTTACCATTGGCAAGAACTGTCAAATTGGTGGCATGGTTGCAATTAATGGTCACATGTCTGTATGTGATGGTGTTATAATTACCGGCATGAGTATGGTGACAAAATCAATCACCGAACCAGGTATTTACTCATCTGGTATGCCCCATACAACAAACAAAGAATGGCGTAAAACTATTGCTCACTTGCGTAACCTTTCAGATATGAAGTCTCGTCTTAAAGCGCTTGAAGCATTGGCTAAGTCATAATATTGAACACTAATAAGGATGCTATTTTGGCAAACGAATTAAATAGCCTTGATATTCAAGAAATTTTAGCTTTATTACCGCATCGTTACCCGATGCTACTAATTGATCGTGTTATCGATTTTACTCCAGGTAAATCTTTACATGCTATTAAAAATGTTTCTATAAACGAACCTATTTTCACTGGGCACTTTCCAAACCAGCCTATCTTTCCGGGTGTGTTAATTTTAGAAGCGATGGCACAAGCAACGGGTTTATTGGGTTTTAAAACGGTTGAAAATCGCAGCGAAAATGAGCTTTATTTGTTTGCAGCTGTTGATAATGCGCGCTTTAAGCAACCCGTAATACCAGGCGATACAATGCATCTTCATGTTGAGTTTTTAAAAGAACGTCGCAACATTTGGAAGTTTTCTGCAGAAGCAAAAGTCGACGGCAAAGTAGTATGTAGTGCCGAAATTATGTGTGCTAGAAGAGAGTTTTAATAGTGATCCATTCTACAGCAATAATCGAACCTGGCGCTAAACTAGGCAACAATGTCTCAGTTGGTCCGTATAGTTATATTGGCAATGATGTTGTTATCGGTGATAACTGTATTATTGAGTCTCACGTTGTTGTTAAAGGGCCGTCAACTATTGGCTCTGGCAATCATATTTTTCAATTTGCGTCTGTAGGCGAAGCCTGCCAAGACAAAAAATACAATAACGAGCCAACTACATTGATCATGGGTGATAACAACGTTATCCGTGAATGTGCCACAATTCACCGTGGAACGATTCAAGACCAAGGCGTTACTAAAATTGGTAGTAATAATTTGTTTATGGCTTATACCCACGTTGCACATGACGCGGTAATTGGCGATAACGTAATTTTTGCTAACAACGCAAGTGTAGCCGGCCATGTACATGTTGGTGACTGGGTTATCCTTGGTGGTAATTCGGGTGTTCATCAGTTTTGTAAAATTGGTGCACATGCCTTTATTGGTATGTATTCAGGTGTTAACAAAGATGTACCACCATTTGTTACTACCATTGGTATGCCTGCAGGTCCTGCAGCTATCAATAAAGAAGGCATGAAGCGTCGTGGTTTCGAAAGTGATGAAATTATGGCTGTACGCCGAGCATACAAAGCATTTTATCGTAAAAGCTTAGGTGCTGAAGAAGCTATTGAGTCGCTTAGTGAGGATGCCGCAAAGTATCCTGCTGTGAAATTGATGGTCGACTTTGTTAAAAACTCAGAGCGCGGCATCGTAAGATAATTCGCGAGTTTTGCTATAAGCATTTAAAAAACCACCCTAGATGATAAATCGAAGGTGGTTTTTTATTGCCCATGGTTAGACCCAATTCAGTTAATACTCAGCGAACTCAAGTTAGTATGCATCTAATTTGTATAATAAAAGTCATCCTATGCGTTTACCTAAGTTAGTTGTCACTCTTTTTATTACTTCAGCTTTAGCCGCTTGTAGTAGCCAGCCTATTGTTAAATCATCTACTGGGGAAATCACACAAGTTGGTAAAGCATCTTTTTATGCTGATAAATACCACGGGAGAACAACTGCCAACGGAGAGCGCTTTAGCCAACAAGCTGCAACGGCTGCCCATTTAGGATTCGATTTTGGTACTAAAGTAATTGTTACCAACCTAGCTAATAATAAATCAGTCACAGTAAGAATAAATGACAGAGGCCCGTATGTGCGAGGTCGTATTATTGATTTATCAAAAAGTATGTTTAAAAAGATAGCCGACCCTAAAGTCGGCGTTATTGATGTATCAGTAGAGGTATTAAAACCGGGTAGTTAGTGCTACATAATCTGGATAAGCGCTACTGAGCTCTTTGTGAGAGCCTTGTGCCACTACTTTACCGTCTTCTAGCCATACAACATTATCCATTTGAGTAAGAAGAGCCGGATCGTGCGTAATTGTGAGTACACTCGCGTTATTCATAACATGCATGATTGCTTGCATTACCCCTTGCTTAGATTGATTATCGAGACCTTCTGTTGGTTCATCAAGGACTAAAATAGCAGGGTTTTTAAGTAATGCTTGCGCGATGGCTATACGCCTAGATTGGCCTTGCGATACGTTACGTCCGCCAGTGCCTAATCGTGTTTTTAAGCCTTCTTTTAGTTCATTAAACCATGGGCTTAATTGCGCTAACGTTAGCGCTTCAATCAATTGCTCTTTAGTGGCACTCGGTGCGGCATAACGCAAATTTTCACTCAGTGTGCCATCAAAAATATGATGCTGCTGAGCGAGTATATTTATAACCTTTGCGCGTATATCGCTATTTAATGAATGTAAATTAACAACACTATTTTGATTATTTAGAGTGATGCTACCTTGTTGCAAAGGCCATAAACCAGTAAGTAAATTTACAAGCGTGGTTTTACCGCTGCCGCTTCTACCGACAATCGCTACTTTTTGCTGAGGCATCAGCTCAAAGCTAACATCAGTTAGTGCTATTTGTTCACCATATTGATAGCTGATATTGTTAAGTGCCAATGTGTTATTTTGCGGACTAAATTTTTCATCAACGTCTACATGTGTATCTTTAACTTGTGAGTTAGCTGCTTTATCCTCAAGCGAAAATAATCGCTCTGCTGCTTTTAATACACTAGGAAGCTCTATAAACGCGTTAGGTAGTAGCAATACGCTTTCAAAACTTGCCAGTACAAATAGACTTAACATAGCAAGTTCTACATTTACCATACTGTTGGCGTAAACCAGCGGGACAATGGTAGCTATGCTAGCAAGCATGGCTAATTGAACAACCAACAAGCTCAACCCATCTGAGTTTGCCAGTGCTTTGTGGCGAATAAATAATTGCTGATTGTACTGCTCACTTAATTCGTCGCACTTATTAAGCTGCTGCGAACGGGCTTGATAAATACTAAGCTCTCTAAGCCCTGTGAGTGTATCTGAAAGCTCAGAGCGAAGTTGTGCACTAAGTTGTGTTTCTTTATGGCTGTTTTTAGTGAGCTTTGCGCTGAGTAGGGCAGGTATAACCACACCAATAAGTATAATGCCAGTAAAGCAAATAAGGGCGACGTTGCCATTATAGGCCGACATAAACAACATGATGATTGGTACACTCAAAAGAGCGACCAGCATAGGCAGTAAAACGTTTAAATAAAACTTGTCGAGTGCGTCTACATCGTTTTGTAATCGGTTAACTAAATCGGCGCTGCGGCTCATTGCTAAATCAACGTTGTTAAGCTTACTTAACGTTGCAAATACATTGGTACGTATTTCACTTAGTAATAAAAACGTGGCGTTATGAGTGACCAAACGTTCTCCATAGCGCGATGCAGTTCGTACGATTGCTAAAAACCGAATCGTACCTGCTGGAGTAAAGTAGTTCATTTGCACGCCCGCAATACCTGCAGCCGCCATTGATGCTAAAAACCAGCCAGATATAGCCAATAAACCCACATTAGCTAATACCGTAATCGTCGCTAAAAATGTGCCTAGTAGCATTGCTTTGTAATGAGGAGCGCAAAGCTTTAATAAGCGAATAAAGTTATGCATGCGCCACCCCTTGTTTAGCCGTTTTTAATAAGTTAGCAAATACACCATTTTGCGCTGCAAGTTTATCAAAGTGACCTTGCTCAGCTATTTTTCCATCGTGCATAACAACTATGTTACTAGCGTGTTTAACGGTATTTAATCGATGAGCAATGACTAATACTAAGTTGTTTTTAGCGTATTCATTAATAGCATCTTGAATAAGCTGCTCTGTTTGGCTATCAAGGTGCGCTGTAGGCTCATCAAGCACTAAGACTGGTGCTTGCTTTATAAATGCGCGAGCCAGTGCGATGCGTTGCTTTTGTCCGCCAGAAAGCCCTTCCCCTTGTTCACCTATCAGCGTGTTAAAGCCATCGGGTAGGGTATTTATAAATTCAAGCACACCAGCTTGCTTTGCTGCATGTTCAAGCTCTTGCTGTGTGGCAGTTGGTTTGGCCAATTTAATGTTGGCAGCAATGGTGTCGTAAAACAGCGTCGCTTTTTGTGGTATCCATGCAATGTTATTTTGCAGGTAAGTAATATCGGTTGTACTTAAACTCTGCTCATTAATAGATAGGTGGTTTATCACCTCAGGATGAAACCCTAATAGGCAATCAAACAACGTGCTTTTACCTGATCCACTACTGCCCACAACTGCAATTAAGCCTTTATTTGGCAGTGTTAAATCTATATTTTTGATGCCTTCGTTACTATCTGGGTATATAAAATTAAGGTCGGTAATACTTATGGAGTTAATTGCATTTAAAGTTAAATTGTTTTCAAGCGTACTTGTAGTCCCTGACGCATTTTCGTCACTTGGCAATGGTGCATTTAAAATCGCAACCATATCGGCCGCTGCACTAATGCCTTGTAAGCGTGCATGGTAATGGCTACCCAGTTGGCGCAATGGTAAATAAAATTCAGGCGCTAAAAGTAGCACTACAAAGCCAGTGGCAAAATCAAGAGTACCAAAAAACAGTCTAAAACCAATAATTACGGCAACGAGTGCAACACTAATGGTAGCTAAAAACTCAAGTGCAAATGATGATAAAAACGCGATTTTTAAAACATCGAGTGTAGCGTGTCTAAAATCATCTGAAATTTTAGCTATTTGTTTCAGCTCGGTACGTGTTGCATTAAATAGCTTGAGTTGAGTTAAACCTTGTACGCGGTCAAAAAAGTAATTGCCTAGCACGGCAAGTTGCTTCCAGCGTTTTTGGTTTAAAGCTTCGGCTTTTGAGCCTACCAAAATCATGAAAAAAGGAATGAGCGGGGCGGTTAATAAAAATATCAGCCCAGCTTTATAATCTGTCGGAAAAATAACAACCAATATTGCCAGCGGAATAAGCGCGCTGTAAGCAGCACCGGGTAGATATTTAGCATAATAGTCGTGGAGTGCTTCTACGCCATTATGCAGGGTATTTAATGTAGCGCCTTGGCCGTGTTGTTCTATATAGCTTGGCCCAAGTAAGCTGAGCTTATTTAGAAGTGTTTGGCGCATAGCCGATTTTATTTTAAGTGTAGCATATGCACTCAAGCGTTCGCTTAACGCTAAAAACACCGCGCGCAATAAAATAATGCCTGCTAAGGGCCATAGTAAGTGAGTAACTTGGGCTAAATTATTACCTTCAAACATTACATTGTGAATAGTTTGCGCAAGTAAATAAGCACCCGCAATCATTAGTAATGCGTTAAAAGTACCCAGTGCAATGCTTAACTTTAACCACACTGCAGCGGGTTTACTTTGACGCTTTAAAAAAGCGCGCAGTGATTGCTGCTGCGCGCGATCTGGTCGGGGGTTAGTCGTCATCTTTTGTGTTGTTAGCATCGTTTAATAAATCGTGCATGGCTTGTTCATCATCAGCAATGCTGTTTTTATTTTGATGAAATTCGTACCACATTACATTTATTACACCTAAGGTACAGGCTAAAAGTACACCTAAAATCCAAGCGAAATACCACATAGTTTAGTCTCCTTAGTAGCTACCGTGAGTGTTGTTTTCAATTTCTTCAACCGTTACTCTGCGCCACATTTTTACGTAACACCAAGTGGTATAAGCTAAAATAAGTGGAACAAAAATACACACTGCAACAAACATTACATTGAGCGTTTTATGGCTCGATACCGCATCCCAAATTGTTAAGCTAATATTTGGATTATTGCTTGATGGCATAATAAATGGGAACAGTGAAACACCTGCTGTCATAATCACGCCAATTAACATTAAGCTTGTTGAAATAAGTCCAAGTGCTGGCTTATTTAATTTAGAAAACACAAGTGCACTTAATGCCATTGCAAAGGCTAAAATAGGGAAGGTCATTGTCCACGGACGATCGCTGTAATTACTTAACCAAGCACCTTGCGCTGTAGTGACTACTTTAGCTAAAGGGTCTGCATGACTTTGCGTATCAGCCATTGATACAATTTGGTAACCCGTTAAATTAGCAACCCAAAAGCCAGCTGCAGCAAATAACACAATAAATACAATTAGTGAATAACGTCCATATTGACCCGAACGCTCAGCTACTGCATCGGCTGTACGAAGCTGTAACCACATACCAGCATGAGCAACCAACATAGTAATACTGACTAAGCCAGCAAGTAATCCGAATGGGTTTAGTAATCCAAAGAATGAGCCTTGGTAGCTAACACGCATTAGGTTATCAATATTAAACGGTACGCCTAAAAATAAATTACCAAATGCAACGCCAAAAACGAGAGCTGGAATCGCGCTGCCTGCAAGCAAGCCCCAATCCCAGTTGTTGCGCCAGCGTTTTGAGTCTACTTTACTGCGGTAATCAAACCCAAGTGGTCTAAAAAACAAAGCAAATAGTACTAGCATCATGGCAAAGTAAAAGCCCGAAAATGCAGCTGCATAAACCATAGGCCACGCTGCAAATAACGCGCCGCCGGCGGTAATAAACCATACTTGGTTACCATCCCAGTGTGGACCAATGGTATTAATTACCGTACGGCGCTCTGAATCTGTTTTACCAACTAGGCGAAGCAACATAGCAACGCCCATATCCATGCCATCGGTAATAGCAAAGCCAATAAGCAGCACACCAATGATCAACCACCAAAGCATTTTTAATGTTTCATAATCAAAAATCATGATTGCTCTCCTTCAGTTTGATCAGTTTTATTTGGCAATTCAAAATGATATTTACCAGTATGTAGCGAGCTTGGTCCTTGCTTAACAAAGCGGATCATCAACCAACCTTCAACAATGGCTAAACCAGTATAGAAAACAATAAATCCAGTTAAGCTAATTAAAATATCGTTTACTGTTAGTGACGACGTGGCTAAAAAGGTCGGCAGTATTTCAGATATAGCCCAAGGTTGACGTCCATACTCAGCAACTATCCAGCCAAATTCAATAGCTATCCAAGGTAGTGGAATACTCAATACGGCAGCCCATAACAACCAGCGTTTTTGCTCAATAACGCGATGTGCGTTGTAGTAAAATGCCAATATAAATACACCCAACATGGCTACACCACAGGCAACCATAATTCTAAATGACCAAAACATAGGGCCTACTTTAGGGAAAGAGTCTTTAACCGCTTTTTGAATGTGCTCTTCGGTAGCATCTACAACATCAGGTGTGTAGCGCTTAAGTAGCAAGCCATAACCTAAATCATCTTTTAGGGTATTAAACTTAGCAACATTTTCTGGCGTATCTTCACCGTTTCTGAGTTTTGTAAGGTATTCATAAGCAATCATACCGTTGCGAATACGTACTTCGTGTTGTTTTTCTAGGTCGTTAATACCCGTTACTTGCTCATCAAGTGAACGCGTAGCAATTAACCCAAGTGCGTAAGGTATTTTAACCGCAGCATGTGTTACTTGCTCTTCTGAATCAGGAAAACCAAATGCGGTAAACGCAGCCGGAGCCTCTTCTGTGTGCCATTCAGCTTCAATCGTGGCAAGTTTTACTTTTTGAACTTCACCTACCTCGTAGCCTGATTCGTCACCGAGTAAAATTACACATAAAATTGATGCTAAACCAAAGCCCGATGCGACCGAAAAAGAACGTTTAGCAAACGCTAAATCACGACCTTTTAATATGTACCAACTACTTATGCCCAGTACAAACATAGATGCAGCTACATAACCTGCCGATACGGTATGAATAAACTTAACTTGTGCTACAGGATTAAACACAAGCTCTGCAAAGCTGGTCATTTCCATGCGCATGGTTTGATAGTTAAATTCAGCACCTACTGGGTTTTGCATCCAACCGTTGGCAATCAAGATCCACAGCGCCGACATGTTAGTACCAATGGCCATTAAAAAGGTTGCACCTAAATGTTGGCGTTTAGAGAGTCTGTCCCAGCCTAAAAAGAACATACCTACAAAGGTCGATTCTAAAAAGAATGCCATTAAACCTTCAATAGCCAGGGGAGCCCCAAAAACATCACCTACATAATGGGAGTAATAAGACCAGTTAGTACCAAACTCAAACTCCATGGTAAGGCCTGTCGCCACACCAATTGCAAAGTTAATACCAAACAATTTTCCCCAAAACTTAGTCATGTCACGATAAATTTCGCGACCGGTCATAACATAAACCGATTCCATAATAACTAAAATCCAGGTCATACCTATAGTTAGCGGTACGAATAAGAAATGAAAGAGAGCGGTAACAGCAAACTGTAATCGCGATAGATCCACAAAGGTTTCATCTATCATTATTGGCTCCTTGAGAGTGACGGATTAACAGGACAATATTTAATTGGCAAAGTTAATATTTAATGAACTTTCAGTAATTACTGAAAGTTTGTAATATTATTTACGTTTGTGCAATTTTTGTCAATATGTATATTAGTAAAACTTAATATATATTTTATATGCTACATCAGTATTAAAAACAAACAATACAATAAATTAAATTTAATGATAAAAAACCAGTTATTTAAAGCGTTTAACCAAACAGTAAAACACGGTAAACTAGTACTCATGAACGCCTGGTTTACTTGTGAAATAAAATCAAATGAATGAAGATAAAAAACAACTACGAATTGGTATTGTGGCAGGTGAACTGTCGGGCGATATTTTAGGCGAAGGCTTAATTAAAGCCCTTAAAAAGCACTTCCCGGATGCTATTTTTGAAGGTATAGCTGGGCCTAAAATGCAAGCGCAAGGCTGTAAAACACTTTACGACATGGATGAGCTTTCGGTAATGGGACTTGTTGAGGTACTTGGTCGTTTGCCGCGTTTGCTTAAAATACGTAAACAACTCGTGCAGCATTTTGTAGATAATCCACCTGATGTATTTATAGGTATAGACGCACCCGACTTTAACTTACGTGTAGAAAAACCACTTAAAGATGCGGGCATTAAAACCGTACAGTATGTAAGTCCGTCTGTTTGGGCGTGGCGCGAAAAGCGTATTCATACAATTAGTGCAGCGACTAACTTAGTGTTGGCGTTATTACCATTCGAAAAAGAATTTTATGATAAACACCAAGTGCCATGTACATTTGTAGGGCATACTTTGGCTGACGATATAGCGCTTGAGCACGACGATAGTAAAGCACGTGCAGAACTCGGCTTAAGCCTTGATGACAAAGTACTGGCGTTGCTACCTGGTAGTAGAGGCTCTGAAGTTGGTTTGCTAAGTGAAACTTACATTAAAACAGCCGCGCAGTTGCAAGCTAAAAACCCAAATCTTAAAGTTGTGGTGCCACTGGTTAACGAAAAACGCAAAGCGCAGTTTACTGATATATTAAATGCTACCGCGCCAAACCTTAATGTTAACCTGCTTGATGGACAATCAAAATTAGCTATGCAAGCTGCTGATGCTATTTTATTAGCGTCGGGCACCGCAACACTTGAAGGCATGCTTTATAAAAAGCCAATGGTAGTGGGCTATAAAATAAAGCCTTTAAGCTATTGGATTTTTAAAACCTTATTTACGTTTAATATTAAGTACTTTTCGCTGCCTAATTTATTAGCCGACGAAGAGCTAGTACCTGAGTTTTTACAAAGTGAGTGTAATGTGGCTAATTTAACAAATGCGCTTACTCCTATGCTTAATACAGATAACATTGAGCTAAAAGCACGCTTTTTAGCTATTCATGAAAAAATTAGATTAAATGCCAGCGAACAAGCAGCCAATGCTGTGGCGGAGTTAATAAATGCAAATTGATAGACCCAACGTAGCCTTAATTGCCGGTGTAGACGAAGTAGGGCGCGGCCCACTTGTTGGCGACGTAGTCACTGCCGCCGTTATTTTAGATCCCACTAAACCTATTGCAGGCTTAGCAGATTCTAAAAAATTAACAGATAAAAAACGCCAAGCACTCGCGATTGAAATAAAAGAAAATGCATTGTGTTACGCCTATGGTCGCTGCAATCCGACAGAGATTGATGAATTAAATATTCTGCACGCAACGATGCTTGCCATGACCCGTGCAGTAGAGGCATTAAGTACGCAACCTGAATTTGTATTTATAGATGGTAACCGCTTACCTAAACTCACTATGCCCGCGCAAGCTATTGTTAAAGGCGATAGCTTAGTGGCAGAAATTTCAGCGGCGTCTATTTTAGCTAAAGTAGCACGTGATGATGAAATGATTGAACTTGATAAACGCCACCCAGAATATGGCTTTGCAGGGCACAAAGGATATCCGACTAAAGCGCATTTTGCGGCGCTTGAGCAGTACGGCGCGATTGACGAGCATCGTAAAAGCTTTAAGCCTGTGCAGCGTGTATTGGCGCAAGCCAATGGCGAGGGTTAAGTATGGCGGCTCCTGATTTTGTCCATTTAAGGGTTCATTCTGACTTCTCGATGGTTGACGGCCTCGCTAAAACAAAGCCGATAGTCGCTAAAGCGCAAGAGCTGCAAATGCCAGCCATTGCGATTACCGATCAAATGAACTTTTGTGGTTTAGTGCGTTTTTATGGCGCCACGCATAATGCAGGTATTAAACCTATAGTGGGTGCTGACTTTTGGGTTCGTAGCCCAGAGTTTCCTGATGAGCCAAGCCGCTTAACCATATTAGCCAAAGACAACGACGGCTATAAAAATATTACCTTGTTAATATCTAAAGCGTATCAACGTGGGCATGTGTTTCATCGGCCAGTGATTGACCGAGAATGGCTGGTGGAACATAAAACGGGCTTAATTATTCTCTCTGGCGCTAAAGACGGTGACTTAGGTAAAGCATTACTAAAAAATAACCCAAGTGTCATTGAATCGGTAGTTAGTTTTTACAAGCAGCATTTTAGCGATAACTACTACCTTGAGCTAGTTCGCACCAATCGACCGCTTGAAGAAGACTACTTACACATGGCGGTAGAGCTTGCTACCAAAGAGCAGTTACCTGTTGTAGCCACCAACGAAGTGGTATTTTTAAAGCCAGAAAACTTTGAAGCGCACGAAATTCGCGTTGCTATTTTTGACGGCTACACGCTTGATGATAAACGCCGCCCTAAACGGTTCTCTGAAGAACAATACCTAAAAACATCAGAGCAAATGGCAGAGCTGTTTAGCGATATTCCAGAAGCGCTACAAAATACGGTAGAAATAGCTAAACGTTGTAATGTAACGGTTCAGCTAGGGACTTACTTTTTACCTGATTACCCAACTGGCTCACTTAAGATTGATGAGTTTTTAGTTAAAGTCTCAGAAGACGGTCTTGAAGAGCGGCTGCAGTTTTTATTCCCCGATGAAGAAGAGCGAAAAGTAAAACGTGTTGAATACGACGAGCGACTTGATATAGAGCTTGGCGTAATTAACCAAATGGGATTCCCCGGTTACTTCTTAATCGTAATGGAGTTTATTCAGTGGAGTAAAGATAACAATATTCCTGTTGGACCTGGTCGTGGTTCAGGTGCGGGTTCGTTAGTTGCGTACGCACTGAAAATTACCGATTTGGATCCACTAGAATTCGACTTGCTTTTTGAGCGATTTTTGAATCCAGAACGTGTATCAATGCCCGATTTCGACGTCGATTTCTGTATGGATAGACGTGACGAGGTAATTGATCACGTGTCGGCTTTGTATGGTCGAAACGCCGTATCGCAAATTATTACCTTTGGTACTATGGCTGCAAAAGCGGTAATACGCGATGTAGGGCGAGTGCTTGGGCATCCTTATGGGTTTGTTGATCGTATTTCAAAAATGATTCCAGGCGATCCAGGGATGACGCTTGCTAAAGCGTTTGATATAGAACCACGCTTGCAAGAAGCCTACGATGGCGACAACGAAGTAAAAGATTTAATCGACATGTGTCGCATCCTTGAAGGGTGTACACGTAACGCAGGTAAACATGCGGGTGGCGTAGTAATATCGCCAACCACTATTACCGACTTTGCCGCGCTTTATTGCGATGACGAAGGTAAGTTTCCGGTCACACAGTTTGATAAAAACGACGTAGAAACCGCAGGCTTAGTTAAGTTCGATTTCTTGGGTTTACGTACACTGACTATATTGCAGTGGGCAGTCGATATGACCAACGTGCGCATGGAGCGCCAAGGTAAAGACCCTGTTGATATAAATACTATCCCACTGGATGATAAAAAAAGTATTGAGTTACTACTTCGCGCTGAGACTACCGCTGTATTCCAGTTAGAATCGCGCGGTATGAAAGACTTAGTACGCCGACTTAAGCCCGATTGCTTTGAAGATATGATTGCACTTGTGGCCTTGTTCCGACCAGGTCCGCTGCAATCAGGCATGGTAGATAACTTTATCGACCGAAAATTGGGCCGAGAAGAAATTTCATACCCAGATGCGCAGTATCAGCACGAAAGCTTAAAACCAATACTTGATCCAACGTACGGCATTATCTTGTATCAAGAGCAAGTAATGCAAATTGCGCAAGTACTAGCAGGCTACACGCTAGGTGGCGCCGACATGCTGCGTCGTGCAATGGGTAAGAAAAAACCCGAAGAAATGGCAAAGCAGCGTTCAACGTTTGAAGATGGCGCAAGAAATAACGGCATCGACGGCGAGCTCGCGATAAAAATCTTCGACTTGGTAGAAAAATTCGCTGGTTACGGCTTTAATAAATCTCACTCAGCGGCATATGCACTCGTTTCGTATCAAACGCTGTGGATGAAAACGCATCATCCTGCTGAGTTTATGGCTGCGGTAATGTCGGCCGATATGGATAACACCGACAAAATAGTTATTTTGGTGGACGAATGTGAAAACATGAAGCTCACTTTATTGCCGCCAGACGTAAATGCAGGTGAGTTTAAGTTTACAGTAAACCTGCAAGGTGAAATTGTTTACGGCATCGGCGCTATTAAAGGCGTGGGTGAAGCACCGGTTGATGCAATATTAGAAGCACGTGCGAAAGGTGGCCCATTTAAAGATTTATTTGATTTTTGTGCCCGAGTTGATTTAAAACGCTTAAATAAACGCGTCACTGAAAAATTAATTTACTCAGGTGCACTAGATAATTTAGGGCCAGAAAAAACCCAATCTGGACGTGCTACATTACTGGCCAGTTTAAAAGATGCAATGCGTGCAGCTGATCAACACAACAAAGCTGAGCTATTAGGGCAAAGTGATTTGTTTGGTTTATTAGCCACCGAGCCTGACGAAGTTGAACAAGCCTTTATTAAGGCCACAGGACTAACTGATAACGAATGGTTAGATGGTGAAAAAGAAACGTTAGGCCTTTATTTAACTGGGCATCCGATAAATCAGTACCGACGTGAGCTTAGGCATTATACCAGCGGGAAAATAGTTGATTTACAGCCAACTAACCGTGATGTATTTGCAACGGCCGCAGGTTTAGTGATTGCTTCAAGGGTATTAATTAATAAAAAAGGAAATCGTTGGGCCTTAGTAACTTTAGATGACAAGAGTGCACGGATTGATGTACGCTTGTATTCAGACGAGTTTGAAAAGTACCAAGATATGCTCCAAGTTAACAATATCTTGGTAATATCTGGACAGGTCAGCTTTGATAACTTCTCCGGTGGTATTACAATGACCGCCAGAGAAATAAACACCATTGCTCAAGCGCGTGAAAAACGTATTAAAGCGATTAAAATGACGCTGAACATGGTGCAAGTCGAGGCAGGTTTCTTCGATAAATTACAAAAAGTACTCGAACCCTATAAAATGGGAACGTGTCCGATCAAGGTTTATTACCAACGTCCAGATGCGTTGGCTCAATTAACTCTTGGGATCGAATGGTGTGTTACGCCAAGTGACGACTTAATACATAAGTTATCATTAATGGCAGCGCAAGATGTAGAACTAGAATTTAACTAATTAGGTAGTTTAGAGCATGAGCCTCAATTATCTTGATTTTGAGCTTCCAATTGCAGAATTAGAAGCAAAAATTGAAGAATTACAAAATATAAGCCGCGCTGGCGAATTAGACCTTGAGTTAGAAGAGGAAGTCAGCAAACTAAAAGAAAAAAGTGCCAAACAAAAACAGGAGATTTTTTCTAATTTAGGCGCTTGGCAAGTATCACAGTTAGCACGTCATCCGTTGCGTCCTTACACTCGAGATTATATCGAGCGCATTTTCACGGAATTTGACGAGTTTGCTGGCGATCGTACTTTTGCTAACGATCCGGCTATTTTAGGTGGCGTTGCGCGTTTAGATGGCGAACCAGTAATGGTTATTGGCCAACAAAAAGGCCGTGACACTGCTGAAAAAATTAAACGCAACTTTGGTATGCCAAAGCCAGAAGGTTACCGTAAAGCATTACGCTTAATGGAAATGGCTGAGCGTTTTAAAATGCCAATCATGACTTTTATCGACACACCGGGTGCATACCCAGGCGTTGGCGCTGAAGAGCGTGGTCAATCTGAAGCAATCGCACGTAACTTAAAAGTAATGGCGACACTTAAAGTGCCGACAATATGTACGGTTATAGGCGAAGGCGGTTCAGGTGGTGCATTAGCGATTGGTGTTGGCGACAGAGTTAACATGTTGCAATACAGCACTTATTCTGTAATTTCGCCTGAAGGTTGTGCGTCAATTCTTTGGAAAAGCGCCGACAAAGCACCACTTGCAGCAGAAGCTATGGGTGTAACCGCAGAGCGCGTGAAAGAACTAGATTTAATCAGTAATTTAATTGATGAACCTCTAGGTGGAGCGCACCGCAATTACGATGGTATGGCACGTAACTTAAAAGAACGCCTAAAACGTGACTTAGCTGATCTTCAAGCGCTTACGCTTGAAGAAATGCTTGACCAACGTTACAAACGTTTAATGTCGTTTGGTTATTGCTAAACGCATTAAATGTTAAAAAAAAGCCGCTTATGCGGCTTTTTTGCTTTAAAATGTTCAGAGTTTTTATATTAAAGTGCGCCCATATGCATAAATCAGCAATTTATCAGCAATTAAAAAAATCACTAAATAGCTATATTGAGCAAGGCAACACTGCTTTTACAGTGGCGCTCTCTGGTGGCGTTGATTCTGTGGTGTTGTTGCATTTAATGCGCACTTTAAAAGCAGATAACCCTGGAATTAATGTCTCGGCTATTTATGTTCACCATGGCTTGAGCCAGTATGCTGATGACTGGCAACGCTTTTGCAAAAATGTATGTATTGAGCTTAGTGTGCCTTTTGAAGCTGCGAAAGTTGTCATTGATCAGCAGTCGCGCACAAGTCTTGAAGCCCAAGCACGCGACGCCCGTTATAAAGCACTTGATGAACTAAGCCCACAAAGCAGCATTATTTTACTGGGCCAACACTTAAACGACCAAGTAGAAACGTTTTTACTGCGCTTAAAGCGTGGCTCAGGTTTAAAAGGGCTTGGTGCTATGCACCAAGCGCGTTTACTGCAAAGTGGCCGTGTATGTTTTCGGCCATTGTTGAACGTTAAGCGAAGCGATATAGAAGCGTTTGCAGCGCAGTTCGGTATTAACCACATAACCGATGACTCTAATACAGATGAAAGTTTTGATCGTAATTTTTTACGCTCAAAAATAGTGCCTGTGTTAGCTGAGCGCTTTAATGGGTTTGAGCAATGCACTGCACGAAGCATTGAGCTACTACAGCAACAACAAACTCTACTTGATGAATATACCCAGCTTGATTTAAATAAGTGTGTTAACGAGCATCAAGCACTGTGCATTAGCCAAATAAGTGAATACAGCGCAGCGCGCATAGCAAATATAGTACGTGCGTGGCTTGCTCTATTTACTCAAGTGATGCCATCACAAAAGCAACTTGAGCAAATTATTAATCAAGCAATGTGCGCAAAAAACGATGCACAAATGCGTATCGACTTGCTAGATGGACAAATACGCCGACATCAAGGTTATTTGTATTTTGTAACACCAAGTGAAGTATTAACAGATACAGAGCTGAATCATTCAGAACTAAAACTTGCTGATGGGCGTTTATTAATTAAAAGGGCTGGTAGCGGTGTAAGACCTCCACACGCTAATGAGCAAGTAATAGTGCGCTTTAATTGCAATAGTGCGCGTATAAAACCACTTAAAAAGCCTGGTAGTAATACAGTTAAGCATTGGTTTAAAGATGCAAAAATAGCACCTTGGCTTCGCGCCAGCGTACCGCTTATTTTCTATAATGATGAATTAGTGCAAGTGGTTGGTTATTTTATAAGTGCTAAGCATGTTGATGAAAATGGTATTTTTTGGGAGTGTAAATAAATGGGTAAACAGCCGCATGTTGGTTTGTCGTTAGTGACTAAAGCGCCAATGGGTATGCTGATAACGGCCGTAATAGCTATTATCGCTAATGTTTTACTTGAGTTAAATATAGTTACGTTAGGTTATGCAGTTGCGGGTGGGATTGTATCTTCAGTACTTTTATTAGCTTATTGGTTAGGTAAAGGTGGATTGTTTTTTATTTTAGGCGTGAGCCTGCCACTGCTTTTAGTGTTATTTACACCGCTTGCTACAATTACCGCATTACTTAATTTAATTAGCGGATTCTTTTTCGGCTTTTGTGCTGCTTTGTTTATTTATAAATTGGTAAGTGTAAAACCTTAGGCGTGAAATTTTAGCAATAAAAAAGCCTAGCGGGGGAAGCTAGGCTTTTTTATTCAATTAGTTTAAGCAAATATTAGTAGGCTTTTGCGCAGTTTCTGCCAGATGCTTTTGCTTTGTATAAGCCTTTATCTGCTCGAGCAAATATTTCAGTTTCGCTGTCTTGGCTGTTAGCTAAAGTAAAACCAATACTGGTTGTTACTTTGTACTTAGACATTAATGGCGATTTTCTTACTAAGCACATTATGCGTTCAGCAATCACTTTATTAGTGGTAAACTCAGGGTCTTCAATAAGTAAAGCAAACTCATCACCACCAAATCTAAACACTGAGTCAGTGCCACGTATGCTGCTACACAGTACTTTTGAAAATTCTTTAAGTGTATCGTCACCAATTTTATGACCAAAGTTATCGTTAACTTGTTTAAAGTTATCCAGATCAAGTAGCATTAAACTAAATGGACGCTGATAACGACGGCAGTTTTCAAGTTTTTGCAGTAAAAAGTCATTAAATTGACTGCGGTTGTTTAAACCGGTTAATGCATCTTTTGTAGCAAGCTTTAATACTCTGCTATACATCATTGCATTGCGAAGTGGATAAACCAGCGCAGTATGTAAAATATTTAGCTTTTTCTCAATTGCTTGCCCAAGCGGAAACTTACTAAAATAAATTAGTTGCCCTAAGTGTTCATTACCAATAGCTAAATCAAAAATATAGGGAGTACTATTTGTGTCACTTTCTGATGTTTGTGTAGTTCCTAATGTTGATTGAAACTGTAAACCAGAGAAATTTAACAATTGTTTTGTAAATTTTGCGTATATAGCTAAAACATCCTCAATCACTAAGCTTGTTTGTAGCTCTGTAACGAGTTTATGTGTTTCTGTTATTTCGTTTGTTGGTGAATGTTCAGCCGAAAACGGCAAAAAATCACCGCGACCTGACACACGTTGCGTCAAAATATGGACGTTTTCCATTAAATTCTCCCCCGAGGGTGTTACTTTGCAATAACTAAGCTATTTTTGTGCCATATTTTAAAATTGCCTGAAAAACATATGGTTGCTATATTTACTTACAAGCTACTAGTTTAATTTAAGCGCGAGGCTGCATTTGCAAAGTATTAATGCTCAAATTTTTGGCTTATTAGTAGCGGCAGTGCTTTTTGTGTGGTTTTTTAAACGCATTGGCTTGCCGCCTATTTTAGCGTACCTAGCAACTGGGGTTTTAGCCGGTAGCCATGGTATTGGTTGGTTAGCGCAATCTCATGAAATAGAGTTTGTAGCAGAGCTTGGTATTGTCTTTTTGTTATTTAGTTTGGGGTTAGAATTTTCTATCTCGCGGTTAATGGCAATGCGAAACCTAGTATTTGGACTGGGATCTCTGCAAGTAGGCATAACCAGTTTACTCTTCATTATTATCTTATATTGTTTAGACTTTTCCCTACTCACCAGCTTTACTATTGGCACAATTATGGCGCTTTCTTCAACTGCGGTGGTTGTTAAACTATTAAAAGAGACGGGTGAGCTTAATCAGCGACGAGGGCAGTTAGCCGTTGGTGTGCTGCTTTTTCAAGATATTGCCGTGGTGCCTCTACTAATAATTCTTCCCTTATTTGCATCAAGCGACTCACAAAGTATTGGCTGGGCTTTAGCCTTTGCCCTAAGTAAAGGTGCATTTGTATGTGTGCTCCTTTGGGCAATTGGTAAATGGGTATTGCCCATTGTATTTAAAGAAATAGCGCAAGTACGAACCGATGAATTGTTTGTACTTACCACTATATTAGTAGCGCTATTTGCGGGCTTTTTAACGTATATGTTTGGCTTGTCTATGGCATTGGGCGCATTTTTAGCGGGAATGATGTTAGGTGAGAGCCATTATAGGCATCAGTTAGAGGCCGATATACGTCCATTTCGCGATATATTAATGGGGCTGTTTTTTGTAACTGTGGGTATGCAGCTAGATATTTTATTTGTACTGGCGCACATAGTAATAATTATTGGCGCATTGCTTGGGTTACTCATATTAAAAATTACAGTAGTAGCACTTAGTGCGCGGCTAATGCATGAACGAAACCAAGATTCACTCGCCTGTGGCATTATGTTGTGGCAAATGGGAGAGTTTGGTTTTGTACTTATCGCACTTGCTGGCCAGCATCAGTTATTAAACTCAGAGCAAGCTTCATTTTTAATTGCATTGGGTGTGCTTTCAATGGCATTTACACCATTTTTGATTGATAAAACGCCATTCATTTTAAATCGTTTAGGCATACTCGATCGGCCAAGTTTAGCGCTGGAGAGTGAGCCACAAAGTAGTACACTTTATAGCGATCATGTTGTTATTTGTGGTTTTTCGCGTGTTGGACAAACTATAGCGCGTTTTTTAAAGCCCGAAGCAATAGACTACGTTGCCATCGAAAGTAACCCAATACTTGTACAAGAAGGCAAAGCGGCTGGCGAGCCTGTAATATTTGGTTATGTTAAGCAAAAAGATATTTTAAAATGCGCAGGAGTAGAGCGAGCTCGGTTGGTGATTATTACTTTTACTGAGTTTGATCACGCGCAAGTTGTTATTGATGCCATAAAGCAAATAGCACCTAACGTTAAAATACTTATTAGGACTCGTGACGACAGCCAGCTCGATTATTTAAAAGCGCTAGGTGTAACCGAAGTGGTGCCCGAGTCGTTAGAGGCGAGCTTAATGCTCGTGTCGCATGTGTTGTCTATGTCGGGCGTACCCATGACACGCATTGTTCGCCGAGTAAGTAAAGAGCGACGTAATCGTTATCCATTAATGCAAAGTTTTTACGCGGGGTATTTTAAAGATAGCGAAGATGCCTCAACCGACCGATTAGAATATTTACACGTTGTAGCATTGCCCAAGCAAGCTTATGCGGTGAGTAAAACAATTGAAGATCTAAATTTAGAAAAGCGGCGAGTACTCGTAAAAGCACTTCGCAGAGAAGGGTCCGAAATAGACACGCCATCAGCGCAAACAACCTTGTTACCTAACGACGTTTTAGTACTACAAGGTAAACCAAGGCGTGTTGAGCGGGTAGAGCACTACCTGCTCGACGGGATAGAATAATGTGCTTGTTTGGACTTAATCTAACTCTAAAAACTCACGCATTTTAGGCAACTGCGCCATGCCATCTTCATAGCCAATTTGCATTAAATGTTGGGTATAGCGTTTTTCAAACAATAGGTAACTGGTCAAACTCGATTGCGAATGTTTTTTAACACCGATCGTACGCAGTAATACTTTAATCGCCCACGGCATATCGTCGTAATACTGCGCGGCAATGGCGTTAAAGTTTTGCGAAGGGTTAATAACAAAAGTATCAATTTGCTTAAGTTCTTGATGTTTATCACGAGCGGGGAGTAATCCTAAAGTGCGGTTAACGCGTTCCAGTCGCTCTAAATCCGACTGCATAGTGTCGGTAAATACGCTATCGAGTAAATGCCCTGCAACAGCTGATAAGCCAGGGTAATGTGGCGAATAACCCGGTGGGTGAAGCTCTTTAGGCTGGTCGACCCCAATAATAAATATTTTTTCAGCACCTAAATGAATCGACGGACTCAAGGGAGAAAGCTGATGTATAGAGCCATCACCAAAGTAATGGTTATAAATATTTACACTTGGAAACACCATAGGAATAGCACTCGAAGCCATTAAATGCTCAACGTTAATACGAGTGGCTTGGCCTTCGCGTTTAGCGCGTTGCCATGGTGTTTGTGTATTTGATTGAAAAAACGCAACAGAGTCGCCCGTCGTATAACTAGAAGCTGTAATAGACAGCGCATCTAAATAATTACGGTGTAAGTTACGCTCTATCCGGTGTAAGTCTAAAATCTCATTGAGCAAACCACGTAGAGGGCGATTATTTAGCAAACTCGCTGGTGGGTGATTAATATGCTCTGACTGAAAGCTAGTTAAAATATTACGCGCAATATGACCAAATACGCTTAAGAAGTCACTTTTATAAACCATCGAGGTCGAAAAGTTTTTCCAAACTGATTCAAGTTTTCGTACAGCTAAATGTGCACAAGAGGCGTAACATGCTAAAGCCGCAGAGTTAATAGCCCCAGCAGAGGTGCCATTTATTACTCTAAACGGTAATGGAGCTGTACGCGGCATGCTATGAGCGAGCGCTTTAAGTACACCCACTTGATAAGCAGCTCGTGCGCCACCGCCCGTTAATAATAGGGCAATTTTTGGTTTTTCTGGATCGACTTGCTTGATTTTCATATTGGTGTTTAAACTGTTCAACGTCTTTACTTTATTTATTAACTGTAAGTCTTTAAGCTAGAAGAATCAAAGGATAACTGAGTAATAGTAAGTACAGTAAGCTTATGTTTATATTTGTAAGCTAAAATAGTTATGTATTTATAGTTACTACTCATAATGAATTTTTTCCATTCAGAGTACTCTGAGTGATAACGCACTTTTAATTTTTATGGAGTTTGTATGTCAGATAAACCAGAAGCGTCAGATGTTCAAAAACGTCCGCCTAATAACAATTTTCTTTTCGCCGTTATTATTTTAATAATAGTTGTGTGCGCAGCCGCGTTTGTACTATTAAAGCCAAGTGATGAGCCACAAACACGCACAGAGGTAGAGCAAGCGCCAAAAGAGCAACCAATGATGGAGCTTAAACCTGAAAACGATCCCGTAGTTGACGCACCATCAGTTATGCCAGAAAAACCAGCAGAGCTTGAAGTGCCAGCACAAAGCCCAAGTGAGCCGGTGCCTGAAGTAAAACCATTACCAACGCTTAACGAAAGTGATGCGGTTGTTGTTGCTAAAATGGACGAGTACCTAAGCGACTCAGTAATGAGCTTAATGGTAACCGACGATGTAATTCGCCGTGGTGTTGTATTTGTAGATAACCTAGCTAAAGGCAAAGTAGCTAAAAAGCACACGCCTGTTGTTCAACCTGAAGAGGCGTTTAGCGTAAATGAAGGGGATATTCTAACGATTAACCCTAATAGTTATGAGCGTTACACACCGTACGTAAAAATATTTACTAGCATGAGTGCAGCGCAAGCCGTTCGCATGTACGAAGAGTACAAGCCACTTATTAATAATGCATACAGTGAAATTGGCTACGGCGATGATGAGTTTAATCAAACGCTAACCGATGCAATCGATTTATTACTTGATACGCCAGAGCCAGAAGGTGATTTGCCGTTACTTCGCGATTCAGTAACGTACCAGTATGCGTTTTCGGAGTGGGAGCAATTACCTGCGGCACAAAAACAGCTTTTACGTATGGGTCCAGAAAACATGAAAAAAGTAAAAGCAGCACTTCGTAATATAAAAGCGCAGTTAGAGAACAATTAATACGCACTAAAACAGCTAAATGCACCGCGATTGTATATGAAGTATGCAATCGCACTTTCTTTTTAGATTATCCCTTGAATAACAGAGCAAAAGTAGAGATAATCCTTCCCGCGCCAACCAAGGCCCTCAATGGTAGTCTTATTGGTCCTCTCGCAACACTAGCAGGCGAACCTGGTCAGGCCCGGAAGGGAGCAGCCACAGTTTGTGACGTGTGTGCCGAGATGTGGCTGGTAAGACTGCCACCCAAATTCCTCATTTGGGTGTTTAAATTAATAAGCTTAATTCTTCAAAAACATTTCATCTCATAAAATAATGCAATTAATTTATAGATTACAGTACAAGTTATTGTTTTATTTTTGTTGAAAGTATTAATAATAACCACGTATTAATGTTAACAAGTCGTAAGGTTGTTTCTCTTTTTAGCATATTGCTTATCCCCACTTCGTAAATGCGACTTAAGTCTAGATTGTTTAGTACGAAGTTAGGATTAGAATAATGTGAAATTTAGAAAGGGGCTCAAAATGAACTTGGAACGTATTCGCAATAGTAATCTACACAATAAAGTTATGTCTGCTGAGCAGGCTAGTCTGTTTATTAAAGATGGAATGACTGTAGGGATGAGTGGCTTCACTCGTGCCGGAGAAGCTAAAGCAGTACCCAGAGCGTTAATTGAGCAAGTCAAAAAAAATCCAATAAAAATAAATTTAATGACTGGCGCATCTTTAGGTAATGATTTAGATAAACTACTTACCGAAGCGGGCATTTTAGCACGTCGTATGCCTTTTCAAGTAGATAGCACTTTACGTAAAGCGATTAATAACGGCGAAGTAATGTTTATTGATCAACATTTATCTGAAACAGTTGAGCATTTACGTAATCATCAATTAACCATGCCTGATGTAGCTGTTATTGAAGCGGTTGCCATTACCGAAGAAGGGCATATTGTGCCTACTACATCGGTTGGTAACTCAGCAAGCTTTGCTATTTTTGCTAAAGAAGTTATCGTTGAAATTAATATGCTGCATAACCCTAATCTTGAAGGTTTGCACGATATATACATTCCCTCGTATCGTCCTACTCGCCAACCAATGCCGTTAGTTAAAGTAGATGACCGTATTGGTAGCACTGCTATTCCTATCGATCCTGCAAAAATTGTTGGTATTGTTTTTACTAACCAAAGCGACTCGTTTTCTACCGTAACCGACCCTGATGAAGATACCGCATCAATTGCGCGCCATTTGGTTAACTTTTTTAAAGACGAAGTGGCTAAAAATAAATTGCCAGCTAATTTAGGTCCGCTGCAAGCAGGCATTGGTAATATTGCTAATGCAGTGATGATGGGGCTACTCGACTCTGACTTTAAAGACTTAACAATGTATTCAGAGGTACTACAAGATTCAACGTTTGACCTAATTGACGCAGGTAAGATGAGCTTTGCATCGGGCAGCTCAATTGTTTTATCGGAGCGCTGTAACGCACAAGTATTTAATAATTTAGAAAAATACAAAGATAAACTAG
This sequence comes from Pseudoalteromonas sp. NSLLW218, assembly GCF_015864775.1. Taxonomy (NCBI): domain Bacteria; kingdom Pseudomonadati; phylum Pseudomonadota; class Gammaproteobacteria; order Alteromonadales; family Pseudoalteromonadaceae; genus Pseudoalteromonas; species Pseudoalteromonas sp. NSLLW218. The sequence goes on along the minus strand of NZ_JADYWO010000007.1, from coordinate 112,315 downwards.
TGTTACGCCCTCAAGAAATTTCTAACCACCCTGAAATAGTGCGCCGTTTAGGTATTATTGCCATTAATACTGCACTTGAGTTTGATATGTATGGCAACGTAAATTCAACACATGTGTGTGGCACGCGAATGATGAATGGTATTGGCGGCTCGGGTGATTTTGCTCGTAATGCTCATTTAGCAATATTTGTGACTAAGTCAATTGCTAAAAATGGCGCGATTTCAAGCGTTGTACCTATGGCGAGCCATGTTGATCATAACGAGCACGATGTTGATATTTTAGTAACCGAGCAAGGTTTAGCTGATTTACGTGGCTTAGCACCGCGTGAGCGTGCTGTACAAGTTATTAAGCATTGTGTGCACCCAGATTATCGCGAAGCGATGTTAGACTATTACGAGCGCGCTTGTGAGCGTGGCGGGCATACGCCTCATTTACTTGAAGAAGCGTTTAGCTGGCATATTCGCTTAGAGCAAGAAGGCAGCATGAAAAAAGTATCCGCAACAGATATTCCAATGCCGCTATCTGCTTAAGGTCTATTTTAGTTAATAGATAGATGCTTTGATTAACGCTCCTTTATGGAGCGTTTTTTGTATTAGCCTTGAGTGTTAAAAAGGGTGCTGGCCAATTATTGAAAAGAGATGCCATTACATCAGGTATATTATTAATTTAAACGCATTAAATAAAATCCAGCGTGAGTAATAAGCGTTGCTCATTTGCAGCCACAGGTGGCGAGCGATGGACTAAACCTGCACCCTCGTTGTCATCCCAGTATTCTCCTTTAAGCAGTGCCACATCACCTTGTTGTAGTTGATTAATATTGCTTAAGTTTTCAAATAAACCAGACTCTTCATCTGGTTTACCTAAATTACCCGTACCTAGCTTTGAGCGGTTTACATCGCTGTGATTTAACCACTGCGTAGCAACGCCTTGGTAGGTAGTAACTAACCGGCACGGAATTTTGTCTACATGAAAACGCGGACACATGGGACGCTCCAATACGGTAAGCCTTAACCCAGCGCGCTTTAAATCAAACAGGCAGCAAAACATTTCAACAAGTAAGACAATGTCTTCACAAAGTGTATTAACTTCATCACGATTATTATCTTCTGCCTTAAGCGCAGTTATTAACTGATCAAAAGCGTCATTGGGCGATACAGCAAGTTCTATTGGCTTTAACGCGCTGGTGGCAATGAGTGCATTAACTGCTTTTGTTAATGTTTGCTCAAGGTCTCTTTTCCAAATAACAATGTTAGTGTCTTGGTTATAAATTTGTGGCAATACATTGGCATCACATTCTTTAGCTGCTCTTCGGTGAAGAGGTTCCGCCGGTTTTATTTGCGCAGTTATTGGGGCTAGTGCGTTCATTATTCTTCCTCCCAAATAGGAAACGGGTCGTTATAGGTTCTCCAAAAGTCCTTACCCTTGAGTACGGCATCTTCTGATAATAAGCAGTTATTAAGCGCGTTCATCATGGCTTGTTGATCTAACGATTGACCAATAAACACAAGCTCTTGACGCATATCACCAAAAGGCTCTACCCATTTATTATTAATATCAGCAAGCAGTTCGGGCTCGGTAGGCCACTCTTGTTGGGGGATGGCCTTAAAAAACATGCCTGCAAATCCATAGTGAGCAATACCGCCTGCTTGGCTCCATTGCCCGCAAAATAACGGACGTGTTGCTAGCCAAAAATAACCTTTTGAGCGGATAAGCTTGCCAAATTGCTCTGTACTGTGAAGAAAGTTATAAAACTTTTCAGGATCAAAGGGGCGCCGAGCTGTGTAATTAAAGCTGCTAATTCCGTATTCTTCGGTTTCGGGGATATGTTCACCGCGCATTTCTTTAAGCCAACCAGGAGCTTGTTGAGCTCGCTCAAAGTTAAATAGGCCGGTGTTGAGTACTTCATTTATATTAATATTGCCGTTTGATATAGGAATAATTTTGGCTTGAGTATTAAGTGTATTTAAAATGGCAGTAAGTTTATTTAATTGAACAGATGTTATTAAATCAGTTTTACTTATTAAAATTACGTCGGCAAATTCAACTTGATCAACAAGTAGGTCGGCTACACTGCGATCATCGTCTTCACCAAGTGATTCACCCGTTTGTTGTAGATCGTTTGCTTGCTCGTAATCGTTTAAGAAGTTGACTGCATCAACCACCGTTACCATTGTATCAAGAGTGGCAACATCACCCAGCGAATTACCGTTTTCATCGGCAAAGGTAAATGTTTCGGCCACTGGGAGGGGCTCAGATATACCCGTTGATTCAATAACGAGATAATCAAAACGACCTTCTTTGGCAAGTTTGCCCACTTCAACCAGTAAATCTTCACGTAGGGTGCAGCAAATACAACCGTTGCTCATTTCGACTAGTTTTTCATTACTGTGATTGAGCGATACACCACTTTTAATTGTTGCAGCGTCTATATTTATATCGCTCATATCGTTAACTATAACGGCAACTTTTTTACCTTGTCTATTATTAAGGATATGACTAAGTACGGTTGTTTTACCGGCTCCTAAAAAGCCTGATAACACTGTGACGGGCAGTTTATTTATCATTTAGAGAACTTACTAATTTACAGTTTTCGGTATGTTATATTATATCAATTTAATATTCTAGTTATGCTGTTTATTTTATTAATCACCGCTTGATTAATTCGTAAGTAAACCCCTGTTTTAGGTGCTTTTAATTCTAATATTAAGGAGTGTTAAACTTTTATTTCCGTTGATTATAGTAATGATAAGAGTTATCATTTAGCTTGTTAACTACCTACACTTCTCTCAGGAACTATCATGTTTAACCCTAATTACTTGGCATTAAGTATTGCCGTGTCTTTATCTGCTTTTTCTCAAATGACATTTGCCAAGCAAAGCGACAAAATTGAAACAATTGAAGTAACAGGCCGTGCTCAGCAATTTTACCTAGAAACTGAGAGTAAAATTGGTACTAAAACTAATTTAGATCTTATTAAACTTCCGCAATCGGCTCAGGTTTTAACAGAGCAACTTATAATTGACCAAGCGGCTCGTGACATTACCGACTTATACCGCTCAATTGCTGGCGTAAGTGAATATAGCTACTCAGGCGTAACTTTTCGTGGTTTTAGAGATGATGCCAATGTATTTTACGATGGTGTGCGCGGCGACCCGTACTCAGGCTTTGGTGTACCGCAGTTATTTAATGTTGAACGTGTTGAAGTATTAAAAGGCCCAGCCTCAGCTTTATATGGCGGTGGCGAACCTGGTGGGATGATTAATTACGTAACCAAAAAACCAAGCTACCTAGAAAAGCGCGAATTAAAGCTCACCTTAGGTAACTACAACACGCGTGGCGCATCACTAGATATGACCGGTGGTTTAAGCGATACGATGGCTTATAGATTGGGTGGTTTTTATGAGGAGCAAGACAGCTTTCGTAACAACGCCGATTCAGCTAATACGGAGCTAACAGGCGGATTGTTATTTGATTTGAGTGATTCAACAACGCTTACAACAAGTATTGATTACATAAAACAAGACTTAGGTGGCAATCGCTTACGTGGAGTACCGGTAGATGATAACGGCAACTTTCTGGTAGACCCTTCGTATAACGCGAACGAATCATTTGACTATCAAGATATGGAAGCTTTGGTGCTTCAAGCTGAGTTAAATCATAGTTTTTCTGATGACTTCTCTGTTAGCTCTACTGTGCGATACCTTGATAATGAGCGCGACCAAGCGTATCACGAGTCGCAAAATTGGGTTGACGTAAATGGTGATGGCGTTGCTAATATAGATGATGAAACTATAAGACGAGAATACCGCAAACAGTTTCGAGCAAACGAAGAAATAAGCTTAACAACTGATTTTGTATATAACGTTGAGCAAGGTAATTTAGAGCATCAATTTTTATTTGGTGGCGATTACCATGTGGTAGAAACGCAGTACGATTACTTGCGTGCCCGATATGAGGCTGATGGTGTAGCAAACTTAAATATTTATACACTTAATTACGGTGAAACAGACCCTAGCACCTATAACTTAACCGATTTAGATCGTGATGGTGTAGATACCGATCGCTTTGGTGTATACGCTCAAGATGTTATAAGTATTGGCGAACAATGGACCGTAATTGCAGGCTTACGCTACGATTACTTTAAAGAATTAAATAAGGAAACAGGCTTTAGCTATTCCGATAACGGTGTAACTCCTCGCGTTGCAGTAACGTACCAGCCAATAGAAAACACCTCTGTTTACATAAACTACTCTGAAAGCTTTAATCCTACATCGTCGGGCGATCAGGAAGATGTGGTAGGCGAGGGCAACTTAGACCCAGAAACAGGTAAGCAAACCGAGCTGGGTATGAAAAACCGATGGTTTGACGGCAAAATAATGAGTACATTTGCTGTTTATCAAATTAATAAAGAAAACGTGGTAATGAGCAACCCTGACGATACGGGCGCGGGTGATGGTATTGCCGCACTTTTAAATATAGGTGAAGTAGAAAGCCGTGGATTTGAAACAACTTTAGTAGGTGATTTATCCGAGCATTGGACAATAACGGCTAACTACGCATACAACGATACGCAAGTAGTAGACGGTGTAACGGGTGATACGCTTTCAGATACATTTGGTGATGGCTCGCGCTTTGCTAATGCACCACGTCACCAGGCGGGTTTATGGTCACGCTTTGGGCTCGATGCAATTAATTCCTCTATTGCGTTTGGCGCTAATTATGTGAGTGAGCAAGTAAGCTCCGATGGTCAAAAAGTAAAACCGTTTACCGTATTTGATATGAGCTGGACGAGTCGCTTTGATGACGTATTACTAAGCGTAAATATTAACAACCTGTTTGATAAGGAATATGCTGTAAGCGGATTTAGCCAGCGTAACGGTCACTTTCCGGGGAGCCCGCGTGAAATTGTTGGGCAAATAACCTACAAGTTTTAATACTTATTAGCGCGAGAGTCTCTCGCGCTTTGTTTTAAGTATCGCCTTGCACCTTTTTATCACTATTAAATTTAGCGGATTCTTGTGTAGTGTTAATAGCCGTAATAGGAAAGGGGATTACAATGCCTTCTTTTTTATAGCGTTTATGCAGGGCTTTTATAAAAGCAGATTTAACCCAAAAGCGATTAAAGTATTCTTTTGCGCGCAGCATAACCGTAAAGTTAATACTTGATCTGTCAAAGGTATGAAAAACCACAAAGGTATTGTAATCATCAACGCCCCATTCGTGTGAAATAAGTATTTCACGAGCCACTTCAAGTGTTACTTGCTCAACAAGTTCTAAATCCGAATCGTAATGCACGCTTATATCTACAGGGACGCTTAGCTCTCTTTCAGGATAAAAGTAATTAATAATACGCGATTTAGATAATTGGCTATTAGGTATAATAATCATATTATTAGGTAGCATTTTCACCCATGTAGAGCGCCAGCCTATGTGATCTACAAAGCCTTGTTCTTTTGATTCCAGCTCAATAAAATCGCCCACTCTTATGGGTTTATCTATCACTAGCTGCACGCCAGAAAAAAAGTTTTCGAGGGTAGGTTGTAAAGCAAGGGCAACAGCCAGTGATGTAATACCCAACGAGGCAATAATGGGAGTAATAGAAATACCTAACGTGCCCATTAATACTAGTATTCCGACGGATGATAATGTAACGCGTATCACGCCTTTAATTATGCTTTTTGAATTAAAAACAACGGCAGATTGTTTACCATAGTAATTAATAGTGCCAATAATAAAGCGGTCTAAAAACATAATAAGTGCCAGTAGAGCTAGTACAATATTAATGCTATTAAAAGGAATTTGTTGAGAAATAGAAGTACTAATAATGAAGGTGTCGTGCTCTAAAATGGTGAGTAGCACAATAATTGTGCACAGTGTTAGCGGTTTAGATATTGACTCTATTAGTAAAGTATCGAATATAAACTTGGTTTTTGAAGTCCATTTTTTTAGCCAGTACATTACAAAAAAGCGAATTAAAAACAGTAGTATAGCTATAAGTAAGAGAGATGAAATCGCGCTTAACCAGGGGGTGCTGTTGGAAAATTCCAGCGCTTTATTTAGCATAACTTAAACCTGTTCAATATAGTTTTATATATATTGCAGCAAGTTATGTACCTTTGTTTGGAAAAGTAGCTGCCGAGTTTTAGTCGGCAGCAAATATTATACTTTTTTGGCTAACCACATACCGCCTAAGACGGCTGCAAAAAATAACAAAAATTCCATTTTAAGAGATACCAATTGAACCAAGCCAGGGCCTGGGCAAATACCACTTAAACCCCAGCCTAAACCAAAAAATACTGAGCCGATAATTAAGCGCGCATCAATATTTTTTAAATTACTTAAATTAAATGTTCCTGAAATAAGTGGTTTCTCTTTTTTTGCAACCCATAACCATGTAAGCATCATTATTAGCATGGCAACAGCCATCACTATAATTAAGCTTCCATCCCATTGGTTTCCATAGGTAAGAAAGTTAATCACTTTAGCAGGGTTTGTCATCCCGCTAATAATAAGCCCTAAGCCAAATATAAAGCCTATAACAACCATCATAATTGCTTTCATTATTTATCCTACAAGGTTTGCTGTAATGAAGGCAACAAGCATAAATGTACATGTTGCAACCCAAGAGCGAGCAGAAAAACGCGACATGCCGCACACGCCATGGCCACTTGTACACCCGTTAGCTAAAGTTGTACCCGCGCCAACTAAAAGCCCTGCAACAACAATAAGCCAAGATGGTAACTGTAATTCGCCTTCTAATAAAGAAGGGGCAAATACTCTTACCGCTACACCTGCCAACAATAACCCTAAAATAAAGTATAATTGCCAACGAGAGTCTGAATTTGCTTTAGCAAATACAGACTTAACAATGCCTGATATGCCCGCAATTTTTCCGTACAAAACCAGTAATAACGTACACGCTATACCTATTAATGCACCGCCTATTGCAGCCGATACTGGGGTGAATTCTGTTATCATTTTTAAATTTCCCAAACAATAGAAACGCCTAAACCGGTTTGTTTCATTTCGATTGATAATTGTTGATTAGGCGCTAAATAGTTAGCACCCGTTACTTTTTTTGCTGGCGATTAATAGCACCGCTTTTAAAAATTACATAGATTCAAGCGTTTTACCGCGGGTTTCTTTAATGTATTTAACAACAAAGAATATGCTTATAAGTGCCGATAACGCATAAAAGCCATAAGCACCGGCAAGGCCAATGTTAGCTAGCATAATAGGGAAGGTCATAGTAATTGCAAAGTTAGCAATCCATTGTGCGCTTGCTGCAACAGCAAGGGCTGCACCACGAATGCGGTTATTAAACATTTCGCCTAATAATACCCATACAATTGGGCCCCAACTTAAGCCAAAAAATACCACAAATAAGTTAGCCATAATAAGTGCAAAAGTACCCATGTTATCGCTAAGGGCAAGTTTGCCTGCTTCATCAAGGCCTGCGCTACCAAATATATAAGTAAGCGCGCTTAAGCTAATAAACATACCAATACTGCCTACAAGCAACAGTGGTTTACGGCCAACTTTATCAACTAGGGCAATGGCAATAAAGGTCGATACAATATTAGTGGTGCCCGCTAATACATTTATAAATAACGATTGCGACTCATCAAACCCAGCGGCTTGCCAAAGCTCAGAGCCGTAATAAAACACCACGTTAATACCCACAAACTGCTGAAATACACTCAGCGCCACACCCACCCAAACAATTGGGTGTACTTTTTTACTGCCATCAATAAATAAATCACGAATACTTGGCTTTTTATCGCTATGCAAAGAGCTTTTAACATCGCTTATTTGCGCATCAACATTGTCGTTCGATATTTTACTAAATACCGTTTTGGCATCGGCTACTTTACCTTGTGCCACTAAATAACGAGGCGACTCAGGAATAAACAATACACCCACTAAAAACAATACTGCAGGCACAAGCTCAGCCCAAAACATCCAGCGCCAAGCGGCTGTATCAAGCATTAAAATATTTTGCGCGCTACCTGCTGCATCAGCAATTAAATAGTTACTTAAAAACGCCGCAAACAAACCCAGTACAATAGCGAGTTGTTGCAATGTAGCTAAACGACCACGTAGTGCTGGTGGCGCAACCTCTGCAATATAAGCCGGCGCTAATACCGATGCAGCACCAATACCTAAACCACCAAATAAGCGGTAAAAAATAAACTCCGCAGAGCTTTCGCTAATGCCCGACCCAAAGGCACTAATGGCAAAAATAATCGCGGTGATGATCATAATTGCACGGCGACCAAACTTATCAGCCAGCGGCCCCGCAGCAAGTGCACCTAAGGCACAGCCAAGTAACACAGACGCTACATTAAAGCCCGTAGCCACACTGCTTGAATTAAATGCATTACCAAGTGCCGACACCGTGCCGTTAATCACGCCCGAGTCAAAACCAAATAAAAAGCCACCAATAGCAGCCACGGCCGATATAAAAATCACGTAAACAAGAGAGGTATTTTCAGCTGTGTTGGCTGAATGGGAAGGCGGTGTGTGCGTTGTCATTATATGCCCTGAAAGTTAATTTAAATATAAAAGAGCATAATATCGTAAAGCGCTATGGCTGAATACATTTGTGCGGGTATAACGATTTAGCGGGTATATATTGAGCTGTTTTTAAAGGCTTTAAAATTAAGTCACCGCCTTTTAAATAACACAGGCTGAATTCAATAAGCAATGTGCGTTGTATGGGAAGTATCTGTTGTAGCAATATTACTGATCTCACCCATTTGGGTGTGTTTCTGCAATTACATAATCTGTTCGAAATTAAGTAATTGTTTACAGTTGGCTATTTGGTGGATAAGGTAAATACGTTAAAAAATAGGGTCGTTTGTCGGTTTATAAAGCGTCAAATGTCGTAGATTAAATTGTCATATTTATAGAGATACCATGTCTGTAATTCGTAGCTCAGTTTTTCAAATCATTTTTAAATCAATTTTTTTACTATCATTTAACTGTATCGGATTCTTTGCAATATATGCTGGCGCTCTTTTATTCCTTAGCGAGAGCAATACTTCGTTATCGCCAAATGAACAACTTTTGGCGTTAATTCTCGCTTTGGTTACAACATCTATTTTTGCTTGGTGGATGGTACTCAGCTTTCGGCAATACGAAATCAAAATAGACAGTGAAGTAATCCTACTTAAAGGATTATCTGGCTGGAAAAAAATTGACAAAACTTTTCCACTCTCCGATCTTGATGGTGCAGAATTAGGAACGGATTTAGCTCTATTTAAGGGAGAAAAATTGGTGGCGAAACTTTCAATGGTTTCTATAGCATTTGACAATCATTCGCTAAATAAAAGTATTACAAAAACTTTACCCGCTCCTGAGTTGGTTAAATAAATATAACAAGCCAATCCAGCAGCGGCTGATTGAGGCATTATACAACCGAGTGTTATGTACTTATGAAATTTTCATTAGTTGACGGATTTAAGCAAGCTCCTCTGCCTAAGATGAAAGGAGTTTGTATATATTGTGGTAGCCCAACCGTAGCAAAGTGTGGTTCAAAAATTAGATGGCATTGGGCGCACAAGGTAAAATGTAGTTGTGATCCTTGGTGGGATAATGAATCCCAATGGCATCGAGATTGGAAAAATCATTGGGAAGATCATAATCAAGAAATAGTATACTTTGATAAAAGTGGTGAAAAGCATATTGCAGATGTTGTTAATGAGCAGAATATTGTAATTGAATTTCAAAACTCCCCAATGTCTGAAGCTGAGTTGAAATCAAGAGAGGATTTCTACGGGGATATGATTTGGGTAATAAATGGTCGTAATCTAGCGAAAAACATAAAATTACGTGCGATGCTTCCTGATCCTCTGCATGAATCAATGGAAGATATGTCTATTCATTCAAGTAATCATAAAACTCATTTCGTTTATTCTTTTATTTCTGAGTATCGAGGTCCGAATGAGTTAGTAGAAATACATAGCTCAGATAAAATAGATGGAATAATTAAATCCACGCATGTAGGACACTTCCTCTTTGAGTGGAAAAGGCCTAGATATGTTTGGTTTAAAGCAAAAAAACCAGTTTATTTGGACTTTGGACAAGGTGTCATCTGGCAATTAATGCGTTTTAACAATTATAGTAGTTTCTGTATTAAGGCATGTATTAAAAATGATTTCTTGGCAAAGTTTAAATGAGTTGTATAACAAGTGATCAATCTTATCAGTGCTAATTCATTACAGGCTATAAATAGAATTATTAGCACTATTTATAGTGCTAAATCCTCCCCAACCTCTGTCTCACACCTCAAAGTTCTCAAAGTACTCTTTTTGTAGCTCTATAGTCAGTGCTTTTGGGCGAATGCCTTGTACTAGGCCGTATACTTCTTCTTTTGTGTAACCTACCGAATTTAAAATAAGTGCAGCGACCAACCCTGTGCGGCCAGTGCCGCCTTTGCAATGTATGGCAATGGTTTGCTTTTGTAATATGGCTTGTAATATATCGGTTTTGTGGGTGTTCCAGCGTGATGTAAAAGGCTGTTGTGGTGCTTCGTCGTCATTTATAGGTAAATGAAACCAGGTTATATCGTGTTTTTTGCACTCACTATTAATTGTTTGTACGTTGTTTTTTTCAAGTTCTTTTTGCGGTATAAGCGAAAGCAGCATGTTAGCGCCAGCAGCTTTTAATGTAGCGATTGAATCCGCTAGGTTTTGTGTTTTTGTACTAGGGCCTGCTTATCTTTCGAGGTTAACTTTGCAGCAGCATGTTTGGTTTTTAGGCAAGGCAGAGCTTATGTAGTGTGGTGGTTTCCCATAAATAGGCGATAACGCAGTATAAATGCCAAACATGCGCTGCCCGAAGGGTTCTGCCTAGGGGGGATTGACTCTTTGTTGCTCTGCTTTTACTTAGCCCACTAGGTTACAAGCCTCGCGCCGCGATTAAATCCCCCCTAGATTGAACAAATTTAATCCTGAAAGGTCAGCAGGCCCTGAGCAAGGCGTAAAAATAATATTTGCGCCGTTATTGAGTGATAAAACATCGTATGGGTGCGCGCTCATGGTAAGTCCTTTATTTTTAATGAATTTGTTTTAATAAGCTCACTATAGCGTGTTTTAGTTACAAGTTTAAGATTGAATAATAAGCATAAATACTAGATACTGTTTTTATATACAGCTGTGGCGATATTATGAAAAAAGAATTACCAGCAAAATACTATTTAGCGCATTTTAGAGAGCTTATTGAGTTTGTAACAAGTAAATGTATGCATTTACTTGAGCCTAAACATAGTGAATTTATTAGTAAAATTAACCAGCTTGATGAGCAAAGCCTGTGCATGTTGGCGCGTGTGTACTCGCGAAAGCCTTATTTGGTTCAGGCGCAATCGCTCAATTATGAAGAAATAACATCGCCACATCAGGCTATTTATACGCTTAAAAAAGCCGATATTTTATTTGAGCCAAACGAGCAGCATTATTCGCAGCTTTTAGCGCACTTAACCAAACCTTCTTTGGTTGAGTTGCTAAGTAATCACGGCGAGCAAATAAGTTTTAAAAAGAGCGCCGCTAAAGGCGCACTGGTGGATATTGCGCGGGAGTTTTTTAAAGACTGCCCACAAGAGCTTGCGCCACTTTATAGCCAGTATGTAATTAATAATCGCAATGACTACTACGAATATTTTGAGTTTTTATTTGCAGGCAAACTAAGCGGTGGTGATGTGAATCATCAAAATCGTTTTGTAATGCGAGACTTAGGCTTAACCGCTACGCGCGAAGGGCACAGCGAGAGCTTGTCGCGCTTTGAAACACTTGACGAAGCGCAATCAAACTATTTATTAAACCGTTACCGGTTAGCATTTAAAAATATAACAGATGAGAGCGATTACGTTGCTTTAGCGTCGCAGGTTTTAGTGCAAGCTGCACATGGTGCAATAGCCGTTGTATTAAAAAATAAATTATTAGTTAGGCTTTATAGGCAGCTAAAAGCAGTTGATAGCGAACTTGCTTTTAGTTTACTTGAAGGGTGCGTGGATGATAGCGAAGCACAAGAAATTCAAATAAGAGAGCAATACAGATTTGGCAATAAAGAGTGGGTAAAAGCTCGATTAGAAGCCATTATCGAAAACCCACTTACTGATGATTTACTTTATTTTGCTGACGATTTTTTAATGCGTAAGTTTAATAAAAAAACACGTTCGCGTTTAAGTGCCATGCTTGCCGACACCCAATGCGTGCTAGAAATAGATGAACTGTACCGAGGAGAAGTAGAGCAGGGCGTAAACGATTATTATACTCGCCAAGGTATGGCTGTATTTAATACCGAAAACACGCTTTGGCAAAGTTTGTTTGGTTTAGTATTTTGGCATGAGTTATTTGTGGAGTCGCCTTATCCTCCATGCAATGAGTTTGATATTTATCCACAAGTATTAAGGCTTGGTAATTTTTATGAAGCGCAGCAAACACAAATAAATGAGCGCTTAGCACAATGCCAGACGTCGCAAGCATTACTTAATTTGGTATGCAAAAATGCAGCGCAATACTTTGAGCAACCTAACGGCTTGTTTAGATGGCGTAGCAATTTATTAGAGCCACTAGAAGCGCTTATTTTAAACAGCCCTATTAAGGCGCTAATTGCGCACTTAACAGCCATGAGCAAACATTATTTACAGCTAAAAGACGGCTACCCCGACTTAATGGTAATTAATAATGGCCAAGTACATTTTGAAGAGGTAAAAGCCCCAGGCGATAAGCTTAGGCGCAACCAACTTACCACTATTGATAATTTAAAAAATGTGGGCTTTACAGTACACATTGCTGCGGTTAAATGGTTTGTAGATCCTAACCGTGTTTACAGCATCGTTGATATAGAAACCACCGGCGGCTTAAAAGGCGGTAACCGTATTACCGAAATAGGCCTTGTAAAAGTGCAATACGGTAAAGTAATTGATACTTGGACAAGCTTAGTTAACCCCGAGCGCCATATACCTGGCTTTATTACGTCATTAACCGGTATTAGCGACAGTATGGTTTACAACGCGCCTGTATTTGTCGATATAGTTAAGCCGCTATTAGATAAACTCGCAGGCAGTATTTTTGTAGCCCATAACGTTAACTTTGACTACGGCTTTATTAAAAAAGAATGCGAGATGGCAGGGCACTTTTTTAAAATGCCAAAAATGTGCACCGTGGTTGAGTCGCGCAAAGCGTTTAAAGGCTTAAAGTCGTATTCGCTGGGCAATCTCTCATCGCACTTTAATTTAAATTTGACCAGCCATCACCGGGCACTTGCCGATGCAACCGCGACTGCAGAGTTGTTGTTACTTATTCAGCAATCCCAAAGTAGTGAATAAGCAGTAAATCTTAACGCAAGAAGTAGTATACACTTTTAATCACTTAGCTTGTTTTAGCTAAGTGCTTCTTTCGTGGTAAAAAACCAGTAACCAGCATAGTGCCTACAATTACAAATAGTGCGCCTAATAATGTATTTGGCCCTATTTGCTCATTTAAAAATAAATGCCCCCAAAATATGCCAAATAATGGAATTAAAAATGTAACCGTGAGTGCTGAGGTTGGGCCTATATCTTCGATTAATTTAAAAAATAATATATACGCAAGCGCGGTACATACTACGCCCAGTACTAATACACCTAGCATAATGTTGGTGGTTGGAACTTCACGTATTGGCATAAATAAGATAAGCGGTAATACCATAAAGCTTGAAGCCCACATTGAGCCATGAGCGTTATCGAATGGAGCAAGCTTTGGCGCATTTTTAGTGTAATGCGATGCAATGGCATAGCAAAGTGAAGCGCTTAATGCTGCTACTATAGCTATGATTGATTGGCTATTTAATACAAAGTGATTTTGGCCAACGAGTATTGCAACACCTATCAAGCCGAGTAATAAACCAAGCACCATACTTCTGGTGGGCTTTGTTTTTGTCCATAAAATACCAACTACTGCGCCCCAATACGGGTTGTTGAATTTAAAATTGATAAAGTAGAAGCGCTTATAGTTTGAGCTGCGTAAGCAAAAAATAAAAATGGCAGAGCAGAATTAAACGCGCCTATAATAAAAAAGTGTTTTTTGTGTTCAGTAAAGGCTAAGCGTCGTTTTAAATACAAAGTAACAATAAATAAAGTAACTGCGGCAAAGCCAACTCTAAACTCAATTAATACTGCAGGCCCTAAACTGTTAGCTGCCATTCGCATAAATAAAAATGATGCGCCCCAAATAGCGGCCAGAAAAAATAATCGCAGTAAGCTTGCTAAGGTCATGATAGTATTTTAATTATGCTGATTGGCTTTTAGAATAGCAGGGTTTATAAACACTGTAAGCCATATTCGGAACCGGCATATAAAAATAATAAATTAAGGATAAGAATGAAAAAATTCTCAGTAGCTGCAGCTTCTATGGTATTTATCACTTTGTTGGGTGGATGTAATTCAAGCCCAATCAACCTTTATAGTGATACCACCATGAAAAAGAATGAATATAATGGCATTAAAGCGTATCGGAAAGGGGAGTTTGAGGCCGCTTTCAATTATTTAAAAGAGCCTGCTGGACTAGGCTATAAAAGTGCACAATACACGTTGGCGTTTATGTTTTTGAAAGGCCAATACTTGGAGCAATCTACTAAACTAGGAATGGGCTGGCTAGGTGTTGCAAAGGAAGCGGGGGTTGAAAATTGGTCTGCGCAATACGATGCATTTTACAGTGCAGCGACTACGCAGCAAAAACAACTAATAGATGAAACAGTTGCGTTGTACATAACACAATTTGGCGTTAAGGCACAAAATATGACCTGTCGTCGTTCAACTTCGCCTAGGCGTACATTTGGTGAAGTTAAAATTGATTGCACTAAGCACGAAGGTATCGTTACCGAGCACGACATACAAATAATAGAATAGAGTTATAGCTTTTCTAGCTTCTTTTCAAAGTCGCTTTTAACTATTTCAAGTGCTTTGAGTACTTCTTCTGGAGCAACATCGTGTTGCTCTAATATCATAATTAAATCTACTGCGAGTTTAATATGTGTAGGGGCTTGATCAAGTGGGCTTGTCATTTAACTCTTTCTTTTTTGATATTTGACTAATGGCGACATTTATTGCTGTTTTCACACGTTGTTCCATATGTATGCGTTCTGATTGCGGTAAATAAAACGCCATATCTACATCGTAGCGAATATATCGTGGTGGGAGCTGATTTAGTACCGTACAACAAAAGTCAGCCATTACATCTTCACCATATTTTTCATCAAGTTTAAGTTTGATGATTTCTTCAACTACAATCTTTTCGTAATAGTTGTGTATATCTTCGTGTAATCGCATATTCCCACCGCTTTAAAATAATCCGTTTAACTGAGTCTATACTAAGGCTTACTATAAATCGATAGCGGCTTTAAATAGTTGTTTATGAACATTAATTAGTGAACTCAAATTACGCTGATAACCGCCACCTAAAGCGCACATTAGTGGGATTTGATGTTGCTTACAGAAGTTAAGTACAAAAAAATCGCGCTTATATACGCCATCCAGTGACACATCAAATAAGCCTAACTCGTCTTTAGTATAAATATCAGCGCCTGCATTATACAAAATAATATCAGGGTAATGAATGCGCACGCAAAAATCGAGTGCTTGCCTTACTGTAGCAAGGTATTCAGTGTCGGTTGTTTTAGCAGGTAATGCAAAATCGTAAGTAGACTGTTGTTTATTACGCGGGAAATTTTGCTCACAATGAATTGAGCAGGTAATAATTTGATTATAGTTTTGAGTGATTTGCGCTGTGCCATCGCCTTGGTGTATGTCGCAATCAAAAATTAAAACAGTGTCGGCTTGCTCTGTATTTATTAAATGTGCTGCTGCAATAGCTAAATCATTAAAAATGCAAAAACCACTGCCAAAATCGCTATAGGCATGATGATAACCACCGCTTAAATTGAAGGTTAGATCGTGACTAAAAGCCGCTTCAGCAGCTTGAATACTCCCGCCAATTGATAAAAGAGTACGCTCTACAAGTTGCTGCGAATAGGGGAATCCCATTTTTTTAATCGCTTTATCGCTTAGCGTACCATTTAAAAAGTCATTTATATAACGTTGGCTATGACATAGCGCAAGTTGAGATGCGGTTACTTTTTTAGGCTCTTGAAAGTGAATAGCCGAAACACCTAGATTTTCTATTTCGGTTTTAAGTAACTTATACTTTTGAATAGGGAATCGATGACGTTCTGGGAGTATAAGGTCTGAATAAAATGGATGATAATAAAGCTGCATAGTAAAGTGCGCCTTAACGCAGCTGCTGTTTTTCTACTTGTTGTATTTTGTCCTCGGTGGCAGAAATTGCTTTTCTGCAGCGACCTAATCGAGCGTGTGTGCTTAATATTTCAAGGTTAAGTTTCTGTGCTTTAGCTGGCGAGGCTTTATCCATTTGCATTTTACGTTCTTCAATCATGAGTACTAAACGGCGTTCAAACTCATGGTTTTGTTTTAATTCGTCGTAAAGCTCATGCGATGATTGCATTATTTTTTGTACAGCGTGCTTATAAACAGTTTGCTTAGGGCGAGGTTTATAATGGCTTTTGTTTTCTTTAATCCAAATAGGCGTTGATTTAATAACATTGAATACAGCTTGTACCTGAGCTCCTATACGTTCAAGCGCGTAGGTATAAGCATGGCGATGCTCACTTGGCGGTAATCGTGACACTTCGTCTTCTATTTCTATTACGTAATCGACTAGGTTCATGCTTTTTGTACTAAAAACGGCGCGGTCAAACAAGCTAGGTTGCGCTTGCATGTAACGATTTTTAGAAAAAAGTTTAGCTTTATCAAATTGCTCAGCTTGTTGTTTTAGCGTTGCAACTTGTTGGCGTAGTTTATCTAAAGCTGTAGGGTGCATATTAAAAGTAAGCCTCATAAATTAGCTTTAATGCTAAAAGTATAACCATAGTATTAAATACAGGGCGAATAAATTTGCTACCAAACCGTATTGCTGAATGCGCTCCAATCCATGCACCAAGCATAATAAAAAAGCCCATAGTAATGCCAAGTAAAAAGTTTACATGTCCGAGTGCTACAAAGGTAATGAGCGATATAAAGTTAGAAACAAAGTTCATTGAACGCGCTAAACCACAATTGAGTAGCAGGTTCATTTTATAAAGCATGCCATTAGAAGCAGTCCAAAAAGTACCCGTACCTGGGCCTGCTAAACCATCAAAAAAGCCTAATGCTAAACCCTGTAGCCATTGCTTTATTTTCATCGCTTTGTTGAGTTTAGGCAGTTCATCGCCTTCTGTGGTACTTAAATTACCAAATAAGCTATAGGCGGCAACTAAAATAATAATAATGGGTAGTAGTTTGTTTAAAAAATCGATACTTAAATGATCAACAATAACAGTCCCTATCAATGCACCTATTGCAGTAGCTATGATGGAGGCTGCCCAAAATTTCGGGCTAAATAAATTCTTTTTATAGTATGTATAGCTAGCTGTTAAGGAGCCAAAACTAGCCGCGAGTTTATTGGTGCCTAATGTTAAATGTGGGGGTAAGCCTGCAGTTAATAAAGCGGGCACAGTTAGCATGCCACCGCCACCGGCGATAGCGTCTATAAAACCTGCGGCAAGTGCAACAGCACATAAAACAGCCCAGGTTGTTGGATCGAGTGCGAGTTCAAACATTAATAATCTATTTGTCTTTTAAATGGTGGTAGGGTGTCGAGCATGGCTTTACCGTATCGCTTAGTAACTAAGCGTCTATCGAGAATAGTAATACAGCCTTCATCACTCTCTTTTCGCAGCAGTCTACCACAGCTTTGCACCAATTTCTTTGCGGCGTCTGGTACGGTAATCGTTAAAAACGGGTTGCCACCTTTGCTTTGTACAAACTCTGCTTGCGCTTCTTCTATTGGCGAAGTAGGTACCGCAAACGGAATTTTAGTAATTATTAAGTTCTCTAAATATTTTCCAGGCAAATCAAGACCTTCCGAAAGGCTTTGTGTTCCAAATAAAATACTGCCTTTACCTTCGTCTACATTTTTAGTGTGTAATTTAAGCAATGCTTCTCGCGACATTTCACCTTGTACTAATAAGTTAAAACCTTTTGTTCTAAGAAACTTTGTTACGTGGTCCATTTGCCAGTAAGAAGCGAATAGTACAAGGTTCGCTTTTTTATCATCTATGTACTCTGGTAATGTTTTAGCTAAGTGGTCACTAAAGTCTTTATCGGTTGGTTCTACTTTTGATACCGGAATACGTAAAGTGGCTTGTTTGGGGTAATCAAATGGAGAAGGTACTTTTATAAATTTAACGCCTTCTTCTTTAGCAAGTCCTGTTTCGTAGGCAAAGTGATCAAACGAACCCAACGCGCTTAATGTGGCCGAACATAAAACAGCGCCTGCGCATTCTCTCCACAATTTATCTTTTAGGTAGTAACCTACTTCGATAGGGCAGTCGCTTAATAGGTGATCGTGATGGCTTTTGTATTCAAGGCGTTTTATCCACCGTGCATGAGGAGCACCTTCCCCTTTTTTAGCGTAACTAAACCACAGTTTATTTAATTGCTCTAATCGGTTTATGTATTGGCCACTTTCGCCCAATATGGGGTCGGCAACATAAGGTTTTATGTCGCCATCGCTCACATCTTGTGTAAGGGTGTCGTGCATTTTGTTTAAACAGCGCAGTGCATCTTGCGTGGCTTCGCTTATGTCTTTCGCTTTACTGTGCAATGATTCTGGGATTTCACCGTGCTCAAAGCGATAAGTATCGTCTTTTGAGTATTCAAAGTCGGCATTATCAAGAATATCGCGAACTACTTTTAAATCTTTATTCGCATCGTTAATACTGTCGCAAAGTTTAAAGTTTTGCCCAATAGCTCTTTGCCCCACTAAAACCTTCGCCATTTTCCCGCTAAACTTGGTGAGCTTATCAAGCCATTCTATTGTGCCTTTAATCGTTGCTGCGGCCGATGAGAAATCGCGTGTTATATGTGCTAAATGATGCGCTTCATCAATTACATAAATGGTATTGTCGGGCTCTGGTAAAATTTTACCACCGCCTAAGTCTAAATCGGCAAGTAGTAATGAGTGATTAATTACTAGCACGTCCATTTGCATTAATTGATTACGAGCAAGCTGAAACGGACACGTTTGATGCGCCTTCATTTGGCGTTGGCATGAATGTTTATCGCAGGCTATTAAGTTCCACACTCTATCGGGTACAGTATCGGCCCAGCTGTCTCTATCGCCTTGCCACTTTTTATTCACATAGGCGTTATATAGCTCATTCAAACACTTGGTTTCCATTGTGCTCAGTGGTGAAGTAAGCGTTGGCATAAAGTCCATTTGTGTTTGGCTATCGCCGTTTACAGCATTATGTAGTTTGTGGGCACAAATATAACGATGGCGACCTTTTACCAAATCAAATTTAAAGTCGAGACCTGAATGCTTTTTAAAAAATGGCAGTTCTTTTGCTATTAATTGTTCTTGCAATGCAACGGTTGCGGTAGAAATAACTAGCTTCTTTTTTTGCGCTAAGGCAAGCGGTAATACGCCTAAACAATAGGCAAGAGACTTTCCTGTACCGGTGCCAGCTTCAATTACGCATATGCGCTGCTTTTTATGGTATTCGCCTGCAAGGGTTTTTGCTATTTCAGCTACAAGGTAGTTTTGGCTGCTGCGAGGGCGATAATCGTTTAGGTTACTAGCCACATGCTGGTGTACTTGCCTAATTGTTTTTTTTAGTGAGTCAGAAAGCATGGGATGATTTACCTAAAGTATGTATATAATTACAGTGCTATGGATTTTAGAGTTATAAGGGTGTAACTACAAGCAGCTTGTTTATTAATTTAGCCTATTAAGCAGTGGGGTAAGATGATTTGCATAGTTTTTCCAATCAGTCAGCGCTTCTTTGTAAATGGGTTTACGTACTTGTTCTGAACTGGGAGTTAAAACAGGGCGTTGATTATTATAAAACTCATAACACGCTTGCTCCACTACTAAATTGCAATGTTGAAATAAAGCATTAACCGTTTCGGTAAAGTTATTTACTAAGTTCTCATAATTAATCGTATATATTTCGTCTGGGTATACGGTATGCCAGTGCGTCATCAACTTGTAATATTCATTCATGTAGTGAGCTAAATCTTCTTGATCATAGCTATAACTATGACCTTGTGAAAATGAGTGCTTATAAAGGCTCCATGCTGTTGCTTTTTTGTCACGTTGTACATCGATTATTTTTGCATTAGGGAACAAAGTTTTGATAAGAGCAATATGCTGAAAGTTGACTGGTTGTTTATCAATAAAGTAAGGTTTGTTATTGCGCAAAGGTTCAATGAATTTCAAATAGCGCTTGGCTAATCCTGCCAAGTGTTCTTGAGTCAAACTACTTAGTTTATAAGGTACGTTGCTTTTTATTTGAAGGTTTTCTAACTCTACTGCAATAGAGTTGATTTCTGATAATTCATAGCTGGCGTCAACATGGCTATGCGATGCTAGTATTTGTTCAATAAGTGTAGAGCCACTTCTTGGCAGGCTTACAATAAATATTAGCTGGACTTCACTCTCGCTTAAAGGAAGTACTTCATTGGCAGCTTTTTTAGTTATGTAGTTTTTACAGCGTTCATTAAAGTCGTTAGTAATGTAAGGAGTAAGTGACTTTTGTAAATCGTTACTTATTTTTAGCTGTAAAAAGGCATCTTCGTATCGATTTTGCTGTTCGTATGCCTTAGCTAAAGCAAAGTGAAGTTGTGCTTTATTTAATTTATTTGAGTCTATTGTTATCTGCTGTTCTAAATTAGCTACATTTAGCTGAGTGAAAGTATATGTTTTTAAGTTTGCTAAGTTCCAATAGGCTTCACCTATATGAGGAGCTAGTTTTATTGCTTTGCAATAAAATGCAATCGCACTTTGATTATTTCCAACTATCTTTTCTATGTTCCCAAGTCTTAAATTGCAATATGCGGGGTGATAATTTTTATTTAGCAAAGATTGGTAATTTAGAAATGCATTTTTGAAGTCCATCATTTTTACATAGGCAGCAGCGAGTAAACTTTGGGATTTTGGTAGTAAAGTAACTAATGTGGTCGACCTATTATAAAAGGAGATTAGTTCTAAATATTGCTTTGTATTAAATAATGCTTCAATGTGCGCATCATAAGCGGCTGATTTTGTATTGTTTATATTTATATTATGAGAAGTAATAGCCAAATACGTTTTTAAGTCGCTTGCTTGAAAAGCTATTTTACTTAATAACACTAAAACACGGTATTCATTCGTAACAAGATTGAGCAACTCATGGGCAATGGTTTCTGCTGGCTTTAATTCTTTGTTTAATAGATGCTGATTCGCTTTATCTAAACGCTGGTTAAACCAAGCAATCATCTCATATTGCTTTGTGGCTTGTTGGTATTGCTCTTGCTCTTTTAGTTGTCGATGTATTTGGGCTAATATTTGCCAAGCTTGATGGTGTTCTGGTGCACTTTGAATTAGAGGTAATATTAACTTTTTAGCTTGTTGAAGCTTGTTTTGTTGAAGTAGATTATTAGCGAGTTGGATGATTTCAGAAGGGCTCATTGAATGCTCATATTATTTTTTCTTAAGACTAACTTAGAAAGAAATAAAATATAACCTGCTTTACATATTTTATTTTTGTTGTTTTTTATTACGAGGCTTATTTCATTAATGCACTTAGACTCGGGGTTTATTCTCTCTACAGAAACAGTCGATTCAACTTTGGGCGTAAGTTTTGTTATTTGGCTTTTAACTGAAAAAGGGCCATTAAAGACAATTAGCATACCAGAGTCAGTTGTTTTTTTTATCAAGTTAACGGATAAAACGACGGCAGAAAAAGTGCTGCAGTGCGCAGGTGTTTCTGTTGACATTGTCCCAGTAGAATTAAAAAACTTCCAGCAAGGTAATGTGGCTGGTTGCTACTTTAAATCACTTAAGCACTACTACAATGCGTTAAAGGCTCTAGGCTTAGAAGCCGTTGTGACATACGAAGATGACATACGACCTATAGATCGCTTTTTAATGGAACGATTTATTAAAGGCTCTATATGGGTGAGAGGAGATATTACACATAAAGACGGATATAGGTTGTTAACCAATTGCCAATTTAAAAATAACCCCGATGTAAGTCCTAAGTTTAAAACAGTTTCTTTAGACATAGAATGTAACGGAGAAGGGGTATTATTCTCGATAGGTTTGGTCGGTCATGGCATAGATTGTGTTTTAATGATTGGTAGTCCGATTAAATATAATGATGCAATTGAAGTAATATGGTGCATTGATGAAATCGATCTTTTACATAAATTACAGCATTATATAGCCCAAACAGATCCAGATCTTATTATTGGTTGGAATGTTATTGAGTTTGATTTTTCTGTTCTTAACTCCAGAGCTGAAACTCTAGGTATAGAATTGCGTCTTGGGCGTAATAACGAAAAAATAAAATTACGAGTAGGTCATTATACTCGATTAACTATACCTGGAAGAGTTGTTATAGATGGGATAGACACGTTAAAAAATGCGACCTATCACTATGACAGCTTTAGCCTGTCAAATGTAGCAGCTAAGGAGCTTGGTGAGAAAAAGTTCATCAGTTCAAGTGACCAGCTAGCAGAAATTGAACGACAATTTAATGATGATAAGTTATCCCTTGCCAAATACAATAGACAAGATTGTGTACTTGTTCTACGTATTTTTAACAAATTAAATTTACTTGATTTTGCTGTTGTTAGGAGTCAATTGACGGGGCTTGAACTTCATAGAATGGGCGGTTCGGTAGCTTCATTTGTTAACCTTTATCTGCCCTTACTCCACCGAAGTGGTTATGTCGCACCCAATTTAGGAGAACATGGCTTAAGTTTTGATAGTCCAGGAGGTTATGTAATGTCTTCAAAACCTGGGCTTTATAAAAATGTAGTTGTACTCGACTTTAAAAGCTTATATCCATCAATTATGCGTACTTTTTGTATTGACCCTCTTGGTTTAATTGAGGGTTTGCTAAATCCAACAGATGCAATACCAGGATATAATAATGCACTTTTTTCAAGACATAAAAATCATTTACCAACTCTTATAAAAACTTTATCAGTAACAAGGCAAGAAGCAAAAGATAGCCAAAAACCTATGTTATCGCAGGCTATAAAAATTATTATGAACAGCTTATATGGAGTGCTTGGTTCTCGAGGATGTCGTTTTTACGATCCACGCCTTTCAAGTTCAATAACCTTACGTGGGCACGATATAATGCAAACTACAAAAAAGTGGATTGAGGAGTGCGGGCACAATGTAATTTATGGTGATACAGATTCAATATTTATTACTTTAGATGACAATTTAGACACACTTCAATGTTATGAAATTGGTAAACAATTAGCTATTAAGATCAATCAACAGTGGGTACAAGAAATAAATCAGACCCACAACTTAGAGAGCTTTTTGGAAATTGAATTTGAGACCTTATACAGCCCCTTTTTTATGCCTACAATTAGGGGGAAAACTATGGGCTCTAAAAAACGGTATGTAGGTAAGAAAATTTATAAAAATCACGACGAGCTTGTATTTAAAGGTGTTGAAGCAGTTCGAAGTGATTGGACTGAGTTCGCTCAGGAGTTTCAAGTTGAATTGTTTGAGGCTTTATTTAGTAGTGATTATAAAATAAGTCTGTTAGTGGAATTAGTTAATTCTTATTCTCGACGTTTACAAAACGGAGAATTTGACGATAAATTAATCTACAGAAAAAGATTAGGGCAAAATTTAACTGAATATCAAAAGAATATACCACCTCATGTCCAAGCTGTTAAAAAATATAAAGCCTCAAACCCAAACTTTGAGGTGAAACGAGGGCAAATTATAGAATATGTGTACACTTTTGATGGACCAGAGCTCAGTAATACGAATAAAAAACTGAATTATTCTTTGTATATAAAAAAACAGTTAGACCCAATAGCCGAAATGATTTTTAGTGCAATGCAAGTGACTCTATCAGAGAACTCCCAAACCTCTCTCTTTTAAATGATTATAAGCTAAAAGTTAACCCTCCTGAATTTAAACACCCTTCCGTAGTTTTATTTAATGCACTAATGGTGCTGTTAAACAACTACAATGTAAATGTTGTGATTTTAAATTGTAATAATTTTAACTGTGGATACATTGTTAATTAACATTAAGTTAATTATATGTTGACCATGTTGTGCTGCTGGTATTATCATAACGTATGATTACTATTTGTTAACAAGTAGTGATCGTAAAAAAATATAAAAAATATAAAAGTATTCTGGGAGAATCAAATGTTAAATAATAAAGTTTCTAAGGCTGTTCGCTTAGCGATAGCTTTTGGTACAGCTTCAACAGCTGCGTTTTCAGCAAGTTCTTTTGCTGCTGAAGAAGAAAAAGTTGATAAAGTTGAACGAATTGAAGTTACTGGTTCACGTATCAAACGTACAGATATGGAAACAGCTAGCCCAGTACAAGTAACAACTGCAGAAGAAATTGCTGTTGCAGGTTTTACTCGTGTTGAAGACATGATGAATAGTTTACCGCAACTAGAAGCGTCTAACACTTCTTTCCAATCAAATGGCGCTTCGGGCACTGCAACGCTTGATTTACGTGGTATGGGCCCTCAGCGTACTCTTGTTCTTGTAAATGGTCGTCGTATGCAAGCTGGTGGTATATACACACAATCAGCTGATATTAACCAAATTCCTGCTGCGCTAATTAAACGCGTAGATGTAATGACTGGTGGTGGTTCATCTACTTACGGTGCAGACGCTGTTGCTGGTGTTGTAAACTTTGTAATGAACGATCAGTTTGAAGGTTTTGAAGTTAATGTAGGTACAACTGCTTACCAACATAATAACGATAATGAATACATGCAAGGCCTAATGGATGATGCTGGCTTTGACTATGAAGAAGGTAATACTGGTCTTGATGGTGCGTCATTTGATTTTGCTGCGACTTTAGGTGGTGCATTCGATAGCGGTAAGGGCCATGCAGTAGCTTACTTTACTTACAACAGACAAAACGAATTACGCCAAGGTGCTCGTGATTACTCATCTTGTGCTCTAAATGCAGCTGGCACAGCTTGTGGCGGTTCAGGTAATGCTGTTAACCCTAACTTCTATATCTCAGCTCCTAATGCTGACGGTGTTGTAGATTTTGGCGAAGGCCAATACGAATACTGGACTCTAGGTCAAGATAGCAGCTTTATTCCTTCAGTTGGTAATACATATAACTATGCGCCAATTAACCACTTTATGCGTCCTGATGAACGTCATACATTAGGCATGTTTGCTAACTACGAAATCAATGATAGCTTCCGTCCGTTTATGGAAGCAATGTTTATGCGTAACCGCACTACAGCGCAAATTGCTGAGTCTGGTACGTTCTTTAATGATAATTACTCGATTGATTTTGATAGCCCATTACTAAATGATACACAACGTGCACAACTAACTGAGCGCTTTGGTTTGACTTCTGGCGATCAGTTTGCAACTTATATTGGTAAGCGTAACGTTGAAGGTGGCCCTCGTGCAGACAGCCTTGAACATAACTCTTTCCGTTTAGTATTAGGTAGTAAAGGCGAAATTAACGACCTTTGGTCTTACGAAGCATTTGCTCAATACGGTTCAACTTCATCTTCTTCAGCATATGAAAATGATTTCTTTGGTCCGCGTATAATCACCGCTTTATCAGCAAATGGTGAAGATTGTAGCGCGACTTCTGGTTGTATCCCATATGATGTTTTTCAGTTTGATGGTGTAACTGAAGAAGCTGCACAGTCACTTACTGGTACGGCAATTTTGAACGGTGTTACTGAGCAATTGATTGTAAGTGGTTTTGTTACTGGCGAATTCGATTTCTCACTTCCATCTTCAGAGTACCCAGTTGCTGCAGTATTTGGTGCAGAGTATCGTGAAGAAACATTCAGTAGAACAGCTGATGAAGTATACGCACAAGGTCTATTACTTGGCCAAGGTGGTACTACTAAGAGTTTAAATGGTGGTTATCAAGTACGTGAAGTGTTTGGTGAGCTTAGCCTACCAATCGTTGAAGATTTACCGTTAGTTGAAAGTTTACTTGTTGAATTAGGCTACCGTTGGTCAGACTATAGCACTTCAGGTGCTGAGCCGACTTATAAAGTGGCAATGAACTGGGATGTAACTAGCGATTGGAAAATTCGTTCAAGCTACAACCGTGCAGTTCGTGCAGCAAACAATGGTGAGTTATTTGCTCAACAAAGCACTGGTTTATGGGCAGGTACAGATCCATGTGCTGGTACACCAACTTTATCAGCAGCTGAGTGTGCAAATACAGGTGTTTCTGCAAGCCAGTACGGCAATGTAGGTAAGAGCCCTGCGGATCAATATAATGCTCTGTTTGGTGGTAACCCAGATTTATCTCCAGAAATCGCTGATACTATTACTTTAGGTGTTGTTGGTAACCCATTTGAAAACTTCAACTTCTCAATCGATTACTGGGATATTGAACTTGAAGACGCGATTGGTAATATTGACCCAGAAATTCTAGTTACACAATGTGGTAAAAGCGGCGCGGCTGTATTTTGTGATAACGTAGACCGTACACCTGGTAGTGGTAGCCTTTGGATAGGTTCTGGCCAAGTTGTTGCTACAAATACTAACTTAGGTAATATCCATTACGAAGGTATCGATTTAAGCGCAAACTACGATATGGAAATTGCTGAAGGTACATTAAAAACTAGTATCATTGGTACCTACATGTTAACTAAGGAATTTGATAATATTCCTGGTGTAAGTGAAGTATATGACTGTGTTGACTCATTAGATAACGGTTGTTTCCCTCAACCAGAATGGCGTCATGTTGTATCAGCTAGCTACGATACTGGCAGCTGGTGGAGAGCTACTGCTAAATGGCGTTTCTTCAGCGGTGTAAACGATTACACTGGTGCTGATACATTAGTACAAGACGACGGTATTAGCTCACAAAGCTATATTGACCTTAAAGGTACATTTACTATTAATGATTACACGTCTTTATTAGTAGGTGTTAACAACGTTATGGATAAAGAAGCACCTCTAGTTGGTGGTTCATTATCAACAAACGCAAATGCTATTGCTGGTTACTACGATTCGTTAGGTCGTTACTTCCATGCGAGCCTTTCATTAAAATTCTAATTTGAATTAATTAATGTATTATTAAGCGAGCTTAGGCTCGCTTTTTTTATGGGGAAAAAATGAAATCGGCAAAAGAAAGTTTACTGTTGGCAATACAGCAATTGAATAGTGGAAATATTGTGGCAGGAAAGGCCATTCTAGAAGATTTATGCGGCAACCCTGAGGTTAATGAGCAAGCTCTAGCTGTATTGTTTAAAGTAGCTATGAATGAAGGCGATTTACTAAAAAGTAAGGAAGTTTGTAGAAGACTCATTTCAATAGCCCCCAAAAAATTCGATTATGTAAATACTCTTTGTCAGTTATATGCCGCCAGTAATGAATTCTCTTTAGCAATAGACTTACTTAAAAAATACACTGAAATAGTACCGGATAGCGCAATGTCGTATTTTCAATTGGGTGAAATGGCAAAAAAAGATGGCAATGGTATTCTTGCAAGTACATCTTTCTTAGCAGCTATCGAGCTTGGTTACCACGATATATATACCGCTTATGTGGAGTTAGCATCCGTCTACTCTGAGCTTTTAATTGATTATGGGACTGCGACTAATTATTTACAGCAGGCAATTACAGTTGAACCAAATAAAATTAATGCCTATTTTAATCTTGCTAATATATATGAGCAGCTTGGTGATAAGCAAAACTGTTTAAAGAGCTTTAATAAGGTATTAAAGATAAATCCTTTATATGGTCTGGCGCATGCGAGAATTGCTGATATACAAACATTTAATAAAAAAGAAGCGTTAGAATACGAACTAAAAAGCCTATCTATTTTAGAAGCTACAGAAGATGATGTGTTAAAAGCTGATATGTATTATGCGCTTGGGAAAGCCTTTGATGATAGCAAAGATTATGAAAAATCATGGTCTTATTATACTAAAGCCAATAGTTTTAATCGAAAATATATCCCGCAATACAACAGAGTTGATATTGAACACCAAGTAAGTAGCACACTAGCAAGAGAGCTTAGTAACGTAAAAAGTAAGACTGGCGATATTGTTCCAATTATTATTTGTGGCATGTTTAGGTCTGGTTCAACCTTAATAGAACAAATAATTTGCACTTCTGAGGTGATTAGTAATGGAGGAGAGATTGATTACTTACATAAGCAACTATTCAATCTAATTGATAAGCCTAAAGTGCTGTCAAGCACGGTTAACTCAACATTATTTCAGCAAGGTTATGAGAAAGAATTAAAGTTAAGAGCGGGAAAAAGTAGTCTTGTTACTGATAAACGGCCTGAGAACTACTTATACATTGATATAATTAAAATGATGTACCCTGAAGCAAAAGTTATTTGGACACAGCGTGATATTAGAGATAACAGTTTATCAGCTTACTTTCAACATTTAGGCCCAAGTTTGAATTATGCGACCGCACTGAATGATACAGTGCACTATCATAAAGCGCAGCAGCGTGTTAAAGCACATTGGCTAAAAAAGTATCCTAATGATATTTTTACAGTCAATTATGATGAACTTGTTTCAAAGCCCGAGGGGGTATTATTGCCTCTGTTCGAATTTTTAGGCGTAAAATATCAAGGTGAAAGCGGTTTATTTCATCAACAAAAAAGTATTGTAAGTACTGCTAGTGTTTGGCAGGTGAGAAAGCCTCTTTATACATCTTCATCGGGAAGATATAAAAATTTCAGTAGATATATTAAAGAAAGCTTATCTATTTCTGATTTTGAAGAGTTTAATAATGTATTAGATTAATCACTGAGAGTATTCAGCACTCAATAGACCGCTGAATACAATTTAATTATTTAGTGGGTAAGTCTTTTATTTTAACACTACTACTATTGATTTTTTTCTTGAGACGAAGCTTATTAATTTTGTCTAATACTGCAGGTGAAAAGCGAGATTGAGAGCTAACTTTAGAGGATAACATATCGCTTAGGAAGCTAAGGTTCATAGCGCCTGCACCAGGCACGTTACTATTGGCTGCTACGGCATTTAGTAAGGCCGCTTTATTGGTGGCATTACCCTCACCAAATGAGCGCTCAGTGCCGTATATGTCGGTTACATTCCAGTCCTCAATAGCTAGAATTAATTCTTCCGAATCTTCTACTTGCGAGTCAATAGAAGAATCGGAATAGTTTAAAATATGCTTCAATAGATCGTTTTCAAAGTCAGGAAATAAAATTTTTGCTTGATCATAAAAAATAGAAACATTTAGACGATTTCTTTTAACTTGAACGCCACGGTTGGAGTTTACAAACTCTTCAGCATTACCTGAAAGTTGTTTATATACCTTATCAGCTGTGTAAGCTTCGTTACGTAAATTCGGACTTCCGATTATCCCTTGATAGAAGCCATACATTACTATTTTCTTATTCCCAAATTTCTTAAAAACGATATCATGTTGAATATTATTAAGTGACAAGGTATGGCCTGAAACATTTATAAATTTATCGTTTAGTATTGAGTTTTCACCTTCGAGTAATTTTTTTGCATTTCGAACTGGGTAATGTTCAATTAACTTTTCAATAATGGCTGTATTATATAAGTTTAGCCAATAAGCTAATTGCTCATCTAAGGTTAATGCGTTTAAAGGGACTTCTTCAGGTACTTTTTCTAGGCTTTGGCGAATTACTTTAAAACCTAGCTTAATATCCGATTTTACAACTTCTTCGAAATAAAAGCGATTAGCCTCTAAAGCCGTATCTCTGTCTCTATTAGATCGTAACCTTGTGCCATTACCTACTATTGGTTTTAGAATAGTCCTATCAGATAAACCCATGTCAATAACGGTTAACTCTAGGAGTTGGTCTAGGTCTTCATAAGATATGCTTATATCCCTATTTAAGCCAAAATCTGAAAACTCTTCGGGTAAAGAGAATTCTTCAGCTTTCACTGGAATAAAAACAATAGCGATTATAAGTAGCAAGCATTTTATCATGATCAATCCTTTGTTTTTGTTTATTTTTATAGCACTAGTTTGAATTTTAATCAACTAGATTAACCAATTGGCATAATATCGCTAGGTATTGTTAAGCGAGGTCTATCGCTTTTAAGCTCATTTGTGCCATGCCAAATATAGCTAGGAAAAATGATAATTTGTCCACTTTCAGGGCATATCTCGCGATCTATTGATTCTCTTTTTCCTAGATCAAGACATGTTTCTCCTAACTTTAACCAGCCATTTTTAAGTGGATCATTTTTACTCATTTCATCAGGTATAGAAATATAGCTGGGTGCTGACAACCAACCGTGAGGATGAATATGATTGGCATGATATCCTCCATTTTCTAGTTTTACTGACCAGCTGCCTTTGGCAGTAAAGTTTAGGCTATTTCTTGCCGTTAATGGGTGCATACTATCTGCTGGTAAATCATTTAAGTAAGTAGATATACATGACTCCATTGACTGCTTAAATAATGAGAGTAACGTATTTGAGCGATAGAGTAAGTGTCCTTCAGTTTGACTTCCTCTTCGAACACTTTGATCAAGCGGGTCTTGTTCTTTAGTGTGTAAAGTAAGTAATAGTTCCTTGAGTTCCTTCCCAAAAGAGTCAAACGACTTGTAGCCTTTAGGCGTAGGTAGAGCCATTGTTTTAACAAACATATCGTAATTAGTTAACCAATGATATTTATCGTCTTTAGCTAAGCGCCAAGCTGTGGATAAATAAGCCCAGATTTCTTGATTAAAAGGGTTGTGTTTAACTGCAATGTTTAAGTGCAATATTGCTTTTTTATATTCAAAATTTTCAATACAGTAGTTTGCCAAATCTACACTATATCTTGCTGATTGCGGAGCCTGTGATACAAGCTCATCTAATATAATGAATGCTTTATCACTTTGCCCATGCTTACCTAAAATGATGCCATGAGCATGTTTTATGTCTAAGTTATCAGGGAAGAGCCTAATTGCTTGTGAAGATACATCAAGGGCTTGATTAAAATCTTTAAAATGTAAAAGCTGAGCTAGTTGTGATTGAACTAGTTGTGGGTTTTTAGCATGATTTAAGAATGTACTATTGTAGGAGCTCATAAGGGCTGATTTGTTTGCACGATCCCAGTATAATTTATTTAAACACTCATGCGCAGGTATATAGTTAGGAGCCTGTTCAAGACATCGTTTTAAATACTGCTCTGAGAGCTCAAACTTTAGTAAATCATAGTAAGTACAGCCAATCAAAAAGTTAACCTCGGGGCTATACTTGTTCTGCTTATCGCTTAGCATTAAAAATATATCTAAAGCATTGTCGAATTTACCCATATTGCGAAAATTACAAGCACGTTTATATTTAAATAAAAATTGATTTTTTAAATCGGCAGGTAAAGAGAGGTAATAGCTTTCAACTAATTCTAAGTCACCCAAACGTTCTAGTAATTCAAGCTTTAACCAGTGATATCTCTCTTTTAAGGTTTCATCAGATACGGTTTTAGAAAGTTCCTTTTTTGCTTGTAACAACTGGTTGGTTTTGATCAAGCTTTCTATAAAATTCAGAGATACCTTTTTGCTTAATGCCAAATATCTTGTGTTTTTTAAAAAGTTTAAACATAACGAATGTTTAGTAGTTCTGCATAGCAAGTTTGTATAGTTTTCAATTAGAGGGAGTGATGAAGGAAACTTATTTACTGCGTAAGAATATGTTTGTTCGGCATTTTCATTTTGGTTAAGTGCGCTATATGTAGCGGCAAGTAAAATATACCAATCAACAGTTTTAATATCACATTTGTTTAAAAAAAGAATAGCTTGGTTATATTGGCGTGAATTATAAGCAGCGAGCGCAGAGTTAAGAAAGTTAGACATAAAACACCCTATTTTTCGTACCATGTTAACAGGGTGTTTTTTAAAGTTAAATAATAAAATTTATTAAAGGTCTTTTATTTTTACAGAGCCACTATTATCAGTTTCTTTTAGCTTGAGAGCTCTAATTTTTTCGAGCATTTCTGGAGAAAAGCGGCCAAAGTCCATCGTTTTCTCCGAAATAGAATTAGATAAAAAGCTTATGTTAACAGCACCTAGTCCTGAACCTGCGCCATCAGCTCCTATTGGTTTTGATGAGTTATTTGCAACAGCATTGAGCATGGCGGCAGGGTTTGTTGACGCTGCGCCACCAAACTTTCGCTCTGTGCCATAAATATCAGTGATTCTCCAATCTTCAATACCTATTTTAAAGCTCTTAGCATATTTTATATCAGAGCTCATTGGCGGGTTTGCATAGTCTTTTAGGTGTTCTCGTAAATCTTTCTCGAAGTTTTCGAATAATGGTTTAACTTGCTCATAGTACTTAGAGGCATAAAGGCGATTTTTTCGCTTGATACTAGTTCCTCTGTTTGAATTGACGAATTCCTCAGCGTTTTCAACTAACTGATGATAAACCTTGTTTCCTTTATATGCTTCGGCACGAATGTTAGGACTTCCTATATTTCCTTGATAAAACCCATACATAACTATTGGTTTTTTTATACCAAACTTTTTAAAAACAATATTTTGTTGTATATCGTTTAAAGAAAGTTTGTGGCCAGCAACATTTAAAAACTCATCCTCTAAAATTGAATTGCTGCCAAAGAGTAAATCTTCTGTATCGCGAATAGGATAGTGTGTGATTAGTTTTTCTAACATAGCCGTATTGTAAAGGTTTAACCAATAAGCAAGTTGCTCATCAAGGCTGAGTTCGTTAAGTGAGATTTCATTTGGAAGACTTTCTAGGCTAACTCTAATCTTATAAAAACCATCTTTAATCTCTGATTTTGTTACTTCTTCAAAGAAGAAACGATTTGCCTCTAATGCTGTGTCGTTATTTTTATGCGATTTCATTCTTGTGCCGATAGAGGCCTGAGAATTTAGTTTGGAACGATCTGATGCTCCAGTATCAATTACAGTAAAACTTAGAAGAGTGTCTAGGTCATCGTAAGAGATAGTAATGTCTCTGTTCAAACTAAAATCTGAAAATTCTTCCGGAAGTTCTTTTAAGTCAGCGAAAGCTGAACAAGAGACAAGAAGTATAAAAATAAATGCGGAGTAGGTTTTCATAGCAATTCCTTTGTTTGTTAGGAACACCATAATCTACAAATGTTAATTCACTTTCAAGGTTTGTTTACATTTAATTTTATTTTATTAGCATGAACCCAAAAGGGGAATATTGCACTTTGGTTAATGGTGAGGATATGGCAATGTGTTGATTTTTTGTTTCTTTAAGTTGTTGTAAATTAATGTGTTTATTTCGTTGTCAGAGTGTTGACCTTTTGGTTAGGTTGGGACTACTATTCAAACCGAAATAGGTACTGTGATGAATTGCAGACCGTTTTGAAAACAAAATAATTAAAAAAATATTCTAGGGATAATCCAATGTTAAATAATAAAATCTCAAAGGCAGTTCGCTTAGCTATCGCTTTTAGTGCGGTATCAACCGCTACTTTTTCTGCAAGCTCTATTGCAGCAGAAAAAGAAAAAGTTGAGCGTATAGAAGTAACTGGGTCTCGCATTAAACAAGTTGATATGGAAACATCATCACCAGTAACTGTTATTACCGCTGCAGATCTACAATTATCAGGTGAAGCATCAGTTGCTGATGTTTTAAATAATACTTCTGTAAATAGCTTTGGTTCATGGCGTGGTATGTCTGGCTACGGTAACGGCGCAGCAGCAACAAGTAATATTAACATGCGTGGCCTTGGGGCTGAGTACACATTAGTGCTACTTGACGGTCGCCGTATGCCTGGTACAAGTTCGTCTTCAGGCGCCGCCGCAGATACTTCTCGTATTCCAATGGCAATAGTAGAAAGAATTGAGATTCTTCGTGAAGGTGCTTCTGCTGTATATGGCTCAGATGCTGTTGCAGGTGTTATTAACATTATTACAAAAAAAGACTTTAACGGTTTAAGTTTTTCATATGATACTGAACTACCTAGTGCTGAAGGTGGTGATACAAATCGTTTTAACGTAAGTACAGGTTACTCTGGTGAGAAGGGTAATATTACACTAACTTATGAATATTATGATGCTGAATCAGTATACGATAGAGATATTTGGAAATTAAATGATGAGACTTATGCTGATTATTCGTCATTTAGCTCAGTTCCAAATGGTAATGGTGCTAGTGGTTGGGTTACAAGCCCTACTATGTGTGCAGAATCAAATAACACGGTTGATGGAGGCACTCGCTGTTTATATAACTATGGTGCAGTAACTAAATTATTTGGTGATACTACTCAGAACTCAATGCTTTCAAATTTCAATTATGAATTCACTGATAACTTAAAATTCCGCGGACGCGCAAGTGCATCACTTTCTGAAACTGATTCTCGCTATGCAGGTACACCTGTATCTACAAATCAACCAACTATGTTGGCTGATAATCCTTTAAACCCTGTAGGCGAAGATTTAACTCTATACATGCGCTCAGCTAACATTGGTGAGCGAGATACTCGTACTGAAATTAATAGTATTGATTTCTTAGGTGGTTTAGTCGGTTTTGTAGATGTTGCAAATGGTATTGACTGGGAATTTAATGTACAACACAGCCGTTCTACAACTAACTCATTCAATACAAATCTTATAAATGATGATGTTGTTCAGAAATTAATTGATAGCGGCGAATATGATATCTTTAATACATCAGGAATGAGCTTTGCTAACTGGGATAGCAGCATGAAAGACTTGTATGGCCAAGCCGCTCACACAGGTGTGTATCAAGCTCGTTTTACAAGTACTCAATTTGATACAGTAGCATCTACATTATTGTTTGATAATGGTGATGTTTCGATTGCTGGCGTAGTCGGTGCTGAATTTGAGCAAGTAGAATTTGAACAAATGAGTGACCCTCAATCGGCTTCAGGTCGAGTGTCAGGTGGTTCAGGTGGTGATGATGTTAATGCAGAGCGTGACAGAACTTCTGTATATTCAGAGCTACAAGTAAACCTACCATACAATGTTGATATTAAAGCAGCTGTTCGATATGACAAATACGAGCAAGAAGGTGACGTTGGTTCACAATTTGTATCAGGAACATTCGATAATGTTGCCCCTCAAATTGGTGTTGCATGGCGTCCTTCTGATGCGCTATTAGTTCGAGCTAGCTGGGGTGAATCGTTCCGTGCACCTAACATGGGCGAAATGTTCTCTAGTCAGGCGCTAAGCTTCGAAAAAGCTTACGATACAATTTGGTGTGATACGCAAGGCAATGCAGGTTCTGATGCTATTTACTGTAACCCAAATGCTTCACAGCAACATAAAACTTGGTTTGGTGGTAATCCAGATCTTGAGCCAGAAGAAGGTGAATCATTTACAACAGGTTTTGTTTGGAATGTAACAGATGACTTATCTGTAGAGCTTTCTTACTATAATATCAAGCTAGAAAATAGAATCGCAGCAGTAAGTGTTGAGCGCCTATTAAAAGACGAGCAAGACAATGGCTCTAACCCTGCAGTAGTTCGCGATCCAAATACAGGTCGTATTGATGTAATGTACAGCTTTGACCAAAATATGGCGAGTTTAGAAACATCAGGTTTTGATTTTAAAACAGCTTACATGTTTGAGTCTAGCATTGGTAACTTTGCTCTTAAAGGTGAGTTAAGTTATGTAAGTGACTTTGAAGAAGTAACAGAAGAGGGTGCTGACGCATTCGATTACGCTGGTCTGCAAGAGTACCCAGAGCTTCGTGGTAATGTTACCTTTGATTGGACAAATGATGCATTTGGTGCAGCATGGACTACATACTACATAGGCGACCAAGACTCAGGCAATGAGGAGTATGGTGTAACATACTTAGCTGATATTCCAAGCTATATTAAACACAATATCCAAGTATCATATAACCATGAATGGAATGGTAAGTTTGTACTAGGTGTGAACAATGTGTTTGATAAAGAAGCGCCTCAGCTAAACGATGGCACTAGAGGTTATCGCGATGCTTCAACATCATTATATG
The DNA here is from genome assembly GCF_015864775.1 of Pseudoalteromonas sp. NSLLW218. Classification (NCBI taxonomy): domain Bacteria; kingdom Pseudomonadati; phylum Pseudomonadota; class Gammaproteobacteria; order Alteromonadales; family Pseudoalteromonadaceae; genus Pseudoalteromonas; species Pseudoalteromonas sp. NSLLW218. The sequence goes on along the minus strand of NZ_JADYWO010000007.1, from coordinate 76,302 downwards.
ATGTTTTAGGCCGAGCTGTATTTTTAAAAGTTGAACAAAACTTCTAAAAATCGTTTATAGATTATGTTTCGTCTTTAATACGCTGACGACTATAATAAAAGGTCAGTTGCTTATGCTTCTGACCTTTTTGCATTTGGTTTGCTATTTAAAATTTAAATTATAGTTTGTATGTGCTTACTGGCCCACTTCATTTTTAAGCTTGTTACTTTGTGATTTCCGATTATATTCACCTGACACTAAGAATAAATAATGTGATTTTTTAATTGAGTCGAAGTAATGATATTTGCAAATTACATATAAGTTCTTAGCTGCTTTATTGTACTAAAAGCTGACATTTATTATTCAACGGATTAGTAGTGTTTTTATCGACTATATATCTTATAAAATGAAGTTCCCTTATACATCGGCAATTTATATTAAATTACTCCTAATTTAATAACGTAAGACTAATAGCGTATATTTAATAGAGGGGTTATTTAGTTTATATCTTGTAATAGTCATTCCTGAAAAATACCCTTATACTAAAAAAGAATAATTAAATAATTCCAATCACACAATTTAGCGAGATATAAATGAAAGAAGTCCGATCTTTTATTAAAACAGCATCATTAACGGATCTTGAAAAAGCTCAACAGCTTATCAATGATGCAATTTCAAAATATACCCAGCAGCAAAAAGCGAAACAGGAAGTTTTGGATCTTTTAAAAGAAAAAGGACTTACGCTAGAAGATTTACAAGATGGAGCATCTGACAAACGTACCAAAGTTAAGCCTAAGTACCGTATGGAACTTAATGGTGAGACTATTGAATGGACAGGCCGTGGCCGTCGTCCTAAAGCGTTTGAAGGTGTTGAGCTTGAGAAATTTTTAGCCTAAAGCTAAATATAAGAGAAGCTTCGGCTTCTCTTTTTTGTTTACCCCTCAATAAAATATAATTAAAGTTTAAAACTCCCAGCTATTATTTGCTAAAATCTCCTTACTCAAACCTATTTGTTTTCCCATGAGCTATAAACTAAGACCTTACCAGCAAGAAGCCGTAGAACGCACCGTTTTACACTTTAGAAAGAGTAATGATCCTGCCGTTATTGTGCTACCAACTGGTGCAGGTAAAAGCCTTGTTATTGCTGAACTTGCCCGTATTGCTAAGCAAAAAATATTAGTACTTGCTCATGTAAAAGAGTTGGTAGAGCAAAATTCGCAAAAATATAAAAGTTTTGGTTTAGAGGCGAGTATATTTTCAGCAGGTTTAAAAGAAAAGTCATTAAACCATCAAGTAACGTTTGCTAGTGTGCAATCACTTTCTCGTAATTTAAATAAATTAAATGAGCATTATTCGTTACTTATTATTGATGAATGCCATAGGGTAAATGGGGATAAAAAAAGTCAGTACGGTAAAGTAATAAACAGTTTAAAAGAATATAACCCTCAGTTAAAAGTATTGGGTTTAACAGCAACACCTTATCGGCTAGGAACGGGGTGGATATACCATCATCATTATCATGGCTTTGTTAAAGGTACTCAAGAAAGTCCGTTTAAAAGTTGTATTTTTGAATTGCCGCTCAGGTATATGATCAAACATAATTATTTAACGCCGCCAAACGAAGTTGATGCAGCGATTAGCCATTATGATTTTTCGTCCTTAGATAGCAATGCATTTGGGCAATATAAGACTGATGATATGAATGCGCTTTTAAAAAACAGTGAGCGCGCAACGAAAGCTATATTACAGCAAGTTATTCAATACAGTGAAGAGCGTAAAGGTGTTATGGTTTTTGCCGCCACGGTAATGCATGCTCAGGAAATATTAAGCTACTTGCCAGCTCATCAAAGCGCACTTATAACAGGTGATACGCCAAACACTGAGCGCGATAAAATCATTAAGCAATTTAAAGCTAAGCAATTAAAGTATCTAGTTAATATATCGGTACTAACGACCGGCTTTGATGCGCCACACGTCGATTTTATAGCTATTTTAAGACCTACAGAATCAGTTAGTTTATATCAACAAATTGTGGGGCGAGGTCTCAGGTTATCTGAATCAAAAACAGATTGCTTAGTAATCGATTATGCCGGCAATGGTTTTAATTTATTTCACCCAGAAGTAGGCGATAAAAAAGGCGATAGTGATAATGAACCTGTGCAGGTACTTTGTCCTGGCTGTGGTTTTGCAAATATATTTTGGGGTAAAACTGATTCCGCAGGAAAAGTAATAGAGCACTTTGGCAGGCGCTGTAAAGGGCTGTTAGAAGATGATGATGGGCATAAAGAGCAGTGCGATTATCGTTTTAGGTTTAAAGAGTGTGAGCAGTGCGGTGCTCAAAATGATATTGCTGCACGTAAATGCCACGATTGCGGCGCGGTAATGGCCGATCCTGATGATAAGTTACGTAATGCCTTAAACCTAAAAGACGCACTTGTACTTCGTTGTAGTGGTTTATCAGTAACTCAAATTAAAGATGAGCTCTTTAAAATAACGTATTTTGATGAAGATGGTACAAGTTGCGATGAGGTATATAACCTGGCAAATAAAGGCGGGCAATTTATATTTAATAAGCAATTTGGTCAACGCGTGGGGCTTGGGCAAACACCGATAGACTTTAAAACTGCAGAGCAAGTAGTAAAAGCACAATTTGAATTAGTACCACCGGATTTTGTTATTGCACGAAAAAGTAAGAAGTATGGTTGGAAAGTGGCAGACAAGCTATTTGACTATAAAGGGAATTTTAGAAAAGCAAATCAGTTAAGCCGATAAGCTTAACTGATCGAGTACATTAGATTAAAAGGTAATTAAGCCTCGTCATCATCCATCAATCCCCAACCGTCACCGTATCCATTAAAGCTGTTAGCAATGCTTTCAATGTATTGCTCGGCTTGTCCAAGAAGGGTGTGCTCTGGCACCATTTGTACTTGAGTGATTACTTCCCAAACGCCAGTGTCTTTACATTTTCCAAGCTCAGTGTTTTGAACTAATGCATCAGAGACTATTTCTTTAGCAAATTTTTCAGCATCGGCTTCTTGTTCAAATAAGATAAAAAAATCGACTTGGTGCATTTTATTTAAATCAATGCCAGCAGCAGCTATTTCGGCTAAAAGTTGGCCGTTATCATCATCAGGGAATTGCATTAAAAACTCATTTAAAATTAATTTTGTATTCGTAGGCACTATTGTAACTAAAATATTGTCCTAACGCGTACTAATTTTCATTATATCAACCTTTATACAATACATAATTTATCACCTTAGATTGTCATTAAGTTAATGTGTTGCTCATTATGGCTATGCTAATATGCCCTTAATTCGTTAACTGTGTATTTAAGATATTAAAAGTAAGGATATTTACTTGTTTATTAAGTTTTTACGTTGCATGTGTGTTGTGATCGCTTTAATTGCGACAAATAGCTATGCGGCAGAAAAAATCATAGAAGATTACGAAATTAAAGGGTTAAATGGTGATTTAGAAAGTAACGTAGCCCTTTACCTCAAGCAATTAATTGGTGAGAAGCCAACCCGTACACTTCGCCGCTATGCTCAAAAGCAAGTACAAAATAGTATCAAAGCACTTGGTTACTACAGCCCAACCGTTGAAGTTGAGTTTGATAAAGACGACAGTGAATTAATCGTTAAAGTTGAGCGAGGGCCTGCAACTCGTATAGAAGCAATTAACATTACTTTAAATGGGGATGGCCAAAGCGATACCCAATTACAGGCATTAATTAACAACATCAGCTTAAAACAAGGCGATGTTCTAAATCATGGTAAATACGACTCAACCCATAAAAAAATAGAATCAATGCTATTAGAACTTGGTTATTTTGATGCTAAGTGGCCAGCACGTAAATTAGAAGTGTCGGTTAAAAAAAATAGTGCTGTTATTACTTTTGTTATTGATACCGGAGTCAGGTATCAGTTTGGCAATATACAAATTGCCACTAATACACCCGCTGAAAAATACATACGCTCTATAGCGCCTTTCTCGCAGGGCCAACCTTATAAATCAACACATATTGCTGATTATAATTTAGATCTATCAAGCACCCCTTATTTCGCAAGTGTGCGTGTTTATGCTGACATTGCAGCACGTAAAAATAGCCAAGTTCCTATTAAAGTAGATGTACTCCCTAAGCCCGCTAATAGCTATGAAGTTGGTGGCGGCTATAGCACTGACTTAGGACCCAAAGTGCGTTTTAAATGGAGTAAACCGTGGATCACAGAAGACGGCCATTACCTCGAAACTAATCTAAACGTGGCACAAAAACAGCAAGATATTTCCATGGCCTATACAATTCCAGTTGATGATCCTAATGATGATTTATGGCGTTTCTCTGTTGGCTACAAGTTAGAAGATGAACTAACAAACGACACTTACAGTGAAATACTCACGGGGCAAGTTCAGCGACAATGGTTGACCGAGAATAAGTGGGTGCGTACTGCATTTTTACGCCGTGACCAAGAAACTTATCGCATTGGTGATGAGCCTGAAGAAAGCACCGAAATGTTAATGCCCGGCATTAGCTACGCGCGCAAAAAATCAAAAGGCGGCACGACTCCTTATTGGGGAGAGCAGTGGCTTATATCTGCTGAGTTTGGTTTAGATGATGTACTTTCGAGTACTAATTTGATTAGGGTGCAAATGCAACATGCATGGTTACGTACTTATTTAGATAAGCATTTAGTGTTTTTAAAAGCAAATGTAGGTGCAATGCTAGTTGATGATATTGAAAACGTACCTTACTCACTGCGTTTTTACGCAGGTGGCGATCAAAGTGTTCGTGGTTTTGCGTACCAATCAATATCGCCAGAAAATGATGATGGCGACCTCATCGGTGGTAAATACTTACTAACCAGTACAATAGAGTACAACTATCAGTTTGCTCAAAACTGGCGCGCGGCTTTATTTGTTGACGGTGGTACTGCGACGAATGATTTTTCTGATGACTTTGAAGTAGGCGCTGGTTTTGGTTTTCGTTATTTAACACCCGTTGGCCCTGTGCGTATAGATCACGCTTGGGGATTAACAAAAGAAAGTAAAAGCACACGTTTAAGTATTACCATAGGGCCAGAAATTTAATGTCAGTATTAAAAAAGATAACAGCCGCCGTAAGTGCTATTTTTGTCACGTTAGTTGTTGCACTATTTTGTTTGTTATTTACCGCACCCGGTAATCAATTTATTGCCTATAGTGCAAACAAAGCCGTAGATGGCCTACATATTGAAATCAAAGATGGCCGTTTTATTTATAATGATGCCTTTAATGTACGCTTTACTAGCAATGGCTTGGATTTTAATGCTCAACAATTGAAAATTGATTTGTTTTGGTGGCAATGCGATGGGATTTGTATAGATAACTTAAGTGCTAAATCTATAGATTTAACGTTACCAAAAACTGCAGAATCACAAGAAGAAGCCCCGACAGAGCCGCTTGAAAAAATCAGCTTACCTTTTAATATTGCTGTAAAAAATATTGCGATAAACAAATTTACTCTAGAGCATCCAAGCGCAAACGTAAGTGTGGATAACTTTAAACTCTCAGCAAAAGCAGAGGGCTCTAAGCTCACGGTTAAAAGCCTGAATATCCCTACCATACTGGTTGCTTTAAAAGAGCAAGAACAAGACGCGAAAACACAAACTGCGCAAAATGCTCAAGCGCCTTTAACGCATCTACCTGCTTTGCCTAATATAGAATTTACTTCGCCACTTGATTTAGTCGTTGAGGACTTTGAAATAGCTGAAGTTACGATAGAACAAGGCGAAGCCCAGCATATTATTGAAAATATAGCGCTGCGGTTAAATGTAGAAGATGCGGCTGTTAATTTAGAGTCATTCTCAGCAAAGTATGAACAGTGGCAGCTCAATACACATCTTAACGCTGAGCTTGCAGGAAACTTACCTTTAAAAGGGAGTGTTGTTTTACAAAGTGATGAACACCAAGCTAACTTGGAGCTAGGTGGCGACTTATCAAACCTAAACTTAAATTTAGAAACACAGGGGCAATATCCACTTAATTTAACGGCAACAGCAAATTTAAAGCAAAAAAACTACCCGTTTGAGTTAAATGGCAAAATTAAGCAGTGGCTTATTGATGCACAAAGTAATGAGCTTAAAGTACGAAATGTTAACCTTAACGCACAAGGTAATGCTGACGACTATCAGCTTAGCCTGCAGGCGAATAGCCAACTAGGCGCTTACCCAGCTGTTGACTTAAAGACCCAATTAAAAGGCAGTCTCACCAAAGCAACATTACAAGCGCTAAGCATAAAAGCGAACGAAAGCAGTGCAACTATAAAAGCCAATGTTGATTGGCAAAAAGGAATACAGGCTAGCTTTAACGGCACGCTTGCTAACTTAAAAGCGCAGTACTTAACTGACGCTGTCACTAGTGATATTTCGGGGCAGTTTAAAGGCTCGTATAATGCCGCAGCTGATGCGTGGCAGCTACAAATGGATAATACAAAGTTAAGCGGATTACTTAACGATGTACCACTAGAATTTGCTTCAAACTTTAAGCTCGACAATACGTTAAAAGCGAACATTGATAGCTTTTATTTAAGTAGCGGCACCAATAAGTTAGTACTAAGCGGACAAGTTGATGATACTTGGCAGGTTGATGGCAAAGTAACGCTAAAAAGTGATGAAAAAGCTAATATTCCATTTACTGCTGATGGCAACGCAAATTTAAAAGTGAGAGGTGAGCGATTAACGCCCTCTGTTGATTTAGCGTTAATACTAGATCGCTTTATTTTTGATGAAATAAACATTAATAAATTATCAGTAAAAGGGCAGTTAGATACCGCTGCCGATTGGCAAACGGATATATCGGTAAGTGTTGGTTCGGCGCTTGTGGCCGACCAAAAAATTAATAGCGTTAAAATTGATGCCAGCGGCGATAAAACTGATCACCAACTTACGGCATCAGTAGATGCCGAGCAAGGCAGTGTAGAGCTGGAAGTTAATGGCAAAATTAATAATACCACTTGGAATGGCGAGCTTAGCAATATAACACTTAGTGATAAAAAGCTAAGCTTTAGTAACACTAAAAATATTGCCATTATGGTTAATACTCAAACCAGCGACTTTAATGTAAGCGCGCATTGTTGGGCATCTGAGCAAAGTGAATTATGTATAGACACGCTAGCTCAAACAAAAGAACTTGGTCAGTTAAATGCAAAATTAAGTAACTTAGCACTTGAAGAGCTTAAGCACTTTTTGCCTGATAATATTCGGACTCGCGGTAATATTGCTGGCGATGTAGCACTTAATTGGCATGGCGGTGCACTTAAAACATTACGTGCAAATATCGATTCTAGCGATTTAACTGCGGTTTTAATCTCTGATGAAGATCGTTTCAAATTACCTATCGAAACGTTAAGTATCAGTGCATTTTCGGATTCTCAAATTGGCAAGCTTGAAGCTAACTTAGAATCAAGTGTGCTTGGTAAAATAAATACACAAATTAATATCGACGATATACAAAATACTCAAGCGCTTAATGGCACCATTAATATAGATAAAATACTCCTTTCAGACTTACAACCATTTCTTGAAACTCTCGAGCAGTTAAAAGGAGATATTAGCGGGAAAGTCGCGTTAGCAGGTACGTTGAAAGATCCTTTATTAAATGGCGAGCTTAACGTTAGCGATATTAGTTTAGAGGGCGAGCAACTACCTATAGCGCTGCAAAAATCAAACATAAACGTATTGTTTGATAAAACAACAGCCACAATAAAAGGCAACTTAAACGACAATCAGGGCGGTAAAATAAACCTCACCGGTGATGTTGATTGGCAAGGTGCGCAGCCTGCTGTAAATGTTGCGGTAGTTGGCGAGCAGTTTTATGTTCGCGCGCAGCAGGGAGTTACTTTTAAAGTATCGCCAGACTTAAAAATAGGTTTGGCTAATAATGCACTCAAGCTTGTTGGTGAGGTAGTTGTGCCTTACGGTCGCATAATGATTGAAGAGCTCCCTGAGGGGGCGGTGCAAGTTAGCGATGATGAAATTATTGTTGATCAAAAAACTGAAGCTACCGAAAAAGTCCCGTTTGATTACGACATAGATTTAAAAGTGATTGTTAAAAACGATGTAAAAGTAGAATCGTTTGGCTTGGAATCAAAAGTTGCGGGTGATTTAGCGATAAAAATGAGTCAGGGGGCGCCAATTATAGCCACAGGTGAGCTTAACTTAATTGAAGGTACTTACTTAGCCTTTGGGCAAGACTTAATAATCAGCACCGGGCAAGTCGGTTTTAGCGGCTCAATTGAACAACCATTTTTGAATATAAAAGCTATACGTAACCCAGATACCACTGCAAATGGAGTCATTGCAGGGGTCACGCTCACGGGAAATGTTGAACAACCAACGCTCAAAATATTTTCTGAGCCTGCGATGGATCAAGCTCAAGCACTTGCATATTTACTTAATGGCCAACCTTTGGGTGACGGGGAAAGTTCGTCAAGCGATGCCATGCTCACACAGTTATTACTTTCTCAAGGGGTTAGCCGCAGCGAAGGGGTTGTTTCTAAGGTGGGTGAAACCTTTGGGTTATCAGATGTAAGTTTAAGCTCATCTGGTAGTGGCGATAGCACCAAAGTAGAAATATCAGGTTACGTAGCACCCAGCTTACAAGTTAAATATAGCGTGGGTGTATTTGATTCGCTCAGTGAGGTGGCTGTGCGATATCAGTTACTTTCACAGTTATACATAGAAATAACGAGCGGCCTATACCAAAATGTTGATGTGCTATATAAGTTTGACTGGGAATAACCAAAACTATAATAATTATAAGGATATGAGTGATGAAAAAAATTATATTGCCAGCTCTGCTTAGTGTTTTATTAAGCGGTTGTGCTCAACAATTTGGCAATGATGTTGTTAATCAAGAGCTACCTTTATTGAGCGCGAGTGAAGTAATTGCTAGTGCAACAGACAATGACTGGCGAGTAGTGAGCGCTCAAAATATTTTAAAGATAACGCTGCCAACGGGCGATGCGTACATTGAGCTTAATGAACTGCTTGCCCCAAAGCACGTTCAAAACATTAAAAAGTTAGCACGAGAAGGGTTTTATAAAAATACCAGCGTTTATCGGTTTGTTGAAGGTTTTGTAGCGCAAGGTGGCGACAGCTCGGGTAAAAAATTAATTAAAACAGCGGATAGAACAGCCTCTGCTGAGTTTTATTCAACAACAAACAAGCCACTTTTAATTACTGAGCTAAATGGCGACGGATATGCACCAGTTACTGGCTTTTTAAACGGCTTTGCAGTAGCTCAAAACTCAGCACATACGCAAACATGGCAAGTGCATTGTAGTGGCGTGTTTGCCATGGCGCGCGATAACGATATAAATAGTGCGAGCACGGAGTTTTTTGTAACGATAGGGCAAGGCCCGCGCTACCTTGATAAAAATATTACGGTGTTTGGTCGAGTGCTCGAAGGTATAGAGCATTTTAACCGGTTAGCGCGCACGCCAACTGAGGGAAAAGCATTTAACCCAATTACCAATATACAAGTCCTTGGCGATGTCCAAAGCGATAAAAGTATATTTAAAGTGATGAAAACAAACTCAGCTGTGTTTAAAAACTTAATCAGTGCTCGTAAAAACCGTGTTGAACCTTGGTTTGTTAAAGCACATAACTACGTTGATGTGTGTGGTATGCCCATACCTACTAAGCGCGAAGTTATACCAATTCCAATAAATAGCTGATCTATTTTACTTGCTAAAACAACCCATTTCTTTGTTGTAAATTTCACAAAGGGAACAACCATTTACATCAATTTACGTCTAGAACTGAATTGTTTTTTCTGCGTAAAATTTAGATCACATACTTAATGGAATTGGTATTAATTAAAGAATGTAAAAAAGGAGCCTAGGCTCCTTTTTTAATACTCGGGTCTGTTGATCTTTGTGGATTAAAATTCGTTCAATCTAGGGGCTATTTAATCGCGGCGCGAGGTTTGTAACCTAGTGGGCTCGATAACTGCTCCTGCGTTATTCTACTGGCTTACATCCATGTAAGAATAAGTAAAAACCGAGCAACAAAGAGTGAATAGCCCCTAGGCAGAACCCTTTGGGCAACTCCTGTTTGGCATTAATGCTACGTTATCGCCTATTTATGGGGAACAACCACACTACTTAGGCTCTGCCTTGCCTAAATACTAAATAGACTGCTGCAAATTTAACCTTGAAAGGTCAACAGACCCTAATATTCCAGTTTAAAATAACCTACTGACGATTAATTTTAACGGCAAATGGCGTATCGTTATAGTGCGTAGAGCGATACGGGTTTATATCAAGCCCGCCGCGACGAGTATAACGCGCGTAAACCTCTAACTCTTTAATATTAAGTTGCGTGGTTAAATCGCTATAAATACGCTCAACACACTGCTCATGAAATTCGTTATGCGTTCTGAACGAAATTAAATAACGCAGTAACGACTCGCGACATATTTGCTCGCCTGTGTATCGTATAATCACACTTGCCCAGTCAGGCTGGGAGGTAATTAAACAGTTTGACTTGAGTAAATGACTGTAGAGCGTTTCAGTTACTACGTTATCACTTTTTGCTTTAAGTGAATTAGCATCAATATCGTAATTATTAATTTCAATATCTAAGTCATCAATACATTCACCTGGTAGCGCCGTACACGGTAAGCAATTGTAATCATCAGGATTATATAAAGTCACTTTGACAGGACTGTTAACCGCGTTTGATAAGTCATCAATTAAATGCTGTTTTACTACATCGATGCTTTCAAATCGGGTTTGGTTAAAGCTATTCAAATAGAGTTTAAACGACTTTGACTCAATAATATGGCTGCTTTGGCACTCAAAGGTAAATAAGGCCACGGCAACTTGGGGTTTACCTTTAATGTTTAACCATGAAAGCTCGTAACCTGTCCAAATGTCTTGGCCTTTAAATGGCAGCTCTGCTTCGTCAATATTTAAAGCATCACGATTTAATTTGCGCGCAATAGGGAAAAGCAAGCTTGGCGTGTACACATCTACATACTCAGTAGATTGGCCTAATACGCTACCTTTAAGGTCTGGAGAATTGCTGTAATCTGTCATGTTTGCTCTTAAATAGTTACAATGGGAACATTATATCTAATTTAAATGAGTTTCACAGTATGTCTGTTGCATTGCTTATAGAACAACTTCATCAAAAATTTAGCGAAAATACCCTTAAAAACACTGCAAAGTACCCACTTATTACACACGACGATCAATGGCCAAGCCCATGTGAAGTTGGTGAGGTTGACGAGCAAGGTAACATTCAATGGCAGGGCGCGCGTCAGCAACCTGCAGGTTCGCTTAATGATTTAGCCAGTGCACTTGAGCTTGAGTTTCCAAAAGAGCTTAGCGAGCTATATGGGAATATGTACGGTGGAAGCATTTCAGCAAGTATTGATGGGCATCAAGTTGAATTGCTACAAGCATGGAACGAAGAAGACTTTAATTTGTTACAGCAAAATATAACGGGTCACGTTTTAATGAAACGCAAGCTCAAGCAGCCAGAGACAGTATTTATTGGTTTAACAGATCAAGATGATTTACTAGTGAGTGTATTGGTGCACACTGGTGAAGTATGTTTAGAGCACGTAGGCAAAAAAACACACCATGTACTTGCACCTAACATTAATGCTTTTTTAAAGGCATTAGAGGTTTAAAACGTGTTCAATAAATCAGCTTAGTGTCATCACTAAGCTGATTTTAAGCACTCATTAAAGTGGTTATTGAAAATCCCACGATATATTAGACACTAAGCCACATGGCTCACACCTAAAGTCGAATAACCCAAACCACGATTCAGGTAATTTCCAGTCGCCATTACAACTAGGGCATTTTCGTTCAAGTTCAGACGCTTTATCTACGCCGCCTACACGGTATAAATAATAATAGGTTGGCTTTTTAGTTAAAAAACTAATTCGCTTTGTTATGTCTTTTCCGCGTCTATATAAGTCGCTTTTAATACTCGATATTTCTTCAAGTGCCGGGAATTCACAACGGGTTGCGCCGTTAATTTGAATTTGATCGCAGGCTTGCCAATCTTCTTGCCATTTTATAAGTGTTTTGTAATCACCATTAGCAATTGCCGGAATACGAAATAGCGGCACAGGCAAAAAGTCATCACCACAATAAAGCGGGCTACACGTATGTACATAGGTTGTGTATAAAATATAACTAGATGGTTCTTTACAGCAATCAGCGCCGTTGGAATGAATATCTTGTCCAATCACTTTCACTTTTGGCGCAAGTAGCCCTGCACTATGTAACTTTTCGATACTGTGCTTAACAAACGGGCTGTTATGTAACGGGTGCATTGCATCTTCGGTCGGGCACATAACGCGGGTAATAAAAAAGCCGTCTTTTAAAACGGTTGGAAACTCTTCACCCATTATTTGACCATTAAAACGCAGTGCATTTACTAAGCGATTTATTGCCTGTTCGGCTTTTTCTAAGGTGGTGTCTTGGTAGCAATCAAAAGTTAAATCAACAACGAACATTTATGGTCTCAAATTATTTTTGTTCTAGCAGCGCAAGAAGTTTATCGAGTTTTTGCTCAATTCTATCTAATTGACTTGTTTTAAGCTCAGTATTATCTGACTGCTGTGGGTTTCTCATGAAGTTATTAATTGAATCAGGATTGTTTTTATATTGGCTTACTGCTGCAATAATCATCGGCATAGGAACCGGTTGCGCCAAACGGCTTTTAGTTAGTGCTACAGTAGGGGTTTTGCCTTCATCAAGAAGGGCTTTAATTGCATCAAATACAACTGAATTCATTAGATATATAACTCTTTAATAAAATAAATACGCAGCATATAAATGCTGCGCAGATGCTATGTTAGCAATAAATAAGGGAGGGTACATTAAATAAAGTTACTTACTTTGACGAATGCGTACATCTAACTCGTCAATTACTTCACACCAATCACCGTCTTGTGCAAGCGATTCAGCTAAAAAGTGCTGTTGTGCTTCATCCCAAAAAGAAGCTTCTTGGAGTAGCGTTGTGTCTTCTAATTCATGTGAGGCAATAAATGCATCTATTTGTTCATCAGAATTAGGTAATCCAAGTTGTGCAAATAGTGTATTGATGTCGTGTTTAGTCGTATCCATGATATTGCTCCTTATACCAGTTTTATTAAAAACATGACCATTCTAGCGTATTAAATAGCTCACTTACTGCGTTAAAAATTATTCATATAGAACAACTATATGTCATAATTTTCGCCTTGTTATTGTGTTATTTTCCTAGCGCTATAATAGAACACTCATTTAATGCAATTGGTATTAACTAAATGAAAACTTATTCTAAGGACTAACTCTACTCCTAGCTAGTTAAACTCTCGCTGAATTTACGGTTAATAATTTTAGGTATATAGTTAGGTATAAAGTTAAACAGTCTATAGCTAAAATAATAAAGGAAATACAATGAGTGTAACCACACCAGCTGATACGTTCAGCGTACAGTATTTAGCCGCAGAAGATATTAGCACTGCAGCGAGCTTAATTTATCAGGCTTACCATGACGATCCTGTATTACTAAACATGCTTAGCTACAATGACGAAAATAAATCAGTTTACGAAAAAAAATTACGCTCATTAATTCGCGAAGAGCTCAGTAGTTTTTGGCAAGAAAAGCAGCCATTAATTGGTTTATACCGCAACGATAAATTAAAAGCAGTAGCGTGTGTATTTGAATCTAATAGCCAATTACAAGCGCAGCGTTATTGGCACTGGCGTTTAAAATTAATGCTGAGTGCGGGCTACTTACAAACAAATCAATTAATAGATAAAGAACAAACAATTAGAGATGCCCTTAAAGAGAAAGGCAATTACTACTTTTTAGCTTTTATTGCCGTAGATCCGCATTTTCATGGGCAAGGGTTTGGTCGTTACTTACTACGAGGGCTTGATGATTTAGTTAAATGTAACACTGAGTCAACGGGGATGGCTGTATTTGTAACGCGCAAAGAACACATTGAATTTTTTAAAACCGAAAAATTTGAAGCATTTAAACACCTTACTTTTAACCAAGTAGAGGGCGAGTTACTGTTTAAATCAATAATTGAGCCAACTATTTAAAATTATAATGTAAGCCAATGCGCCCAAACGGACATAAGACCGTGAGATATATCTTACATTGTCGTGAGCATTCTCAGTTAAAGGCTATTAATAAGTAGCCTTTTTTCATTCAAGCTATTGTTATTTAAAGTCTATTTTTATTTTTCATTTTTGTGACGTTTATTTATTTAATGTTAAGTCCTATTTCTCCCCCCTGATTGCTTTAAACTTCTCTTTGTCAAGACGACATAGCTCAATGATTGAGTAACTGCCAAGGATACGGAATAGGCAACATAGCAGACGCTAGCAGGAAGCATAAAGGATAAGCTAAAACGGATACAAGGAAGAATAAGGAAGTGCATGAAGCACTTAGTAGCTAGGAGTTACTTTAGGATAATCACGGATGGCGCTACAGGAAGTAGCAGGAGCGTTAGTTTACGCAGGACGGCCAAGATGGCAAGTGGACATTGCAGGATGCAAAAAGTGGCAGGAGCTACTTAAAAGGATTACCAGGGATGATGCTACGGGATGTAGCTAAACGATAGGTTTCGTGGGTTTGCCAAGATGGCAAGTGGACATAGCAGGATGCAATAAGTGGCAGGAGCTACTTAAAAGGATTACCAAGGATGATGCTACGGTATGTAGCCAAACGATAGATTTCGTGGGTTTGCCAAGGTGGCTATGGATATTGCAGGATGCAATGTGAGGGTAAACAAGGTTGTTTACTCGTTCAGGGGATGATAATACGGATTTAAGATAATGGATATCTAGCAGGATGCAGTCCAATTGGGGCGTAACTTTAGTTACGCCTTAGTTTTTTGTGCTGAATTAAGTTTATTAAATCAAAACAAATTCCTTTAAGGTATAAGCTTTATATTTTATGCGGCGGAACAACCACACTTTTCAAAAACTCATTTTCCATAATTAACACACCTTGATAAGCATTTTCACCATCGCTTGAAAACTCAAATATAAATTCGCTTTTGATGCCTGGCTTGCCGTTCTTTAAAAAACCAAAGCGGCGTTTTGTGCATGCAACACTCATCAACTGCACCTGCAGTTGCTCACTTTGACGTTTAGCATGAACGTTCGCCGCTTCAGCAACCTTTCGGTTAAGCCAAAATAAGTAAATTACACTACCAATAAGTATGAACGTCCATAAACTTGCCATTTAAGAGAATAACCTTCCAATTGCACGCGCGAGGGTTTCGCTACGATTTTCTTTACGTAATAAGCCTAATAAGTGCGGGCGAATAGTCGGTATTGCAACTAAATCAGCAAAAATACTTGGAAACAATTCTTCAATTTTTTGATGATGTGCGCAATTATCCATAAATACATGTAAGCGTTCAGGGTTCTCTAATTGCTTAAAACACCGTCCAGCTATTGTTAATAATACATCAGAGTCTTGTCCCACTGGTGAGCTTAATACATTATCAACTAATTGAGTGCATAGCCCTTGAGCTTGACCTTTTGATGCAGATCTTAGTGCTGCGGTTATAGCCACTGTGTCGTTGTTACTAATTGCGGCCTGCGTGTAATTAACAAGTAACTCACTCATTGATGTTGGTATTTCAACGTGTTCAAGCATGGCACTGAGTGGTTGCAGTACTTCAATGGGTAAATGCGCCCATGCTTTTTGAAGATTACTTAAGTTTGTATCGCTGTCTAAGCGTAGTGCAAAATCGGCAATACCCTGCAGTGCAACACTTTGCCAATTATCAAAACCAATTTTACCGCTAAAGTATAATTGTGCATGCTCGTAATACTGCGACGCAGGCTGTTTTAATAGTACTTTTACTTGGGCATTAAATGCCGCTAATTTATTTGCGTTTGGCGTAAAAACATAAGGGTTATTATCAAGTTTTCCATCAGCTTGCTCACCTGTAATTTTAGTGCCTAGGGCTTGAATAATCATATCAGCAAAATGATCGCGACTAGCACTTACAAGTATACTTTGCTCGTCTAGTGGAAACTTTAAAAACCATACATAAGGTTCTTTACTGGCTTTAGTATCCCAAAATTGAATAGCTAGCCAAGCATGACCAGCAAGAGGATAAGGGTAAGGCACTTGAGCTTGTTCAATAGCTAAAAATTGTTTTTTATCAAGCTTAGTAATATGCCTGCCAATATCAAAAGCACGCCACTGAGTACCCGCACCATCTAAAAGCTGACCTAATGTAGCTATTTGATCACTCATTGTTTTCTCAACTGTTTTTACTGCAAAATTACATCAATTATACGCCATAGCCGCCTATGAGGGAACAGGGTATAATTGCATTACATATATAAAAGAGGGTGGTTATGTACCAGCAAACCCAAACTTATTTAGTGCAGTTAACGGCACTTTTACAAAAGCATCAGCTTTGGCAAAGTGAGCCAATAGACGCTGATGCACTGCTTTCAAATACTCCTTTTTGTCACGATACAATGGCATTTGAGCAGTGGTTACAATTTGTATTTATTGATAAAATACAACAATTAATAACGCACAAGCAACCACTGCCACGTAACTTTGCTATTGCGCCTATGGCGCAAATGACACTTGTGAAAAAAGCAGGGAGTGATGACATAATTGAATTACTAACAGCCCTTGATACCTTTTTAGGAGAACCAAATGAGTGAGCGTCCAGCGCCTATTGAATATGGCGAGCTGACTATTTTGTATCAAGATGAAAATTATGTGGCTATAAATAAGCCTTCAGGTTTATTAGTGCATCGCTCGTTTTTAGATAAACACGAAACCCAGTTTGCTATGCAAATGTTGCGTGACCAGCTAGGGCAACATGTATTTCCAGTACATAGGCTCGATAGACCTACGTCGGGCGTATTGCTGTTTGCACTGAGCTCTGAAGCAGCTCGCGATATGAACCAGCTATTTATTGAAGGTACCATTGCTAAGCGCTATTTGGCCTTAGTGCGTGGTTTTGCGCCAGAATCGGTATTTTTAGATAAACCACTTAAAGAAGAACTTGATAAAATAGCCGATAAGTTTGCAGATCAAGATAAAGCACCGCAAGAAGCGCAAACCCAGTTTAATTGTCTGCACCAAGCTGCACTGCCTATTCCTATTGGTAAGTACCCAACAGTGCGTTACTCGTTAGTTGAGTGTTTTCCAAAAACAGGGCGCAAGCATCAAATTCGCAGACACTTAAAGCACTTATCACTGCCTATTATTGGTGATGTAAATCACGGTGATAATCAGCATAATCAATTTTTTAGAGAGCATTTTGAACTAAGACGCTTAATGTTATTTGCAACAGAGCTTAGTTTTGTGCACCCTTATAGTAATGAATCAGTAACAATTAAAGCGCCACTAGGTGATGACATGCTTGAAATATGTAAGCAGCTAGGTTGGCCAAAGCAAGAAAAGGATTATTAATGGCACATATTAGTATTTTTGTAGGCAGCGTTAATGGCGGTGCAGAGCGTTTAAGCGATGAAGTTGCAGCCACAATTGAGCAAGCGGGTCATACTGCAACGCTAATTACTGAAGCATCACTTGATGATATAAAAAATGCATCGCATATTTTAATTGTTACCTCCACAACAGGCCAAGGTGATGTACCGAGTAATTTGGCAGGATTGTACTTTGCAATGAATAGCACTTTCCCAATGCTTACCGATAAACCGTTTGGTGTAATTGCAATGGGTGACAGATGTTACGGCGATACATTTTGTGGCGCAGGACGTAGCTTTGACGAGTTACTACGCGATTTACAAGCAAAGCCTGTGGGCAACCGCCTAGAAATAGATGCATGTGAAGATTTTGAACCATGGCCGGTAGCCGAGCCTTGGTTAAAAGCATGGCTGGAGAAACTACCTGCTTAATCCTTAACGTTAAAGTATTAAAAAAGGAGCGCATGCGCTCCTTTTTACTTTTAATATAGTTTTATAAATTAGCTACTTCTGACATCTACTTTAAGTTTTAGCTTTTGGCCAGGTTGTAAGTATTTTTGACCGGCTAAGTTATTCCACTTAATAATTTCGTTAACGCTGAGATTAAATTTAGACGCAATACGTGCCAGTGAATCACCACGGCGTACTTTGTATGTAATAGTACGGTTGGTGCTTGCCGTTGCTTGTGGTTTATTAGCTGACTTATACACAGTTAGTTTTTGATTTAGGCGCAATACAGAGTTTTTCTTTAGCTTATTCCATTTAGCTAACTCATCCATAGTTACGTCATATTCGCGGCTAATGTCCCATAATGTGTCGCCACTTTTAACTGTGTGCGAAAGCTTTGTGCGAGTTGCTTTATTAGCAGCTAAACGCATCTGCTTTGGTAAATGTTCGCTATTTATAGCGCCATCAGTAAGGGGGACTAATAACTCTTGGCCTACTTTAATCGTATTTGATTTGAGTTTATTAAGCGATCGGATTGCACTTGAGCTTGTTGTAAACTTTTTGGCAATTACCGATAAGCTGTCGCCTCGAGCCACAATATAACGCTGCCAGCGTAATCTGTTTTTAACATCAGTGTTTGCTAGTTTTTGACTAAATTCCTCTGCTTTATCAACAGGCAATAATAAAGAATGAGGGCCATTAGGATCAGTTGCCCAGCGATTAAAACCAGGGTTTAATCTGTATAGCTCAGTAAGCGTCATATCAGCCATATCAGCAGCAAGCGCTAAATCTATTTGCGAGCCAACATCAACCACTTCAACCACTTGTGCATTAATTACTGGTTGCCATGTAACGTTAAAATCATCTGAGCGTTTTAATAAATCGGCAAGTGCTAATAACTTTGGTACGTAAGCTGTTGTTTCACTTGGTAAGTCAAGAGACCAAAAATCGGTAGGTAAATGCTTTTTACGATTTTTTTTAATCGCGCGCATCAAACGCCCTTCACCTGAATTGTAAGCTGCAATTGCATTTAGCCAATCGCCTTCAAGGGTTTTGTGTAAATACGATAAGTAGTCAAGTGCTGCGCGAGTCGATTGCACGATGTCGCGACGACCGTCGTACCACCAGTTTTGTTTTAAATCGAATCGCTCACCAGTTGCAGGCATAAACTGCCAAATGCCCGACGCACTGCGATTAGAGTATCCAAATGGGTCAAATGCGCTTTCTACAATAGGAAGTAGTGCAATTTCGATTGGCATTTCGCGCTTTTCTACTTCCTCAACAATAAAGTGTAAGTAAGGTTCTGCACGTTTAGAAATACGATCTAAATAGGCTTGGTGGCGAGCGTAATAATTACGTTCAGTAACAACAGGGCGGTTTTGCGGTATTTCGATAGAAAGTTGGTAGCGAATTCGCTCCCATACATCATCAAATACGGGAGCTTCTTGCTCATCAGGGTCAACTTGCTGATATTGTGCGTTTACCATCAATGCATTGTTAATGTCGTTAGGACTTGCGCCTTCGAGTTGTTGGTTTGCTTGCGTGGCGACTTGAGAGTCTGAGTCTAGAGTTGCCACAGTTTGACAACCACTTAGCGCTAACGCCAAGGCTACTAATAGGGGAGATTTATTCATAAATACCAATACATCGGGTAAAAAACTCGGCGAATACTACCTGTTATGAGTTAACATTGCCACTTAATGACTTTTTAAAACGCAGAAATAGAATCATCACTATATCTTAAGTTAATGATTCTAATAAAATAAATATTAAAGTATTAGTTTGTGCATTAAAAATTGTCTTTGAACTGTCTCAGACTAGCAAAGTTTCCCCAAGGTTCATTGTTTTTTGTAACCGAGATGAATTTTCCTGGCACTAACTCTGTAATGGTTGGTAAATCGCTACGCATAAATGGATTTACTTTTAGCTCCTGTCCAATAGAAGTTGGTAGGGAAATTTGGTTATTACTGCGTAATTCATCTACTTTTTTACTGTACGCAAGGAGTTCTGGGTTGCGAGGTTCAACCGCTTTGGCAAAGGCAAGATTAGCTTGCGTGTATTCGTGTGTGCAATACACACTACAGCTTGCAGGCAGCTCTCTTAGTTTATTAAACGATTCCCACATTTGCTTTGGTGTGCCTTCAAATAATCGCCCACATCCACCGCTAAACAATGTATCGCCTGTAAAAGCAAGTTCATCATTTGTATAGCAAATATGATCAAGTGTATGCCCAGGCGTCGCTAAAATATTAAAGTTAATATTAAGTACGCTAATGCTTTGAGCATCAGTAAGTGAGTGAGTAATGCCTTTAAATGGACTATTCGCGGGGCCATAAACCGATATATTTGGATAGGCGTCAACTAATGCAGCTACGCCATCAGTGTGGTCGTAGTGATGATGCGTAATTAAAATCCCACCAAGCGTAAGTTCGTGCTCAGCTAGATACGCTAATACGCTCTGTGCTTGGCCAGGATCGACTACCCATGCTTGGTTACTGTTATCGGTAGTTAAACACCAAATGTAATTATCAGAAAAGGCTTTAATTGCTTTGACTTGCACCATGGTAAATTGCTCTATAAAGTGACACTTATCGCATAGTATAACGAGCTCAAAAAATGAAACCAGCCCTTAGTTTTCAAGAAGGACCCAAACCACTGTCGTGGCAGCAGTTTCCTCATGGGGATTATTTGCGTGCAGATATTGAACGTAAGATGGAGCAGTGGCTGCCGCGTATGTTTGGCTATCATATGCTTAAGCTAGGTAATTTAAGTGGCGAATTAAACACAAGTATAAGTACGATTAAACACCAAGTGTGTGTTGCAGAGCCTGGGCCTTACACCGGGGTAGTCGCTGACATAGACGAATTACCATTTTACGAGCACAGTATTGATGCCTGCATACTAAGCCATTGCTTAGAGTATCATTCAGACCCACATCACATTTTACGAGAAGCACATCGCACGCTTATTCCGGGTGGTTATATAGTAGTGACTGGCTTTAATCCATTTAGTTTATGCGGACTTGCACAAATGCTGCCTTTTAGTGGTCAAAAATTACCATGGACAGGGCGCTTTTTTACACCCGCACGGGTTAAAGATTGGCTAAACTTACTTGGTTTTGAAATTGTAAGTGATGAACGTTTTATTTATTCATCACTGGCAAGAGGTAATAGGCTATCAAGGTTTGAGTTTTGGCGTACTTTTGCGAAGCAGTATTTAAAACCAATGGGCAGTGTTTATATGCTGGTGGCACGAAAAAGAGTTGCGCCACTTACGCCAATAAAACCTAAGTGGCATGCTAGGCCGCAGTTTGCACCAGTAAAAGGGGCAGGGCTTAGACAAACGTCAAAGCAGCATTACAAAACGTGCGACCAAGAAAATAATACCAATTGCATTAAATAAGTGATCTATTATAGCGCTAAGGAAATAGCACATTAACAAGGCGAAAATTGTGACATATAGTTGTTCTATATGAATAATTTTTAACGCAGTTAGTGAGTTATTTAATGCGATAGAATGAACTTGTTTTTAATAAAATTGGTTTAACAACAGTTAATTAAGGCTGGTAGCCTACATCTTCTAGTAAATCTTTGCTGCCAGCTGCATCGCGCGCCAGATCGTCAACTATTTCGTTGTACTTATGGCCGCTATGCCCTTTAACCCATTTCCAGGTTACATTGTGCTCGCTACAGGCTTTATCTAGGCGTTTCCATAAATCGACGTTTTTAACCGGCTTTTTAGCTGATGTTAACCAGCCACGTTTTTTCCAGTTAGTGATCCACGATTCAATACCTTGCTTAACATATTGGCTATCGGTTGTTAGATTTACTTCGCATTCTCGAGTGAGTGATTCTAGGGCTACAATAGCCGCGAGCATTTCCATTCGGTTATTTGTTGTGAGTTTATAACCTTGGCTCATTTCTTTTTCGTGGCCGTTATAAATCATAAAAATACCATAACCGCCGGGGCCAGGATTACCTAAACATGAGCCATCGGTGTAAATCTCTACGGTTTTTTGCACTGTTTTACCTTGATCTTATGTACAATAAAGTGATTATAGAAAGATACCAGAATCAGGCTAAATTCGATATGGCACGTAGACAAATAGTTTTAGATACAGAAACCACCGGCATAGACCCTAAACAAGGGCACCGTATTATAGAAATTGGGTGTGTGGAGTTAGTAAATCGCCGTTTAACAGGCAATAACTTTCACGTTTATATAAATCCACAACGGCCAAGTGAAGAAGAAGCGATAGACGTTCACGGTATCACTAACGAATTTTTACGTGATAAACCGTTGTTTCATCAAATTGCCCAAGAGTTTTTCGACTATATTGAAGGGGCTGAGTTAGTTATTCATAACGCGCCGTTCGATATTGGCCACATGGATAACGAATTTGCGTTGCTTAATCAGGGTTATCCTAAAACAGATACTTTTTGTCAAGTTCTCGACACGCTTAAAATGGCGCGTGACTTGCATCCAGGTCAAAAGAACAACCTTGATGCATTATGTCGTCGTTACGATGTAGATAACGGTAAACGAACGCTTCACGGCGCGCTACTGGATTCTGAGATTTTAGCCGATGTTTACCTTGCCATGACGGGCGGTCAAACAAAGTTGAATTTGAATCAAAACAAAGATGACGGCAGCGAGCAACAGAAGGGCGGTATAAAGCGTTTAAATAGTGATAGAGCCCCATTAGTTGTTCTGCGAGCAAGTGACGCTGAGCAAAGCGCACACGAGGCACGATTGGATCTTGTAAATAAAGAAGGCGGCCAATGTATCTGGCGCGCTGAATAAGGCGATTTAATGAAAACGATGTATTTTGTAACAGCGTTATGTGCAGCTACTTTATTTACTGGCAATGCATATGGCGTAAAACAAGTAGAAGTGCTCAAGCGCGATGGGCATCAAAATGAGATCCCTTTACTTGATAATCGTTTTCGCATAGATAGCAAAATAGATGAAATAACACTGCTTTTTTTTAGAAAATCAGGTGCACCTGCTGTTATTTTAGTGAGGCCCGATGGCAGTAAGTACTTTGCTGCTGACTCTGTTAAAAACCCTAACTTAGAATGGTTTGACGAACTCAGCTACGATTTAGTAACCATAAAAAAACCTATGGCAGGTCCTTGGCAAGTCATAGGCAGTATTTTGCCCGACAGCCGAATAGTCGTATTAGGCGAGATATCTCTTGAGGCAGAGCCTCTTCCTTCAATGTTGTTTAGAGGGGAGACAATAAAAATCACTGGCAAAATACTAAATGACGGTGAGCCAATTAATACAAACCTATTTAGAGATGTTGTGAGCCTTAATGTTGATTTTGTAAGTACTAACAATGAAAACTTTGCTAACTTTGGCGCAGGCATTCAAGAAGTCGCTGAATTTAAAGACGATGGACGTGGATTTGATGAGCGCCCTAAAGATGGTGTGTTTACTGGCGAGTTTACTTTAGATTTCCCTGCGGGTGAATGGACACCAGAGCTTTACGTTGCAACACCTCTGCTGCAGCGTCGCATTGTGCAAAATACAATAGAAGTGCACGAGCCGCCTTTTGTAACCGAAGTCGCGTTAGCAGAGCAAGATACAGACGAGCATCTGTTAACTATAAATATAGACCCAAGTATTGTTAAGCCAGAAACAGTCATCATCCAGGGAAAAATCTACTATCCCAATAACGAAGAGCAAATGTTTACCATAGATGCTGCTGCTAAAGACTTACGCCAACTGAGTGTTAAAAATTATGATTGGGGTAGGTATAGCGTTGAGCTGTCAGTTTTTGGGACTAATATTAATGGCCGCGAATTTATGGCAACGCTACCAACGTACAAATTTGAGATAGAACGACCTATAGAAGCGGTGCCCGAAATTGATCCTGCAACGATTATTACCCCAGATGAAATGATTGAGAATGAACCTGTTGAAGAAAAAATGGCCACGTCTACAATTATTAGCTTAATTGTAGGCTGCAATACGCTCATTTTATTACTCGGTTGGTTGTTAATTCGTATATTTGTTCAGAAAAAACCGATTAAATTTAAAGTGAAGCTGCCTTTTTTAAAGAAAAAGAAAACAAGTGAAGGTGATGTTGCCGACACAGAAAAAAATCAAGTTGGTAAAAACGGCTCAAAAAATGACAGATCAGGTGAAATTTTAAACCTTTCGATGACAGATGACTAAAAAACCTATAAAAAAACAAAAAAGCCCTTGACGAAATAGGGGTTGGTTCGTATTATTCACGCCGCTGTCAGGGAGACCTAAACAGCAACGAAAATATGGAGTGGTAGTTCAGTTGGTTAGAATACCGGCCTGTCACGCCGGGGGTCGCGGGTTCGAGTCCCGTCCACTCCGCCATTTTCGTAAAACTTGTAAGCAAAAGCTGGAGTGGTAGTTCAGTTGGTTAGAATACCGGCCTGTCACGCCGGGGGTCGCGGGTTCGAGTCCCGTCCACTCCGCCAACACTTACACAACGTATGGTTGTAAAACATATTCTTATTATGGAGTGGTAGTTCAGTTGGTTAGAATACCGGCCTGTCACGCCGGGGGTCGCGGGTTCGAGTCCCGTCCACTCCGCCAACTATTTAAACAATGTTATATTACAAAATTTGTATGCTGGAGTGGTAGTTCAGTTGGTTAGAATACCGGCCTGTCACGCCGGGGGTCGCGGGTTCGAGTCCCGTCCACTCCGCCACTTGTTATTTCCTCAATAACAAGTTTATACTTGAAAAACACTCAAAACACTCAAAACACTCAAAACACTCAAAACACTCAAAACACTCAAAACACTCAAAACACTCAAAACACTCAAAACACTCAAAACACTCAAAACACTCAAAACACTCAAAACACTCAAATAGTTAACTTTTTTCCTGCGCACCGTTTTTGATATTGATTTGTATTATCATTTGCTTTAATTTGTTTTAATACTATAAAAATTATGGCTTTCTATGTCTGCACCACAGGGCTATCAACGCAACAAATTTGATTTTGATATTTTAGTTGTTGAAGACGATACATTACTTAATGATCAAATTACTGAATTACTAGCTAACCAAGGGTACTCTGTTACACAGTGTTTTGATGGTGATCAAGCGCTTGATTTAGCGGTTGCTCAACGTTTTAGTCTTATTTTATTAGATGTTATGTTGCCGGGAAAAGACGGTTTAGCAGTACTTAATATTTTACGTAGTTGTAATAACACCCCTGTAATAATTGTATCGGCAAAACATGCTGAAGAAGAGCGTATTTTAGGTTTATCAGCCGGTGCAGATGATTATTTAGCAAAACCGTTTAATGGCCAAGAATTATTACTACGCGTAGATTCAGTACTAAGGCGCGTTTTTAAACAAGACACAAATACCCCTTACATTGCTAATATTGATGGACTTGAAATAGATAGCCTACGCCAGCAGGTTTTTCTGCATTGTGAGCTATTAGCTTTTACGCCTATTGAGTTTGCCTTGCTGCAAATTTTAATGAAAAACCAAGAACAAATACTGTTAAAACCTTTTTTATATCAAGCGGCGCTTAACAAGCGTTTCAGTCAGTACGATCGTAGTTTAGATATGCATATGAGTCGTATACGAAAAAAATTAAATAACGCCGGCTGGGATGGCAGCCGTTTACACACTGTGCATGGGCAAGGGTACTGTATTAAATGACACGACGTTTATTTTGGAAGCTGTGCTTAATTATTGGTACTGGTGTTGTTGCGATGTTTTATTTAATTAATGTCGCGGTTAATCATTTTGAAAATGATATGAGCATGCTAAGTGACTCAAGCCGAGAAGAGTTAATTAATTGGCAAAAAAAGGCTGAGGTTGTATTTGATCAAGGTGATATGAGCGAACTTGAGCGTTGGGTTGATGATTTACAACAACAAGAAAATATTTGGGCTGTAATTGCTAAAGCCAATGTGGTTGAGTTAGCAGGTAATCGCTCTCATCGTCATGAGTATACAGGATATAACTTGGGGCGAAGTATTGATTGGAAAATCCATCTGTATTTTGAGCATGCCCCCGTTATGCAATTACCCTTTAAAGATGGTGCAACTAGCCTTGTTTTGCAGTTGCCGCAAAGAATGCGCCCAGGATCACTTTGGAATTTAACACGTTTGTCGTTACAAGTTTTATTGCCAATGCTGATATTGGTGTGTTTATCTATTGTGTTATATCGCCATATTATGCATCCTATTAAAGAACTCGACTTAGCAAGTAGGGCATTTAGCAAAGGAGACTTTAGTGTCAGAGTTCGAGAGCAGCTGGGCTCACGCAATGATGAACTATCCCAGTTAGCTGAAACATTTGATTTAATGGCAGAGCGGATCAGTGATCAGATTATGCATCAACGTGTATTACTAACTGATCTGTCTCACGAGTTGAGAACACCTTTAACACGCTTAGATATAGCAACTGACAATTTACTCACTCACAGAGAAAAGGGTGTAGAAGACACGCAAATCAAATTAGAGCGTATTCACAAAGAGTCACAGCACATCCGTAAGTTAGTAGATGACACGCTTACTTTATCTTGGTTAGATAACGAGTCACCTCAGTTGCGCATTGAATCTTTGGATTTAGTCGATTTACTCGAAATCCTCATTGAAGATGGGCGTTTTGAATATCCAGATAAACTGATTTCTGCTGACTTACCTAATCAAGCCCATATTGAAAACAGTAATCACAGAGCATTAGGTCAAGCACTGGAGAATATACTTAGAAATGCACTACGTTACACACCCATTAATAAAAAAGTACGGATTAGCCTCATTGATTATAAACATGAATATCAAATTATTATTGCAGATCAAGGCCCAGGAGTACCTAAAGAGCATTTAAATACTATTTTTAGACCTTTTTTCCGGATTGATTCAGCTCGCTCATGCAACAGTGATAGCTTTGGTTTAGGGCTTGCTTTAGCACAAAGGCAATTACATGCGATTGCTGCAACAGTATTTGCTAAAAATGATACTGCAGGTGGTTTAGTAATGACTGTAACGGTTCCTAAAGGTGTATAAATTACATTTCATATTGTGTGCTTGTAAAAACTGAGCAACGCTTTCTCGTCTTGCTCACGCCCTTACTTACATGTTTTTAGGCAACTAAAGTAGATTGCACCTAACGCGTCTTTGTATATTTCCTAAATGTAACAAATGTAAAGTTGCTATACTTTTCATTAAAAGAAAATGATAATTCTTCTTATTTGTAATTGAGAAGGAACGTCCCCCTTGAAAAAATTAGCCCTAATGAGTGCCATTTGTGCATCATTTAGTTCACCTATATACGCGCAAGAACTTGCTAAAAATACAGCGTCTGTTGAAAAAATATCTGTAGTTGGTTCTGCAACTAATTTGAGTATTACAGCTGAAGAAATAGAACAATATCAAGCAAGTGATCTGGCTGACATTTTTCGACATTCACCTTCTGTTAGTGTGGGTGGCTCGGTAGGCGTTGCACAAAAGATCTATATTCGTGGTGTTGAAGATTCTTTATTAAATATAACGGTTGATGGTGCACAGCAAACATCAACGTTATTTCATCATATTGGTCGTGTAACAATAGATCCAGACCTACTGCAACAAATCGATGTGCAAGCAGGTGCCGGCGAAGCAACAAGTGGTCCTGGTGCGATTGGCGGCTCTATCCGCTTTAAAACTAAAGACGCGCAAGACTTACTTAATCAAGGTGAACAATTTGGTGGACGTGTTAAAGCAAGTTACTTTTCAAATGACGGTACGCGTTTAAGCACCAGTGTATACGGTAAATTAAGTGATACATGGGGCGTACTAGGGTATTTCAATACTGTGGATCGCGAGAACATGGAAGATGGTGATGGCGATACTATTTATGGTACGGCCGCCGATCAAGATATGATGTTTATTAAAGCCAGTGGTGAGTTAGCAGATAATCATCATTTGTCGGTAAGTATTGAAAAACGCGACGAAGAAGGGGATTTTTCAGCACGCCCTAACTGGGCGGTACAAGAAGGTGATGCTTTGTATCCAAGTGAAGCAGAGCGAGAGACTTACGTTGCTAATTATATATTTTCTCACAATAACTTATTGTATTTAGAGGCGACAGCATACAAAACCGAATCATCTTTTAATGGCGGCCGATTTGCTTGGCTTGCTGACATTGACACATATGGCTTAGATATTCGTAATACAAGTATTATTGATGAACATAAATTTGTTTATGGCGTTGATTATAGAAATGATGAAGTATCGAGTGGGTCTGCAGCAGGTGCAAAAGAAAATTCAGAACAAGGCAGTGTACTGGGTGTTTATGCACAAGGTTATAGTGATATTACTCCACAACTTTTACTGAGTTATGGGGTGCGTTTTGATAGTTATAAGTTTAAACAAGACATCTTATTAGATGAATATTACGGCACTGCAATTACAGAAAGCGCATCGAGTTTAGATGACAATGAACTGAGTTTTAATATCGGTTTAGCATACGACATTAATGATGCTTGGACAGTAGGGCTTGGGTATGCTGAAGCCGCGCGTGGTAAGCAAATAGGTGATGGCTTTACCATTGATGGATATTTATATGACGGTTCAGATATTCCAGTAGCGGATGAAAGTTTAGTACCTGAGACCGTAACTAATATTGAAGCATCCATAACGTACACTAATGAAAATTTATCCGCTAAGGCAAGTATTTATAATTCGTCTTTAGATGATGTGATATTTGAAGGGTATGAAGGAAACTCGGTTTATAACAATATAGGCACGTTAGAGACTAAAGGATTTGAGTTTGACCTAGCATATCGTTTAAATTCATTTGATTTCTTCATTGGATTTTCAGCTACTGATACAGAGCTTGACCCACGTGATGGGTTGTACAGTGTAAGTTATGATGCAATTGATATTAATGGCTATGAGTTTGTCGGTTTAGGGAATAGCAGAGGCAATACATGGGTTGCTGGCGTTGATTACGACATTAACACTGATGCAAAGGTTGGTTTTAGTGTAACTAAAGTCGATTCACTCGATATTAATACTCTTCATCAAGCTGTTGACCTTGGTTGGACCGATTCTTTATATACCCTAAATAAACCAAGCTATACCACTGTTGATTTATATGGGCGGTGGAATGTGACGAATGCATTATTATTTAATGTTGCTGTTACTAATTTATTTAATGAGTTATATATCGATCATTCAAGTGTGGGTGATTACAGTGAAGTATTTGGCACTGTTGTTGGTCCATACGAATCTGGGCGCGATATTCGCTTATCGATTTCTTATCAGTTTTAAGAATAAGTAACTTATTTTATGTTCTTAAAATTGTTTAAAAAGTGGGTCTTTTGGGCCCACTTAATTATAGGTCTAATCGCCGGTTTATTTATTTTTAGCATGTCGTTCACGGGTTTTCTATTAACCTATGAACGACAGATTGTTGAGCTAGATGAAATGCGATTTACTGTAAATAACACCTATGTTCAACAGCGACTATCGACTGATGATGTTGTGGATATTTTGCGAAAATCGCATCCGAGTCAATCACATATTTATATTCGTTGGGTTAATCGAGAAGGGGCTGCCATTCCTGCCTGGGCTGGAAAGCATAGCTACTTATTACACCCTTATACAGGAGACGTGCTTCGTGAAGGAGAGGGGTTAGCGGCTGACTTTTTTCACGTTGTAACTGATATACATCGTTATTTATTACTGCATGGCGCTTCGCAGGTGATTGGTAAAAATATAAATGGCTACGCTAATCTATTTTTTATCTTTTTATTACTATCGGGTGCTTATCTGTGGTTACCAAAGCGATTTAACCGCTCTGCATTAAAAGGATATTTATTACTAGCAAAGAGTTACAAATCATCACATCATCGAAATAGGCAGTGGCATTTAGTTTTTGGAATTTGGTGTTTACCGGTTTTACTCGTTTTGTCATTAACGGCTACTTTGTTTCATTTTGATTGGGCAAATAAGGCACTGTACGGCGCATTTGGACAAAGTGTACCGGAGCGTGAAAAGCATCTACCAGTATTAGATTTATCGGCTGATGAAGTACTGTACGATACTTTATTTCAACAAGCTAAAGTACATGCAATTAATAATGGTGCTGCTGATTGGTATTCAATGTGGTTAGAATTAGGTGACAAAAAACACGAAGCACGTTTTTATATTGATACCAGTATCGGGAATCGCCAAGAATATGCGTATTCATTATTTTTAGATACTCGCACTGGTGATGCAATTAAAACGTTAAAAAAATCGGATTGGACGCGAGGCGATCAAGCATGGGGAACATCTCGATTTTTACATACCGGTGAATACTTTGGTTTTTTAGGGCAAACATTAGCTGGTTTGGCATCATTGCTCGCATGTTTTTTAGTGTATACAGGCATAGTTTTAGCATGGAAGCGATTGATAACTAAGCGCTAATTTACACTTATCGTCGAGTATTTGATTGATATGTGCGATTTGATATATAAAAATTTATTTTACACAAAAAAGCCAGCGCATTAGGCGCTGGCTTTTAGTATTCAAATGCTTACTTAGTTAATTAAGCGGCATTAGCTTCTTTTTTAACGCTATTACGCGCGGCTTTGCCTGCAAGTAAATCAGCCGGGTCAAAGTCATCAACGTTAATAACATCTAAACGAGATTGCTCAACAGCAGCTAGTTTATCAGCCTCTGCTTGGCTTAAAATACCTGCTTCAAGCCCCATTTGCGCTACTTTATCAAGCTGAAAGAATGGCAGTTTAAGGCCTTTTTCTTTACATACTCTTTCAAATAATGGCTCAACATCAAGGACGTCTTTA
Source organism: Pseudoalteromonas sp. NSLLW218 (assembly GCF_015864775.1). Lineage (NCBI taxonomy): Bacteria > Pseudomonadati > Pseudomonadota > Gammaproteobacteria > Alteromonadales > Pseudoalteromonadaceae > Pseudoalteromonas > Pseudoalteromonas sp. NSLLW218. The sequence continues at coordinate 45,614 of NZ_JADYWO010000007.1, read as the reverse complement.
AGCGTTTGCTCTTGACGACCTACAAGGTTAAGCGGCTCATTTGTTAGGTATACGTAGCTTGCTAAACGGTTACGCGTTTCGCTAGGTACTTGTAGTAGTTGTGCTAGTTTATGCTCAAGTTGGTCAGTTGGTTTACGAACAGGGCGACCAAACGGGAATAACAATACTTTTAACACGGCGCGTAGTGGAGCCGAAGGCATGTTATTAATTAAATCAGCAAGTGCACGTTGGCAATGGTAAAGGTGATCTTGGCAACTCCATTTTACTAGAGCAAAATCTTCTTTTTTACGGCCTTCATCGTTGTAACGCTTAAGCGTTGCAGATACTAAGTATAGGTAACTAAGTAAGTCACCTAAACGTGCTGAAATACGTTCTTTACGTTTTAGTGAGCCACCAAATACTGCCATGCTAATGTCAGACATAAGTGCAAGTGATGCACTAAAGCGTGACGCTATACGGTAAAATTCAGCGGTTTCGTCGTTGTACGGCACACTTGTAAAACGAGCGCCGGTAAGAGCAAGCCACTTAGTACGTACAAGGTTCGACATAGTAAAACCAATGTGACCCATTAGCGCTTTATCAAATACGTTAAGCGCCTCTTCGCGGTCTTCAATTTCGCACGCACCAAGCTCGGTAAGTACAAATGGATGACAGCGAATCGCACCTTGACCATAAATAATCATATTACGGGTCAAGATGTTTGCACCTTCAACGGTAATGGCAATAGGTGCACCTTGATAGCCACGACCTAAATAGTTATTTGGCCCAAGCATGATGCCCTTACCGCCAAGTACATCCATTGCATGAATAGTTGCATCACGCATTTGCTCTGTCAGGTGGTATTTAATAATGGCAGAAACAACCGATGGCTTTTCGCCTAAATCAACCGCACCTGTAGACATACTAACCGCAGCATCAGAGCTGTAAGCGTAACCAGCAAGTTTTGCTAGTGACTCTTCAACACCTTCCATTTTACCAATAGGTAAACGGAACTGACGACGAATTCGGCTATAAGCACCTGTCGCAATAGCAATCATTTTAATGCCACCGGCAGAGTTTGACGGTAACGTAATTGCACGACCAACCGATAAACATTCAACCAACATGCGCCAGCCTTGACCAGCCATATCTGGACCACCAATAATGTAATCAAGTGGTACAAAAATGTCTTTACCGCGAGTAGGACCATTTTGAAATGGTACGTTAAGCGGGAAATGTCGACGACCAATTTCAACTCCAGGAGTATCCGTTGGAATAAGTGCACAGGTAATGCCTGGCTCTTTATTGTCGCCAATTAAGCCATCTGGATCTTGTAATTTAAACGCAAGTCCAAGTACCGTAGCAACTGGGGCAAGTGTAATGTAACGCTTATTCCACGTTAAACTAACACCCACAACCTCTTCGCCATTCCATTGCCCTTTACACACTACACCGTAGTCTGGAATTGAGCTTGCATCAGAACCCGCTTCTGGCGACGTTAATGCAAAACATGGAATTTCTTGACCGCTCGCTAAGCGCGGTAAGTAATGATCTTTTTGCTCTTTTGTACCATAGTGCTGTAATAATTCACCTGGGCCTAAAGAGTTTGGTACACCAACAATTGACGAAAGCAATGTTGATTTACTTGTTAGTTTTTGAAGTACACATGACTGTGCAAATGCAGAAAACTCTAAACCGCCGTATTCTTTTTTGATGATCATGGCAAAGAATTTATTATCTTTTAGATATTGCCATACATCTTGAGGAAGGTCGGTTAGTTCATGCGTTGCTTCCCAATCGTCCAACATGCTGCATACTACTTCAACAGGGCCATCTACAAAGGCTTGCTCTTCAATAGTAAGTTTAGGAACTGGATATTGGTGAAGTTTTTTCCAATCTGGGTTACCGCAAAATAAGTCAGCTTCCCACCACGTCGTACCGGCATCAATAGCTGATTTTTCAGTATCAGACATGCTTGGCGTTACTTTTTTAAACGTAGCAAAAATTGGCTTGATGATATATTGCTGACGAAGGCCAGTAACAGAAAGAGGAACCGCGATGATCAAAAAGATCAACCAGCTAATTAAACCAAAAGCACCCGCAAAGGTACCAATTAATAAAGTTATAGCCGAAACACCAAGTGCTGTGTTCCAACTTGCTCTGTGGTAAACCGCAGTGCAAAGCAACGCGATTAGAACCAGTGTAAATATGAGTGTCATTTTTATTCCTTAATAGAGGTCAGACCACCTCACTTAGAGTAGCGCTAGTAACAGTAATTTTCAAGTACATAACGATGTTAAATTGTAGTAGAAAGTAACTTAAATACGATATTTAATTACCCGACAGAGGAACGCACAATAACTATCGTATAGTCAAAGCATTAACCGTAAGTAGTGTTAACGTAAAAATAAATAAATCTAATAGCAAAATGACATTTTTTAAGTAAGTATAGCCGTTATAGCGGGCTGCAAATTAGTGTACGCTTAATACACAAGTATAACGCTATTTATTTTAATGTATGGTTTTTAAGGGTTATTTTATTAATGTGTGAATTACTTGGCATGTCAGCCAATGTGCCTACCGATATTTGTTTTAGTTTTTCAGGCCTTTTAGAGCGTGGCGGAAACACGGGACCACATAAAGACGGGTGGGGCATTACGTTTTACGAAGGTAAAGGTTGTAGAACCTTTAAAGATCCGCAGCCGAGCTATCAATCTGAAATTGCAAAGCTCGTTAAAGCATACCCAATTAAAAGTGTCTCGGTTATTAGCCATATTCGCCAAGGTAACCGCGGGAGAGTATGCCTTGAAAATACTCATCCTTTTACGCGAGAGTTATGGGGGCGTGAAATCACTTACGCTCATAACGGGCAGTTATCTAATTATCATGATTTAAAAACAGAGTACTATCGCCCAGTGGGTAACACCGATAGTGAACTCGCTTTTTGTTGGTTACTTGATAAAATTCGCGAAAAATACCCAAAGCGTCCAAGTAATATGGCGTCGGTTTTTAGATACGCTGCTAAGTTGTCGCATACGTTGCGTGAAAAAGGGGTGTTTAATATGTTATTGACCGACGGGGTGTTTGTTTTAGCGTATTGCACTAATAACTTACATTACATAACGCGCCGTGCGCCATTTGGTAAAGCAACGTTGATTGATGCCGACATGGTGGTTGATTTTCAACAAGAGACCACACCAAACGATGTAGTGACGGTAATAACAACAAGGCCATTAACTAACGATGAGCGTTGGCAAAAAATGGAGCCGGGAGAATTTGCATTGTTTAAGATGGGTGAGCTAATTTAGCCCACCTATTTTATTACTGATTTATTTAAAAGCTAGTTAGCTTCTTGAGGTTGTTGTGCTGTAGCAGGCGCAACAGCTGTAGGTGCAGTAACAGTAAATGAATTCATTTGAACTTCAAACTGCTCCATACCTTTTTCGCCTTTCCACATACGTACCAGCATGTAATCCATTTCTGGCGCAAACCACGCAATCGCTTGGCGTTTATCGTTATCGTATAAACGTTTTACTTTAATGGCTTCTACATTACCAATAGGCAACGAAATCATCTCGGTGCCAGATACTTCAAAGTTGTAGTCGCGGCGATTACCTTTTTTGTCTATAAGCGGAAATGAAAAGCTCGTTTCACCTTTTTTCAATCCTTCGCGCACTTGCACTTGGTAGGAAATAGCATCCTGAAATTCATCAGTCCATTCGCATTTTAGTGGGTATTCGCTAGCGCTGCTAGTCACTACCTTATTTGTCGTATCAAAATCAATCTTATAATCTTTATCTGGGCCTGTACCGGTGCGGATCATATTGTAATGATGCGGGGTAACCTTGCCATCTTTAAAGGTAAACTCTGATGTTTCTTCACGAGAATCAGAAAAAATCATCCACTCAATATTGCTGTGGTATGTTAGTTCATAAGTATCATCGCCCGTTTTTTTGAGCTCACGAACAGCCTCACCATGATTTTTACCTTTGCGTAAAATATCGTAATTAGCTTGATACTGGGTCAATTCGCCTGCAATTAGGCTAGTTGGAAGTAAAGCGCCCGCACATAACAACAGGGCACTTATTTTTTTATTGTGGGTAGTGCGCGCCGTGTGCAGGAAGTTGTTTTTTGTCAAGAACTGCATAATCTGCTTCCATAGTAAGTCTGTGTTCACTGAACCACTTGACCACCAAAGGATAAATTATATGCTCTTGCTCATGCACGCGTTTTGCTAATGTTTCTGCTGTATCATCCTTGAGTACAGGTATTTGCGCCTGAAGGATAACGGGACCGCCGTCTAATTCTTCAGTAACAAAGTGAACACTTACGCCATGAACATCGTCTTTTGCATCAATTGCTCTTTGGTGGGTATTCAGCCCCTGATACTTAGGCAACAAAGATGGATGAATGTTCAACATTTTTCCAACATATTTTTGCACTAAGCCAGGAGTAAGAATACGCATAAACCCAGCTAATACAACTAGATTTGGCATAAAAGAGTCGATAACGTTCATTAATTGCGCATCGTACGCTTCGCGCGAGTCAAAATCTTTATGACTCAGCACTTTTGTAGCAATACCTGCTTGTTTTGCACGCTCGAGGCCATAAGCGTCTGCTTTATTACTAATAACAGCCGCTATATGTCCGTTTATCTCGCCGCGTTCGCAGGCATCTATGATGGCTTGTAAATTAGAGCCACTACCTGAGATTAAAACTACCAGACGAGTCGGTGCCATTACTTAGCACCACCTACAATTTCAACTTGCTCTTCGCCTGGTGCCGCATCTTGAATTTCACCAAGGTGCCATGCATTTTCGCCCAAGTCTTTTAGCATTGTTAAGCTTTGCTCAAGTTTGTCTGCAGGGACTACTAAAACCATGCCTACACCACAGTTAAATGTACGGTACATTTCGTGTGTAGTAATATTGCCGTTTTCTTGTAACCAATTAAAAATAGGTGGCCACTGCCAGCTATCACCTTTAACTACAGCTTTTGCAGACTCTGGTAATACGCGTGGAATATTTTCCCAAAAACCGCCGCCAGTAATATGCGAAAGCGCATGTACGTCAACGTTTTTAAATAACTCAAGTAAAGGCTTTACGTAAATACGTGTAGGCTCAAGTAAGGTTTCGCCTAATGTTTTACCTTCAAAGTCAGCGCTTGTATCAGCGTTTGACACTTCAAGTACTTTACGAATTAAAGAGAAGCCATTTGAATGAGGACCGCTTGAAGCAAGTGCAATAAGCTGATCGCCTGCCGCTACTTTTGTGCCATCAATAATTTTTGATTTTTCTACAACGCCGGTACAAAAGCCTGCCATGTCGTAGTCTTCACCATCATACATACCTGGCATTTCAGCTGTTTCGCCACCAATTAGGGCACAACCTGAAATTTCACAACCTTTGCCAATACCTGTAACTACGTCAGCTGCTGTGTCTATATCTAGTTTACCAGTTGCATAGTAATCTAGGAAAAACAGGGGTTCAGCACCTTGAACAATTAAGTCGTTTACACACATTGCAACTAAATCGATACCAACAGTATCGTGTTTTTTTAAGTCGATTGCTAAACGTAGTTTAGTACCAACGCCATCTGTGCCTGCAACTAATACTGGTTGCTTGTAGCCTTCAGGAATTTCGCAAAGTGCGCCAAAACCACCAATTCCGCCCATTACTTCAGGACGACGAGTTTTTTTAACTACGCCTTTAATACGCTCAACAAGTGCATTACCAGCGTCGATATCTACGCCCGCGTCTTTATAGCTTAGAGACTGTTTTTGTTCGCTCACAGGTTTTCCTCAAAATAGTTGTTTTGGGTTGCTTAGAAACGCGCGTATTTTACAACAATTGCAGGGTCGCGGCTAGCTCAAATGTAATTTTGAAATAATTAACAAGGACACTTGTCCGCTGTCTGTTGTTTAAATAAACAAAAAAACGCCCATAGGCGTTTTTTTAGTAATTAAAGGCGTTAAATTAACAGCTATGCTTTTGCAGTTAATATGGCTCGAAGTGGAGCAGGGTAGCCTTCAATTGTTTTACTTGTATCGTTTGGATCTAAAAAGTCGATTAACGATTCGTTTTCCATCCAGTCGGTTTTGCGTTGCTCTTCAAGCGTGGTAATAGCACAATCTTTTATTTGTACATCTTTAAAGCCAACGCGTTCCATCCATAGCTTTAATGCTGCAGTACTTGGGATAAACCACACATTGCGCATTTTAGCGTAGCGATCAGTAGGGACTAGTACTGTGTTTTCGTCGCCTTCAATTACTAGGGTTTCAAGTACGAGTTCGCCGCCTGGGCGAAGCTGGGCTTTTAACTGCGCTAAAAAGTCGATAGGTGAGCGACGATGATAAAGTACGCCCATCGAAAAAACCGTATCAAACGCTTTAAGCTCGGGTAATGCTTCAACGCCTAGTGGCAGTAAATGCACGTTTTCGTCTGGATTGTAGTGTTTAATTGCCTGAAACTGACATAAAAATAAATCAGACGGATCAATACCCACTACAAACTCTGCGCCTTCACCGCGCATACGCCATAAATGATAACCAGAGCCACAACCAATATCTAAAACAGTGCGACCTTTTAATGGCTCAATATGAGGCAGCAGGCGGTCCCACTTCCAATCACTTCGCCATTCTGTGTCTATTTCAATACCGTGCACACTAAATGGGCCTTTGCGCCATGGCATCATGCGTTTTAATAAATGCATGGCTTGCTTTTGCTCGCCATCACTCATCTCCCCTGGTGCGCCAATTTCCACCTTAGTAGAAATATCAACGTGTGTTGTAGCCACCTCAGGCAAGTTTTTAAGTACTTTTTGCCATTTAGGTAAATCGCCATGGCTTGCCTCTAACTGCCAATGTTTTAATTGTGCAGGTAGGGTTTCTAGCCAGTGACTAAGTGGGCTTTGTGCGATGGATGCGTAAAATTGGTTAAACCATTGAGACATGGAGGACTCTCTTTATTTAATTGCTACCATTGAGCAAAAATTAAAACATTGATACCACACTTGAGTTTGGCTAAAACCAATATCTTGTAAGCGAGTAAAGTGAGCGCTTAGTGTATCTGGGCGCATAACGTTTTCGATGGCGGTACGCTTTTGGCTTATTTCAAGCTCAGAGTAACCATTGTGTCGTTTAAAGTCGTGGTGCAAATCAATCAATAAATTATCGCATTGCTCGTTTTCAGCTTTAATTTTTTCGCTCAACAGCAATACGCCGCCAGGTTTTAAATTAGCGTATATTTTTTCAAGCACGGCTTGGCGCTGAGCATGCGGAATAAACTGCAGCGTAAAGTTCATTGCTACTACTGAGGCGTTTTGAATCTCAAGTTCGTTAATATCGCCTAAAGTAACAGTAACAGGTACATCTGATTTAAAACCTTGTAAATGTACCTTACAACGCTCAACCATAGCTTGAGAGTTATCTACCGCTATTATATGGCAGTTATCGGTGCGAATATTTCGTCGCATGCTAAGTGTTACTGCGCCCAGTGAGCAGCCTAAATCATAAAGATTTGAGTTACTTTGCGCGTATTCACCCGCAAGTTTACCCATTGTACTGACAATAGTTGCGTAGCCAGGTACCGAGCGCTGGATCATATCCGGAAAAACTTCGACTACATTTTGGTCAAAGCTAAAATCTTTTACTTGTTGCTCAGAGGCATAAATACTGTCTTTTATGGTCACGAAGGCAGTCTCTTTGTAAATAATGGCGCTATTTTAACATTTTATACTGGATAGTCAGTGATAAATTCAGTAGCTTGACTAGAATTATGAATAATAAGTATAAAAGAGAAGATTAAATGAGCAAAAGTAAGGTCATCAGCACAGACGATATATTAGCAACACTTTGTCATTCAGTGACAGGCGTACTCACATCAGCCAGCGGTAATGGTATTAGTTACTCAGCCATGGTGCAAAAAATAACACGTACATGTATGCGACCAGATATTGGCTGCTTTGTTTTATTTGACGGCGGTTTTACAGGGCTTGTAATTACCAACTTTACGTCGCAAGCGGCGATGGAAATTTATGGCGATTACATGCGCAACATGGGAATGCCAGAAGATGAAATAGCGCATAGCCATTTATCAGACGACGTATCAAACGTACTAGGCGAGTTGATGAATCAAATTGTTGGCGACTTTACGTCTAAAGTACGCGAGCAATTACATACCTCGATTACGCAAAACCAGCCAAAAATGATGGCAATAAACAAGCAAGTGCAAATATCGGTAGATACCACGATGGATCGCCCGCAAGCCCGCCGCGTAACATTCACCACAAGTAAACAAAATATCTTTTACTTGGAATTAGCGATGGATAAAACAGAGTTCATTAAATTACACGACTTTGATATTGCAGAAGCACTAGACCCAGATGACATAATTGAAAACGAAGCTAAAAAGAAAGCTGAAAAAGAAAGCGCCAAGGCTAAAGACGTTGTGCAAGACGACGCAGATGACGACTTTATGGCAGGCTTAGGGCTTTAACCTTATGTTGGGTTGCGTGAAACGAAACCCAACGACTGCTCTATCAATTTTTAGTAGTCGGTAGTTAATAAGTTACTTAAATAGTAAACGCGATTCGATATCGCGTTTTTTGTTTATAATAAAGTAAAATTAAAACCTAAAGGAGGGGAGTATTACATGGCAGTTATCTATAAAGAAAATAGTAAAATTTTTAAGGGAGTATTAATTTTCTTAATTGGACTAGCAATAGCTTCAATGGTTGGCATATTTACACTTTGGTTCAAAGGTTTAGGTGTAGGGTACGGAGGGACATCAGAGACTTGGTCACACTTTGGTAGCTTTTTTGGTGGAGTGCTCGGTCCGATACTTTCTTTTTTATCTTTTACTGCGATTATATATACCGTTTATCTTCAATCGGATAGTAATAAAGTTCAAGCTCTAGCAAATAAACAGGCAGCAGAGGATAGGCTTGCTTCTGAAAAGTTAGCTATTAAGTCCCAAAAAGACCAACGTGATGCATTCCAAAAGCGCATAAAGCATGAAAAGCAGCAACAGCTACTATCTTTTTTCATTAATACTTTTGATGAACTTGAAAAACTAGGTTGTGAAGCTACACAGGATTTAACAGAAAAAAATGAGCTAGGGTTTGTTACCTTATCATATAGAACCAATGCTTACGCTTGGAAGGCACATTCAACGTCACTTGTTGTAAAAAGATGCATTGATAAATTTGATAGTGAGAGTGCTGAACTTATTCATATATACGCTACTAAATGCTCGGGACAGGTAAATAATTTTAAGAGGAATATAGCTATCTCTCAAAATGCCCTCATCAATAGTACTGAAGAAATAAATGAGCTCTTAGAACAGTGGAAAGCTACACACTGTAGATTTGAAAATGCCCTAAAAGTATTGAAGAATAAGTACTTTTCAACCTGGAAAGAGGAAAGTAACAATGGAAATTAATCTGAGATTACTAGCCATAAGGATTCTCTCCCACCGCTACAATCACACAAAATATCCTTAAATTTAATTCCAATTGGTGATACTGCGATTCCTTATGGCAGCAACGTTTATAAAAGCCTTTGTTGTGGTCTTTTTCTTTAAAGTTAGCGAGCTCATGTACTACTAACGTTTTTAGTTATAGCTCAAGTGCGCGGAAGCAAATCATTGTTTATCGAAAAATTAATGCGTTGGGAACCATACTTTCCTCGTTTTTAATGCTGTTATTTTAAGCGGCTAAACCTACTCTTTAAACTTATAACCCACACTATAAACTGCCGCTATTGGGTTTAGTCCTGCTTGAACGTCGTTAATCTTTTTTCGTATATTTTTAATATGTGTATCAATGTTGCGATCGGATATGTCGGTTGTGTCGCTGTATACGTTATTAATAATATCTTCGCGGGTAAAAACACGACCTACGTGGCTTATAAATAGTAAAAATATTTTAAACTCGACGGCGGTAAAGCCAATACTTTTGCCGTTTAGGCGCGCTTCGTAATCGTCTTTGTGTAATTGAAAATTATTATGATTGATGATGTTGGTTTTAGGCTGGCTGGTCCTTCTTAGTACGGCTTTTATGCGTGCTATAACTTCTTTAGGGCTGAAAGGTTTGCATATGTAGTCATCGGCGCCGAGCTCTAAACCCAGTAAGCGGTCTATTTCTTCACTTTTTGCGGTAAGCATAATAATAGGCACACTTGAAAAGGCTCTAATTTGCTTACATAGCTCTATGCCATCAACATCTGGCAACATTAAATCAAGAAGTATTAAATCTACTGCGTTTTGTTTTACAAAACTAACTACACCCTTGCCGCTATTAAAGTGCTCAGTTTCGTAATCTTGTTGCTTAGCGTAGGCAATAAGTACCTCTGCAATGTTTTCTTCGTCTTCAACGATAAGTATTTTTTGTGATGCCATTATTTTAACCTAAAAGTGCCAGCGTTATTTTAACTTCTAGTCCACCAAGTGGTGAGTTGTGCAACGATATTTGACCACCATGTGCTTCTATTATTTGTTTGCAAAGTGCGAGCCCTAAGCCCGAGCCGCCGTGCTCTCGGCTTCGAGATTTTTCAACGCGATAAAAACGCTCAAACAATTTTTGTAAGTCGTTTGGTAAAACACTTGGTGCTGAGTCTTGTAAAATAAGCTCAATATTATTGTGTGTTTTGTTGGCAAGTATTATTACTTGCCCACCTTTATGCGTGTATCTGCAGGTGTTTTCTAACAGGTTTGAAAATAATTGTACAAGGCGTTCTTTATCGCCATTTATTATACATTTGCCGGCTTTGGTTAAGCTTTTGCTGTCTACATTTAATTCACGCTCTTTAAAGCGAGCAGTGTAGTTTTCAATTGATTGCTCAAAAATAGTGATTAAATCAATGCGCGCATTGTTATAGGTTAAATTAACGCTATCTGTTTGTGCTAGTTGAGCTAGGTCGTCAACAATGTGGCTTAAGTTATCTACTTGGTTTATGAGTAAATTAATACGCTTTGTGTCGGCTGTAAATACGCCATCTTGCACGGCTAGTAAATGCGAGCGTAGTACGGTAAGTGGGGTTCTTAATTCGTGAGATGTGTCTGACACCCATTGGAATCGCATTTGTTGGTTTTGCTCAAGCGTGTGGGCTAAGGCGTTAAAGTTGTTGGATAGGGTACCTAGCTCATCTTTACTAGAGGGGATGATTCTGCTGGCAAAATTTCCTTTTGTTAACTCATCGGTGCCAGTCACTATTTGCTTTATTGGTTTTATTAAATGGCGAGATAACACAATAGCCATAATAAATGCGAGCACAATAACGAGTAATGTGATCATAAAATAGTTATGAAATTGCGCTGCTAAAAATGTTTTTGCTGGGCTACTTTGCACAAGTTTTGAAGGTACTAAACCTATCCAGCCTATAACGTTATTGTTTAATAAAATAGGTTCTATATGTGGGTTGTCGTTTAAATTAGCCCTACCAACAACAACCTTTTTATTTTGATCATATAAACTTATACGTTGCCCTGTTTTAAGTGAACCTGCAGGTAAATGTACCCACAATAAAGAAGGTGTTGCATTGCTGTTATTTGGTTTGGGTGGGGTGCTTGTGTGTTTATTCGCTTTGGGCTCGCCTGGCTTTTTTTGCGGCTCTACAATAGAGCGCCATAATTGCGTGCTTTGTGTAATGGGTTGCCAACTGCCTAATCCGCTATAAAACTCAATAAGTTGATGCTTAACCATTGCTACATGTTTTGTTTCTTCTTGTTGAACAAAGTCGTTAAAACCTGACGAAAAGGTCATGTATATAAACACAAACATAAGCCCAACAAGGGCGATATTAGTGATAAAAAAAGCTAAAAAGAATTTATGTATTAATTTCACTGATTGGCAAATAGTAAAGATCATGACGTTAACGTACCAAGCAGTATTGCATATTGATTATGTGCCTACAATTAGCGTATTTAGGGAGTTGCTTACTAAAATCCTTTTTAAGTAAGCTTTTAGGTATGTTGATTCTTGGCCTAGAACTTTATTTTTGCGGTATCGCCAGCACCCAGTAACTTATATTGTGGCTTTACAAAGCTTACGTGTACTGCGCCTAAACTTTTAGGGAACGATATGGCAAGCTCATCTACTGTTGTAAATGTGTGCTTCGCTTGAAAAACAATTTCTAGGTCGTGCGCTTCGTTGTTGCTGGTGGTAAAAGCGACGCGTTCAAACACGATAACTTGCTGATTTATACGTAAGCTCGTTTTTTGTTTAAGTGCATTTTTTACAAACTCTTCTTGTTGCTCTGCACTTAAGTTTGTAGGCATAAGCTTATCAATATCGCCCATAAGCCATGCTTGCTCGCTTTGCAGCGCTGAGATTAAATGCTCAGCATTAGTTAATACTTTTACTTCAACTTGTCCATCTCTTAAAATTACTTGGGCTGTTGTGTTTTTTAATACATGTGCGCTCACTTGAGCGCACATACTTGTTAAAATACACGCTAGCATTAGCCATTTTAATTTTTTAAAAAAATACATAATTACTACCTTTTATTGAAGCGGAGACCTTTTTGTTTATTGAGGTTGCTCAATAGTTACTTTACAAATAAGGGTGTTGTCGGTTTCTAAGTCTTCGCCCCATATGAATTTTGCGTTTTCATCCCAGTTAATATCGTCGTAACCGTCTTTTGGTCCTACATCGGCAAAGTTGTGCTCTACTGCATTAGCCCAATTCGTATCGTCAAAGTTACTTTGCAGCCAGTTAGTTGGTGCTTCTTTTGACATAAACGTACAAGCGCCTTCGCCCGCAACAGGGTTTGTTTCGCTTTCGCATAATTTGTTAAGCGGCGCTTTGTGAAGTATTTCGCATTTAAAGCTTTTATTGCTTACCGCAACCACTTTATTTGTATTGGTGTCGGTAAGTTGCATAATAAAACCGCCATCACCCATTTGCTGATTTTTAGCGCCGATGTATTCAAGCCCAGTGTCGTTTTGCTTAAAGTCTTTAATTATTAAATTAAGCTCAATAGGGTAGTTTGCAGAAAACGTAATGCTTTGTGCATTAAATGAACGCTCTGTGGTTATAGGCACAGAATCTTCAACAAGTAACTGCTCGCCTATGTAGGCTGTAAACCAGTTATCAGCCCATGCTTCTAGCTTTAAGTTATGCTTGCCTGTAATGGCAGGATTTGTATTTTGCTTAGTGACTGTAGGAGTAAGGTGATTTGGTTGCGGACCTCTACAAAATGTACCTGTTTGAACCTTGCCACCATTACTGATAGTTTTTTGTTTAAAGTTATAACAGTCTTTTCCCTCTGATGCAGGGCTGTACGTAGTAAAGTAGTTTTCGCCTTTGTATGAATAGCTCATTGTACGGCTGCCATTTTCAGAGATTGTGTGCGTTAGGTTTTTAACGCCTCCTTGTGGCGGGCGCAAGGAGGCTCTTATACCTTGAGTATCGCCACTCAGTGGTGACACTCTTGGTAATTTTGCGGTATCTACTTCACCTACTAAGCACTGAATAATATACGGCGGCGTAGCTGATGTTTGATAGCGGTAGCCAAATGTGTCGTCGGCTTGCCCATTACATACATCAAGGTCACCTTTGGCAATTGCACTGCCGTCTGGGTTTTTACTACCATAGAGCGGGTAACCATCGTAAGCCCAACCAATAATGGCATCGCTTGATTGGTTTTTCATTGTGTCAATCATACACGTTGGCGATACGTGGTAATGGTAGTCATCACCTCGTCCTGCGTGTCCGCCGCATATATCTAACTGTCCGAGTGCTAACGTGTCGTGTTTCTCATCGTAGCTATTTACGTCTAGTTCGCCTTGCGAAGAATAGTCGTATATTGGTACGCCATTAACGGCAACACCTACGGCTGCATCAATTGTAGTAATTGCTTTTGCTTTTTTAGGATTTAGTTTTATAGGTGCGGCGTAGTCTTTAGCTGGAACGGGTATTTGCTCGTTAGTACCTGTAATACCAGTCATTACTTCATGATCAGGATAAGTAGATGAGGCAATATAAGCATAGTGTTCATCGCACGTAACAGATACGCTTTTATCAAACCCTGCATTACTCATTGATTGTGTAATAGCATCGCAACGAGGTGATTTTACGTTAGCGGTTAAATATGATTTATCAGGCTTTGGTTGCTCATTTGGTTTTGGTCTTGCATTAGGTTTGTGCTCGGCGCTATTGGCGCTTCGCGAGTATTTAACCGTCATACTTGCAGTATCGAGCGTAATATCTTTTACAGCAGCGAGTAATGCTGAGCGATCTACTTTTGTATCGCTATTAAAGGTAACCGGTGCAGATAACGCGTACACAGTATAAGTATAGCTTTTTTCACCCGGACCTTTAGAGCAAGGCGGTGCGTATTGGTTTAAATCGTTTACGCTATTAGAGCCTACTTCACCGAGAGTTTCGCCCGCTTTAATTTGTGTTTTATCGGCGGTAATATTATACATGGTCCAATACCAATGCATTCCCTCTGGCGCTTTATGATCCATAATTAATGCATAATATTTGGTTGTGTCAGGTGCACCGCTCCAGTTAAGTGGAGGGCTAATGCTTTGCCCATCGCACGTATAAGTAATAGGCAAGTTACCGCCACCGCTTACCTTTGAGCTTGTTAGAGTAAAATCATTGAGGTTTGATTGTTGAAGTGATTGGCTGTTTTGCTCGTTGCAGGCACTTAAGGTTACACAGCACAGTGCACTGAGTAAAAAGGCATAGGTATTTTTCATCATTTAAAACTCCAAAGATTAAGAGTACATAGAAAGAATTAGCTATTACAGAGTGTAGTTCTCAATTGTAGGGCAATTATGTAGTTTTAAACTTTTTGTTTTTATTAAGGACAGGCGTTAAGTTGTGAGTTGCTTACGGGGATAAAAGACTGGGTATGAACGCTTGGTTATGGAAGTAAATATTAACTTAAGCATGGGCGTTATTTTCACTCAGTTAAACAACGGTAAAATCCTTATTTTAAATAAGGATTTTCTCCCATTGCGACGACCACACAAAAAATTCTTAAATCTAACTCTAGCTGGTGATAACTCGGCTCCATATGGCAGCAAAGTTGATAAAAGCCTTTGTTGTGATCTTTTTCTTTAAAGTGGGCAAGCTCATGTACCACTAACGCTTTTAATAATGGCTCGGGAGCACGCAGTAAGTCGCTGTTTATCGCTAAATCGTGCTTACGGGTTTTACCTTGCATTCGATACGTATGTGTACCAAGTGCATTAGTAACCATGTCACCTTGCTTTTTAAATGCTGCACGACCAAATGGTGGCGCATTTTTTAAATACTGTTTTTTAAGCTCGGTTGCATAGCTATAAAGTAATTTATCGCTAGTAATGGTATGTGCTTGCGGGTACTTTTTAAGTAAGTAGTCACATACCTTGTTGTTATTTATAAGGCTTAATACTTGCTCAACAATGTTAGCTGGGTAGCCGGTAAAGTAACGTGCGTATTCACTCATTATTATTTCTCTGTCGTTTTACTTTTAAAAAAGTGCTTGCTGGTGGGCTTCTTTTTCGCCAGTAAATGGGTTTAATGCTTTGTGATCATAACCTAGGTCCTTACAAAACTGGCGAGCTAATAACGGCGCTTCTCGGTTATCTGCTGTATGAAAAAACACATAGGGCGTTTTTCCTTCATCAAGCCATTGTTTTACTTTACTTAGCCACGGTTTATAAAAGGGTTTAAAGTCATTTTGTAAATCGGCTATTACAAAGCGCGCCATAGGCTCTGAGCCAGTAGCTATTGCATGTACCGGTAAGTGGGGCTTTTTTTGCTGTGCATCTATTAGCGCTTCGGTTGTTGGTTTTACCGCAAATAGGGCGCGAGTATCCATCGATATGCGATTTAGGTTGTTTGCCATTAATAACTGATTAAGCGCTATTTCGGCTTCACCCTTTTGAAAAAATGCAGTATGACGTACCTCTACGCCGTAATTAACCTCTTTTGGTAATAGGCTAATAAATTGGGCGAGTTTGGGTAAGTCACCAGGACCAAATGCTTTAGGTAATTGCAGCATGATTTGCCCGGTTTTTTCTAAAATAGGGGAGAACAAGTTAAGCCAATCAGTAAGCTCGGTTTGAACATTAGTTAGGTGCAGCTCGTGGCTAAAGCGACGATTAAACTTAAAAGTAAATTTAAAATCGTCGGGAACGCTATTTGCCCAGCGCAACACGGTGCTTGGCGATGGATCGGCGTAAAAGCTGGTATTGCCTTCAACTGAATTAAAATGCTGAGCATATTGGCTAAGCATATCGGCGTTTTTACATTGGCTTGAAAATAAATTGCCTTTCCATGCATTGCTCGACCACTGCGGGCATCCAATATATAACATACAAACTAGCGCCTTATTATAAAGTGGCGATAGTGTAGCAAATAACAAAACGAGCTGCTGTAAATTCAGGGGCAAAAGCGGCACACGCCCTAGCATCTTGATACTACTTGGGTATAATGCAGGGCTTAATTTGATTATTTTTAGATTGCTAGCGGCTTTATTTGTATTGTGGTGACCTGTTTTTTAAATCACACGCCTTAAAACAAATAACTTTAACCGTTTAAGCCTTTTATCTGACAGGAAAACTATGCGCTCTATATATTGCGGACAGCTAAATAAAACTCACGTAGATCAAGAAGTAGAACTATGTGGCTGGATCAACAAACGACGTGACCTTGGTGGACTTATCTTTGTCGATTTACGCGATAGAGAAGGTTTAGTACAAGTTGTATTCGATTCTGATATTGAAGAGTTAATGAGTTCGGCTAATACACTTCGCCAAGAATTTTGTGTTCAGTTAAAAGGTGTTGTTCGCGCACGCCCAGACAGCCAAGTAAATAAAGACATGGCAACAGGGGAGATCGAAATCTTAGGTAAAGAGCTTACTATTATTAACCGCTCAGAGCCATTACCACTTGATTTTAACCAAGTAAACTCAGAAGAGCGTCGTTTAAAATACCGTTACCTAGACCTACGTCGTCTAGAAATGAGTGACCGTATTAAATTACGTGCTAAAGCAAGCAGCTTTGTTCGTCGCTTTTTAGATGAAAACGGCTTTTTAGACATCGAAACACCTGTACTTACTAAAGCAACGCCAGAAGGCGCGCGCGATTACTTAGTACCGAGTCGTGTTCATAAAGGTAGCTTTTACGCTTTACCACAGTCTCCACAGTTGTTTAAGCAATTGTTGATGATGTCGGGTTTTGACCGTTACTACCAAATTGTTAAATGTTTCCGTGATGAAGATTTACGCGCCGATCGCCAACCAGAATTTACCCAAATAGATATAGAAACCTCGTTCATGAGCTCTGATCAAGTACGTGGTATGACTGAAAAAATGATCCGCGAAATGTGGCAAACATTGCTAAACGTTGATTTAGGCGATTTTCCAATTATGCCTTACAGCGAGGCAATGAGCCTTTACGGTTCTGATAAGCCAGATTTACGTAACCCGATGAAATTAGTTGATGTTGCAGATTTAGTTAAAGACGTAGAGTTTAATGTTTTCTCAGGTCCGGCTAACGACGAAAAAGGTCGCGTTGCTGTGTTAACTGTACCAGGTGGCGCTAAGCTTTCTCGTAAACAACTTGACGATTACACTAAGTTTATTGGTATTTACGGCGCTAAAGGCATGGCGTGGATGAAAGTAAACGACCACACTGCAGGCGCTGAAGGTGTTCAATCGCCAGTAGCTAAGTTTTTAAGCGAAGACGTAATCACAAAATTACTTGAGCGTACTAATGCACAGTCTGGCGATATTATTTTATTCGGTGCCGATAAGCGCAACACAGTAAATGAAGCAATGGGCGCGCTACGCGTTAAGATTGGTGTTGATTTAGAAATCACTAACCTTAATAGCTGGGCACCACTTTGGGTTGTAGACTTCCCAATGTTTGAAGAAGATGACGAAGGCACATTACATGCTGTACATCATCCATTCACTGCACCAAAAGATATCACTGCAAGTGAGCTCGAAGCAAACCCAGCCGCTGCTATTTCAGACGCCTACGATATGGTATTAAACGGCTACGAAGTAGGTGGTGGTTCGGTACGTATTCATAATGCAGATATGCAAGAAACCGCATTTAGAATTTTAGGTATTAACGAGCAAGAGCAACAAGACAAGTTTGGCTTTTTACTTGATGCACTTAAATACGGTACACCACCACATGCAGGTTTAGCATTTGGCCTTGACCGTTTAGCAATGCTTTTATGTGGCACCGATAACATTCGTGACGTTATTGCTTTCCCTAAAACAACACAAGCGTCGTGTTTATTAACCAACGCGCCAAGCAAACCTAACCTTGATTCGTTAGCTGAGCTTGCAATTAGTGTTGTAGAAAAAGAAGTATCAAGCGAAGAGTAATTATTACTTAGCTTTTGAGCTGAATTTAAAAACCCTTAAGTTATATGCTTAAGGGTTTTTTTATGGTTAAATTTATAGCAAAGTGTGTTTTAAACGAACAGATGAAAAGGAATTATTATGTCGATCAATGCAACCTTATTTGGTGAGTTTTTAGTTTTTATTATTGTGCTGTGTATTCCTATTTTTGCTGTAATTAGCTACAAAATAGGTAAGCGTAAAAGTACTATGCCGGGTGTTTTAGCTTTTGTGGGTGGCTGTTTAGCGCTATTTCCACTACTTGCTTTGATTTTTATTGCAGTGCTTGCGCTTAAAAAAGATTTACCTAAAAGTAATGGCTACACGGGTTAAATTTAATAGGTGAATTGCGTTGTTAAGTAATAATAACCAGTATTTTGATGAACAATTTAATGCTTTACAGTACGCAGAGAAATTAACTGAAAACTCTGAGTTTGAAGAGTGTACGTTTATCGATTGCGACTTTTCAGACGGGCAGTTTAAAAATTGCCGATTTATAGAATGTAGTTTTAAAAACAGTAATTTATCGTCACTTAAATGGAACTACAGTTCGCTTGAAAATGTAAGTTTTAGCCACTGTAAATTAAATAGTTTGCAATGGGCTGATGTAGATTGGCCAGCGCTTAGTATTAACGCACCGGTGAGTTTTAATTATTGCGAGCTCAGTAATAGTTCTTTTTTTGAATTAACACTCAAAGCCCTCAAACTAACACACTGCTTTGCCAAAAATGTTGATTTTAGACACGCTGATTTAAGCGGTAGTGAATTTACAGGAACAGATTTTCGCGATAGTGAGTTTTTTCAAACTAACTTAACAAAATGTGATTTTGTAGGTGCTACAGCGTTTAATATAGATTTGAATAATAATATGTTAGCGAATGCTAAGTTTGATCGCTTCGAAGCACTTAATTTGCTTACCAGCCTTAATATAGAGCTTTGTGATTAATTTAGTTTAATATGGTTACATACCTAGAAGCGACAACTTAGCTGGGCTTCTAGATACTGCGTGACTGTGTAATTAACGGCTTGGGCCATTTTTATTACGTGCACTGGCAAGCTGTCTTGCGATTTCTAATAACGCTGGTGAAATATCTTCAGCGCCATCTTTAATTAGTTTTGTAACGTCACCTGACGAAAACAAACCGTCACGCGGTGATTTAATACCTAACTCACGAACAAAATCCTTCGTTTTACCTGTGCTGCCTGTTTCAATAAACTTAAAAATAATACGTTCATTGTTGTTTTTAGCAGGTGCTTTTAGTGTTTCGATTTCGTCATGTATTGCAGTTAGTTTGTCTTCTAAAATTTCTATACGTTCTTGAATGCTATTGTATGATTTCATTTATTGGATCTTTTACTAAATATATTTAAACAATGGCGGCTATTATCGCATAGTTTGACAATAGAGAATGCAAAGCTATAAAGTAAAAGTTATTTTTAATTAAAAACAATAATTTATATAAATTTAAATATGCAAAAAACACTTAAAAAGCTTTTTATATTAAGCGCACTAGCTCTAAGCACATTAGTTATGAGCACAACAAGCTATGCAAATGATGACGTTATAACTGATAAAAGCCGTAATCGCGATATTCCTATCAATATTACATTGCCAGCTAATAATGCTAAGTGTACAGCGCAAGAAAAATGCCCTGTGGCGTTTATTAATGCGAGCTACGGTATTAGCCATAATGAATATACGTTTGTTAGTAATGCGTTTAATCAGCGCGGATACTTAACAGTAGCCGTTGCACATGAATTTAAAAGTGACCCTTACCTTAATCGTGAGCAACCTTACTTAACCACTCGCATGGAAAACTGGCACCGTGGCGTAGTAACGCTTAAGTTTTTAGTTAATGAGCTATCGAGTAAATACCCAGCGTACGACTTTACAAAGCTCGCCTTATTTGGGCACTCAAACGGCGGGGATATTTCGGCGTTATACGGCTCTATTTACCCTAATGAAGTAAGCCAAATTATTACTCTCGATCATCGCCGCATGTTGATCCCACGCAATAAAAACATTCGCGTACTAACGCTTCGTGGTAGTGATTACCCCGCTGATGCGAATGTGCTGTTAAACGATTCAGAGCTGGATAAGTTTCCTGTTACACAAACACTAATAGAAAAATCGCGTCATAACGATATGTACGATGGCGGGCCAAAATGGCTGGTGGATAGAATGAGTAAAGAAGTAGAGGGATTTTTAGATAGTAATAAGCTTTAGGAACGAGTAACAATGGAATTATATGAGCAAGTAGGTCGTAAATTTGTAGCTGGCATTTATACTTGTGATCTCAAAGGTTCAATTTGGACAGAAGCTTTTAAATTTATATTAAGATCATATGACGAGTTACATATTCAAAAAGATAAAATTCATCTTATTTGGACTGAGAACGGAGGGCAATTAAGGCGTAAGCTTTCAAATGATAAACTCTTACTCAGTGTCTTAAAGTTGACTCTTCCAAAATACACCGGGAAAGCATTGGTACTATATCGTGGTGAGTGCCAATTTTTATATGATCAAAATAAGATTGGTTTCTGTTGGACTCCTTTGCAAAGTGTTGCAGAGATGTTTGGTAGTGGTCTAAACGCAATTGAATCAGGAGGTGTTCTCTTAAAAGCTTATGCCCCAGAGTCCGCAATTCTCTCATCACCGAATAAGCACAGTACTGAGCAGATGGAAGAATTTGAGTATACGTGTGATCCTACAGCTTTGGTTAATATTGAAGCTATACAATTTTTTAATAAATTTTAATCAATCTTATATTTAAAAGCATAGCGCAGTGTTAGCTGCGCTATATTACTTTTATGGTAGTTACTCTACCAATTCACTTACAATAACAGGATTGTTATGTAGTGTTTTATGCACAGGGCATTTGTCGGCTATTTCGAGTAAACGCTGGCGCTGCTCTTGTGTTAAATCACCGATTAAAGTGATTTTACGGGTAATGGCTTCTAGGTTACCGGTTTGCTCACAATCGTCGCAATCTTTGTTGTAATCTCGAGTGTGATCAAGTTCTACTTTGACATGCTCTAGCGCTAAGTTTTTACGTGTAGCGTACATGCGCAGTGTCATTGCTGTACAGGCACCAAGCCCCGCCAATAAGTGATGATACGGATCGGGGCCTAAGTTTTTACCGCCTACCTTTATTGGCTCATCGGCAAGCCAAGTATGATCTTTGGTGCTTACGTGCTGAGTAAATACATGATCTTTTTCTTCAACAAGTACATTGCCACCCGTTAGGCTTGCGGCGTATTTTGTTTTGTCATATTTAACGTAGCGATTAGCCCACGTTGCAATAATTTCTGCAGCGTAGTCGGCATCGTTTTTATTAGTAAGTAAGTGATCGGCGTTATCTAGGCTAATAAAACTTTTAGGATGCTTAGCTGATGCGTAAATTTTTTCGGCTTCGCTAATATTTACAGTTGCATCAATAGGGGAGTGCATTACTAATAATGCGCGCTTAAGCTTACTAATGTGGCTTTTATCGTACTTGGCTATATCGTCTATAAACTGTTTTTTAATGGTAAATTCGCGGCCTGCTAGGCTTACTTTTGCTTCGCCGGCTGCGTTAATTTCATCGAGATGTGCTTCAAAGTTATGCGCTACGTGTTGCGCATCTGACGGTGCACCAATAGTTGTAATGGCCGATACTTCAGGAATGTGCTCAGCAGCAGCCAGTACCGCAGCGCCGCCTAAACTGTGGCCAATGAGTAATTGCGGCGCTGCAAAGTGCTTACGCAGATGATCAGCCGCTGAAACTAAATCTTGAATGTTCGATGAAAAGTTACTGTTAGCAAAGTCGCCATCGCTATTGCCTAAACCGGTAAAGTCAAAACGCAGTACAGCTATGCCTTGTTGCGTAAGTGCACGGCTTATACGTGTAGCTGCCGCTATGTCTTTTCCGCATGTGAAGCAGTGTGCAAATAGCGCGTAAAACTTAACGTCACCAGAGGGAAGTTCAAGTTGGCCGGCAAGTTCTAAATCGCCGCTTTTAAAAGATACTTTTTGTCGCATGGGGAGCCTTATTTACACAAATAAAATACATTATAGTAGTTGACCAGAGATTGTTACTAAACCTTGCAAATTCAACGTTTTTTTATAAGTTGATCTTGATCAAGCTAAGTGGCGGCGGCTATGCTTTGCGGACATATGTCCTTATGTTTTTAAGGTCATTTGTCTATCCTCGCATAGCGCTATAATGAAGGCTTTGCTACTTTATCTTAGCTATTTGCTACTATTGAAGCAGTTCACTTCTCACAACCTATTCACTGGAACGTACAATGCAATTACCTACTGTTGATTATAAAGCTCCCGATGCGGCTGCACAATTTGTTGAATCATTAAGAAATACTGGATTTGGCGTTTTAAAAAACCACCCAATCCCACAGTCTTTAGTTGAGTCTATTTACAAAAATTGGCAAGACTTTTTTAACTCAGAGCAAAAGCAGGACTTTTTATTCTCTAAAGAAACTCAAGACGGTTATTTTCCGCCTTCAGTATCTGAAGTAGCGAAAGGCTTTACAATAAAAGACATTAAAGAGTACTTCCATGTGTACCCTAAAGGTCGCGTTCCTGCAGAGCTTGAAGCTGATGTACGTGAATACTACCGTTTAGCAAGTGAATTTGCTGGTACTTTACTAAGCTGGGTGCAGGCTGAATCTCCAGCTGATGTACGTGCTAAGTTTTCGATTGATTTAAAAGACATGATTGCCGATTCTGAGCAAACATTGTTACGTATTTTACATTATCCGCCAATGACAGGTGATGAAGAGCCAGGTGCTATTCGCGCAGCAGCTCACGGCGATATTAATTTATTGACTGTATTGCCAGCTTCTAATGAGCCTGGTTTACAAGTTCAAAAAACAGATGGCGGTTGGTTAGACGTGCCATGTGATTTTGGCAGCTTAATTATTAATATTGGCGACATGCTACAAGAAGCGTCGGGCGGGTATTTCCCATCGACAATTCACCGTGTAATTAACCCAACGGGCAAAGCATCTACTAAATCGCGTATATCACTGCCGTTATTTTTACACCCGCATCCAGATGTTGTGCTTTCAGAGCGCTACACGGCAGATAGCTACTTGCAAGAACGCCTGCGCGAGTTAGGTGTTAAGTAACTCTTATACTTAGAGTAATTAAGTATAAATATAAAACGGCTTATGGCCGTTTTTTGCATTTTTAAGCAACTTGGTCACAGGTTTAATTTTATTAAGCTATGCTCAATTGCTCGCAACGTAAATAATGGCATGCATTCTTAGCTACTACAGGTATAATGCGCGCAACTGGCTAATGTAGCCTAATTTAAAAGAGAGTTTATATGAGTTTTGAAGGTTTAGGTTTATCACAGTCTTTGGTTAATGCGGTTTTAGAAAAGGGCTATGAAACGCCAACGCCGATTCAGGCTCAAGCAATTCCTGCAATTATTGAACGCCGTGATGTTATGGCGGCAGCGCAAACGGGGACTGGTAAAACAGCAGGTTTTACATTACCACTTATTGAACGTTTGTCTTCTGGCCCTAAAGCTAAAAGTAACCACGTACGTGCACTTATTTTAACGCCTACACGTGAGCTTGCTTTGCAAGTAAGCGAAAACGTTGAAGAGTACGCTAAGCATTCGGATGTGAGCTCGTTTGTAGTTTACGGTGGCGTTAAAATTAACCCACAAATGCAACGCCTTCGTAAAGGTGTTGATATTTTAGTAGCAACGCCGGGTCGTTTAATCGATTTACATAATCAAAATGCCGTTAAATTTGATAGCGTTGAAGTGCTTGTACTCGATGAAGCTGACCGCATGTTAGACATGGGCTTTATTCACGACATTAAACGCTTAATTGCTAAAATGCCTGCTAAACGTCAAAACTTGATGTTTTCAGCTACGTTTTCAGATGAAATTCGCGCATTAGCAAAAGGGTTAATTAATGACCCAGTTGAAATTTCAGTTGCTGCAAAAAACACCACAGCTAAAAGTGTTACTCAGTGCGTTTACGCGGTAGATAAAACACGTAAAACAGCATTGCTAAGCCACTTGATTCGCACTAACGATTGGCAACAAGTGTTAGTGTTTAGCCGTACAAAGCACGGCGCTAACCGCTTAGTTAAACAACTAGAGCGCGATGATATTGTAGGCGCGGCTATCCACGGTAATAAATCACAAGGCGCTCGCGTTAAAGCACTTGATGGTTTTAAAAGTGGTGAAGTACGCGTACTAGTAGCAACAGACATTGTTGCACGTGGTTTAGACATTGTTGAATTACCGCATGTTGTTAACTACGACTTACCAAACGTATATGAAGATTACGTTCACCGTATTGGCCGTACAGGCCGTGCTGGTGCGTCGGGTCATGCAATTTCGTTTGTAACAACAGAAGATGCTGTTGATTTATACGGTATTGAACGCTTTATTGGTGAGCTTATACCGCGTGCTGAAGAAGACGGTTTTGAGCCTATTAACCCAGTAGCAGAGCGCGCATTAGATGCTCGCCCACTGCCGGCTAAAAAACCTAAGAAAAAGCAGCCTTTTAATAAGCCTAAATCTGATAGCAGCAAGCCTAACAGTAAAAAGCCGAACAATGGTGGTAATGGTACCGGCCCACGCCGTGGTGGTTCTAAAAAGCCAGCAGCTAAAACAGATGACAGCGCGCAAAACCCATGGGCAAAGCGTGAATCTGTTGGCGGTAATGGCCAACGCCGCCGTCGCACAAATAACGATTAATCATTATTAAAGATTATATTGGCGTTTAATTAATTTAGAATTTAGTTAAGTGCTGATACAAAAAAACGCGCTCCCTTCTTTTGAATAAATAGAAGTAGCGCGTTTTTTATTGCCTGTAATGTGTTATTAGCTGATTAAATAGTTAACACCTAAACCTACAAATAAAGTCACACTTACGCTAAGTAGTGTACCGAGCATAACGTACTCGGTAAGTTTTTTATCTTTACTGGCACTTAAATCGCCAAACCTAAATACCGATTTTGCGGCAAGTAAAAAGCCGAGCCCTGCAAATTGGTCAAGCAATATAAAGCTCAGCATAAGTACGCGCTCCAACATACCAATGCTTTGCCCTGCAAGCACTAAGCTACCAGTACTTGAAAAGTTACTTGTTAAACGCTCTAACATCATTCTTATAAATACGGCGCTAGGACTCAAAATAATTAAATAACCGCATACCACCCACAGTATTTTAGGATCAGTGAGCATATTATTAATTGCAGCCATAAAGCTACTGTTATCAGTTAGCCAAATACTGAGCGCAATAATAACGAGTATGTGCGCTATTTGATCAAGTAAAAAAGGTACCACGCCTTTATTAGAATACGATTTAGCTATATCAATAAGATAATGGCTCACCATAATGCTTGCCGTTGCAATTAAAACACTGCTTAGTTGCTGCCAGCCAAATGTGTATTCCCACACGGTAACGATGAGTGCACTTGTTACACCATGCACGAGTACATGAAAATAAAGCTTAGTGGCTTTAAAGTGACGAGTGTTTCTCTCGTTTACCCAACTCATAGGTTGCCAGTAAAAGTCAGCGAGTAAGTGGCCAATAATAAGTGCGACCAGTAAAAGTGAAAACGCCATTATTCACCTCCTTTAATTATATTTTTTATAACGTGCTGTGTGTGCTTAATGAAGCGCTCTATAAGTTGGTAATGCGCTAAATTTAGTAGTTTTGTTACATTTTCGCGACTTGTTTTAAGCTCTTTAGCTAGTGCCGCATGGCTGTTGTCTGATGATGTTAAATAGACATACAGGGCATTTGCTTGTTTTTGTGTGATTTTAGTGAGCAATACGTCAGCAAAGGCTAAATTAAGATTTAAGCTTTCATCGAGCTGCTGCTCATTAATATTAAAAACAAAGCGTTGATTGCTTATTTTATCAAGGGCTTGCCCCGAAAGGGTAAAAGCAGAGCCGGTTGCTGTTTTTATATCGCTGCGTGGGTTATCTATTTGCCCAAGCGCTAGGCTTTGGCGTAGCTCATAACCTGATGATTTAAGGTGTAAATACACTAGTATAGCGTTTTTAAAAAGATACTCAGGGTTATTAACTTGTAACTGAAAGGCATCGCCTCGGTATATATTCCAAAGGGTTTGCTCACCCGAAATATTTCGCAAACTTTGCTCTAGTTGGTAAAGCATGGCATCGTATTGCTGCTTAGGGATGGTTTGCGATTTAATAATATCGCCGCTGATCACACCAATCATAAAAATCTCAAAATGGTTACTTTTTAATATGTAACCAATATTGGTTACATAAGGGTAAGTAACTAATTTAGGTTACTTAAATATAAATTGCAAGGTACACTTATTTTAATTGCTATTAATCCTCATTAGGACACTAAATGACTTTACAAAACGAGCAGCAAAGCACGAAACCACGAGTCGGTATTTTTGTTGATGTGCAAAATATTTATTACACGTGCCGCGAGAGTTACGGAAAAAACTTTGACTACAATGCGTTTTGGCGGGTAATGCAAGCGCAATACAATATTGAATGTGCTTTTGCGTATGCTATTTATCGAGGGGATGAAAAGCAAAATCAGTTTCAGAATATTTTGCGTGCGATTGGTTTTGACGTAAAGCTAAAGCCATTTATTCAACG
The DNA here is from genome assembly GCF_015864775.1 of Pseudoalteromonas sp. NSLLW218. Classification (NCBI taxonomy): domain Bacteria; kingdom Pseudomonadati; phylum Pseudomonadota; class Gammaproteobacteria; order Alteromonadales; family Pseudoalteromonadaceae; genus Pseudoalteromonas; species Pseudoalteromonas sp. NSLLW218. The sequence goes on along the minus strand of NZ_JADYWO010000007.1, from coordinate 18,670 downwards.
TCGTGATGGAAGTGCTAAAGGCGATTGGGATGTAGGCATAACAATAGACATGTTAGAGCAGGGTAAAAATCTTGATAAGGTTATTTTGCTCTCTGGCGATGGTGACTTTGCCTTGTTACTTGGGCATTTAAAAAATCAATATAATGTACCGTGCGATGTTTACGGTGCTGACCGGTTAACCGCTGAGGTATTAAAACAAAGCGCTGAGCAATTTCATTTAATTGATAATACTTTGCTACTTTAATAGCAAAAAATAGTTAAAAAAATGCAAGCTAAGTGCCTGCAACATGAGAGATTTTAATACAAAGCCGTAATAGATGAATTAAGCCTTATATAGGCTTTTTTTATTACTGTAATCAATTGGGTTTGCTAAATGATTATGGTAATTTTAAAGCATAACGAGTTACCAAGGACTTACATGCTTCATTACAGCAACATGCCACTAGATAGAGGCTCAAATTTTCGTAAAGACCCATCGTGGCTTAAAGCGCAAATGTCGGCGCAAAGTAAATGGGTTTTAGTTAAAAATAATCAAACACTATTTATTAAAGATACCCCTAAAGTAAGCTATTTAACGTATCAACAAGTGGCACATTTAGATTTAACGAGTGCTATTTTTGTTGGTTTAAACAATGCTAAACATGGTGTGTTTGCACTGGATGTATCTGATCTGGATGAAAGCGTACTTATACCTTTAATAGAGGGCGCTCAGTTTTTTGATATTCGCCAATATGGGCCTCAAGTAACCATTAAATATGCCTCAATAGCGGCCCTTGCGAGAGGTTTATGTTATTGGCATGCCACGCATCGTTTTTGTGGGCGCTGTGGTAGTAAAAACCGTTCAGTGGAAGCCGGGCACTCTAGAGTGTGTGAAAACGAAAACTGTAAGCATCCTACATTCCCGCGCACCGATCCTGCGGTAATTATGGTTGTAACTAAAGTCTTTGCAGATGGAGTAGAGCGCTGTTTGTTAGGTCGCCAAGCTGCGTGGCCTATCGGTATGTATTCGTCGCTTGCTGGATTTGTAGACCCAGGGGAGACACTAGAACAAGCTGTTGCACGTGAAGTTAAAGAAGAGGCAGGTATAGAGGTTGATAATGTACGTTATGTAGCATCTCAGCCTTGGCCGTTCCCATCGTCAATTATGCTTGGTTTTTTTGCAGAGGCGACATCTGAGGAAATTAACGTAGATAAAGAAGAGCTAGACGATGCAAAATGGTTTAGTCGTGAAGACTTAGCACAATTTGGTAATTGGCACGAAGAAGGGGAGCATTTAAAGCTGCCTAGGACCGACTCTATCTCTCGTTATTTAATTGAGCATTGGCGCACAAACCCTTAAGGATTAACAATGTCGAGTAAAAGTAATAAAAACACTCAGCTGGTATCATCAGGGCGCAAAAAAGCCTATACACATGGCGTAGTAAACCCCGTTGTACAACGGGCATCTACCATTGTATTTGATACTGTAGCCGATTTAAAAGAAGCGGCTAAAACCCGTGGCGATAAAACGTTATTTTATGGGCGTCGGGGAACAACAACACACTTTGCGCTGCAAGAAGCGATTACAGAACTTGAGGGCGGCGAAGGGTGTGCATTATACCCTTGTGGCGCGGCGGCGATCAGCCAAGTATTTTTATCGTTTTTAAAAACCGGTGATCATATTTTAATGGTTGATAACGTGTACGAACCAACTCGCGATTTTTGCGATAAAATTTTAGTGGGGCTGGGCATTACAACAACCTATTACCCGCCAACCATTGGCGCAGGTATTAAAGATTACATTCAGCCAAATACTAAAGTGTTGTTTTTAGAGTCTCCAGGTTCTATTACGATGGAAGTGCAAGATGTGCCCGCTATGGTAAAAGTAGCCAATGAGCACAACGTAATGACCATGCTTGATAATACCTACGGTAACGGCTTGCATTATCGCCCGCTAGAGCACGGTGTTGATATTAGTATTCAGGCTGCAACAAAGTACATTGTTGGCCATTCAGACGTAATGATGGGTGTGGCTGTTGCTAATAAAAAGTACTGGCCAACCTTGCGCGAAAACTCGTACTTACTAGGGCAATGTACCAGTGCCGATGATGCGTATTTAGCGCTTAGAGGCCTGCGTACAATGGGTGTGCGTTTAAATCAACATGAAAAAGCAGCAATAAAAGTAGCTAAATGGCTTGAACAACATGAGCTTGTTGATCATATTCGCCACCCTGCATTTGAAACCTGCCCAGGGCATGAGTTTTTTAAACGTGATTTTGATGGCAGTAATGGGTTGTTTTCATTTGTGATGAAAACCGGTAATCAAAAAGCGATTGATGAATTTTTAGATAGCCTTGAGCATATTAAAATGGGCTTTTCGTGGGGCGGTTTTGAAAGTTTAGTAACGGCTAATTTAACTATGAAAGGGCTACGTTCAAATACAGGTTGGGATTTAGGCCCGGTTATTCGCCTGCATATTGGCCTTGAAGATGTTGAAGATTTAATTAGCGATTTAAGCCAAGCACTTGAGGTTTATAAGCAGCATTTATAATTTATATCGCAATTTATGCTGTTACATTTAAATGTATTGTTACAAAGCTCACCATAGGTGGGCTTTTTTTTGCTGGTAATTCAAGGTGTTTACACTTAGTGTGGATAAATACACAGAAAATAAAAAGTCATTAAGGATAGTCAATGGCAACACCATTACCGATAAACGTAGGGCGATTAACGCAAATAGCGGGATTTGAGCTTGTACGTATGTTTTTAACTAAACGTGGACTTATTGCATTAGCTGCCTTTGCATTGGTTTGGCTAATCATACTGCGCTACCCAATAGGACAAGCAGTAGGCATTGTAAGTGCGCCCGATTTTGAGCAAATAGCCCGTGATATATCAGGATCTATTGGTTTAAGTAAGTTATTAGATTGGCCTGAGGCCGAATTTGCTATGTACTGGTTAATAGCCCTGTATAGCTTTCCCGTTTTTGGTTTATTTATTTGTAGCGATCAAACAGTAGGCGACAGAGAGCGTGGCACACTGAGGTTTTTATCACTGCGCTCCACTCGCTTTGAAATACTGTTTGGCCGTTTTTTAGGGCAGCTAGCGGTATTAGCCTGCTTAGTGGGCATTACTCTTGTGGCTACGCTCGCTGTACTAGGGTTTAGAGATCCAAGTTTACTGGCTGGTGGTTTTGCCCGTGCACTTTCTATATTTTTAATATTAGTGATTACTCTGTGCCCATTTGTAGCACTTATGACGTTAATAAATACTTTTGCTCGCTCATCGCGCTTATCTATTGTATTGGCTATTTTATATTTTGCAGCAGGCGGTATTGTAGTTGGTATATTGCAATGGCAAATACCCGCATTAGGCTTGCTTGATTATTTATTTCCGGGTGTGCAAATAGAGTTATTAGCGGGGCAAAATTTACCATTATTAAGCGCTGTTGCTATTCCCCTTGTACAAACAGCGGTGCTACTAAGCGTTGCTCAACGTATTTTTGCAAGGAGCTCACTATGAGACCATTAATTACAGCTAGCGGTTTGAGTAAATCGTATGGTGCAAAACTTGCGCTTAATAATGTGGACTTTGAAATTAACAAAGGCGCGCCAGTGGCGCTTGTCGGGCCAAATGGTGCGGGTAAAACTACCTTATTTAGTTTGTTGTGCGGCTATATAGCGCCAAGTAAAGGCAGCCTTGAAATATTAGGGCATAAACCTGGTAGTGCAGCTTTATTTAATAAAGTAAGTGCATTACCGCAAGATGCACAACTTGACCCTCGTTTTAATATAGACAAGCAACTCGCCTTTTATGCAAAACTACAAGGTATGGGGGCAAAGCAAAGCCAAACTGAGGCGCTACGTGTACTTGATTTAGTTGGCTTAAAAGAAATTGCAAAGCAGCGTGCAGGTGACTTATCGCACGGTATGCGCAAGCGCGTTACGATAGCGCAAGCACTTATTGGTTCACCACAAATTGTAATGCTTGATGAAGCAACCGCAGGGCTTGATCCGATTCATGCCAGAGAAGTACGTGAGCTAGTATCTGAATTAAGTGAGCAGGCTACATTTATTTTAAGCTCTCACGATTTAACTGAGCTTGAGCGACTATGCTCACAGGTACTTCATTTAGATAAAGGCGTACTAAGCGAGCACCAAACAAAAACTAATAATACCGATAAACACTTTTATACATTAATGCTAAGCGAGGCTTATCAAAATGTTGAGCAACAGCTTCAAGCAATTGCAGGGGTGAGCCGGGTGTATATGAGCCAACATAAAGAATATGTAGTTGAGTATCAGCCAACAGGTGAGCCGCTTGATATTGCACTGCTGAGTTTTTGTCATCAGCACAATTGGAAGTACAGGCAGTTAGTTAATGGTCACACATTAGAGAATCAAATATTTAAACAGGAGAAAGTATAATGGGTTTACTTAGCGGACTTATGGGTAATGCAAGCGAAGTTGACGATTCTGATTTAGAGAAAATCCTCGCCAATACATTAATTGACGGTGAACAAGTAGAAAAGGCATATAAAGTAGTACGTGATATGTTTATTTTTACTAATAAGCGTTTAATCTTAATTGATAAGCAAGGTATGACCGGTTCTAAAATGGAAATGGTGAGTGTTGCTTACTCTAAAATAACCAAGTTTAGTAAAGAGAGCGCAGGCCATTTTGACTTAGATGCCGAGCTAAAAATATGGGTTGGCTCAGATCCAACACCAATTAGTAAAGAGTTTAAGTCTGGCGATAATATTAACGATGTTTACCGTATTATTAGCCAACACGCGCTTTAATACGGTACATGTTTTAAGTAGTTGTTGACTAGATGTTGCAACTACTTTAATTTTACAGTTTACAACACTTCCTTACAATTAACTTAATAAATACAACTGGTTAGTTAAGTTTTCATTCAGTTTCCTAACGTTAGCATGTGCCTCGACTTTAGCAATACAGCTAGAGCATAAAAAGCAATGTACATAGGGAAGTCTTACAATGAAAAAATTAGCAGTTATTATTTCGAGCATTTTATTATCTAGCACTGCGGCTGCTGCAGACAGCTATAATTCAATTAGTAACCTAAGCTACAAAAATAGCGATAACAACGATACTGTTGCTGTAGATTCTATTTACTACTTATCTCCTAAAAAAACTTTAGGTCCGTACGATCAGTTTGAATACATCAATAAACAAACTAACGTATATGGTGGCTACGCAGATGACGATTTTGGCGATTTAACATCAGTTGGTGGTGAATACTTCATTAATGAATTTGTTGTTGGCGCATCTTACGAGAATACAGACCTAGATTCAGGTTCTAACAGTGAGCTTTATAAACTGACGGGTGGTTACTTTTTCAACCCTGATTTACTTGCAAAAGTAACACTAGTTGAAAACAAAGACGGCGATGATTACGCATTATTTGATTTAGCTTACAATTACATGCTAAACAGCACAGATTACGTAGGTGTTACACTTACATCAGACGACGATTTTGATTACCGTGCAGTAGCTGCTAAATACTTTATTGATTTACAGCAAGGTAACTACCTTACTTTTGAAGGTAAATACGAAAGCATTGATGATGCAGAAAACCAATGGGTAGCAGAAACTAACTACTACTTCTCAAAAGCAACATCTGTATTTGCTAACTACAATAAGCAAGATACTTATAGCTTTGGTGCTCAACACTTCATCAATAAAAATATTGGTGTAAAGGTGGGTTACGAAAACAACGCTGATGATTCTGACAACGATGCGTACTTTGCTAACATGCGTTTTCAGTTTTAATTAAGTCCCGTACTTAGTTAATACAAAAGTAATATTAAAAAGCCCGCTAAATTTAGCGGGCTTTGTCGTTTTTAAACGTTTGAGCTTTCAACTATAAACTTTTACCAGCCATAATTACGGCCCTTATCATGCTCATCTAAATAACTCCTTTAGGTTATAAATAGAGTCGCCATGAATGGCTAAATTGTTATTAAAGCCATTAAGTGCAGTCGATGATAATAGCTATAAAATAGTAAGAATTGGAGTTGTTTTTGCTAGTAAACAATAGTTATTGGAAAAAACAGATAAAAATATGCACTGATACAAACCTATTTTTCATTATAAATACAGAAAAAATGAATTAAACAGAGTAATTTTTTTGAGAAATTAAAAAAAATTAGTGAGAGGAAATTATATTGATGAGGTTTATCGAATAATTCAGTTGTGTTCAATTTAGCGACAGTTTGTACCGTATTTGTTACTTTTTGAATTTAAATGATGACATGATATTGTCTTGTAGGTTTGGTTGATACTTTATATTTACATTTGCATGTAAATTATTACAACTCCATTGGTTTTAATTTGACCTTTTATTCAGTTTTTGTTCATTTTTTTGGCGTTAGGATGCGCCCCGACTTTGGCTAGACAGCTGAAGCATAAAAGTAATATTTATAGGGAATTTAAAATGAAAAAATTAGCCGTTATCATTTCGAGCATTTTATTATCAAGCGCTGCAACCACTGCAATCGCCGCAGATACTTACCAATCAATTAGCCATGTAGGATATGTGGACGTAGATGGTGATGACACATTAAGTGTTGACTCAACGTATTATTTTTCTCCAAAAGCGACTTTAGGTCCTTACGATCAATTTGAATACATCAATAAGCAAACAAATGTTTATGGTGCATACAGTGATAATGATTTTGTAGATGTTACTAGCGTTGGCGGTGAGTATTTTGTAGAAGATTTTGTATTAGGTGCACAGTACAATAATTTCGATAGTGATTTTGGCTCAAGCACGGATGTAATTGAACTTTCAGCGGGTTACTTCTTTAATCCAAACCTTGTATTAAAAGCAACGTTTGTTGATGTAGAAGATGCTGACAATCAATTTGTGTTTGACTTAGCGTATAACCACCAGTTAAACAGCACTGATTATATCGGCTTTACAGTAACAGCAGATGATGAGTTTGATTACCGTGCAGTAGCAGCTAAGTACTTTGTTGATTTACAGCAAGGTAACTACTTGACTGTTGAAGGTAAATTTGAAGATGTTGATGGCGGTTCAAGTAACTGGGAATTAGCATCTAACTACTATTTCAGCAAAGCAACATCGGTTTTTGTTACAGTTAATAAAAATGATGATTACACTCTTGGTGCTCAACACTTTTTCAACAACAATGTTGGTTTAGAAGCAGGTTACGGCAATAACTGGGATGATTCTGATTATGATGCCTACTTTGCAAATGTAAGCTTACAGTTCTAATTTTACAGAAAATTAGAACATGAACAAAAAGCCCGCTCATTTGAGCGGGCTTTTTGTTCAGCGCTATTTACCAGCCGCAGTTGCGGCCTTCGTTTTGTTTATCTAAATAAGTTTGTAATGGTGCAAAGTAATCGAGCATTGCTGTTGCATCCATTTGCGGCTTACCTGTTACAGTTTCAAGCGCCTCTTGCCAAGGGCGAGACGAACCCATTTCAAGCATAGCGTTTAGCTTATCCCCTGCTTCTTTTGAGTTATAAATAGAGCAGCGATGAATGGCTTTATCGTTACCGGCAATTTCACATAAGCTGCGATGAAACTCAAATTGTAAAATATGCGCTAAAAAGTAACGTGTATAAGGCGTGTTACCCGGAACGTGGTACTTAGCACCCGGATCAAAATCATTTTCGCTACGTGCGATAGGAGCTTGCACTCCTTGGTATTTTTCACGTAGTTCCCACCATGCTTTATTGTAATTTTCTGGTGCTACTTCCCCTGAAAATACCTGCCAGCGCCACTGATCAACCATTAAGCTAAACGGCACAAAGGCGACTTTATCAAGTGCCATTTTCATTAATAAACCAATATCTTTAGATTCATCAGGAACTTGTTCAAGTAAGCCGATTTCTTTTAAGTAACCCGGTGTAACCGATAAGGCAATGGTGTCACCAATGGCTTCATGAAAACCATCGTTTGCACTTTCTTGATAAAATAAAGGCTGCTTGTTGTATGCGCGTTGATAAAAGTTATGACCTAATTCATGGTGAATAACTGAAAACTCTTCGCCTGTGCGCTGAATACACATTTTAATGCGTAAATCGTCTTTGCTATCGATATTCCATGCTGATGCATGACACTGCACATCTCTGTCTTTTGGTTTTACAAACAGTGAACGCTCGTAAAATGTCTCTGGTAGTGCGTCAAAACCCATTGAGGTAAAAAAGTTTTCAGCCCCTTTTACCATTTTAAGTTCGTCGTAATTATTTTGAGCTAATAACTCGGTTACGTCGTAACCCGGATCGGCGTTTTCTGGTGCAACTACATCGTAAATATTACCCCATGCTTGCGCCCACATATTACCAAGTAAGTGCGCTGGAATAGGTTGGTCTTGCGGTACTTTGTCGGTGCCGTACTTTTCACCTAACTTTGCGCGAACATGGCAGTGTAGCGAGTTATACAGCGGTTTAACTTGGCCCCAAATACGGTCAAGCTCGGTGGTGAAGTCATCAGCAGGCATATCGTATTTACTGCGCCACATAGCGCCCGTATCGGCATAACCAAGCTCCTTTGCACCTTCGTTGGTCAGTACTACTTGTTGCTCGTAAAGTGAGCGCATTGGTTTTGATATTTGACGCCAGCCTTGCCATAAATCAAGTAGTTCGTTGTAATCTCGGCTGGTGGCCATTTTTGAAGTCATGTCGCCAAGGCTTAAACAGCTGCCGTCTTCTTTACAGTATTTACCCTTACCGTATAGCCCGCCAAGCTCTGCGACAATTTGTGAAAGTTTCGCTGTTTTATCAGCGTCTTGTGGGGCAGGAAGTGTAAGTGCTAGTTTTAGTTTATCAAGTTTACGGCGAGCATCGTAATCAAGCTCTAGTTCGTCGTATTTTGCAGCTTCATTGGCTAAACGCACGACTGTTTCGGTCATTTTACGGTTAACTTCAGCCGATAGAGCCGACGTATCATGAGTAATAAAGTTTGCGTAAATCCATTCTGCACGGCTCGATTCTAAATAAAGTGCATTTAGTTCTTTTTCTGTGTTTGTTATAAATGTTTTTGCACCTTTAGCTGTTACAGCTTTTTTAGTGTGTGCTGAATCGGTAGTGTCTATCGTTACTTCTGCATCGCAGGCCGTTAAAGCGAGAGTACTTGCTACCATTAAGGCGCGCATACTTAGTTTAAATCGAAAGGGGGTCATGCTATTCCTTTAATTTATTGTTATTAAAACGTTGATAATAGCAGTGATGTTTAAAACAATAAAATGGATGCGTTAAGGCTCACGACTCGTCGTGCAATGATTGTATTTAAATTAAGATGGGTCATAATTAAGTTACTATTTTCATTCAATGTGTAAGGAATGTGCGCATGTTAATATTTATAATATTGCTGGTCGTGGTGGTGGTTATTTTTGCGGTTAAAGATATTCGCCTAAATTTGATTAGTCGTCCTACGTTTAAAATGTTCAAAAAGGTGCTTCCGCCATTATCGCAAACAGAGCGAGAGGCGATGGAAGCAGGTGATGTTTGGTGGGATGGTGAGTTATTTAGTGGTAACCCAGATTGGCAAAAACTGCACCGCTTTCCTAAACCAGAGCTTAGCGATAAAGAAAACGCATTTATGGCTAACCAAGTAGAAACCTTATTGGCGATGCTTGATGATTATCAAATTGTACAAAAAGACAAAGACTTACCAAAAGAAGTGTGGGATTACCTAAAAACAGAAGGTTTTTTTGCGCTGATCATTCCTGAAAAATTTGGCGGTCGTGAGTTCTCGGCAATTGCTAATTCAACGATAGTGTCAAAAATTTCGACTAAAAGCTTAACAGCCGCAGTCACTGTTATGGTGCCTAATAGCTTAGGTCCAGGTGAGTTACTTCTTCACTATGGTACTAAAGAGCAGCAAGATCGTTGGCTGCCAAGTTTAGCAAATGGTACAGATGTTCCTTGTTTTGCATTAACGGGACCAGAGGCGGGCTCTGATGCTGGCAGCATTCCTGATTCCGGTGTGGTGTGTATGGGTGAGCACAATGGCGAGCAAGTAATGGGCCTGCGTTTAAATTGGTCAAAGCGTTACATTACGCTTGCACCCGTTGCTACTGTACTCGGCTTAGCATTTAAAATGTATGATCCAGACGCTTTATTAGGTGATAAAAAAGAGCTAGGCATAACGTGTGCGCTTATAGCAACCGATCATCCGGGTGTCGAAACGGGTGAGCGTCATTATCCACTTAATATGGCCTTCATGAATGGTACCACTTACGGTAAAGATGTATTTATACCACTGGATTGGATCATTGGTGGACAAGAGTGTGCAGGGCGTGGCTGGAGAATGCTTGTTGAGTGTTTAAGTGCAGGGCGTGGTATATCACTACCAGCATTGAGTGCAGCAACTGGACATTTAGCTTCAAAAATGACATCGGCATACGCCATGGTACGCCAGCAGTTTGGTGTATCTATAGGGCAGTTTGAAGGTGTGCAAGAGGCACTTGCACGTATTGGTGGTTTAACTTACACACTTGAGTCGTGCCGATTAATGACCGCAGGTGCGATTGATTTAAAATTAAGCCCGTCGGTTGTAACAGCGATTGCTAAATACCATATGACTGAAATGGGTCGTACGGTAATGAACGATGCAATGGATATTCATTCAGGTAAAGGAATTCAAGTAGGGCCTAATAACTATTTGGCGCATGGCTATATGGGTATTCCAGTATCAATTACGGTTGAAGGCGCAAATATTTTAACGCGTAACTTAATGATATTTGGCCAAGGTGCAACACGCTGTCATCCATTTGTTTTAAAAGAAATGGAAGCCGCTGCAATGGAAGATGACGACGCAGCACTTGAACAATTTGATGGTTTATTAATGAACCATATAATATTTGCAGCAAGTAATGCAGGCATGGCATTTGTGCATGGCTTGACACGTAGTTGCTTTGCTAAAGCCCCTGTAGGTGGTGAAACGGCTGTTTATTATAAACAATTGAGTAGAATGAGCCGAGGCTTAGCTATTTGCACAGACGTGGCTATGTTAATGCTTGGCGGTGAACTTAAACGTAAAGAAATGATATCGGCACGTTTGGGTGATGTATTAAGTCATTTGTACTTAGCATCAACTGTTTTAAAACGTTATGAAGACGAAGGGCGCCAACAAGCTGATTTACCATTTGTAAAATATGCAATTGAGAACTCATTATTTGAAATTGGCCAAGCGTTTAATGGCTTCTTTAAAAACTTTTCAAATCCGGTTGTTAATTTTATCCTTAAACGTATCGTGTTCCCGCTTGGAAATCATTACCACAGACCAAGTGATGAAATAGCACAAAGTATTTGTGAGCGTATGACTCAACCGGGTGTATTTAGAAACCGCTTAACACACTTATGTTATGTAGATGAAAATGCAGGCACAGGCGTAATGGAAAATGCATTTTTAGCAATGCACGACATGCAAGCGCAGTTTAAAGATTTAAAACAATGGCAGCGCAAGGGCAGTGTGCCAACAACGCTTGATATTGAAGGCGCTATTAACTATGCACTTGAAAATAAGTTACTTGAGCAAGCAGACGCAGATGCAATGCATCACGCTAATAAGTTACGAAAGAAAGCCATTGCAGTTGATAACTTTCAACCAGGTGAGCTGTAGCGCACTACTTTAAATACTAACTCAAGCATGATCAAAAAGGCCTTACAAATGTAAGGCCTTTTTATGTGTAATTCATTTCTTTTAACGAGCGTAAGGGTCGGCAACAATTTTATCTATGTACCATTTCCCCTTTTTACGAAGCATTTTTACGCTGCGCATTTCGTCAATTTTATCACCATTTAAATAGCCGGTAAAAATAAGGTTTATTTTGGCATTATCACCGTACTGCTCACGGACGCTCATATTGGTCATATCAACTTCAATGGTTACTTCATCGTATTGCATATTTACTAAGTTACGGGAAAACTGTTTAGCAGTACCGTAGGATTTCATTATGCGTGTAAGGTTGGGTGTTGCCATGGTGCTGGCTTTTTGAAGGTCTTGCTGGTTATAAAGCGCATCAAAATAAGCTGTTGCTGTATCGCCAGGAGTGTCGCCAAGTGTTTTGGTATCGTCACCGCAGGCTGATAAAAATAAACAGAGAACCAAACTTAATAAACTCGTGATTTTTTTCATATTAATTATTATTAATTAGTTTTTTTAAAGTGTGTGGTTTATCTATGAAGATGTAAAGGTATGGCGGGCAATAAATAGAAAATTGGATAATAAATAATAAAAAAGGATGCCTAAAGCATCCTTTTAAAATTTTAGAATTGCTTATTGCACTAGCTCTTGCTCACTAAACTCTTCATCAAACATTGGGCTTGATAAGTAACGCTCAGTTGCACTAGGTAGGATGACAACAATATTTTTATCTGCGTTTTCAGGTTTTTCAGCAATTCGCTTAGCTGCAACAACCGCTGCACCTGACGAAATACCGACTAAAATACCTTCTTTTTTCATTAACTGATGCGCCATTGCAATTGCATCTTCGTTAGATACAAGCTCAGCTGCATCAATTAAGTCCATATCTAAGTTACCAGGGATAAAGCCTGCACCAATGCCTTGGATTTTATGAGGGCCTGGTTTAATTTCTTCACCGGCAAGCGTTTGGCTAATGACTGGAGAGTTAGTTGGTTCAACAGCAATAGATTTAACGTTTAGACCTTTTTCTGTTTTAAGGTAACGGCTAACACCTGTAATAGTACCACCTGTACCTACACCGGCTACAAAAAAGTCTACTTTGCCGTCAAGTGCATCGTAAATTTCTGGGCCTGTTGTTTCAAAGTGAATTTTAGGATTTGCAGGGTTTTCGAATTGTTGTAATAAAATATATTTATCAGGTGCGGTTGCTTGAATTTCTTTTGCTTTTTCAATTGCGCCATTCATACCTTTAGCACCGTCGGTAAGTACTAGGTTTGCACCTAGTGCTTTTAATAGCTTGCGACGTTCTAGGCTCATAGTGTTTGGCATAGTAAGTGTTAACTTGTAACCACGAGCAGCTGCAACAAATGCAAGTGCAATACCAGTGTTACCTGATGTTGGCTCAATAAGTTCTTTACCTTCAACAAGCTGACCTGACTTTTCAGCTTCCCAAATCATTGATGCACCAATACGGCATTTGATACTAAAGCTTGGATTACGAGATTCAACTTTAGCGTATACATTCCCACCCGTAACACGATTAAGTTTTACTAGCGGCGTATTACCAATAGTTAGTGAGTTATCTTCAAAAATAGTAGACATAATGTTCCTTTGGATACAATCTGATCAACGTGCTAATAGCCTTTGCTACTAACTATACATACACACTTTACTGTGAGTTTAAAAAAACTAAAGTAAAGTTTGGCTATAACATATATTTATTGGGCTTATAACCAGTCGAAATAAAAATCAATTATTAACGGTGCTTTAGTTATTGTAGGTGCGGGCTTAATTTGAGATTTAAAGAGTAAAAACTCGTTTAGTCAAAAAATGTTCAAAAGAGCTCTAGATCAAGCTGCATTTGTTCGTTATTTGTGCATATAAATGTAACTTGAATAGTTTTATCACACAATGCGTCTAAAACATGATAAAAACACGTATCTAAATTCAATTAAGCAATCACAATGAAGTTAATCTTAAAATTAATTGCCGGTATTGTGGCCGGTATCTTAGTCGGACTATATGTACCTATAACTGGTGTTGAACTTTTATTTACAGTAAAAGAGCTGATTGGTCAAATTATCTCCTTTACCATCCCTCTTATCATTTTGTTTTTTATTGCATCGGGTATTGCTGGCCTACCAAAAGGGTCTGGTCACTTACTTGGTAAAACAGTCGGGTTTGCTTACAGCTCTACCATTATTGCAGGTACGCTTGCATTTCTATTAGTAAGTGCTGTTATACCTTTTTTAAGTGGTGGCATTACTTTTGAAGCTGAAGTTGCAACTGAAATTGGCAGTTTTATTGATTTAGAAATTCCACCTCTGATGGGTGTAATGACCGCATTAGTGACTGCTTTTGTATTTGGTATAGGCATGAGCCAATTAGAACTTGATACACTTAAAAAGGTGTCTGATCAGGGGCGAGATGTAATTGACGGGTTATTATCAAAAGTAATTATACCTGCTTTACCATTTTACATTGCTGGCGTATTTGCCGAAATGACGGTAGCGGGCACTGTGGTTGATACATTGCAAACATTTGGTGTAGTACTAGTTGCTGCGCTTGTTATGCATTGGTTATGGTTAAGCGTTTTATATATAGCGACAGGTATATTGTTAAAACGTAATCCAATCGAATTAGTTAAAAATATGCTCCCAGCTTACTTTACTGCGTTAGGTACTATGTCGAGTGCAGCAACGATTCCAGTATCGCTACAATCAAGTAAGGCAAATAATGTTAAAGAAGATGTAGCTAATTTTACTGTGCCGCTTTGCGCGACTATTCACTTATCTGGCTCAACTATAACAATAGTAACCTGTGCAATGGCTGTTATGTTTTTATCGCCAAGCATGGAAGTTCCTTCATTAATGGGTATGCTGCCATTTATTATGATGTTAGGTTTAGTAATGATTGCAGCTCCAGGTGCTCCAGGTGGTGCAGTCATGTCGGCGCTTGGTTTATTAACAAGCATGCTTGGGTTTAATGAAGGTGCTGTAGCATTAATGATTGCACTTTATTTAGCACAAGATAGCTTTGGTACTGCGTGTAATGTAACGGGTGATGGTATCATTGCGTTATGGGTTGACAGATTTAGCGAAAAATCGTCAGCTTAAACTATTAGGGTGAGGCAATAATATTAATTATTGTTTCGCTTTATGTATGTTACTGTGGCAAATTAATTTAATTAAATTGCATGTTGTTAGGTAAGTGAGGATGTTCCATTGATTAATGTACTTTTAGTTGATGACCATGAACTTGTACGAACAGGAATCAAGCGTATTCTTGATGACGTACGAGGGTTTAAAGTAATTGGCGAAGCTAAAACTGGCGAAGAGGCTGTACAGTTTTGTCGTCAGCATGCGCCAAACATAGTATTAATGGATATGAATATGCCAGGCATGGGCGGATTAGAAGCGACTAAAAAGATTTGTCGTTACTGCCCAGATGTAAAAATTATTGTGCTTACTGTTAATTGTGAGGATCCGTTTCCGAGCAAGGTAATGCAAATTGGCGCGCATGGCTTTTTAACTAAAGGTGCAGGCTCTGACGAAATGGTTCGTGCTATTCGTTGCGTTCATGCTGGTCAGCGTTATATTGCCCCTGAAATTGCACAGCAGATAGCGCTTGCACAAGTAACAGGGCGCACAGATGAAAACCCTTTTCAGAGTTTATCTGAGCGAGAGCTGCAAATTATGCTTATGATCACCAAAGGTGAAAAAGCACAAGATATAGCAGAGCGTTTAAATCTAAGCTCTAAAACAGTAAATAGCTATCGCTACCGTATGTTTGAAAAGTTAAATGTAGGTGGCGATGTTGAGCTTACCCATTTAGCTATTCGTCATAAAATGATTGATATAGACGTTTCGTACTAAATATAATTTATGTCTGAATTTGATCACGTACATTTTCTCAAAACGCTATCAAGCGAGCCGGGTGTATACCGAATGCTTGATAGTGACAGCCAAGTTATTTATGTTGGTAAAGCTAAGCATCTAAAAAAGCGTGTTAGCAGTTACTTTAGAGGTAATATTACCGATAGCAAAACACGCGTTTTAGTGAGTAATATTAGTGACATTGAAGTCACTCTCACCAATACTGAAACCGAAGCGCTGCTGCTTGAAAATAACCTAATAAAAAAATATCAGCCTCGCTACAACATATTATTGCGCGACGATAAGTCGTACCCCTATATTTTACTAACTAGCCATAAACACCCACGTTTAGCGTTTCATCGTGGCAGTCGTAAAATTAAAGGCGAGTACTTTGGGCCTTTCCCAAGCGCAGGAGCGGTATCTGAAAGCTTGCGCTTAATGCAAAAAATATTTCCTGTTCGTCAATGTGAAGATGCTTATTACCGCGCAAGAAGTCGCCCGTGTCTGCAATATCAACTTAAACGTTGCTCAGCTCCCTGTGTAAATAAAGTAACGGATGATGATTACAGCGAGCAGGTTGATTATGTTCGTAAATTTTTAACAGGTAAATCTCACGAAGTTATTGCTGATTTAATAAAAAAAATGGAAGCAGCCAGCCTGCAGCTAAACTTTGAATTAGCGGCAAAAGTTCGCGACCAAATAATGCTACTTCGTAAAATGCAGGAGCAACAGTCTATTTCTGGTAACTTTGCAGAAATGGATGTTGTCGGTTTTGCGCATTTAAACGGGTTAAACGGTATTCATTTATTAATGATCCGCGATCATAAAGTGCTGGGTAGTAAAACCTATTTTCCAAAAGTACCTAAAGATTCGAGTGAACAAGAAATATTGACCTCATTTTTAGGACAGTACTATTTAGCGCCAGGAGCAACTGGGCGCATTGCAAAAGAAATCATATTACCGTTTGAAATAGAAGAAAGCGCGGCGCTCGGCGAAGCACTCTCACAAATAAGTGAACGTAAAGTAACTCTTAAAGTTGTCACTCGGGGTGAGCGTGCGCAATACCTACAACTCGCAAATAAAAATGCATTAAACAGTATTGCGGTTAAACAAAGTACCCAAGACTCTATTAATAAACGTTATGCACAATTAAAAGCAACACTGCGACTTGACGATATTACCCGAATGGAGTGTTTTGATATAAGCCACACCATGGGGGAGAACACCGTTGCAAGTTGTGTTGTATTTGACTCACAAGGCCCAAATACAAAAGAGTATAGGCGCTACAACGTAACAGGTATAACTGGTGGCGATGATTATGCTGCAATGGAATTTGCACTTAACAAACGCTATAACAAGTTAGTAGACGAAGACAAAATTCCAGACGTTATCTTTATTGATGGTGGTAAGGGGCAGTTAGGGCGCGCTGAGCAGTATTTTTCTAATTGGCCGCACACAAAAATGCCTTTATTAGTAGGTGTTGCAAAAGGAACGAGTCGCAAACCCGGTCTTGAAACATTATTGATTGACGGTGGACGCAAAACTATTCCGATGGATTCAGATGCACCTGCGCTTCATTTGATTCAGCATATACGTGATGAGTCTCACCGTTTTGCAATTGCTGGGCATCGTAATAAACGACAAAAACAACGAACACAATCACTATTAGAAGAAATAAATGGAGTAGGTTCTAAGCGTCGCCAAACATTATTAAAATATTTAGGGGGCATGCAAGGTGTAAAAGCTGCTAATATAGAACAGTTAAAGAAAGTTCCTGGGATCAGCCCTGACATGGCTGAGAAGATATTTAACCATTTGCATGACAAGGGCTAGCCCTTCATGCGAATATAGCCAAAAAGACATATCCAAGTAGTTATGTGGAATATTCCAAACACACTTACAACATTTAGACTTTTTCTTATCCCCGTTTTTTTGGTGATATTTTATTTGCCTTATAGCTGGGCATTTTTTGCTGCCGCCTTTATTTTTTGGCTTGCATCGATTACCGATATACTAGACGGTTATTTAGCAAGAAAGCTTGAGCAATCAACTCCTTTTGGTGCTTTTCTAGATCCTGTTGCTGATAAAGTAATGGTATGTGCTGCTCTTGTTGCATTAGCCGATCAGTATCAAACTATGTATATGACAATACCAGCTCTTATTATTATAAGCCGTGAAATTATTATATCTGCACTTCGCGAATGGATGGCAGAGCAGGGCAAGCGCGGTAACGTGGCTGTTTCAAACATGGGTAAAATAAAGACGGCTGCACAAATGTTAGCCATTATCGGTTTGATTTGGCAATATGATACGTGGATGAACTATTTAAGTTTTGGATTACTGTACATTGCGACCTTTTTAACCTTGAGTTCTATGATGCAATATTTACGTGCAGCATGGGGTGAATTGACTAAAAATTAACTCTAAATGTATAATAACGAACCGTTTTAGATAAAAAACAAGCAAACAGTTCAAAACTAGCATTTTTTGTATTGACGCGTTTAATAATCTCTGTAGAATGCGTCCGTGTTGAGAGGGCATAGCCCCCGAGATAAACAAAACGGTAATTAATCAGTTACCTGAATGTTCACATAAATCATCATGTGTTAATTCAAATAGCTGATAAATAAAATGCGGTACTAGCTCAGTTGGTAGAGCGCGACCTTGCCAAGGTCGAGGTCACGAGTTCGAGCCTCGTGTACCGCTCCAAGTTATCTGGATGCATTGGGGCGGAATGGCAGAGTGGCCATGCACCGGATTGCAAATCCGTTTACCTCGGTTCGACTCCGGGTTCCGCCTCCATATAATTTACTCCACACGCTTTAATTAGCAAACTCGATGCCCGAGTGGTGGAATTGGTAGACACAAGGGATTTAAAATCCCTCGACTAACAAGTCGTGCCGGTTCAAGTCCGGCCTCGGGCACCACTATGTGGTTTAATTACATTACCAAGTGTAATTTATAAAATGATTAATTTAGAATTAATATGATGCGGTACTAGCTCAGTTGGTAGAGCGCGACCTTGCCAAGGTCGAGGTCACGAGTTCGAGCCTCGTGTACCGCTCCATATTAGTTTTATCCACTTGCTTTTAATAGCAAACTCGATGCCCGAGTGGTGGAATTGGTAGACACAAGGGATTTAAAATCCCTCGACTAACAAGTCGTGCCGG
>NZ_JADYWO010000006.1:0-325316 GCF_015864775.1 Pseudoalteromonas sp. NSLLW218 | reverse complement strand
CGCGGGATGGAGCAGTCTGGTAGCTCGTCGGGCTCATAACCCGAAGGTCGTCGGTTCAAATCCGGCTCCCGCAACCACTGAAATAAATAAGAATGAAACGACACGCTTAAAGCGTGTTTTTTTATGTCTAAAATTTGGTGTGTATATTGTGGCTCATAACCCGAAGGTCGTCGGTTCGCTTTTTACAAACTCAGGCTCCCGCAACCACTGAAATAAATAAGAATGAAACGGCACGCTTAAAGCGTGTTTTTTTATGTCTAAAATTTGGTGTGTATATTGTGGCTCATAACCCGAAGGTCGCCGGTTCACCTTTTATAAGTTCAGGCTCCCACAACCACTGAAATAAATGAGAATGAAATGACACGCTTAAAGCGTGTTTTTTTATGTCTAAAATTTGGTGTGTATATTGTGGCTCATAACCCGAAGGTGGCCGGTTCACTTTTTATAAGCTCAGGCTCTCACAACCACTGAAATAAATGAGAATGAAATGACACGCTTAAAGCGTGTTTTTTTATGTCTAAAATTTGGTGTGTATATTGTGGCTCATAACCCGAAGGTGGCCGGTTCACCTTTTATAAGTTCAGGCTCTCACAACCACTGAAATAAATAAGAATGAAACGACACGCTTAAAGCGTGTTTTTTTATGTCTAAAATTTGGTGTGTATATTGTGGCTCATAACCCGAAGGTCGTCGGTTCACTTTTTACAAACTCAGGCTCCCGCAACCATTGAAATAAATAAGAATGAAACGACACACTTAAAGCGTGTTTTTTTATGCCTGAAATTTGATGAGTGTGGTGATTTAGCTTATAGGTTAAAGATCGTCTTCACAGCATGAGGCATTCACTACTCATAAGCACAAGCTCCCGCCTCCCTGAGATACACTTAACAAAAGTTATAAACGACTTAAAATAAATCGTTATTACTTAAAACTTTGTTTAGTTTGTGTTAAAACGGCACAAATATTTTTGGGTTGTTACAAATATGACTGAACTTTACCACTGGTTTGATTTAATAGGTATTGCGGTGTTTGCTGTATCGGGCACTTTACTAGCGTACGAAAAAAAAATGGATGGCTTTGGGGTCGTAGTTTTAGCGACGGTAACTGCTATTGGTGGTGGTACAGTGCGAGATCTAATTTTAGATGTTCCTGTCTTTTGGTTACAAGATCAAAGTTACTTTTTTGCCATACTAGCTTCAGTATTTGTTACAACGCGCCTTATAAATAAGCAAAAGCCGATACCTCATTATATTTTACAAACAGCGGATGCGTTTGGTTTAGCTTTTTTTGCAGTAATGGGGGCACAAAAAGCGCAGCTTGTTGGTATGCCCGATATGACTGCGGTAATTATGGCTGTAATTACAGGCTGCTTTGGTGGATTAATTCGAGATGTGCTTGCACGCGAAATCCCTATGCTATTAAAAGGTGAGCTTTACGCTATTACCTGTATAGCGGGTGGCACTGTTTATACGCTTGGCATTAGTTTTTCGTTAGTAACCGAAATGGCGATGGTATTAGGTATGTTAATGACCTTATTGCTTCGTTTGGCTGCTATAAAATGGCAAATCACATTACACGTTTTTAAATATCCTGACTAAACTGGTGTAATCACACCATTTACTAGGATAAGGAATGTCGTTAGCTCGTATATTTTCTCGTGCTCAAGTGGGTATAAATGCCCCAGAAGTTATTGTAGAGGTTCATCTAGGAAATGGGTTACCCGCTTTTCATATTGTAGGCCTGCCCGAAGCGTCCGTTAAAGAATCAAAAGACAGAGTGCGTAGCGCACTCGAAAACTCTCAATTTGGTTTTCCCGATCAACGAATAACCGTAAATTTAGCCCCAGCCGACTTGCCAAAAGATGGCGGCCGGTTTGATCTTGCTATTGCGGTGGGTATTTTAGTCGCCTCTGGGCAAATAGTGTGTCCTGATATTCATAAGTACGAGTTTTATGGTGAGCTTGCTCTTAATGGTGAGGTGCGTGGTGTAAACGCTATTTTACCTTCGGTACTTGCTGCAAAAGAACAAGATCGTTGCTGCTTTTTACCTCTTGCAAACGACAGCCTAGCAAGCCTAGTTAATGGCGTTAAACGCAAAGCCGTAAGCTCTATTCAAGAAGTGTGGGGGGATTTACTTAATCAACAACCCTTACCATTAAATATAGAGTATCCCGACTGCACACAAGCCCCTGACTTTTTACTCGATTTAAGCGATGTGAAAGGTCAGCCCGGTGCAAAGCGAGTACTTGAAATTGCTGCAGCTGGCGGGCATAATTTACTATTTTTAGGTCCTCCAGGTACTGGTAAATCGATGCTGGCCCAGCGAATGGCAACTATAATGCCTACTATGTCGGACGATGAAGCGATTTCGACAGCTGCGCTTTACTCTATTATTGGGCAATCCATAGATTTAACTAATTGGCGACAGCGGCCGTTTCGTAATCCACACCATACTTGTTCAGCTGTTGCCTTGGTGGGGGGCTCTTCGAATCCCAAACCTGGTGAAATTTCTCTGGCACATAACGGTGTGCTCTTTTTAGATGAGTTACCGGAGTTCGAACGCAAGGTACTTGATTCACTGCGTGAGCCAATGGAAACCGGTACGGTTACTATTTCACGTGCCGCTAGGCAAATGGAGTTTCCGGCGCAGTTTCAGCTTATTACAGCATTAAATCCAAGTCCAACAGGAAGTCATACAGATAAGCGGGCAACTCCCGATCAAGTTATGCGTTATTTATCGCGCGTGTCGGGGCCTTTTATTGACCGTATTGATTTGCAAATAGAACTGCCTCGTCTAACGAGCGTTGAATTACAAAGTACTCAGCCAGAGGAAAGTAGTGCTGAGGTTAGAGCAAGAGTTGAAGCGGCTTATTACCTACAGTTAAAACGCCAAGGTAAGGTTAATGCGAGGCTTAATAATAAAGAAATGAGTGTGCACTGTGTACTGGCGCCAGCAGAGTTGCAGTTTTTAGCCAGAGCAAGCGAAAAGTTGTCTTTATCGCCACGCTCTTACCATAGAGTGATTAAAGTGGCGCGGACTATTAGTGATTTAAACGGGGCTGAAAATATTAGTTTAAATGAGCTTAAGGAAGCACTTAATTACCGTGCATTTGAGCGCCTTATTGCGCAATTAACTAAATATTAAATAGAGAGCATATAGCCTTTACCGCGAACGGTAACAATACGTTTTTGATCTTTTTCGTCATTTAATTTTTTACGTAAACGACCAATAAGCACATCAACAGTACGATCGTTTGGACTCCAATCGGGCTGGCCTATTTCTTCTGATATTTTTTCACGGGATGTGGCTTTACCTGCATTACTAATTAAGCAAATAAGCACTTTATGTTCGGCTTCAGTTAAGCGTGATTCAACGCCTGCAGCAGTAATTAATGTGCGGTTATCGGGGTGAAGCTTAAAGTCAGCATATTCTATAAACTCTTCGCTTTCGTCGTCTTCTAGGTTAACGGCAACACGCTTATAGAGCGCGCGCATGCGAAGTTCTAACTCAAGTAAATCGACAGGCTTACAAATATAGTCATCGGCACCTTGTGCAAGGCCTGCAATACGATCGGCTTGGGAATCACGACTCGATAATACAATAACGCCAATATCGGTAAGTGTGTTTAATTCTTTTGCGAGTTGAAGCCCATCGCGCTTTGGCAAAACAATGTCAATTATGGCTAATGATATAGCACCGCGCAGGTTTACCCGCTGCCTTACAATGCTAAGTGCATCAGCGCCAGTTGGGTCTACCTCTATTGTAAATTCGGTATCTGCAAAGTGATTTTGGATGCGTTTAACGAGTAGTTCATCGTCTTCAACCAATAAAACATTAATAGCCATAGTACTTTATTTTGAATGCTTATAGCTCTGTATGGTAGCACCATTAGGTAAATGCTGAGAAGGGGGTTTATTAGTTTTAAGTAACTTAATATTTCAAAGGTGTAGAAGGTGTTATTAGAGGATGAGATTAGCACCTTTAAACTAATTAAAAGGTGCTAAGTAATTAATACTACAATTAATAAATCTGTATTAAGTCGTTATTTAGAAGAAGCAGACTCAGTCATTTTTATACATTGAGTCCCACCATTGAGGTTCATCTTTTAGCTTTTTATCAAAGTATGCGAGCATGGTGTTCCACCAATCAAATCGTTTATCGCGTGCAAATATTTGATGATCGGCGCCTTTGTATTCGATTAACTCTACGTCCTTATTAAGCAGTTTAAGCGCAGTGTACATTGTTAAGCTTTCGCCAACAGGTACATTGGTATCACTATCACCATGAAGAAGTAGCATAGGTGTTGTTACTTTGTCGGCATGAAACACAGGGCTGTGCTGGCTGTAAAGCTCAGGGTTATTCCACGGAAAGCTATTTTTTGATGCTTCGCCTGAATATAAATAGCCCCACCAACCTTCACCCCAATATGAGGTAATGTTAGAAATACCTGCATGGGCAATGGAGGCACTAAATATATCGGTTTTAGTTGCTAGTAGCATGGTCATAAATCCACCGTATGATGCCCCTAAATTTCCTACCTTTTCACTATCAACATAGTTGTATTTCTTTAAAAAGGCTTGCGTGCCTTCGATAATATCGTCTGCGGTGTAGTCGCCCCAGGCATTAACATGTTGCGCTGAAAACTTTTGTCCAAACCCTGTTGCGCCAGTAGGTTGTACTACATAAACAACGTAGCCATTTTCTGCCCATAAGTTAAACGGGTAACGACCTGTAAAACCACGCGCAACGGGTGAAGTACCGCCGTAGTAATACACGAGCGCAGGGTGCTTTTTAGTTTTATCTAAGTTGCTAGGAATGTACACACGACCAGTTATTTCGACACCATGTTTATTTTTAAAATTAAACTCTTCTAATGTAGGGAGTCGTGTATTTGCATAGCTACTTGGTTTTGAATCCCATATTAAATCTGTTTTATTTTTACTTACGTTAAGGCGCTTTAGTTGTTGTGGAGCTAAAGCGTTGGTACCACTTAGTAAAATTTCGGTATTACGGTCGTATGAGTAACTAAATTGTTCAACAATATCCAATCCTGTATTTAACTTTTTAAAGCGCTGTTTACTTAAATCAAATAGGTAAAGTGGTTGAGTGTCTTGCTCTGTTACTTTAATGAGCGCATCGCCGTTTTCTAAAACTTGCAGTTGGCCAATAGCGGGGTCGAACTGTTTACTAAGTGCTTTTACGTTTTTACCGCCTTCAGTAAGTAGATAAAATTGCCCGTCGTAGTTATTGGCAAGCATTGCTTTTGGTAGAGCTCTGCCTGCGCCATTTTTAAAGTCAGGGCCTGCAACTACATAAATGTCTTTATTTGCATATTTAGCTAAATTAAACGTTTTAAATTTACCAAGCGATGAAAGCTTATTTGATTTTAAATCGAGTTCAACTAACTCTGTTTCTGGGTGGGTTGATGCTTGCATTGCCATTACTGGGCGGCTCATTAATATTTTGCCACGGTTACTATTTGAATCTTCAAGGCTGTAAGAAAGAGGACCTTGGCTAAGTGCTTTTGTTAAACCACTTTTAGTATCAAGCATATAAATTTGGCTGGTGGTACGTGCATACGACCAGCGATCTTGTAGACCTTTATAGTGCTTGGTTAAGCTGTTAGTGCTCTCAGGTGATTTAGACCAGCTAAACAAAAGACTGGTGTCGTTATAAAAGGTAAAGCCATTGGCTCCTTCTAAATCGTTTGCTAATGTTTTTATTGAGAAGTTTTTACGGTTAAGTTGTTTAAGCTCACCATTTAACAAATACACTAAATATTGGTTATCTGGACTCCAAATAATGTTACTTGGTTGGCCTGCTTCGAAGCGATAAAGCGTTTGATTATCTGAATCTTTAAGTACAGTAACTGTATTTGCTTGGTTTTGTGTTTTATCGCTATAAGTGCGAGTAGTAGTAACGTACTGCTTAGCATTAGGTGCGAGTGATAATTGGCTGATCGTAGGGGCATCAAACAATTGTTTTGCAGATAAGCGTTTTGTTTGTGAGGCGCTAAGCGTAATTTTATCAACCTCGCTTTTAGGTGCAAAATCAAGCATTACGTCGTGCCAATTAGCTACTTGTTGGACTACTATTAAAATAGAGTGAGTACTGTTATTTAAAGCTAACTTATAGCTGTTTTTATCGCCTGTTTGTAGTTCGCCATTAATAAATAACTGACCTTGTTCAATCCCTTTTAAGGTAAGCGTACCTTGTGTAAAGCGGGTTGTTTCAATATTAAATTTTAGTGCCTGTAACCCACCTAAAGTGAGCGCATTGATTTTATTAAACGGCTGCCAGTTTTGTTTTTTCCCAAATACAGAAAAACTATCTGTGTCTGCTTGTAGTTGCGGCAATAGGTTGTTAATAATCGCACTGCCATGAGGTGTTTGAAAAGGCTTTAACTGCATATCTTCAGCAAGTGGGCCGATAAACTGAATTTTTGATTTATCCAATGGTGCAGCTATTGCAGCAAAGCTTAAGCTGCTAAGCGTTAAAAGAGCAGCTGCGTACTTAAATAGCTTATTTTGATGACACCATGGTGCGCTAAATTTCATTATTATGCCTATTATTATTGGAAGTTTGGCCAAATATAGCATGTATTGTTACCATGCTCACATATCCAATATAGAGGAGAGAAAGTGACTTTACTGATAGTTTATATGGTAGTGGCGATTGTTATTTCGTTTTTATGTTCTGTGATGGAGGCTGTGTTATTAAGTATTTCGCCCAGCTATGTTGCATCACTTAGGAAAGATCATCCTGAGCTTGCTAAACAGCTCGAAAAACTTAAAAACAACATAGATCAGCCTTTAGCTGCTATTTTGACTTTAAATACGGTTGCCCATACTGCGGGTGCTGCTGGGGTCGGCGCACAGGCAGCTGTCGTGTTTTCCGATGCGGCTGTAGGTATTGCATCAGCCATTATGACATTCCTCGTATTAATCCTTTCTGAAATTATTCCTAAAACTTTGGGGGCTAATTACTGGCGAGCTCTAACGCCAAGTGTTACTTACGCTTTGCGGTTTTTAGTTATATCGCTAAAACCTTTTGTATGGTTTGCACAAAAGCTAACAAATTTAATGGGTCCAAAGCACGATGAGGCTTACTATATTCGTCAAGAGATAGAGGCAATGGCTGATATAGGTACGGAGTCGGGTGCATTACATCAGGATGAGTCGGAAATAATTCGCAATCTATTGCATTTTAGACATGCAAAATTATGCGACTTAATGACGCCTCGAACTGTTATTTTTAAAATCCACAAAGACTTAACCGTTAATCAGTATTTAAACGATCACGGCTCGTCATCATTTTCTCGTATATTGGTATTTGATAAAGACAGCGACGATATTGTAGGGTTTGTGCATAAAAACGATATTATGCTGGCATTTCACCGTTTAGGTACCGATTACAAAATTAGCAAATTGATTAAGCCTATTTATACGGTGCCGAGTTCTCAAAATGTATCGTCGTTACTGCAAACTCTTTTAACAAAGCGCACGCATATATGCCTAGTTGTAGATGAGTACGGTGACGTGCAAGGTATTGTAACGCTAGAGGACATGATTGAAGCTTTAATGGGGCTAGAGATTGTAGATGAGCGTGACCAATCTACTAATATGCGCGCAGTAGCAAGGCAGCGTTGGCACAAACGTTTAGCAAGTAGTGCGCATATAGTCAGTGAAGAAGATAAACACACTCGGGGTGATAATTAGTTAACCAGCCCCGATTAAATATTAATACCGCTTTAAGCGGGGCTGCCATCAGTTTTCAGCCAATCTTTAGCCCAAGATATAAATTCGTCTTGTGGTTTAGGGCGGCTAAATAAAAAACCTTGTATGGCTAGTTTTCTTTTATAATGCCTTAAATAAACGAGCTCTTCTGGGCGCTCAACACCTTCTGCCACTAAATCTAAATTATCTTTACTCGTAATGTTAAATAACGAACTTACAACCACTTGAGAAAATAAATCTGTTTCTATATGGCTAATGAGTGAGCGGTCTATCTTAATTTCAGTAAAAGGAAGGTTTCGAAGTTGATTCATATTAGTAAAACCAACACCAAAGTCATCTAGCGATATACCAAAGCCGTGCATTCTTAACCTGTTTAGTGTTTCTAATTGCATGAGGCTTGAGAGTGCATGTTGTTCTGTTATTTCTA
The DNA here is from genome assembly GCF_015864775.1 of Pseudoalteromonas sp. NSLLW218. Taxonomy (NCBI): domain Bacteria; kingdom Pseudomonadati; phylum Pseudomonadota; class Gammaproteobacteria; order Alteromonadales; family Pseudoalteromonadaceae; genus Pseudoalteromonas; species Pseudoalteromonas sp. NSLLW218. Next base: position 317,153 of record NZ_JADYWO010000006.1, on the reverse strand, counting down.
TAATTATATTACTAGGCGTGAGTTGATTTAGTTCTAATATGAGTAGTAATTTATTAGGACAGTTTAGGTCGTCGAGCTGAGTTGGCGATAAGTTAAATGCCATCTTAAAATCATGACCTAGTTGCGCTTTCATATTTTTGAATTCGCTGGTGGCCTTTTCAAAAAGAGAAAATGTAATTTGATTAATTAAGTTATATTGCTCGGCAATACCTATAAACCGGTTAGGTAAAATAATATTGCCGTCTTTACTTGATAGAATACGCGCTAATACTTCAACGCTCTCAATTCTATTATTATCAGCGTTTATTTTTGGTTGATAAAAAGGCGTTATTTCATCATTTTTTAATGCTTCAATAAGCTCATCTTTTGAAATGGCTGACTCTTTTAATAAAGTATGGCTATTTAATTGCGCTACTTTAATAAGTAACCTACTTACCTGAGATAGTTGCACTGGTTTTGTAATATTACCAATGAGGTGAGCGTTATGTTGCTTGGCAAGGCTGGCAGCTAAACTAATAACTTTATGATCCATTTCAGAAACAATAATAATACCGCCTTGATAATGCAGCCCTCCTAAGTGGCGGATTAATTCCATACCATCCATTTCGGGCATATTAAGGTCAGTAAAAATAGCATCAAAGTAGTTTATATCAGAAGCAACTTTTTCGAGGGCTTCAGCAGCACTCAAGCAGGTGACTACATTATCAGACATATTTAATTCATTTAATATGGCTTCCATAACAATCAAAATCGCTTTTGAGTCGTCAACAACTAAAATGTTAGGCACTATTTTGTTCACTGTTATCCCTTTCAATGTATAGCTTATGGTTACTATAAAAGTAGTAGTGTTTTTTTATTTTGTCAGTATCAAATGCTTTTATTTTGAAAATAGTTGTAGAGCACCTTCACTCGTGTTTTTAAGTTGATTAGGTATACTAGCGCCATTATTTTAAATGGTCTTAATTATGATAAGAATAGATCTTACTTTAGCCGGGCAGCCATTTTCGCTTATGGTGTCTGGGCAAAAAATTGTGCAGGTGTTTCATGCTCAACAAGCTATTACCTTTGATAATCCTCGTGAAAACTATTATCAGTTTACTTACGACAACAAAGTAATAGGTATTGATACAGCGGCGGTGAAAGAGCAAAGTATTTCGCTTTTTGTAGATGATCAATTTGCAACACAACTTGCGTTACCAGCGCCTACAAATGGATCACCTAAAAAAGGCTTTTTGGGGTTGGCTGCATTAGGTTTTAAGCTTTTTAAAAGTGCTAAGGTAATTAAAGTAGTGCTTGCAGGGGCTTCTGTTGCAGGCTATGCGTGGTTATTTAGTATTGAATTTGCACTAATGCTAATTGGGTGTTTAGTTGTACACGAATACGGCCATGTGCGAGCAATGAAATACTTTGGCATAAAAACTAAAGGTATTTATTTAATCCCATTTGTAGGTGGGCTAGCTGTCAGTGACGATAAAATAACGACTCGTTGGCAAGATGTAGTTATATCATTAATGGGGCCTGCATTTGGTTTAATTACCTCGGTGTTGGGTGTCGTTTTATATTACGTCACCGAAATGGAAATATTTGCAGGTGTTGCGGTGCTTAGTGCGTTATTAAATTTATTTAATTTATTACCAATTTTGCCGCTTGATGGCGGGCATGTATTAAAAAGTATCAGCTTTTCAATGCGTTCATGGATTGGCCTAAGCGTATGCTTATTAGGCGTACTATTTGGCTTATGGCTAAGTTACACCTTTGGCTTAATGTTACTGGTATTCTTTTTGTTTGTAGGTGCGCTGGAAATTGTATTTGAGTGGCGAGGCCGTCACTATTCACACTTAATGCCGCTAGATAAATATGGCCAAGGCTTTTCAGCGGTTATGTATGCAGTTGTAGTCGCTGGGCATGTAGCTGTAATGATGCACTTTGCCGATTCAGAAAATCCAATATTGAGTCTGCCGATGACTATTTTATCGAGCTAGTATTTTTATTTTTTCTAACTAAATAAGTTAGTTTTTTGCATTAATATTTTATTTTTCGACTTTTATGTTGAATTATTGTTAATTGAATTCTAGTGTAATATAAATTAGAACAATCTTAGCGGATCAACTGAATGTTATTTAGAAAGGAAGCTGTCGCTCAGCAAAGAGAGCGTTTAACAGGAGTGATTACGCTCGCACAACCACTATCAATAAAACTTACCGTATTTATTTTGGTATGTATTGCGATTGTAGTGATAAGCTTTTTATTTACAGCAGAATATTCACGCAAGGAAACAGTTCGGGGGTTTTTAATACCCAATAAAGGGATAATCCAAAGCTTTGCTAATCAAGGTGGTATGATTGAGCAGCTATTTGTACAAGAGGGTGATGCCGTTACTAAAGGTCAGCCGCTGGCGACCATTATTGTGCAGCAAAATAACAGCCAAGGCATAGCTTTGAGTACCCAGCTTGTTGAGCAGCTAAGTATGCAAATACAGTTGCTCAATGATGAGGTAACACAAAACCACACCCTACAAAAGCAAGAGTCACTTAACTTGCAAGCGCAAAAACGTGCACTTACTAATGAGCAAGCTGCATTACAAAGTCAACTTGCTCTGGCTGATGAAAAATTAGGGCTACTTAACCGCCAACAAAGCAACCTTAATCAACTTAATAAAAATGGCTTTTTATCAAACATCGAGCGTGAGCAACAGCAGCAAGCTTTGTTAGATGTTAAGCAAGAAAAACAAAACCTAGCGCGCTTGCTGATGCAGCAAGAAAACCAATTAAGTCAACTTAGCTTTAATATTGCCAACGTGCCCCAGCAGTATACGTTGCGTATGAATAGTCTTAAACGCCAACAAGCGGATATTCAAAACCAGCTCACACAAATTAAAAGTAACTATCAATATACCATAACAGCCAGTAACAGCGGTGTTGTTACTGGCATTCAAGTGGTTGAAGGCGAAACACTTACCCAAGCCAAACCACTGTTGCATATTATTCCCGAAGGCTCAGAGCTAGTAGCAGAGTTGCTGCTACCTACACGTTCAGCAGGCTTTATACAGCTAGGTAACGATACGCGCCTGCGTTTTGATGCTTTTCCTTATCAACGCTTTGGTTTTATTAACAGTAAAATTAGCCGTATCGACAAAGCACTCATTACCCCAAATGAAATACGTTTGCCCATTGCACTGCAAGAGCCAGTGTACCGTTTGCGAGCAACACTCAGCCAACAGCAAATGCAGGCCTATGGTAAAGCGTTCGAGCTAAAAAGCGGCATGTTGTTTGAAGCGGATATTATGTTAGAACAGCGCACATTAATCGAGTGGTTGCTCGAGCCACTGTACAGCCTAAAAGGGCGCGTAAGTTAAATGTAGCGTTTTATAAAATGAAGAAAAATTTGAAAGTTTTGGTGGTTTGCTAAATGCAAACAACCGAAAAAGACGGCCAGCTTTAGTTAACTTTAGCGAGCAGCTAAAGCTAGCCTATCAACCGCTCACCTTTATTGAAGGGGAGCGTATTAACAACCCGATGACTTAACTAAAAAGCATCGGATTTATGGAGTATAACATTATGCGTGAATTAAACGTAAATGAAATTAAAGACGTAAATGGTGGTAATCCTATAGTTGTAGCACTTATTGCTTATAGAATTTATAAAATAGTTAAAGCAGGAACGAAAGCTGCGGCTGCTGCTACAGCTTTAGGCGGTGCTGGTGTTGTAGGTAACGAAGTTGGAAAAGCTTTAGCTAATTAATAAGGGACTAATTATGAGAGAGTTAACCAAGAAAGAGCAAAGTAATGTTAGTGGTGGTTTTCCTATATTAGGAGCTATAGCTGCTACTTTTATTGCAGGGGTTATTGTTGGCTATGCACATGAAAAGTACAAACAATACCAAAGTTCTAAAGAAACAAAACAAGCAGGGTGTGAACCGACCTGTTAACTAGCATATTTAGCTGAAAGAGGTAATAGAGTAGCTTTTTAAAGCTGCTCTAAAAAGCCGCAGGAAAATGTATGAATAATATTCAAAAAATTATCTTATCTTTACTTTATATTTTATTAATTCATTTGATCTTTAATATTTATGAAAAAATAATAAGTCCTGATTTATATTATCCATTATATATAATATTTTTAATGATCCCATCTTATTATTTATATGAATATTTAAAAAATATTAGAAAATAAAACTACTTTAGTTTCGTTGGCAGTTGCTAAGAGGAGTTTTATCGTAAAGGTTGAGGCTATTAATGATACTTTTTCAGATAGACAGAGGGATTAGAAAGTATTTCTAATCTGAATACACGTGTCGCCAAAATAGATATTTTAGTTGTAATTATTGAGATAGCGTCAGTTTTTATTTGTGCATACATATCTAGAAGAAAGTAAAACTATATAGAAAACTTCTTAGTTGTACTTCCATTCTGCCATCTTATTTATAGTGGTAATAATATTAACAACGGAAAATTTACCCTTTATCATGCAAGCTACAATAGAATTTAAAATAAACATGTCAGTTCCTCTAATTCTCCAATCCGAAATAGCTGAATGCGGCCTAGCCTCTGTGGCAATGGTGGCAAGTTATCACGGTCATAGGCTGGATATGCCAGCCATGCGTAAGCGCTTTTCGGCTAATTTAAAGGGGATGAACTTACAACAGCTGATTGAGTTGGGGGATAACTTGGGGCTCGCCAGTCGTGCATTGCAATGCCCTATTGATGAAGTCCATAAACTACAAACTCCGTGTATTTTACATTGGGATATGAATCACTTTGTGGTATTGACCAAAGTCTCTGGTAAAGGATCTTCAGCTAAGTTTGCTATAAACGACCCAGCTGTTGGTAAACGCAGTTTAAATAGTAATGAGTTTAGTAAACACTTTACCGGTATTTGTTTAGAGCTGACTCCAACCAGCAAGTTTGAAGCCAAACAAGAACAAGCAAGAATGAAGTTTACCCAACTTTGGAGCTCGATGAAGGGCTTAAAAGCAGGGCTAATAAAACTGATTGCGTTGTCACTGGTATTACAGTTATTTGCCTTGATGACCCCTTATTATATGCAGTGGGTGGTGGATGAAGTACTAATTAGTTTTGATGAATCGTTATTAACGGTGCTTGCTATGGGTTTTGCGCTGATTGCTATTATTTCGGTGGTGACTAATGCGGTACGAAGTTGGCTAATTTTACGTCTTTCCAGCCTTTTGAATATGCAAATGGGTGTGAACTTACTCCGGCACTTATTGCGGCTACCGATGAATTATTTTGAGTCGCGCCATGTCGGCGATATTGTGTCGCGCTTTGGCTCATTAGCACAAATACGTGAGCGTATTACCACGGGGTTTGTAGAAACACTGGTCGATGGCGTGATGGCTATTACAGTATTGATTATGATGCTAATTTATTCGCTAAAGCTCACTGCAATAGTTGTAGGTGCAATTGTGCTGTATACCTTAGTACGTTTAGCGCTGTATAGGCCGCTGCACCAAGCTACTGAAGAAGTGATTCAATCATCTGCCAAAGAGCAATCGAACTTTTTAGAAAATATTCGCGGTATGCAAGCCATAAAATTGTTTGGTAATGAATCGCAGCGTCAAGGTATTTGGCAAAACCGTTATGCAGAGGTCATTAATAGTGAAATCCGTTTAGGGCGTTTAAACATTAACTTTGATTCATTTAATAAGCTGTTATTTGGCCTTGAAAATGTATTGGTGATTTACTTTGCTGCATTGCTAGTTATGAGCAATAGCTTGTCTGTTGGTATGGTACTGGCGTTTATTGCTTATAAAAACCAGTTAACCAGCCGCTTTGCCAACTTAATTGAGCAAATTATTCAATTCAAAATGATGCGCTTACACTTAGACCGTATTGCAGATATAGCACTCACGAAACAAGAAGCTAATCGTGACGGTGAAATGGCCTATACCGGTGATGACGAAGGTAAAGTTAAAGGCCAGCTTACGCTCGAGAATATTTGCTTTAGTTACAGTGAAGAGCAAGTGCCGATTTTAAATAATGTTAATTTAACGCTGAATACCGGTGACTCGATTGCGATTACAGGACCATCTGGCGCGGGTAAAACTACGCTAATGAAAATTATGCTGGGGTTATTACAGCCGACCTCGGGTAAAGTGCTGCTGGATGGTAAAGATATCACCCAGTTTGGTCTTAAAAACTACCGTAAACAAATAGCTGCAGTGATGCAGGATGACACATTGTTAGCTGGCTCAATCGCCGATAACATCAGCTTTTTTGACCCACAGCCCAATTACTTAAAAATAGAGCAATGTGCCCGACATGCAGCTATTCATGATGATATTACCGAAATGACTATGGGTTATAACTCATTAGTAGGTGATATGGGATCAAACTTGTCGGGCGGGCAGGTGCAGCGGCTATTATTAGCGCGAGCGTTGTATCAATCGCCCTGCGTGTTGTTTATGGATGAAGCGACTAGTCATTTAGACAAAGGCAACGAAGCCAAAATAAGTGAACAAATTCAGCACTTACCCATCACACGGATTATGATTGCTCATCGCCAAGAAACCATTAACATGGCCAGCAAAGTCTATCAACTGAAAGAGGGTAGGTTGGTGGAGCTACAACAGCAGAGCGAGAGTGCATAAAACAATCAAGGCGTGTGTATTACACGCCTTTTTATTATATTTACAGTTAATAAAAGCTCAATACCAGCGATATAAAAACCCCAGTTACAAACAACTGCACAACACAAAACCCCATAATATCTTTTGCTTTTAAGCCTGCGATAGCAAGGACTGGTAATGCCCAAAACGGTTGAATTAAATTAGTCCACGCATCTCCCCATGCCACAGCCATAGCAACACGGGATATATCGGCGCCAAGCTCTTGTGCTGCAGGTATTACAATGGGTGCTTGTACAGCCCATTGGCCACCGCCAGAGGGAACAAACATATTAACGAGCCCTGCACTTATAAAACTAAAGAATGGCAAGCTATCAGCATCTGCAACGGCAATAAAGCCACGTGATATTTGTTGTGCTAATCCGCTATCAACCATTACCGCCATGATGCCGGCATAAAAAGGAAATTGAATAACAATGCCAGCCCCGCTTGGAATTGCTTGTTGCAGACTGTTAAGTAAATTATGGGGTGTTTGATGCAGCGTAATAGCTAAAAACAAAAATACGGCAATAACGCTATTAAGGTTTAAGTTTCCGCCAGTAATAAAAAAGTAATAGCCTAAATATGCCAAACCTAATAAGCCAATTGTCATACCGAGTAGTTTACTTTGTTCTAAATGTTGGGCGGGTCTGGTTATTGTTGTCAACTTAGGTGCTATCTCTTGTAAAAGAGCTGGGTCGATATATACGCTTTCTTGCTCACTTGGCAGCATATAGCGATTAACGAGCGGCATAATAATAAATAAGCCAACTAATATTGCTATATTAAAGCCCGCAAATAAGGTGTGCTCTGTACTAATAATACCAATGCTGGCTTCTGAAAAGTGGCCATCGGTTGCGATAGTTAAAGGAATCGAACCGGCTAATCCGCCATGCCATACAACAAAACCTGAGTAAGCGCTGGCTACTAATAATCGATAATCAACACGAGTATGTTTAGCAATTGCCTTGGCAAAAAGGGCACCAATAACTAAGCCAAATCCCCAATTTATCCAGCTCGCTAAAAGCGAAATAAGCGTTACTAATATAATTGCTTTAGGTGCTGTGCTTGCAAATGTTGCTAGTTTTTCTAATAACTTACTTATAGGTGGCGTACTTGCCAGCATGTAGCCTGTGATTAACACTAGTAGCATTTGCATAGCAAAACTTAATAAGTTCCATAACCCACCTCCCCACGCTTGTAATACTTCAATGTTGGTTGCGGTTGTAAATAAGCTCGCACTGACAAGAGTAATTATTGTAAGTAAAATTACAAATATAAAAGGGTCGGGAAGATAGCGCTCTACAATTTTAGTAAAAGGGCGGGCTATTTTATTAAGCATAAGCACAACTGTTTTGGTTATTATTTTAACGCTAATTAATCATGAAAAATCACCATTGGCAAACAGCATTTAGTCTTATATTTGCGGTTAAAAGCTTAAACATTGCTTAAAAGCATCGCTTACAGTAACGTACTGTTTATAGATAATTTACTAACGAAGACTTTGTATTATGCCGGTGATATTTAAAAGGCTAGCGTTACTTGTTCGCGCTCATATAGATCAGTTGAGTTGGCAAGCAGTGGCATTAGCTATTTTGACTCATATGCTATTAACATGGAGCTTGCTATTTATAGCGAATGAGAAAGCGTTAACTTCGCTTACTACCTTTTTTTACTATTACACAGTAACAACATCAACAGTGGGGTATGGTGACTTTAGTCCAACTACTGATCTTGGTCGTTGGGTGGTTGCATTAATACAAATTCCATTTGGTTTAGCTTTATTTGGTGTCTTGCTAGGAAAAGCAGGACAGACAGTTACTTACTTAATTAGGCGCGCTATGACTGGTGATAAAAACTTTGCCCACAGTAACCACCATATTATTATTTTTGGTTGGCACGACACTCGTACAAAAAAGATGATTGATTACATTTTGGCAGATACGAAGCGAACCGATCGTCGTATTTTACTCGCGGTAACCGAACAAATGGATCATCCTTTTTTAGCTAACGAAAGCGTCGATTTTGCACGTTTAACTAGTTTTACAAACATAGGAGAGTTAGAGCGTGTAGCTATTCGCCGTGCCGATAAAGTGATTATTGATGGGCAAGATGACGACCAAACATTTACGACAGCGCTGCGTATTAGTCGCTTAGTAAAAGACGATTGCCATATAAGCGCTCACTTTTTAGATGAAACCAAAGTTGAGATGATGTTAGAGCATTGCCAAAATGTAGAGTGTAGTAGTGCAAAATCAGCTGAGATATTAGTACGCTCAATGCAAGATCCAGGTTCGAGCCGTGTGCAAGAGGAGCTGCTATCTACTTTACACGGCGATACACAATTTAGCTTGAAAGTACCAAGTGGCTGCAAAGATTTGGAGTTTGGTACTTTGTTTCATCACTTTAAACTTGAGCATGATGCAATACTGTTAGGCGTAGCTCATAATTTAAGTGCGCAAAATATGGATTTAAACCCGCCATTAGATTACAAAGTAAATGAAGGTGATTTTTTGCATTATATATCGGTAGAACGAGTATTAAGTAGTGAAGTAGATTGGTCGAGTTTAGAAAGGTAATGAATGAAGTTGTATTTTTAATTGTTGTTTTAAGTGCTTACATTTTACCTGTCGTTATTGTACTTAATAGTAAGCGCTCAAAAGGCCATGAAAAGAACGGCTGGCTGATGGGAATCATTATATTTTCGTGGTTAGGATTAATGATGTACTTTGCTATTGTGCCCAAGCATGGGCACAAAAAGAAAAAGGCAAAATAGAGTCATTAGTTTTTATAGACGCTTTTGCTGGAATATTATTCTTCTAGCTGTTTGAGTTTATGCTCAATTAGGGGGTCGTCAGGTAAAAGTTGCTGGGCGACTTCTAATAGCTGGATAGCATCATTAGGGTGTTCATCTTGGTGCTTAAGCGCCACATCAATCAAGGGCTGAATATCAATTTTTGCCTGATGCTCTTGTACATGCACTTCTTTTTCATCAGCTAAAATTTTATGCGCTGTACTCAATAATGCTAAACGATGCGGTGAGCTTGCATTAGCCGAATTGAGACTTTGATAATAATCTTCTTTTAAGCGTAAGGTTTTGGTTTGCAGGCGAAACTGTGCAATATCGATTTGCTGATGTTGAATGAAATCAACGGCTACTTGCTTATAAAACCCAAACTTATTCAAATATGTGGCGTGTGTGCCATGTCCCATACCAAATACTCGTAAGTGAGTTAGCTGCTTATAGCGCTTAGCGTGCATTCGGTCTATACGATTAGTAGGATCGTAAATGATATAGCCTTGGGCATCTCCTAAATCTAGATCGTGATAATCTTGTTGCCAGTCAAACTGCTGAGCTATATCGGTACTAGAGCGGTCATCCCACGGTACTAATTCTTTATTTTTAGTACTTACCGGGTGAAAGAACAGTACGTGGTTTAGTTTTAATAGTTTAGCAAAAGCGCCAACAGCAAATCCGCCACGGCTTAAGCCATAGCCTAGTCGACAATTAAACGGCGTAAGTAATGTTGATAATTGCTCGAGAAAAAAGATTAAATTACGATTACGAAACCAATTACTTTTACCTAAATGTTGAAAAGCGATTATGTTTACGTTTTGTTTTTGAGCTAAGTGATAACCCCATGGTGCAAAATCAGGATGAAGATCTTGTTCTTGTACATTTGTGCCTGCAGGGGAGAAAGTAAAAAGCAGGGGTTTATTAATGTCAATAAACTCATATTTTACAAATACATCGCCTAGTAAATCACTACCCGTCATGGGTAATTGAGTTTGTTGCTCATTGCGTGGGAGAGTTAACCATTCATCTAACCAATACAGTAATTTCATTAATCCTCCAGCTATAAGTCAGCGTAGATCATATCAAACTCAATGAAATCAGGTCAAACCGAGAGGGCGTTACTGCGCCATTTTGATTATTTCATCCCAGTCATTTTTAGTAACAGGCATTATTGATAATCGTCCGCCTTTTTTAAGTGCTATTTCGGTAATATTATTATTCGCTTTAATATCTTTAAGGCTAACCAACTTGTTTAAATGGCTTTGGTAAGTAACTTCAACAACAACCCAGCGTGTTTTATCGCTGGTGGCTTTGGCATCGTAATAGTCGCTGCTTAAATCAAACTGAGTAGGATCTGGGTAGGCTTCGTGTGTCACTTCGGCAATACCGGCTACGCCTACGTGTTTACAGCTTGAATGATAAATCAAGACTGAGTCACCAACTTTAACGCTATCACGCATAAAGTTTCGCGCTTGGTAATTACGCACGCCTTCCCATAGTGTAGTTTGTTTTGGTGCATTTTTTAAATCATCAATCGAAAAGGCATCGGGTTCGGTTTTAAAAAGCCAGTAAGCCATAACAGTAGTCCTAACAAATATTTACTTCCCACTATTGTATAGTATCATTTGGTTACTAGGGTAATGAGGAAGAAATAATGAGCCAAGTATTAGATGATTTATTGTCGTTGTTAACACTTGAAGAAATTGAGCAAGGTTTATATCGAGGACAAAGCCAAGATTTAGGCTTTGGTGCTGTGTTTGGCGGTCAAGTTATGGGGCAGGCGCTTTCTGCCGCTAAAGAAACTCTACCTGAGGGGCGTATAGTTCACTCATTGCATTCTTACTTTTTACGCCCAGGCGATCCAGCTAAACCTATAGTTTACGACGTAGAAACTATTCGCGATGGAAAGAGCTTTAGTACTCGCCGAGTAAAAGCGATTCAGTACGGTAAGCCAATTTTTTATATGACAGCGTCATTCCAGGGGGAAGAAAATGGTTTGTCGCATCAAGCAACAATGCCTGATGTACCTGCACCTGAAGAGTTACGTTCATCGCTTGAGTTTTATCAAGATAACGCTTCGCATATCCCTGAAGTCATCCGTAATAAGTTTACGCGTGAAATGCCAATTGAAATGCGACCAGTTACTTTTCATAACCCGTTTAAACCAGAAGTTATGGAGCCGGTAAAGCATATTTGGTTTAAAGCTAATGGTGAAATGCCGGACGATCAGCGCATCCACAATTACTTATTAGCGTACGCCTCTGATTTCGAGTTTTTACCAACAGCATTGCAACCCCATGGTGTATCGTTTATGCAGCCAAATATGCAGGTAGCTACTATTGATCATGCAATGTGGTTTCATCGCCCATTTAGAATGGATGATTGGATTTTGTATTCAATTGATAGTCCAAGTGCGAGTAATGGATGTGGTTTGGTACGTGGACAGTTTTTTGATCGCCAAGGCAACTTAGTTGCCTCAACAATGCAAGAAGGGGTTATGCGCCAGCGCTAACCGCCTTCTATAGATATAGTACTAGTTACACTGATCTTGTACTATATCGCTGATTGACTGCCAGACGCGTGCTGGCAGTAATGTTTTAAGGTGTGCGTAGGTTTCGCATAGTTGTGTACTGCCTACTAAACCTTTATCACCCTCTGTTATTAATGACTCGCCACGTAAGTTTTCAATAAAACTAACAAGTACTTTTTTATCAAAAAACTCAGGTGTTTTAATACCATGCAGTGTACCTAAACGCTGTGCAAGCACTTGGCTCTCTCGTTCTAATTCTGCTTTTTCAATACCATCACTTGTTTGAATAAAACCAATTACAATAGCGTATCGTTGCAGAGTAAAGCTAAGCGATCGTCCAAGCATTTCTAGCTTAGCTAAGCAGTCATTACTGTTCGTTATATGAATGTTATCGCCATCAAACTCAATTAAATTTTGATCAGCAAAATTAGCTAAAATACGCGTTATATAGTTTTCATCAAGAGGCTGTAAGTACCATTCTTTAGCAAATAACGGATAAAACGTTTTTACAAGTTGCTGGCATTGCTCAATAGTTGTGCTGTGTTGTTTAAATAGATGTAGTGCAATTAAGCTTGGAACTGCAAACAAGTGCAATATGTTGTTTCGGTAGTAGTTAAACAATACCTTTTCCTTATCGCTAATAGTAATAATTTCGCCAAATTCATCACTTATAACTTCAAACTTATTAAGCTTTAATGCATGCGTTAGTAATTGCTCTGGTGTTTCGTCTGGGGCTGTTACTTTATCGCTGTAGCTGGCGTCGCGTTGTAAGCGTAGATAAAAATCAAGTTGTGCTAATAGCTTTGGTTTACTCAATGCTTGTTTATCGTTAACCAGCAATATCATCGCTAGTAAGTTAACCGCATTAAGCGCCGCTGCATTATTAATTTTAACCATTACTTGGTCAGCAAGTTTAGTCACTTGTGGTGCTAACCATTGTGGCTTCTGTACATCGGTAGGATGTATTGAGTCACGCCAATCAGGTTGGTTATCATTTAAATATTGGTTAATGGAGATTGGATCACCAAAGTTTAAATTACCACGACCGTAGTTTTTAAGGTTTTTGATTGCCTTAAAAATTCCAAAAATAGATTCGCCTTTTTTATCTTTTCCATCCAGCTCTTTAAGATAGGTGTTAATTTCCATTACGTGCTCGTAGCCAATGTATACAGGAACGATAGATATTGGTCTGTCTATTCCACGTAGCATTGCTTGTAATGTCATTGATAGCATACCCGTTTTAGGTGGAAGCAGACGCCCAGTTCTACTTCGACCGCCTTCTGTATAAAACTTAACAGAGTAACCTTTAATAAATAACTGGCTTAAATACTCTTTGAATATGGCAGAGTAAAGTTTATTGCCTGCAAACGAGCGACGAATGAAAAATGCGCCTGAGCGTCTAAATATGCCTCCGGCAGGGAAAAAATTAAGATTTACGCCTGCAGCAATATGTGGCGGCACCAAACCTAAATGATAAATAGAGTAGGTAAGTAGTAAATAATCCATATGGCTGCGATGGCACGGCATATAGATAATTTCATGGCCTTTATCTGTTAGTTCATGAATTTGCTCTGCGTGCTTAATATCTATACCGTTATAAAGCTTATTCCATAACCAAGTTAAAAATCGCTCGGCCACACGTATCATTGCCTCAGAGTAATTAGCTGCTATTTCATCAAGTAGTTTAAGTGCATTTTGACGGGCTTCGGTTTGGCTAATATTTTTAGCTTTAGCTTCATCTTGAATTGCTTTTTTTATTGTTGGTGACGCTAATAATGAATTAAATAATTGCTCGCGAGAGGGCATTTTAGGACCAGTTGCTGCAAGTTTTTGACGTTTAAAGTGTACGCGTGCAACACGTAACAACTTATGGGGTAATTCACTTACGTCAGCTTTTTCATTTACTAAAAGCGATAAGTCGAGAGGCTGACTGAAGCGAATAAAGTTATCGCGACCTGAAAACAACACCACAAAAATCTTTCTAAACCAGCTCGGAGTTAGAGAGTGTGTAATTAAAGTACGTAATCCTGGCTTTTCTTTACCTGGGTCGCGTCCCCATAAAATAGTAACCGGAACAACTTGTACGTTTTGCTGTCCGCTCTCTATTAGGTACTCAATGATTTGTTTACCTTGAGCTAAAGCATTGGTTGGTTTAGCTTCATCACCAAATAGTGGTGGCGGGTTTTTAATACCAATAAAACGATCTAAATTTTGGTTGCCTAGTACTTGCTCTTCGGTTGGACTAGGTAGGCCATTTTTTTTACAAGCATGGGCAAGGGCAGCTAAATCAAATCGCGAATTTAAGCGCACTATATAAAATGTAGGGTACTCAGGGTTTAGCTCATACTGTTTAATAGGATTTTCTGGCAGTACTTTGCTTTTTACAAATAAGCGGCTAAATCCAGCAGACATAACATTTAAACAATAATTAAAAATACGCATCGACTCACCATATTGAGAGTATTAAGGCCAAAATTAGCGCAGTAGGATATCATAATATCTAAAAATCCCTTAGTTTGCGTAATTAAGGTGTTAACTTGTTTTATTGACTAACAGTAGAGGTATTAGTTCAAGTATAGCTAGTAAGTATGTATGGGTGCTTATTTAATCAAATTTACAGTCATAGTATTGTTTCTAAATAGTTGTTGCATTTATCACCAATACCTCTATAATACGCAGGCTTTCAAAATTCCTCTGGGAACTAGGAAGGATAAATTAAGCTTGGATTTCAAGCTAATAAACAGGAGTTCCGATTTGGAACTCAACGTAGATATAATCAAACAGCCGGCATCTTAATTTTTAAGATTGTTTCGGTCGTTTTTTTATGCTCTTTTATATGCTCTTTATATTGAGGTTAAGAATGTCAAATCAACGCATTCGTATTCGCCTAAAAGCTTTTGACCACCGTTTGATTGACCAATCAACGGCAGAAATCGTGGAAACTGCGAAACGCACTGGCGCACAAGTACGTGGTCCAATCCCACTACCTACACGCTTTGAACGTTTTACTGTACTAACTTCACCGCACGTTAATAAAGATGCGCGTGATCAGTACGAGATCCGCACCCATAAACGTCTGATAGACATCGTAGAACCAACTGACAAGACTGTAGACGCGCTTATGCGTTTAGATCTTGCTGCTGGTGTTGATGTTCAAATCAGCCTGGGTTAATCGAAAGATTAGAGAGGTTTTAGGAAAATGGCATTAGGTCTAGTCGGTCGTAAAGTGGGTATGACACGAATCTTCACTGAAGATGGTGTATCTATCCCTGTGACAGTTATTGAAGCGACACCTAACCGCATTGCTCAGATCAAATCTGACGCAACAGACGGTTATAACGCGCTTCAAGTAACCGCAGGCACTAAAAAAGCAAGTCGTGTAAACAAAGCTAAAGCGGGTCATTTCGCTAAAGCTGGTGTTGAAGCGGGTCGCGGTCTGTGGGAATTCCGCCTTAACGGTGGTGAAGGCGATTTTGAAGTAGGCGCTGAGCTTACTGTTGAATTATTCAACGAAATCAACAAGGTTGACGTAACCGGTACTTCTAAAGGTAAAGGTTTCCAAGGTGGTGTTAAGCGCTGGAATTTCAGCATGCAAGACGCTACACATGGTAACTCTCTATCTCACCGTGCTCCTGGTTCAATCGGTCAAAACCAATCACCTGGTAAGGTGTTTAAAGGTAAGAAAATGGCCGGTCATATGGGTGCTGAGCGTGTAACGACTCAAAACTTAGAACTAGTTCGCGTTGACGCTGAGCGTAATTTGCTTTTAGTTAAGGGTGCAGTACCTGGAGCTATTGGCGGTGACGTTATCGTTAAACCAGCTGTTAAAGCATAAGTCCTGGAGATTTAGTGATGGAATTAGCAATTAAAGACGCTTCTGGCGGTCTTGAAGTTTCTGAAGCTACTTTTGGACGTGAGTTTAACGAAGCATTAGTACACCAAGTAGTTGTTGCATACGCAGCAGGTGCTCGTCAAGGTACTCGTGCTCAGAAGACACGTTCTGAAGTAAGCGGTGGTGGTAAAAAACCATGGGCTCAAAAAGGTACTGGCCGTGCACGTGCCGGTACAATCCGTAGCCCAATTTGGCGTTCAGGTGGCGTTAGCTTTGCAGCTAAACCACAAGACCACAGCCAAAAAGTAAACCGTAAAATGTACCGTGGTGCGATTAAAAGCATCTTATCTGAATTAGTTCGTCAAGAGCGTTTAATCGTTGTTGAAAGTTTTGCTCTAGCAGCACCAAAAACTAAAGAACTAGTTGCTAAGCTTAAAGAACTTGAGCTTAAAGATGTTCTTATCGTGACTGAAGAAGTAGATGAAAATCTTTTCTTATCGGCACGTAACCTTTATAAGGTTGACACACGTGATGTAGCTGGTATCGATCCTGTAAGCTTAATTGCTTTCGATAAGGTACTTATTACAGCCGCTGCTGTTAAGCAACTTGAGGAGGCGCTAGCATGATTCGCGAAGAACGTCTTTTAAAAGTGATCCTTGCTCCACATATCTCTGAAAAAAGCACAATTGCTGCTGAAGAAAACAATACTATTGTTTTTAAAGTAGTAAATGACGCAACTAAAGCTGAAATTAAAGTAGCAGTTGAGAAGCTTTTTGAAGTAGAAGTAACTGGTGTTCGCACACTTAACGTTAAGGGTAAAACAAAACGTACTGGCGCACGTTTCGGTCGTCGTAGCGACTGGAAGAAAGCTTACGTTACTCTTAAAGAAGGCAGCGAGCTAGACTTTGTCGGCGGCGCCGAGTAATAAGGGGATAGAATTATGGCACTTCAAAAGTGTAAGCCTACTTCTGCGGGCCGTCGTCACCTAGTTAAAGTGGTTAACTCTGATCTACATAAGGGTAAGCCATACGCACCACTTTTAGAGAAAAACTCTAAATCAGGTGGTCGTAATAACAATGGTCGTATTACGGTTCGTCATATCGGTGGTGGTCATAAACAACACTACCGTTTAATCGATTTTAAACG
This sequence comes from Pseudoalteromonas sp. NSLLW218, assembly GCF_015864775.1. Classification (NCBI taxonomy): domain Bacteria; kingdom Pseudomonadati; phylum Pseudomonadota; class Gammaproteobacteria; order Alteromonadales; family Pseudoalteromonadaceae; genus Pseudoalteromonas; species Pseudoalteromonas sp. NSLLW218. The sequence continues at coordinate 300,227 of NZ_JADYWO010000006.1, read as the reverse complement.
TACTAAAGATGGCATTCCAGCTACTGTTGAACGTTTAGAATACGATCCAAATCGTAGCGCAAACATCGCTCTTGTATTATATGCAGACGGTGAGCGTCGTTACATTATCGCACCTAAAGGCTTAAAAGCTGGCGATGCAATCCAGTCTGGTGTTGATGCACCAATCAAGCCTGGTAATGCATTACCAATGCGTAATATGCCTGTAGGTTCGACTGTTCACAACGTAGAATTAAAACCAGGTAAAGGTGCTCAAATAGCACGTTCTGCTGGTGCATACGTTCAAATCCTTGCTCGTGATGGTCAATATGTAACATTACGTCTTCGTTCAGGCGAAGTTCGTAAAGTTGAATCTGATTGTCGTGCGACTCTAGGTGAAGTAGGCAATGCTGAGCATATGCTTCGTTCACTTGGTAAAGCAGGTGCAAATCGCTGGCGTGGTATTCGTCCGACAGTTCGTGGTGTTGCCATGAACCCGGTAGATCACCCACACGGTGGTGGTGAAGGTCGTACATCTGGTGGTCGTCATCCTGTGTCTCCATGGGGTAAACCGACTAAAGGTGCGAAGACGCGTAAGAACAAGCGTACGGATAAATTTATAGTACGTCGTCGTACTAAGTAATATTGAGGAATAGCCATGCCACGCTCTCTCAAGAAGGGTCCTTTTATAGACCTACACTTGCTGAAGAAGGTAGAGAAAGCTTTGGAAAGCGGTGAGAAAAAGCCAATTAAAACTTGGAGCCGTCGTTCAATGATCATACCTAACATGATCGGATTGACCATTGCTGTCCATAATGGTCGCCAGCACGTACCAGTTTTCGTTTCTGACGAAATGATCGGTCACAAACTAGGTGAATTTGCACCAACTCGCACTTACCGTGGCCATGCTGCGGATAAGAAAGCGAAGAAACGATAAGAGGGGAAGATAAATGCAAGCATTAGCTAAACATAAATTCGCCTCTGGTTCGGCGCAAAAAGCACGTCTAGTTGCAGATCAGATCCGCGGGTTACCTGTAGATCGCGCACTAGAAATCCTGGCGTACAGCCCTAAGAAAGCCGCTGTATTAGTTAAGAAAGTACTTGAGTCTGCTATTGCTAACGCAGAGCATAACGAAGGTGCTGACATTGATGAGCTTCGTATAACAACGATCTTTGTGGACGATGGTCCTACAATGAAACGTATTATGCCTCGTGCTAAAGGACGCGCAGACCGCATCCTTAAGCGTACAAGCCATATCACTGTTATGGTTTCAGATAGCTAGGAGTATAAGTAATGGGACAAAAAGTTCATCCTACTGGTATTCGCCTAGGTATATCTAAACCTTGGGTTTCTACCTGGTACGCGAGTTCAAAAGATTTCTCTGCACAGCTTTTTGGCGATCACAAAGTTCGTACATTCCTTACAAAGGAATTGAAAACGGCTTCTGTGTCTAAAATCGTTATTGAGCGTCCAGCAAAATCAATCCGAGTAACAATCCACACGGCTCGTCCGGGTGTTGTTATCGGTAAAAAAGGCGAAGACGTAGAAAAATTACGTCAAGCGGTAACTAAAATCGCTGGTGTACCTGCTCAGATTAATATCTCTGAAGTACGTAAACCAGAACTAGATGCACAACTAGTAGCAGACGGCATTGCCTCTCAACTAGAACGTCGTGTTATGTTCCGTCGCGCTATGAAGCGTTCGGTACAAAATGCAATGCGCATCGGTTCTAAAGGGATTAAAGTTGAAGTTAGCGGTCGTCTTGGCGGCGCTGAAATCGCACGTTCAGAATGGTATCGTGAAGGTCGTGTACCTCTACATACTCTTCGTGCTGATATCGATTACGCAACTTCTGAAGCCTTAACCACTTATGGTATCATTGGTGTTAAAGTTTGGATCTTCAAAGGCGAAGTTATTGGTGGTTTACCACTAGTACAAGAGCAAGAGAAGCCAGCTAAACGCGCACCAAAGAAAGCCAAGAAAAGTGCTAAGTAGAGGTAGCGAGTAATGTTACAGCCAAAACGTACAAAATTCCGTAAAATGCACAAAGGCCGCAACCGCGGTTTAGCGCAAAACGGTAACAAAGTAAGCTTCGGTACTTTCGGATTGAAAGCAACTGGCCGTGGCCGTATGACTGCTCGTCAAATCGAAGCAGCTCGTCGTGCTATGACGCGTCACGTGAAACGTCAAGGTAAAATCTGGATTCGTGTCTTCCCTGACAAACCGATTACAGAAAAACCTCTTGAAGTTCGTATGGGTAAAGGTAAAGGTTCTGTTGAATATTGGGTTGCTGAAATTCAGCCTGGTAAAGTACTTTACGAAATGGAAGGTGTTTCAGAAGAGCTTGCTCGTGAAGCGTTTGACCTTGCTGCTCGTAAATTGCCATTCAAAACAACTTTCGTAACTCGGACGGTAATGTGATGAAAGCTAGCGAACTAAAAGATAAAAGCGTAGAAGAGCTTAATGCTGAACTTCTAGGACTACTTCGTGAGCAATTTAATATGCGCATGCAAGCTAGCACTGGTCAGTTAGCTCAGACACACACGCTAAGAACAGTACGCCGCGATATCGCGCGTGTAAAAACAGTTATTAACCAGAAGGCAGGTCAATAATGAGCGATAAAATTCGTACTCTTCAAGGCCGTGTAATCAGCGACAAGATGGAAAAATCTTTCACTATCGCTATCGCACGTTACGTGAAGCACCCAATCTATGGGAAATTCATTAAACGTACGACTAAGTTACACGTACATGACGAAAATAACACAGCAAAAGCGGGTGACGTAGTTACTATCCGTGAATGCGCACCAATTTCTAAGAATAAATCTTGGACTTTAGTGGACGTTATTTCTAGTCCAAAGCAAGCTTAATTTTTTAATTAAGTTAGTTTTGTAAAAAGCCCCGGCATTAGCTGGGGCTTTTTGTATTTAAAGCACTCGCAAGCAACAAGCTAGGGTGAGCCGGGCCACTTGGGTTTTGTCTTTATCTGAAAATATAAAGTGGTGTAAAGTAGTGATTGAGAGTTTCATGTGCCAGTTACTTTTTTTTGGTAGACGAATTATCTACTAGATCAAAAATGAGATAATGAAATTACACATCTCAGTTAATTTAATGACAACATAGAGTCATCTAATTCATTATGTTGCTTTTACCTTACTCTCTTTTAATTTAAAAACTCACTTATCTTATTTTATTACAATAATACAGTTTCAAAGTATCGAAAGTAGTTATCCATATACAACTTTCATCATCATCGAATCTGGTTTTTTTATGTCTAAAACCTCAATTTATCGCCTTAAATTAATATTCTGGTATGATTAGCTAATATGCGCTTTTGAATGAATTTTTGAGGTAGTAATGACGCGTAGTTTTGAATTTCATTTAACTGATGAAGTTGCCACGGTTGCAATGGGGAATTGCGTTGCTGATATTATCGAGCAAGGTGCGGTTATTTATTTACATGGTGATTTAGGTGCGGGTAAAACAACGTTTACACGTGGTGTAGTACAAGGTTTTGGCCATACAGGCAAGGTTAAAAGCCCAACGTATACACTCGTAGAGCCTTATGAACTTGAGCGCGCAAATGTTTATCATTTTGACTTATACCGTTTAGGTGATCCTGAAGAATTAGAATACATGGGTATACGCGATTATTTTTCAACAGATGCAATTTGTGTTGTTGAATGGCCTGAAAAGGGTGGTGAGTTTATTCCTGTGCCTGATTTAGATATTACTCTGAGCTATGTGGGTAACGAACGTAAAATTGTTATTAATAGTGCTAGTGAGCGCGGTATAACAATTGTCGAAAAACTAAATAACAAATAATAATATAGTTAAGGCAGTAATAATCAAATGAGCCGAGGTGCAGTTAAACTTTTTATTTATCTTATGGTTATTACCATAAGCTTGCCGTTGTGGGCCAAAAATACAATTAATAGTGTACGCGTATGGCCGTCACCGGATAGTACTCGTGTGGTATTTGATTTAAATGATAAGCCCGACTTTAGCTATTTTATGCTTAAAAATCCTAGCCGTTTAGTGGTTGACTTAGAGAACACTAGCGAGTTAAAAATATTGCCAGGTGTGCCGCCAAAACATCAAATAGTAAGCAAATTACGTTACTCAAAGCCTAAAAATAAACAAAGCGTGCGTTTGGTATTTGAATTAAGTGCGCCAATAAAGCCTGTTGTATTTGCTTTAGCGCCTACCGGTCCTTATAAAAATAGACTCGTTGTTGATTTATATAATAAGAGCCAAGAAAAATCTGTTGTATCACCTGCACAAACAGCGGCTAAAAATCGCCAATTAAGCCAAGAACGAGACATCGTTATTGCAATTGATGCAGGGCATGGCGGCGAAGATCCTGGCTCCATAGGTCCATCAGGCACATACGAAAAGACAGTAACACTGCAAATTGCAAAACGGCTTGAGCGCATGATTGATGGCGAGCGTGGGATGATTTCTCGCATGGTACGAAGCGGTGACTATTTTGTAAAACTTAATACGCGTACTAACCGTGCTCGTGAAAAAAAAGCTGACTTTTTTGTTTCTATTCATGCTGATGCATTTACAAGCCCTGGACCAAATGGTGCCTCTGTTTGGGTATTGTCGTTAAGGCGTGCTAATTCAGAAATAGGTAAATGGATAGAAGATAAAGAAAAACACTCTGAGCTTTTAGGTGGCGCTGCTGATGTAATGAAAGATGCCGCTAACGAAAAATACTTAGCGCAAGCATTGCTTGATATGTCGATGGATCACTCTATGAAAACCGGCTTAAACGTAGCTGACGAAGTTGTTAAAGAGCTCAGTAAAGTTGCTAAATTGCATAAAAAAGATCCTCAACATGCGAGTCTTGCTGTACTTAAATCACCAGATATCCCATCAATTTTAGTAGAAACAGGGTTTATATCTAATCCACGAGAAGAAAAGCTGCTTAAAAGTGCTAACCATCAAGAACGTTTGGCTAAAGCTATATTCACTTCAATTAAAAATTACTATTTAAAAAATCCACCGGATGATTCTTTGTTTGCTAAATTAAAATCGCAATATCCAACAAAGCACAAGGTACGCCCGGGTGAATCTTTAAGTATGCTGGCGAGTCGCTATGGCGTTACAATTACTGAATTAAAACAAGTTAATAAGCTTAGCTCTAATACTTTATTTATTGGGCAAGAGCTAGATATACCGCAAAGTTAGTCATTATTATTAGCGCAATGCTTGCTAGGAAATCTCATGAATATTGAAATACTACCCGCGCGTTTAGCTAACCAAATTGCCGCAGGCGAAGTGGTTGAACGCCCCGCGTCGGTAGTAAAAGAACTGGTCGAAAACAGTTTGGATGCTGGCGCTACACGTATTCAAATAGATATTGAGCGTGGTGGTCATAAGCTTATTCGCATTCGTGATAACGGCTCAGGGATAAGTAAAGATGAGCTAACGCTTGCACTTTCTCGTCACGCTACCAGTAAATTAAAGTCACTTGATGATCTCGAAAATATTTGTTCACTTGGTTTTAGAGGCGAAGCGCTTGCGTCAATTAGCTCTGTATCGCGTTTAACGCTGAGTTCAAAACCAAAAGATCAAGAAGCAGCATGGCAAGCATTTGCAGAAGGTCGCGATATGGCCGTGCAAGTAAAGCCAGTAGCGCACCCTGATGGCACAACCATTGAAGTAAAAGATTTATTTTTTAACACCCCAGCTCGTCGTAAATTTTTGCGTACCGAAAAGACTGAATTCAGTCATATTGATGAATTGATAAAGCGTATTGCGCTTAGTCGCTTTGATGTTTCTATTACACTAACTCACAACGAAAAAGTAGTAAGGCAATATCGTGCGAAGACAGATCCTTCTCAGGCTATTACACGTGTGGCACAAGTTGCAGGTAAGGCCTTTGCAGAGCAAGGTTTACATATTCAATCAGGCGAGGGCGGCCTACAGCTGCATGGCTGGGTGTTACCTGTCGGTTCAGCTAATACGACTCAATATACTTATGTAAACAATCGCATGATGCGCGATAAGCTTATTTTGCATGCTATACGCCAAGCATTTGAAGAGGTAAGTGGCACTCAAGAGCTTCCAGGGTTTGTTATTTATATTGATATTGACCCACGACAGGTTGATGTAAATGTTCACCCTGCCAAACATGAAGTGCGCTTTCATCAAGGGCGCTTAATTCATGACTTTATATTGCAAGCTATTAAGCAAGTGGTAGTGCCGCTGCAAGGTGAGTTTACGAATGAACCGTTTGGCTCTGAGGTGGAATCTGCGCCTGTGTTAATGGGGTCAACGCATATTAGCGCTAATAATATAGAAAGCGAAGGTGTGTTTGATTACCCTAAATCGCAATTACAGCCCTCTTACTCTGGAAGTGCTGGTAGCTCAAGTTCGTCCTCAGGTACTAGAAGTGTTGGCGGTAGCGGTGCATACCGTGCTACACCAAGTACGAGCCATCATGACGTAAATGCGTTTTATCAAGGTGTAAGTGAGCAACACGCTGCGCATTTTGATAACGTAGCAAATATACCAGCAACACAGCAGCAGTTTGAGTCAGCGCATAATGTTTTAAAGGTTGTTTCCATCATCAGTATTAATGAAGGTGTGTGTGTATTTAGTGAAGAGCAGCAATTGTATTGCTCACATTTCAAATATGCATTGGTAGATGATTGGCATACACAAATCAAGGAGCTTGGTAGCTTAGAAGGGAAAGCCCTTTTGCTGCCCGTAAGAGTAAACTTATCGAAAGAAGATTGCTTGCTCATAAAAGCACAGCAATCATGGTTTACTTTACTTGGTTTTGAACTCGTAATAGAAAAACAGTTTGTAATGGTTAAAAAATTGCCAGCGTGCTTATATTTACTTGATGTAAGTACCGCGATAGGTGAGTTACTTAATGGATGTAAAGCGGAGCTTGAAAATATAGAGAGTTGGTTAGAGTGGCAGATGAAATGTGTACCAACTCGATTTTATTTGAGCAATGTATTTTTAGCGCAACAAATGCGCTTACAAAATAATCCGCAAACTATTCAACGCTTACGCGAAAAAGCAGTTAAAATAGAGCTAAATCACTATTTAACGCAATTAGATTAAGGTATCAGTGTTGAGTAATTTACCAGTCATATTTTTAATGGGTCCAACAGCTGCAGGTAAAACAGCATTGGCAATCTCACTGTGCGAGCATTTAAATACAGAAATAATCAGCGTTGATTCAGCGTTAGTGTATAAAGATATGAACATTGGTACTGCAAAACCCGATGCAGAAGAGCTTGCTAAAGCTCCGCATCATCTGATTGACTTGCTCGATCCGAGTGAAACATATTCAGTTGCTGATTTTAGGCGTGATGCAGTACAAAAAATTGACGAATTTCATAGACAAGGTAAAGTGCCTGTATTGGTTGGAGGTACAATGTTGTACTTTAAATCTTTAATTGATGGTTTATCGCCTTTACCTGAAGCAGATGCTGTAATAAGAGCTGAGTTAGAAGTACAAGCTAAAGAATTTGGCTGGCCTCATTTATATAAAGAATTAGCTAAAGTTGATCCAAAAGCAGCCGAAAAAATAAGTGAAAATGATTCACAAAGAATTAATCGAGCTTTAGAGGTTTATAGATTAACTGGTAAGACCATGACTGAGTTGCAAAAGCAAAAGCAGCCGGCTTTACCTTATACTTTTCATCAATTTGCGATTGCACCGCAAGAACGCAGCGAATTACACCGCCGAATTGAAGAAAGGTTTAAAATAATGATTGATCAGGGGTTTGAAAATGAAGTTTCGACCCTATATCTACGTAAGGATTTACACCCCAATATGCCTTCTATTCGTTGTGTTGGTTATAGACAAATGTGGGATTACCTTGCGGGTGAAACAAACCATGATGAAATGGTTTTTCGTGGCATCGCAGCAACACGTCAATTGGCAAAACGTCAGTTAACGTGGCTTCGTAGCTGGCCTGATGTTACGTGGTTAACAACAGGTGACGAAGAAAACTTGCATCGTGTAGTAAGTTCGCTAAGCTAGTAGTAGTTGAATATTGTTTTTTATCAAATAAGTTCAGCCACTTAATTATAATAACACCTAGAACGAAGGAACAATAACATGGCAAAAGGCCAATCGTTACAAGACCCATTTTTGAATGCACTACGACGTGAGCGCATTCCAGTATCAATCTTTTTGGTAAATGGCATAAAATTACAAGGCAAAATTCAGTCATTTGACCAATTTGTTATTTTACTAGAGAACACCGTAAATCAAATGGTTTATAAGCATGCAATTTCAACAGTTGTCCCTGCTCGCGCAGTTAACTTCCAAGCAGTTCAAGGGAGTGAAGAAACTGAAGAGCCAGAAGCTGGTAACTTTTAATTAGGAGCATAATGTTTGTTTGACCGCTATGAATCCGGCGAACAGGCAATTTTAGTTCATATCGACCTACCTAAAGAAGGGGATCGTGAAGATCTTCATGAATTAGAGATGTTGGTATCTTCTGCTGGTGTTAGTAGTTTGGCGGTTGTGCAAGGCAGCCGTCAAGCACCACATCCGAAACTATTCGTCGGTACCGGTAAAGCAGAAGAAATAGCTGAGATTGTTAAAATCCACAATGCAGATGTCGTAATTTTCAATCATCAACTCAGGCCGTCACAAGAGCGTAATTTAGAGCGTGTTTGTCAGTGTCGTGTGCTTGATAGAACGACGCTAATTCTTGATATTTTTGCCCAACGTGCACGTACCCATGAAGGTAAGCTGCAGGTTGAATTGGCACAACTTCGCCATATGTCGACTCGATTAATTCGTGGCTGGACCCATCTTGAACGCCAAAAAGGCGGGATTGGTTTACGTGGACCTGGTGAAACCCAACTTGAAACCGATAGGCGATTACTTCGTGCCCGTATTCAAAATATTCGTGCGCGTTTAGCTAAAGTAGCAGTGCAACGCGAACAAGGTAGGCGAGCTCGTACTCGTAATGAAATACCTACGGTATCGTTAGTTGGCTATACTAATGCGGGTAAATCTACATTATTTAATCGAATTACGAATTCAGATGTATACGCGGCCGATCAGTTGTTTGCAACACTTGACCCGACTCTACGTAAGCTTGAATTAGGTGATGTTGGTCCTGTTATCTTAGCTGATACAGTGGGCTTTATTCGTCATTTACCGCACGACTTAGTTGCTGCTTTTAAAGCAACGCTAACTGAAACTCGTGAAGCTGATTTACAATTACATGTAATTGACGCAGCAGACTCTCGTCTTCAAGAAAATATTGAACAAGTACAATCGGTGCTTAAAGAAATTGAAGCCGATGAAGTACCACAGCTATTAATTTATAATAAAATTGATGCGCTGGATAACGTAAGCCCACGTATTGATCGAGATGACGAAGGCCAACCTATAAGAGTGTGGCTTAGCGCTCAGACTGGTGAAGGGTGTGAATTACTTAGTGAGGCTATTAGTGAACTACTTGCTAAGAAGATGTTTAACGAAACATTATTTCTTACGCCATTGTATGGTCGCCTAAGAGCTGCATTGTTTAGTTTAAATGCAGTACATGAAGAACGCTTTGATGAGCAAGGTAATTGGCTGTTAGATGTTAGAATGCCTATGGTTGAGTGGAATCGTTTAATTAAAGAATTTGGTCCTGAAATTGCTGGTTTTATCTACCGTAATTAAAAATTGACGTTTTAATGTCGGTTTTTGTATGAGAAACGCGGTAGATTTGTTAGATTTAACACAATTTCCTAATTTATTTAGATAACAATGGAGTATAGCTATGGCCTGGAATGAACCGGGTAATAATGGCAATGACAAAGATCCGTGGAATAATAAAGGCGGACGTGATCAAGGCCCACCTGATTTAGACGAGGTGTTCCGCAAGTTTAGTAACAAGTTCGGCGGCTTATTTGGCGGGAAAAAACCTGGCAATGGTAGCGGCGGCGGACTTGGCGGAGCCGGTATTTCATTCATACTTATTATCGCCGTTATTGTATGGGCGTTAAGTGGTATTTATACGGTTAAAGAAGCCGAGCGTGGTGTGGTTCTACAATTTGGTAAATATGACCGAATTGCTGATCCCGGCCTGCGTTGGAAAATGACTTTCATCGAAACGGTAATCCCAGTAGATATTGAAGCAGTTCGTTCACTATCGGCTTCTGGTTTTATGCTTACTGAAGACGAAAACGTAGTGAGCGTAGAGTTTCAGGTGCAATACCGTGTTATTGACCCATATCTTTATGAGTTTAGCGTAACCAACGCTGATAGTAGCTTAGAAGAAGCGCTAGACAGTGCACTACGTTATGTTGTGGGCCATGCAAAAATGGACCAAGTATTAACTAATGGCCGTGAGGTTGTTCGTCAAAATACATGGGATGAGCTTAATAAGATTATCGAACCATATAACTTAGGTTTAATTGTTACTGACGTGAACTTTAAAGACTCTCGTCCGCCAACTGAAGTTAAAGATGCATTTGATGATGCGATTGCTGCACAAGAAGATGAAGAACGTTTCATCCGTGAAGCAGAAGCATATGCTCGTGAAATTGAGCCTCGTGCTCGTGGTCAAGTAACGCGTATGACTCAAGAAGCTGAAGGTTACCAAGAGCGTATAACATTAGAAGCACAAGGTGAGGTAGCTCGCTTTGAAAAGCTATTACCTGAATATCAAGCAGCTAAAGAAGTTACTCGTGAGCGCTTATACATTGATGCAATGGAAGAAGTGCTAGGCAGTAGTTCTAAAATATTGGTTGATGTTAAAGGCGGTAATAACATGCTTTATTTACCTCTTGATAAGATTATGGATAAGCAAGGGACAGCAACACGTGTTGCACTTCCAAGCTCTAGTGATATTCAAGATTTACGTAATAAAGTAAATACGTCGCGTAATAGCTCTGTTAACAGTGGCAATGACCGCTTTAACAACGACCGCTTTAATGATGGGAGATAATCATAATGAAAAACTTTAGTTTAGTAATACTATTAGCTGCCATTGTTATGTCTTTCTCATCGGTATTTGTTGTACCTGAAGGGCAAAAAGCAATTGTAATGTTATTCAGTAAAGTACAAAAAGATAGCGACGACAAAGCGATTGTATATGGTCCAGGCCTACAATTTAAGGTACCATTTTTTAGCCAAGTACGTCGCATTGATGCACGTATTCAAACGCTAGATGGTGCGCCAGACCGTTTTGTTACTAGTGAGAAAAAAGACTTAATTGTTGATTCGTTTGTAAAATGGCGTGTTAACGACTTTAGCGCTTTTTACTTACGTGCACGTGGCGATAAGCAATACGCTGAAACGCTACTTAAACAAAAAGTAAATAATGGTCTTCGTACAAACTTTGGTACACGTACAATTCGTGAAATTGTATCGGGTGAGCGTAGCGAATTGATGGAAGAAGCGTTAGTACAAGCTTCTGAAAGTGCGCGTGAGCTTGGTATTGAAGTACTAGACGTACGTGTTAAGCAAATTAACCTACCACAAGAAGTAAGTAGCTCTATTTACCAACGTATGCGCGCTGAGCGTACTGCTGTTGCAAAAGAGCACCGTTCTGAAGGTCAGGAAAAAGCTGAGACCATTCGTGCGGGTGTTGACCGTCGTGTAACAGTAATGCTTGCTGACGCGGAGCGTAATGCGCGTTCTGTACGTGGTCAAGGTGATGCTGACGCTGCTGGTATTTATGCTAATGCGTATAACAAAGACCCTGAGTTCTTTAGTTTTGTGCGCTCGCTTGAAGCTTATAAAAAGACTTTTAAAGATAAGCAAGACGTTATGGTGCTTTCACCAGATAGCGACTTCTTTCAATATATGAAAGGTGCTAAAGCTCAATAAGCTTTACCTTAATTATTTAAAAGTTAAAAAGCCTCGCATTTGCGGGGCTTTTTGTTAAATGCTATTTGTAATCATAAATCACTGTTATTTATGTGGTTATTAGCTGATATTTCGGTAGAACAGTTACGCGCAGAAAAAATAAGCTGAACAGGGGTGATCTTTACTTTAGTTTTCTGGTAAAATCTCGTCCTAATTTTCTCTAAGTGAATTTACGATGGGTAAAAACGTTGTTGTATTAGGCACCCAATGGGGTGACGAAGGAAAGGGTAAGGTAGTTGATCTCCTTACAGACAAAGCATCTTTAGTAGTTCGTTATCAAGGTGGCCACAATGCGGGTCATACTTTAGTTATCGAAGGTGAAAAGACGGTTCTACACCTTATTCCATCGGGTGTATTACGTGACAATGTTAAATGTGTGATTGGTAATGGTGTAGTTTTATCACCAGAAGCGCTAATGAGAGAAATTGGCATGCTTGAAGAACGTGGCGTACCAGTACGCGAGCGTCTTTTAATAAGTGAAGCATGTCCACTAATCTTGCCTTTCCATGTTGCATTAGATGTAGCCCGCGAAACTGCTCGTGGCGATAAGCCAATTGGTACAACTGGTCGTGGTATCGGTCCAGCGTACGAAGATAAAGTGGCGCGCCGTGGTTTACGCGTAGGTGATTTATTTAATCCTGAAGTTTTTGCAGCTAAATTAAAAGAAGTTCTTGAGTACCATAACTTCACTTTAGTTAACTACTACAAAGTAGATGCTGTAGATTTTCAAAAAACGTTTGATGATGCAATGGCTGTTGCAGATATCTTAAAAGCAATGGTTGTAGATGTAACTGAGCTTTTAGATCAAACGCGTTTAGCAGGCGAAAACATTTTATTTGAAGGTGCACAAGGTACATTACTTGATATCGATCACGGTACTTACCCTTATGTAACATCTTCAAACACAACTGCCGGTGGCGTTGCTACTGGTGCTGGTTTTGGTCCACTAAACCTTGATTACGTTTTAGGTATTATTAAAGCGTACACGACACGTGTTGGTTCAGGTCCTTTCCCTACAGAGCTTTACGATGGTCTTGAAAAACAAGATCCAGTAGGTAAGCACTTAGGTGATAAAGGTCATGAATTTGGCGCAACAACAGGTCGACTTCGTCGTACTGGTTGGTTAGATGCAGTGGCTATGCGCCGTGCAGTTCAAATCAACAGTATTTCAGGTTTTTGTTTAACTAAGCTTGATGTTTTAGATGGCTTAGAAACACTTAAAATCTGTACTGGTTATAAGCTTGAAGATGGCACTGTTACTAACATAACGCCATTAGCAGCAGAAGGTTACGATAAAGTAACGCCAGTATACGAAGAAATGCCAGGTTGGTCAGAAAACACTGTTGGTGTAACAAGCCTAGACGGTTTACCAAAAGCGGCGATTGACTACATCAAGCGTATTGAAGAAATTACGGGTGTTCCGATTGATATTATCTCTACAGGTCCAGACCGTGTAGAAACTATGGTACTTCGCAACCCGTTTGCGTAATTACTATTAGATTGAAAAAAGCTGCTTAGTGCAGCTTTTTTTATATCTAAAATTCACCTTGGAACGATCTTTGTATACTATTTAGTAGGTTTATTTTTAAAAGTGGTGAACATGCATTTATTTTCTCGTAATTGCGTATTAAAGCTTTCATTTATTTCATTAGCTTTATTTATATCAACCAATAGCTTAGCTACGGAAAGTCCAGCAGCCGTACCGCTGTATACAGAATCTGAGCTAATTGCGTTAATAAATAAAAACACGCATTTAGCGCGCGTAAAGGCAGATGATTGCCAGTTGGTACAAGATATAGAAGCACGAGCCAATAAAATGGCATTGCCGTCTTATCAGTTTTTGTATGGCGATATGCTGGCTTATAACGTATGTGTCGACCGAAATGTAGAGTTAGGTGTGTATTACATGCGAAAAGCGGCTGAGCAAGGCTTAGCGGCAGCACTAGAGCAATTGGGGCGTTACTACGACACCGGGCGTTTAGTTCAGCAAGATAAAGCAATGGCAATTACGTATTTGCGTGAGGCATCGTCGCAAGGCAATTTAAAAGCACAATTACGTTTAGTTAAATTATTTAATGATGGCTATGGCAGCCCGCGTGATTTTGAAGATGCCTATCGTTGGCTATTTAATTCTATGGTGGCAGATAAATCGACTCATAAAAAAATTGAGCGAGCGTTGACTAAGTTAGCGCAAAAAATGCCAGATAGTGTGGTTGCGCGAGCTCGTCTTCCTATTTAATGGCCCTTAAAAAACAAAACCCTAACTTTTTAAGTTAGGGTTTTTTGAGTTTTTACAGGTAGTAAAAGTGTTTAACTTTCTTCTTTAGCCTTTGTTTGCGGGTCTTTTAAAACCGACATTTTAGGCGGCTGTAATGCAACAACACGCTCGCCTTCTTGCGGCGGTTTTTCCATGTTGATTGTAAATGGTCTTAGTTTAATTGGCGTATCGTCGTCGCTGTCTTTATCACCTTTAAGAATAAATAAAGGGATAGCCTCAGGGTTCATTTCTAGGTATTGCTCCCAGCTAAACTCATCCGAGATACGTGTTGAACTAACCTTACCGCCTTTAGCTATAATACTGCTCAAACGTGCATATGAACCTTCGTCGCCAAACAGTATTTGTCTGGATAAAAACGTTGCGCTGTCTTTATTTGCTTTAGCATGCGACGTTGATGAGCGAAGCGAGAATACATTTTTTTCATTAAGTAAATGCGAAAAGTATTGAACGCCTAGCGCATTATGATGACGATTTGGCGATAGCGCTAAGACACTGCGAATAGTTGTCAGAGGTAAATAGCGTTCAGCATGCTCTGACTGTGGGTTACCGTAATAACAAGCTAAGCCATCCATACGTGCCATTCTGCAGTTTTCCCATGCAGGATCTGAAAGGTGAACCGGAATATTCTGCTCTTGTAAGCCACGCCCAATTGCACGTGATACATGGTTCGCACCAATAATTAATATTGTGTTTGGTGATGGTTGGCGAACACCTAATAGCTTAGCAACAGGAATGGCTGTTAAGCTTTGCAGTACAACCGTAATGATGATCACTGTAAATATGAGTGGCACCATTTTTTCAGCATCAGCAACGCCAGCTTCCATCATACTTAGTGCAAATACCGACCCAACGGCTGCGGCAACTATACCCCGAGGAGCAATCCAAGCAAGTACCAAGCGAGACTTCATTGGTAGGTCAGTGCCAAAAGTCGAAATAGCAATACACAGTGGGCGTGCAACAAAAAGCACAATAGCTAAAAATATAAATACGTCGCTGTCGAGCATCATCAAATCAGAAAGCTGTAAGCGTGCTGCAAGTAAAATAAACAGCGTTGATATTAATATCATCGACAAGTCTTCTTTGAACTCAAGTACAGAATCTATTTCTAAATCGTCTTGGTTCGCAAGCCAAATACCAAATACAGTCACTGCCAATAAACCTGATTCATGGCTTAAATAGTTTGATACAGAAAAACTAATAAGCACTAGCGCTAAAATCCCAAACTTATGTAATTCAAATGGCAGCCACTCGCGACGCATTAATAGTGTTGTTAGCCAACCAGCGGCAACACCAATACTTAAACCAACACCTAGGGTTTTAACTAAAGCAATAATAGTATGACTAAATACTTCGCCTTGGCCTACAAGCATTACGGCTTCAAATACCAATACAGCAAATAATGCGCCAATAGGGTCTATTACAATACCTTCCCAGCGAAGTATGCGGTCTATATCTTGTGTTGGGCGCATTGAGTTTAATAACGGTGCTATAACGGTAGGGCCTGTTACAACTAGCACTGCGCCCAATACTGCAGCTACACGCCAATTAAGCTCAAGCAACCAGTAGGCGCTAAGGCTAATAATAATACAGGTAGTAAGCATACCGATTGAGCAGAGATTTCTTACGACTTTTCCTATCCCTTTTAATTCCCTGAAATGCAGAGTTAAGGAACCTTCAAATAAAATGATGGCAACGCTTAGAGATACTACTGGAAACAGTAAATCACCTAAAAGCGCATCAGGGTCTAAAACACCGCTAAATGGTCCAAGTAAAAGACCAGTAAGCAATAAAAAAAGAATAGCGGGTACTCTAAAAGCCCACGCGACCCATTGGGCAAGCACAGAGCAAAGTGCGATACCGGCTATGTAAATTGCTGACATAGATTAAGAATTCCTTATTTATGACGATATGTTTAGAAAGTATAACTTTTGTTAATTATTAATACAGGGGTATACACCGGAAACTCAAATATTACTAATCAATTTTAGCTGCTTATAAAAGATTAGTACGCTTAAATCATTTAACGAGAGCTTAGCCAGCTTATTTTAATGTGTATTAATTGTTTGATTTATTGAATTTTAATAACAATATAAAAAATGTGAGTGCTTTGTAATAATCTAGTTCGATTTTTAACCTTGATTTTAAAGGGGTATTTAGTGTATTATGCTTCGTGTTCTAATAATTAGTCATCTAACGAAGTTTATTGAAGATAAAACAGACTTGTTAATCTTAACGTCATTTTTAATCTTTATAATCAGGAGTTAGTAATGTTTCTAGTGTTCGAACATTAAAAAATATCATTTGCCGAATTCTTGGTATGGTTTTGCCAAACAAGTTTATTTAATTATTTAAGTAAATAAAGGTTTGAGTTGAACTATTACTTTCAATGTTTAACCCCCATCGTGGCGGTTAAATCTCGGTCCTTTGGTCTTCACCCTATCTGTTGGTGTATCAGACTTTAGAGGCTCTATGCATGTTGTTAATAAAAAAGCCACACACAGCTTTTTACAGCGATGTATAAACAACACTTTTAAATTTTTTGATTAGTGCTGCTCAATATTATTGGGTTGTTACTACTTTATACTTGACCTCAAATCTAAGCTTCTTGTTTTAGATATGGTTTTTGCGTGTGTGTAAAAAAGTGTTGCCTAAATGAAAAGCAAAATTCGAAGCTATGTTTTAAACCTAGCTACTTAGTTTTAGCTCGTCTAATTAAGATGAGCGCAGATAAAATGGAAAGTTGAGCATTTATGCAAAAGTTAAATTGGCGACGTATCGTACTTAAAGTAGGTAGTGCATTAATTGCACCAGATCAAGATGGCTGCCGTTCGCGTTACATATTAACCATCGCACAGTTCATTGTTCGTTGTCGTGCCCGTGGAATCGAGGTGATTTTAGTATCATCGGGTTCTGTAGCGGCTGGAGCGCATTTATTCCCTTCAGACAAACCTCGTTCTGTGGTGATGAAAAAAGCAATGGCAGCAGCAGGTCAAACAGAAATGATCGCCATGTGGGACCGCTTTTTTGACTTTCCATCTGCGCAGCTATTATTAACGCACGGCGATTTACGTGATCGCGAGCGTTACCAAAGTATTCGTGAAACAGTGTTTACTTTACTTGAGCATGGTGTTCTTCCTATCATTAATGAAAATGATGCTGTAACTACCGACGACTTAAGAGTGGGTGATAACGATAACTTATCAGCAATGGTTGCAGCAGCTGCCGACGCCGATGCTTTATTAATATTCTCAGATGTTGACGGGTTATATGATAAAAACCCTAACTTGCATGATGATGCGGTGCTACTGCCTGAAATAAAATCAATTGATGAATCTATTTATGCTATGGCAGGATGTGCTACAAGCGCCGTTGGTACTGGTGGTATGAAAACTAAAATAGAAGCGGCAGAAAAAGCAACGTCACATGGTATAGCAACTTATATTATAAACGGCTTTAAAGAAGAAACATTTACGAAATTGCTGGCTGGGGAAAATCCTGGTAGCGTATTTTTACCGTACGAAAAACCGATGCAGGATTCTGTGCATTGGATGACACACACAGCAAACGAGCAAGGTGAAGTTGTTGTTGATGGATCATTTGATGAATCCCTGGAAGGGGAAAGTGGTTGTATTCGTGGTGATGAAATCATGGAAGTCCATGGTGAATTTGCTGTTGGTGATACTATTTTAGTACGTAGTGAAGACGGTACGCGTTTAGCTAAAGCGACCGCAAATTATAGTAGCTGTTTGTTAAACTTTATTGCAGACAACGAACAGAGTGAATTCAGCGAAAAAATGCAGGATTCAATTGGACCAGTTATATCTGAAAAACATATCGCATTATTGGAGAAGTCATGAGCTTAATTACGGACATTTCACGCCAGACAGCTAAAGCTGCCCATACACTTGCTTTACTCGACACCGAGACTAAAAATCAAGTACTAGTTGAAATGGCAGCGGCACTAAGAGAGCAAAAAGCATTTATAATCAAAGAAAACGAGAGTGACCTAAGCGCAGCACGCGACAATAACTTAGCAGCCTCAATGATAGACCGCTTAACGCTAAACGATGAGCGCATTGAAGCAATGGCAGAAGGCATTGAAGTAATAGTAAGCCTAGATGATCCTGTTGGTCAGCTACGTGATATCACAGAGCGTCCAAATGGCATTAAAATTCGTAAAATGCGCGTACCTCTTGGCGTTGTGTGTATGATTTATGAAGCACGCCCAAATGTAACAGCAGACGCTGGCGCATTGTGTTTTAAATCAGGTAATGGCGTTATTTTACGTGGCGGTAAAGAAGCACTTAAAAGTTCGCAAGCTATCGCAAGTGTAATGCACAGCGTACTTGAAAAGCATAACTTACCAGTATCACTTATTTCAGTGATCCCAGATCCAGACCGTGCACTATTAATGGAATTGATGCAGCAACGTGAAAGCATTGATTTAATAATTCCACGTGGCGGTGAAGGCTTAATTAACTTTGTTACCGAAAACAGTACGATCCCGGTAATTCAGCATTACAAAGGCGTTTGTCATCTATATGTAGATAAAGATGCTGATCTTGAAATTGCGCTTAACTTACTACTTAACGGTAAAACGCAACGTACGGGTGTTTGTAATGCACTTGAGGGCTTAGTAGTTCATCAAGATGTTGCAGATGAGTTTTTAAATCTTTGCGCAGTTGTATTACGCCAAGAAGGTGTAAAAATAAACGCCGACAGCTTTGCAGCTAAATATTTTGATAATGCAACTGTGTTAGCCGATAACGAATTTGGTGAAGAATACCTAGACCTTGAAATTGCTATTCGTGTGGTGCCAACTTTCAGCGCTGCTGTGGATCATATTGCTCAGTTTGGTTCTAACCATACTGAAGTGATTTGTACTAAGAACGCTGCTGCTGCAGAGTTATTCCAGCGTAGTGTTGACGCTTCTGTAGTAATGGTTAACACATCATCTCGCTTTTCTGATGGCTCACAACTGGGTTTAGGTGCAGAGATTGGTATAGCAACCTCTAAGCTTCATGCGTACGGTCCGATGGGTCTTGAATCACTGACCACAGAAAAGTATTTAGTTAATGGAGTAGGCCAAGTTCGCGAGTAACTGCAAACTTAGGTTTATAAAAAGCCGAGCATATTCATGCTCGGCTTTTTAGTTTGTAAATTACGTAACGGTTATTTTAATTTATCAAGCCAATCGCTTGCAGGTTCAGGTCTATGTAAATAGTAGCCTTGAAGAATAACTTCTGGATATTCCTGCAATAAATCAAAGTGGGATTGGTTCTCTACGCCTTCAGCTACAATCTCTAACTCGAATAAACGGCCTAAGCTTACAATCATATCAATAATTAACTTATCGTTATTATCAGTCGGTGCTTCCAATACAAAAGAGCGGTCAATTTTTAGCTCCTGTATGGGTAATTGTTTTAGATAAGTTAAACTCGAATACCCAGTACCAAAGTCATCAATAGATACCCTAATACCTAGCTTCTTGAGACAATGAACAGCCTCAATAGCCGCTTCCATATGATTAAGCAATGTCCCTTCAATTATCTCAATAGTGAGTTGCTGAGGATTAATGCTATGTTGCTTTATTTGTTGGCTAATAAAGCTTAAAAAACGCGCTTCATGAAAGTGCCTGCCGCTTATATTAATCGATAAATTTAACTCAGGGTGAGTTTTACTAAGTTGCGCTAATATTTCAAGTGCATTTGAAGTTACCCAGCAATCTAAGTCATAAATTATATCTGACTCTTCAGCTATAGATATAAACTCACCTGGGCTAATAAAGCCTTTTTGGGGATGCTCCCATCTTAATAAAACCTCAGCCCCTTTAAGGGTTTGGCTTCGATCAAATTGGGATTGTAAATATAGGGATAGCTCATTATTTGAGATAGCTTTGCGTAAATCTTGCTCTATTTCAAAACGACGTTTTGCTTGCTCGCCAAACGAAGTATCAAAAAAGGTAACTCTATTACCGCCTTTCTCTTTTGCCTTGTAACAAGCTGCCTCACAGTTACGAATAGTTTCAATAGCGCTTTCCCACTGATCTTCTCGAGGAAAAATATACGTGCCAATACTTACCGTTAAGCTAACGTCTTGCTCACCTACCTTAAAAGGATGGTTTACACTTATAAGCAGCTCTTGAGCTTTATTTTCTGCCATAGCTTGGGCTCTAACTCTGCCAACGCCTTTTTCAACTGTACACAGTACTGCAAATTCATCACTGCCTAAGCGAGCAATAACATCTTTTTTACTCACCTTAGAATGAATTCGTTTAGTTAATTCTTTTAAAATGTTATCGCCAGCAAGTAGGCCTAATCCATCATTTATTGAGTGGAAGCTGTCTATGTCAATAATATAAATATAGGCATAACTATTTTCGGTACTACAAACCTGAAGTTGCTGCTCTAACTGTTTTAAAAAGCCATTTCGGTTTGGCAAACCTGTAAGCTCATCATGCCATGTGAGGTAGTGAATTCTTTCTTGTGTTACTTTAACGCTCGAAATGTCACTAAACACACCAATATAATGCACATTAGTATCTTGATCGCCTTTAACCATACTTAGAGTTAGTAGCTCAGGGTAAAGCTCGCCATTTTTGCGTCTGGTTACAAGTTCTCCACTCCAATATCCAGCTTGATTCGCATGCTCCCATACTTGATCAAAGCTAATACTAGGGTGGTTATTTTGTTTAATGTCGTGCAACTGCATTTGCAGGGAGTCAGATTCAGAGTAACCAGTAATGCGGCAAAATGAAGGGTTTACGGCAATAATTTTT
Organism: Pseudoalteromonas sp. NSLLW218; assembly: GCF_015864775.1. Classification (NCBI taxonomy): domain Bacteria; kingdom Pseudomonadati; phylum Pseudomonadota; class Gammaproteobacteria; order Alteromonadales; family Pseudoalteromonadaceae; genus Pseudoalteromonas; species Pseudoalteromonas sp. NSLLW218. The sequence continues at coordinate 279,341 of NZ_JADYWO010000006.1, read as the reverse complement.
CCGTTACTGTCGGTAATAACAACGCCATCGGCGGTTCCCGTTAGGGCTTGATAAAATAACTTTTGTTTTGAAGAGAGCTCTTTTAATTCTTCTTCACGCTGGCTTAGTTCTTTCGCCAGTGACTCTATTTCAAGTAGCTTATCGTGTAGGTCAAAGTTTTTTTCTATAAGCCTATCAAGCATGCCCTGTGCGGTAATATGGGTACGGATACGTGCTCTAACGAGCGCTAGCTTGTAAGGTTTGTGTATGTAGTCAATTGCGCCCATAGCAAAGCCTTTTTCTTCAGACTCTTCTTCGGTAAGCGCAGTGACAAATATAACAGGGATCCCTTTAGTATTTTGTTTCGTTTTGAGTATATTGCATACTTCGTAGCCGTCCATGTCTGGCATCATTATGTCTAATAAAATTAAGTCAGGGCGAGTTGACTCAACAAATACTAATGCTTGTTCGCCACTAGTCGAAATACGTACATCGTAATCAGTTAAAAGTCCTTCAACTAATACGTGTAAATTACTAGGTTCGTCATCAACAATAAGAATTAAAGGTTTATGCTTTTTCTCTGTGGTTAATCCATTACTGTTTGCGAGATAATTTGAATGCACTATCTATCCTTCTTTGCGTTCTTTGCAATATTAAATCTAGTTCAGGTTAGTGGTTATGCCTAATTTTTATTATCGTTTCTATACTTATCAATAAGCTCAATCACTAGCGCGTAGTTAAAATGATCAATTGCTTCTTTGAGTTTAAATAAAGAGTGCCCTCTATCATATTGATTCATTTCTAGCTGTCTAATCAAACTGCTAGGTACAGGGCGAGCTGTTAATGCTAATGAGTATATATTATCAATAACCGAGTCTTCGTTTTCTAACTGATTTAGTTGCTTATGCTCTTTTTTAAAGCCGTCAGCTATCAAAAATTGTTTTACAGCAAAAAGTGTAAGAGTTAATTGCTCGTTAAAGCTAGATAAGTTAATACTCTTCTCATCTATTAAGTTTTTCTCAATACTTTGCGTGCTTTGTTGCAGTAGCTCCAAGCCTAATGTTCCGGCCAATCCTTTAAGTGTATGTACTAGTCGAATTAAGCTTTCTAACTCTCCATTTTTGATTAATATATCAGCTTTAGTTGAAAAGTCATTGTAATCGTTGACAAACTGAGTAAATAATTTAGCTAACAATTCATCATTGTTTTCTACGTTGTCTTTTGCCAGCTGCAGATTAATTGTATTTAATGGTTTGTTACTTTGTAGGTGTTTTTCTATACTTTCGAAAAGAGCATCAAAAATAATTGGTTTTACTAAAAAGTCATCCATACCCGCTCTAAACGCTGCTTTTTTATCATTAGGATCTGCGGCTGCTGTAATTGCAATTATGGGAGTTTTGTAGCCCCGCTCTCTTAATATACTTGTTGCCTCTAAGCCGTCCATAACTGGCATCTGAACATCCATAAAAATAATATCAATGTCATTTGTCTCTACTTTACCTAATGCATCATGTCCATCATTAGCAATGATCACGGCCATATCTAACCTTGCTAAAAGGGCAGAAGCTATTTCTTGGTTAATCTTATTATCGTCAACCACCAATGCATTAAAACCCGAGAATTTAGGATGAGGCCTTAATTGCTTTTCTTTAAAATTATCAGGTGAAAGCTTCCTTAAAATTTCTACTTCACTATTCTTATTACCAATAATTGTAATGTCTATACTTTCATTTTTTGCAATTGGCTCAGGAGACTCTTCATCAGTAATCAATAAAATAAGCGTCAATTTTTCATTAGTATTTTTATTTTGAGCATACAGTTGTTGTAATATAAAGTTATCTTTGAGCTCTTTTTGTTTTATCGACATTATTACAATACTAAATGGGCTATTAGGTTGAGCCATTTTAGCAATGGCTCTTAATGGTTCTTGTGTGGTTTCTGTAGTTATATTTATATCACTTAGCAAGTCCATTAATTTTTTAATTTGCTCATTATCGGGGCTAATTAATAGGGCATGTTTTTTAAGTTTTTGCTGCTCAGATAAGGTAAAAGGTAGAGTGAAGAAAAACTCGCTACCTTGATTAATCGTGCTCCTTACTTGTATATCTCCGCCAAGCAGTTTAGTTAATTGTTTGCTTATAGTGAGTCCTAAACCGGTTCCACCATACTTTCTTGTTGTGCTTGAATCACCTTGCGAGAAAGACTGGAATATAATTTTTGATTGCTCTTCGGTCATCCCAATACCGGTGTCTTTTATACTAAAGCGAAGGTTTATTGTTTTTTCGTGTTGAGATGTCGCTTCTATAATTAATGATATTTCACCATGCTCAGTAAACTTAATTGCGTTACCTACACAGTTATTTATTATTTGGCTTAAGTGCATGGGATCGCCAATAAGTTCAAGCCCTGCATCAACATGCAAAGTAAAGTTTAATAACAAACCTTTTTGCTTTGCATTGGTTGAGAACAAGTTTTGTACGTTAGAAACAATAGTATGTAAGGTAAATGGAATTTTCTCTAACTGGACTTTTTCCGATTCTAGTTTAGAAAAATCTAGAATATTATTTAAAATCTGTAATAAATTTTGAGCGCTTGAAAAAGCTTTGTCTGCATAGTGTTTTTGTCTTAAAGGAAGCTCGCTGCTTTGTAACAGTTGCAACATGCCCAATATGCCATTCATTGGGGTGCGAAGCTCATGACTCATGTTGGCTACAAAATCTATTTTTGTTTTATTGGCTTTATCAGTTTGCTCCATAGCACTCGTTAGGTCGGCATTCATTGCTTCCATTTGGGTATTTAATACACGAGTTTCGTTGAGCAGTTCTTTGGTTTGCTTGTTTTTTAGATACAAAGCGTTAGCGGCTTTTATTACCGATGCTATTTCTGTTTGATTTTGGTTGTTATTTGAAATAGTTACTGGCTTTTCGTTATTCATATCTTTAAGTAGTAAAGTGAGCTGAGTAATCGGTTTTATAACTGATCTGAAAATAAAATAGCTTAAAAACAAAATGATTAACATAATTAAAACGGCAAATATATTTGCCTGCTCTGTGTTTTTTGTTAAGTGATTACTTAGTTGCTCTTCTGTTTCAGTTAGTTTGTTTTTTTCTATATTTTTAATTTCATTTGTTAAATACAGCAATTCGTTTTCTATGCCTGTTAGTACAACATTTACAGAAAAAGTGTAGCTGCGGGTGAGTAATACAAGTTTGTTATAAGCTTGTTTTAAGCTTGTTGTTTTATTGGAGAGGGATTCATTTAGTACAGAGGTGCTCGTTAGTTTTTTATGTAAGTGATTTAGGTTTTGTTTTACATTTTGTGCTTCATCAAAATTAGGTTTATAGAGGTAGCTTATAATTGCGTGTTGTAAATTACTTATTGTGAGTAAAACATCGTTGAAAATAACCTTGTTACTGTCGCTTGAAGACTCCTCTAAATTACTAATTGTTACTTGTAAGTCATCAATAGGCTGTTTGAACTGAGTATTGTAAAGATGTTCGCGTTTTTGTCTGTTTACGACAACTTGGCCAAATGTATCTTGGTAGTTACTTAAATACTCGCCAAGGCGTATTAATGAGTTTTTGTATTCAAGGGGATGGTGTAGAGTATTTGTTTTTAGTTGCTTAAGGTTTAGATTTGCTTTATTTAAATAAAAATTAAATTTGGTAATCGTATTTTCATTTGCATTGTCAATAAATGAGACTGCATACGCTTGCAAAGAGATAATATCGTTTTCTAAGTGATTCACAGCTTCACTTTGAATAAGCGCGTTATGCTGCGACTTTTGCAAGTTTAGTAAGGTCGTTTGCGAATAGTTAAACAAGTAACTTTGCAAAAGAAGTAATCCAATCAGCGGACACAAAGCTAATATTATTTTTGATTTAATTGAATTTATTATCATTATCGGCTAATCAACTCATACCATTTTTGTAGACTGTAGTCATAGGTTGGCATAACGGTGTTCCATACTGCTACATTGCTAAAGCGTTTATGGTAACTACCGCCATTACGTTGCTCACCCGCTTTTACTGCTACGTCGCCATTTGTATTTAATAAATCTATGTTTGTTGCTTTTCCACCGTACCAGTAATCCCATTCGGCCTGAGATAGAAGTAGTTTAGAGCGTTGTGGGTTACTAATGTAATAACCTTGGCGAGCAATAAATGCACCAGGCCAGCCTGAAAGCCACCAATTCATATAGTCGTAAGCTGCATCTTTTACGCTACTTTGTGTTTGTGACGATAAACACATAACACCATGCCATCCTCGGTAGCCTTCTTTTGGCGCGGCAAAACGAACATTAATATTTTGACTGTTTAACGCAGAGACGGCAGGCGAAAACATACTTTCTATATGGGCACGCTTACTTTTCATAAACTCAATCGATTCAGGGACCGAGTTCCAATAGCCACTAAAATGACCTTGGCGTTTAAAGTCGAGTAATATACTAAACAATCTATCAAGTTCTGGGCGGGTCATTGCACCTATATCGTTAAACTTTATAAGCCCTTTGCTTTGTGCTGCTAGGGCTAGGTCAAATAATCCAATGGTAGGCGCATTTACAATGGCTACTTTACCTCGGTTCTCGTCATCAAGCAGCCAACTCCAGCTTTCTGTTTCGTATGCTATACCGGGCTTAATAAAGTCGGTGTTGTAACCAAAAGAGTCAACATTATGCACATAAGGCAAAAAGCTAATATGATCGCTTTCTTGAGCGCTTAATGTGCCATCGGGTTGAACATTTAATAATTTATAGGGGGCATCACCTGCACCAATACTTGCAGTTTCGGTTAGTTTTCCCGTTTTAGTGAGTGGATTTATCTCGTTAAAGTAGGTGAGTCGCTTTTTTTCTATTGGCTGAATAGAACCTGCATCCCAAAGCACATTAATGCTGTTTGACCACTGTTCGTATAAATCAAAGGAGCTAGGGTCCATTGATGCCTTTTGCAAAACAGCAGCGCTGCCTGCTGGAGTAAATTCTATATTAATACCTAAGTCACTCATCGCTTGCTTGCGGATAGCCTCTTGGAGTGTTACATGAGTACCAAGTACTCTTAATGTGACTTTTTTTCGGGCAAAAACATAAGGCGCATGTGTTATCGCACCAGCTGTTAAACCTATAGCAGCTAGCTTTTTTAGCGTTGAACGCTTAGGGTTGTCCATGTTAAGCCTAAAGTATTAATGTGTGACATTATGTATAGCTAAGAACTTGTAAAGACACAAGTTGAATGGATAAATTTAAAATTATATAGAATGAAAAATTAGAATAGTAGGGTATCAAAAAATAATAAAAACAATGGAAAAATAGAAGAGTAGAACGAATTTGAAAAGGAGTAGGAAAGTGGTGGAGCTAAGCAGGATCGAACTGCTGACCTCCTGCGTGCAAGGCAGGCGCTCTCCCAGCTGAGCTATAGCCCCACATTCCTAAATTACATATAATGTAACTGCTTGACTGCTGAGTTCCAAGCGGGACGAACTTTAAGTTTTTTTATAAATTTGGTCAAGTATTTTTTCGTAAATTTTCACCGTTTTCGTCAATTTTTGTTAGACTCGGCTTAATTCAAAACTAAAACGATAAAAAACAATGAAAAAATGTGTTCTGGCGCTTATGGTTTTACTCGCTGGTTGTGCCTCGAATGATGAGCCGCCTTTTGAAATAAATAATAAACAGTTTCACGAAAAGCAAGATGATCAAGGCAATAAACTTTTTGCTTATGTTGTTTCGGTAAAAGCTAAGCATCGTGAAAACTTTAACTTAGACCGTGGTCCAAACAAGAGACCAAGCCGTGGTGAGGTTAAGCAGTATATTGAACAAGAGCATTTTGAAGAATCGAGTGTTTTAAAATTGCAGTTAGAAGATCAAGCTGTTGAGTTATTAAACGAAGAGTTAAAAGAGCGTCAGTATTGCGATAATAAACACGAAGTAAGTGAAGTTTTATGGCGAGACCTAAGCGTGCAATTAAGAGGGCGTTGTTTGTAATATGTATGCGGATAAAACTAAGTTAGCAGAGCTTTTAGCGCACCTAGATATTAACTATGATGGAATAGAGCATCCGCCGCTACATACTAGCTTAGCAGCTGATGAGTTTATGATTGAGCGTCCTGGTACTCGTCTTAAAAACCTATTTTTACGCGATAATGAAGGTAAGCGACACTTTTTAGTTATTACCGCGCACAATAAGCAACTTGATTTAAAGGCACTATCAAAGCAACAAGGGCTTTCGCGTTTAGGGTTTGCATCGAGTGAGCGCTTAGCAACGTATTTAAAAGTGGCTCCTGGGTGTGTATCTATGTTGGCTCTTTTAAATGATAAGCAAAACGAAGTGAGCTTATGGGTCGATCAAGATATTTGGGGTGGTGATTTGTTTCATTGTCATCCGTTTGAAAACACCCAAACATGGTTGATTAGTAAAGCTGATTTAGAAGCATTTTTTAATCACACAAAGCATCAACCGCGCGTTGTATTTTTACCCTCGAAATAAGCCCACATAATTAACGATAAACCACATAAGCAAACCGCAAGTAGCGTAAACATAAACGCTGTTTGCCCATGATGTTGGTATACCACACCGGGTAATAACGACCCCAATGCACCACCACTGTAATAAAACGATACATATCCACCATTGGTTACACTTGGCGGGGCTTTACTTATTTTATTAACGAGTGGTGCGGCAGTTGAATGAATCACAAACATAGCACCACAAAACAAAGTAAATGCGATTAAAAATAAGCTAAGCTGGTGGCTCATTAATAAAATAATACTCACACTATAAAAACTAAATACCGCAGTTAATAAATGCCAAGGCGAAGCGACTTTTTTAAGTAACCAAGGTGCAGCAATAGAGGCGAGCGCGCCAACTAAATAACCACTGTAAACTAAACCTATGTCACGAGTATTGGTAATTAAAAACGTATTTTGCAATATAAACGGTAAGTAATTAAGTAGTGCAGCAAAGCAAAAAAACATACAAAAAACGGCACCGTAAACTTTAAGTACAGCGCCTTCTTTAAGCTGTTTAATGTAGTCCAGTGGTGAAAGCTGAGACTTTGTTGCTGGGTTCGAAAATTGAGAATGTTTGATTGTTAAAGCTAAAAAAATAAGCATAAAAGCAATTACGTAATAAAAGCTCTGCCAATTCCATAAGTCGCTAAACAAAGCTGCGAGCACACGACCAAAGTAACCACCAACTATGCTGCTACCAATATATAGGGTCATATTTTTTTGAAGTGTATCAGCGCTATAACTCATACCTATATAGCTAGTCATTGCGGTTAAAGCTGCAGGGAGCGTTAAACCTTGTAAAAATCGGACTAATAATAAAAGCTCAAAGCTAGGTACATAAATAAAAAGTAAGCAGCTAAGGCCTAAAAGCACCATTGCAATACGTAATATAAGTAGTGGATTTATTTTTGCTAAAAATAAACCGTAAACGAGCGGGGCAATGGCTAAGGGCAACATAGTTGCAGTCATTAAGCTGCCAGCTACCGCAGGGGCTATATTAAATTCGCTCGCAAAAAGACTAAGTAGAGGTTGTGGTGCATAAAGTACAAAAAATATAAATACCGAGCAAACGAGTAGATGAGGTAAACGCATTATATGGCTTATACATTTGCTGATTGGTTGTCTGGTATTGTATTAAAAATTGTTTTTAATTGATAATTAAAACCATGCTCTTTGCGTCATATCATGGTTTGTTTTAACTAGTTTGCTAGATTAATGTCGATAGCGCTGTTATTTGAACTCGTTGGTGATTAAAATAGCGATAATATTAGTTTTTAGTGGAACAAAGCCATGGGTTCATTACAAGACCAATTGCTTCAAGCAGGATTAACAACATCGCATAATGCTAAAGTTGCTAAATCAGAAAAGCGTAAGCAACAAAAAAAGCAAAAGAAAGGGGCTACTAGCAACCCAAGTGATCTGCAAAAGCATATTCAACAAACCAAGCTAGAGCAGCAAAAAAAAGCTGAAGAGCTTAACCAAACACGCCAAGTGAGCTTAAAGCAGCGCGAACAAGAAGCGCGTGTTAAACAAATTTTAGAGCACCACAACCAAGACGCTATTCGTGGTGAGCGCACATTTAATTTTACTTATCAAAACAAAGTAAAAAATATCGACGTGAACGAGAAAACGCAAAAAGCGTTATCGGGCGGTCGTTTAGCTATTTGTGTACTAGAAGGGCAATTTTACGTATTAGACGACGAACCAGCACGCAAAGTGGCAGAAGTTGACGAAAAGTATATTGTTTTTCATGTAGAGCCTGAAAACAAACCAAAAGATGAAGATGACCCGTACGCAGACTTTGAAGTACCAGATGATATAGTGTGGTAATAGTTTATTAAGGGTAAGCTCATTTTTATTTGCTAAAGTATATAAAAGTGAGACAGAAACGAGTTAGCGGTTTTTGGTTAAGTTGATCGTCTAGCGTCGTTTCGTACGTATGCTTTTTATTTGATTGTTTACTACAATCAATAGAACAGTTTTTCTAACCGTCAAAAAAGAAGAGTAAATACAATGAGCAAGATGAAAACACTACTATTAGGCGCGGGTATTACTTTAGCCGCAAGCTTCTCGTTTAATGCAGCAGCGGCCGATGGCGCCACACTTTATACCGCTAAAAATTGTCAAACTTGTCATGGCGCTGAAGGTAAAGCACCAATTATGGGTATGTATCCTAAGCTAAACGGTCAAAACAAAGACTACTTAGTAGCGCAAATGAAAGACATCAAATCAGGTGCACGTAATAACGGTATGACCATGGCTATGAAAGCAATGGTTGCAACGGTAACTGATGAAGAGTTTGAAGCAATTGCAGATTACCTAGCTAACGTAAAATAATTTACGCAGCTATACCATTTTAATGCAATTGGTATTTTAGTTTTACAAACAGCCACACAATAGTGTGGCTGTTTTGTTTGGTGTTTGCTATAAAATAGAGACTGCTTTAGACTTCTAAACATCTGTTCGTGCAGGTTAGTAATGTACGTTTTTAAAAGGCTTATTATGTTTGATTTACCCCAACTCAATTTAAAAAATAAAGTATCAGCACAAGAGTGGCAACTTCGTGTTGATTTAGCCGCATGTTATAGACTGGTAGAGCACTTTCGTTGGGGGGATTTAATCTATACGCATTTATCAGCACGTTTGCCTGGCACCGATCACTACCTAGTGAATGCGTTTGGTTTAACCTTTGATGAAGTAACTGCCTCTAATTTAGTAAAGGTCGACTTAGACGGTAACATTATTGACGATACGCCATTTAGTATTAATCCAGCTGGTTTTACTATTCACAGTGCGATTCATGAGGTACGCGAAGACGCTCATTGTGTTATTCACCTTCATACTAAAGAAACAATCGCTGTTGCTACACAAAAAAATGGTTTATTACCGCTTAGCCAGTATTCAATGTTTTCACTGCCATCGCTTTCTTATCATGGTTACGAAGGGCTTGCGGTAAACGACGACGAGCGAAAAGTGCTGCAAGATGATTTAGGCAGCACTAACCATATGTTATTGGTAAATCACGGTGGCTTAACGGTAGGTCCAACGGTAGGCGATGCGTTTATGCGCTTTTATGATTTACAGCGAGCGTGTGAAATTCAATTAGCGCTACAATCAAGCTCGCAAGAGGTTATTGAAGTACCGCAACCTATAATCGACAATATTTATAATCAAGCAAATGTAGTACACAGTGGCAGCACTGGCGGGCAACTTGCGTGGCCTGCGATGTTACGTAAAGCGTATCGACTTGACCCTAGTTTTGCAAAATAACCCATAGCGGTTAATAAGGAATTTTAATGAAAGTAAATCGCGTTGAAGTATTTGATATTCACTGTCCAGATAGACCTTCTTGGACACCTGTGTTTGTACGTATTCATACTGACGAAGGTATTAGTGGTGTTGGCGAAGCGGGCCTTGCATACGATTTAGGGCACAGTGCTGCAGCGGCTATGATTAAGGAAATGGCAGATGCCTTTTTAATCGGCCACGACCCATTTCAAACAGAAAAACTATGGTCTCGTATGTTACGTGAGAGCTTTTGGGGCTTAGGTGGCGGACCTGTTGTATATGCTGCAATGAGCGCAATTGATACCGCGCTTTGGGATATAAAAGGTAAAGCGCTTGGTTTACCTGTATATCAATTGTTAGGCGGTAAAGTTAACGACAAACTACGTACGTACGCATCGCAATTACAGTTTGACTGGGATAGCGAATTTAAAGCGCTAGTACAGCCGCAAGAATATGCAGAAGCGGCTTTAAAGGCGATGGCCGAAGGTTACGATGCAGTAAAAGTAGATCCAATTCAGTACGATAAAGACGGTAATACTTATTACGACCGTACAAAAATAATATCACGTACTGAAATGAAGCTATATCGTGCGCGTATGCAAGCTATTCGCGAAGCAGTAGGCGACGAAGTGGATATTATTTTTGAATGCCACAGTTTACCAGGTGTGACAACAGCCATTCAGTTGGGTGAAATTGCAGAAGAATTTGACTGTATGTACTTTGAAGAGCCAGTTAACTATTTAAACCATTCTTTACATGCAAAAGTAGCAGATAAAGTTAATGTGCCAATTGCTGGTGGTGAACGTTTGTATAATCGCTGGGGTGTGCGCCCGTACTTAGAAGATCAAAGTATTGATGTTCTGCAACCTGATATTGGCTTATGTGGTGGTTTTACCGAAACCAAAAAAGTGTGTGATTACGCTGATATTTTTGATGTGCGTATTCAAGCTCATGTATGTGGCGGGCCTGTTGCAACAGCAGCATCACTGCACTTAGAAACGGCTATCCCTAACTTTTTAATTCATGAGCACCATACTTATGCGATTAAAAAGTGGAACCGCGAGTTATGTTTACAAGATCCACAACCTAAAAACGGCTTCTTTGAAGTGTCAGAAGAGCCAGGGTTGGGTATTGAGTTAAACGATGAGATTGTCATGCGTTCTCAGCGTGTAGAAATTAAGTAACTTTTTAACCTGAGTTTAGGTTATATAAAAGCCGGTAAGTGATTAGTCACTTACCGGCTTTTACTTGTTTGGGAAGGAGGTAAAGCTTGTTATAACTCGTTAATTTTACATTCGACATCTTTAAGCTCAATAGTTGCTTTACTATCAAGGTGGCGTATATAGCATTGCTTGCCTTTAATCATCAATTCAAACTGATCGGGTGTATTGCGACTTTGCGTGTCGATAATATTATTACCATCTACATTGCTAATGGTGACTGTGCTGCTGGTAGTAAACACATCATCAGCTAATTGAGTCTCTTGCATATGTACCAGTGTTTTAATTGCCTTGCTAACGGCTGTTTTATCCGGCTTTGCCAGTAGAGCATGTTGCAGCTTGGGTGTAGGGTCTGGACTTTGCGATATGCAGCCATTGAGAAGAAACGCTGAAAATACAACGATTAGTAAAAAGTACATTTTCATAAATTGGCCGTATTATCATAAAAAGAGAGTTTAATATAACTAGTTTTACTTACACTTGGTAGTAGTGCTTAGCGTTTGCATAGCTAAGGTCATGCCATGTCTTATCGTTTGAGCATAGCGCCTTATGGCAGTGCCATAGATTGTTGTAGCTTGTATTTATTTGGCACACAGGGAAGTTGCTAGCAAACATAATACGCTGCTGGCCAAAGTGATTAAAAAGAAAATTAAAACACGCCGCTTGTTGTTCGCTGGTGAGTTGTAGTAATTCAAAACCAGAAAACTTAATTGCAATATTGTCATGCTGAGCAAGTAACTCAACACCTTGTTGCCAAGTATTTAAATTACTTGGCAGTCCTGCATGATTAATTATAATTTGAAGCTGCGGTAGCTGCTTAGCGTAGTAAGCTATTTGTTTGGTTATTTCGCCATTTTCAATATCAAACTGAGCTTCAAAATGCAGTCGGGTATCTGATAATGTTGTTAGGTTTTTAAAGCTATTAGCATCTAATAAACGCTTTGCGTCAGTACCTTCGGTTATATCTCTAATGCCACACAAACTCAGATGAGCTAAAGCTTCCAGCGAGTTTATAAACTCATCAGCCGATGAGTCAATTTGGTTGTAGCTAATGGCTTTAAATGGAATACCTTTTAAATGCAAGCTTAGCCAGTTTAACTCGTTAATAGGGGAGATGTTATCAAACCCAGCTTCTATATGAACAAGCCCTACGAGTTCAAAGTCAGTACTTTGAACTAGTTGCTGTGCACTTACTGGCTGTTTTATTTTTTCTAAATTTGGCCACGCTGGTGGGTTAGCACCTTGTAGCCATGAGTATTGACCTTCTACTAAATTAAAAAAGTGTACGTGTGAGTCAATAATTTTTAGGCTCATTGCGCATTACTCATTGAACAGTCTTCATTGTGCAGTGTAGCCACCGTCTATGCTTTGTAGGCTGCCAGTAATAAAGCTGGCATCGTCGCTTGCTAAAAAGCTCACAAGAGCAGCAACTTCGTCGGCTTGACCTAATCGGTTAAGCGGTTGCAGACTTGCTTCCTCGGCAACTATTTCAGCTTTGTTTGCGCCACTTTTTGCACAGTACGCATCTATTGCGTTATGAAAAAGCGGAGTTTCTATTGTGCCTGGGCATACCGCATTTGCTCTAATATTAAAACTCGCGTAATCAAGCGCTGTTGTTTTAGCTATTGAAGCAAGGGCATGTTTTGTTAGGTTATACGCAAAAGAGTTTTGCTTACCTATAATTGCCTGATCGGAAGCGACTAATATAATAGCGCCGCTATTTTGCGCTTTCATGCTTGGCAATACGCTTTGTACAGCGGCATAGGCGCCTTTAACATTAAGCGCAAAAAGTGCATCGAGAGTTTGCTCGTCGGTGCTTTCTATATTTGCGCTTAAGTGTTTACCAGCATTAGAAACAAGTACATCAATACGTTGGCTTTGTTCACAGATAGCGTTGATACAGTTGCGTACCGCCAATACATCACTTACATCACACTGATGAAATATACCGATTTCGCTTAGCTCTATATCAAGGTTATGTACTTCATAGCCATTGTTTAGCAAACGCTTTACTACGGCTAGGCCAATACCTTTTGTGCCACCTGTAACTACTGCAACTTTAGACATACTTACTTCCTTTATTGCTAACTAGTGAGAGTGACCACAGCCGCCTTCAGCGTGCACGTGTCCGTGAGAAACTTCTTCACTTGTTGCTTCACGTACCGATATAACTTCAACGTCAAACGTTAGCGTTTTACCAGCAAATGGGTGGTTTAAATCACAATCTGCGTTAAAACGACCAACCTTAACTATAGTAACCTGATGACGACCTTGGTTAGAGCTAACCATTGCTGTCATACCTGGTTTCCATACTTTAACGTCGCCTTGTAGATGCTTAAGCGGAATGCGTTGAATTAAGTCATCAACACGCTCGCCGTATGATTCACTTGGCTCTAGAGTTACACTAAATTTTTCGCCTGCTTCTTTACCTTCAAGTGCTTTTTCTAAACCAGGAAGCATGCCTTCGCTGCCATGAATATAAGTAAGTGGCGCTTCGTTTGTGCTACTTTCTATTTGCTCGCCCGCTTCGCTAAGGGTGTAATGAAATTCAACCGCTGAATTTTTGCTAATTTGCATGCTTGTCTCTTCAAATAATAACTATGTTAGGGCGCAATTTTACGCGAAATATACTTGTTTATAAACTTAACGTGGCTGATTTAGTGTTTTTTGTAAATTTAGCAGAAAATCTTTTTTTGTTGGGGCTGCTTTTTGCTTTTCAGCCTGTGGTATAAACAGTACTAATTGAGTGCCAGGCTTTAAAATACTTGATGCAGAGAGTTTGTTCCATTTTGCCAAGTCGCTATGGGGTACATCGTAAAGTTGACTTATACTCCAAAGGCTATCGCCCGACTTAACTTCGTAATCTATTTCAATGGTGGGAATCGCAATCTCTTGGTGTTCTAAATAAGGGCTAATTTTGTAATCAACAGTTAATGTGCTTGGCAGGGTTTTAGGTTGTCCAACTAATAACTTTTCTCCAACGCCGATTAAATTATTATTTTTGTTATTAAGTTGTTTTAAAGCTTTTACCGACATACTAAAACGTCTAGCGATACCGTAAAGCGTGTCGTTTTGTTTAACGATGTACTCTCCAGCAAAGTTTGATTTAAAAAACTGACTTTTTAATAAAGCCTCTTGCCCTATAGGAAGCAGTAAAGTATGCGGCCCGTTAGGTGAGCTTTGATTTTTTAAATATCCCTGATTAATCGCGTGTAACTGCTTTGAACCTATACCAGAGAGCTTAGCGATGACTGAAAAGTCGAACTGCTGGCCTATGTTCATTTGTGTGGTAAATGGCTTATATGCAAGCTTTGGGCGTTTAATGCCCTTTTGTGGGTGCTTAACTAAATAGCTTAAAGCGAGTAACTTGGGTACGTAGTCGGCGGTTTCTTTTGGTAGACTGAGTGACCAGTAATCGGTGCTTTTACCGCGTTTTTTGTTTTTTTCGATTGCGCGTTTAACGCGGCCCTCACCACTGTTATAAGCAGCCAAAGCATGTAGCCAATTACTATCAAAGCGTTTATGTAAGTAGCTTAAGTAATCAAGTGCAGCATCTGTTGAAGCAAGTACGTCTTGGCGACCGTCGTACCATTGGTCTGACTTAACTCCAAAGTGATGCGCTGTTGCGCCAACTAACTGCCAAACACCAACAGCTTGCTGTGATGAGGCTATCGTTGGTCTAAAATCGCTTTCTACAAATGGTAGTAATGCGAGCTCCATAGGTAATTGCTTTTGCTCAATTTTTTTTACGATGTGATACAGGTAAGGCGCTGCGCGTTTGCTCACAGTTTGTAAGTAGTTAGGTTGCTTTGCGTACCAGCTGATACGCTTTTTTAACGCGCGATTTTGATAAACCGTAAAGTGTAGATTGTTGGCTATATGCACCCACAGATCGGTGGTTTTTGGTGGGCGCTTTTTTACGATTGTTTTTTTGAATTGAAGTGGCGTAACGTGCTCACTAACTTGGGGCGTTTGAGCTACTTCATCATCAGTATCATAAGTATAGTCAGGCTCAAAATGAGTAAATATTTGTGGAGCTTCTTGTGGTTCTTGCTCCGTTGATTGACAACCAAATAACAAAATACCCAAACAACATAAAACCAAACTGCGCATAGTGATCACTTTTGTAAATTCCTTCTATTATTTTAACACAATCCGTTGTGTTGAGTTATTCTGCGCTTTTTGCGCGATTTAGGCCAGCTTGTAAAAAGAAGTTGCTCGATTTTATATTAAGCGCTTCTTGTTTGTAAGGCTCAATAACTGATTCAGGAAACGACAGCATTAACTGCTCAATACTTTGATCTTTATTGTTTTTAACGTGCTCTGTTATAGCTGTTAAAAATGATAGTGGCTGTTTCAGCTGCTCTTTTGTTAATGTACCGCCGTGCCCAGGTAAAATAATAGTGAGCTTTTCGTCGTTAATATATTGCTTAAGCAACGCTTGCCAACTTTTAAGTTCACCGTGTCCAGGGTAAGGAAGCCAGTCAACGATATCGCCACCAATCAGCACACTGCCATTATTAGTAGTAATAGTTAAATCGCCGTTAGTATGGGCTTGCTGCGGCTCAAGCGTTACCTCAAAATCACCAAGGTCGATAACTTTACGACTATCAATTACTATTTTGGGTTTGCTAAGCTGATACTCCTGCCAGCGAAAAAGTCGTTTTTTTGCAAGTTCTAACTTATTTCGCCATTTAGCTTGCTCTTCTTTGGGCACATTCGCTAATCGTTGGTAGCTCAGCTCAATGCTCTTTTCATATGTGTCTAGTTTGTCGGTATATGCTGTTTGATAAAGGTTAAAATTTTTATTTACCTGCTGATGAACAATGAGCTTGGCACCTGGATAAAAATTTTGCATAACCGCTATACCTAGCAAGTGATCGTCATGGTAGTGGGTAACCACTAAATAGCATAAGGGTGTTTTAAGGCGCTTCTTTAAATCTTCAGCAAGTTGTTCAACTGCGGCAAAATTGGCGCTCGTATCAACAAGTAGGGCACATTTTTCGCCTTCAATTAATACTTGGTTAGAGTCGTAAAAGCGAAGCTTATCTTGTTGCTTTAAAAACTGAATATGAGGGTTTATTGTATTCCAAGTGACGGCAGCATAGGTGCTAGGTACTATTGATAATAAAGTGCATGCTAATAGTAAGTGCTTACATGAAGAGGCTATGTTTGAAATTTTTAACTTCATTTATTATCTCTACGCTGATGTTTAATTACTTTAATAATAAACAAAAAGCGCAGTATGCGCTTTTTATTTTTGGTGTTTGGGGTCATTTGCCAAATGCTGACTGAGTTTATCAATCAATTGGTCTTGATGCTGTTGTTCAACTGTAGCCTGTGTTTTTGCTTCTAGCAATTCGTGGCTTAAGTTTAATGCTGCCATTAGTAGGGCTTTTTGATCGTTTCTAACGGTTGAGCGTTGCTTCATTTGCTCAACTAAGTCATTTAGATTTTTAGCTGCTGCTATTAATGCATCTTCCTGCCCTTCAGGGCAAGCAAATTGCTGCTCTTTACCTAGCAACTCAACAGTGACCCGCTGGTTTTGCAGCTCAGACATTAGCTAGCCTGTTGTGCGCTTTGTAACTTATCAAGAAGACCAGATAAAGTAGTGCTGGCATCTTTTTGCTTTTCTTCATTTTCTAAA
This sequence comes from Pseudoalteromonas sp. NSLLW218, assembly GCF_015864775.1. Classification (NCBI taxonomy): domain Bacteria; kingdom Pseudomonadati; phylum Pseudomonadota; class Gammaproteobacteria; order Alteromonadales; family Pseudoalteromonadaceae; genus Pseudoalteromonas; species Pseudoalteromonas sp. NSLLW218. The sequence goes on along the minus strand of NZ_JADYWO010000006.1, from coordinate 262,702 downwards.
GCTTCAAGTTGTAGCAATTCGTTGTCATCGCTTAGTTTAGTGTTCTGTTCTTTTAAAGTAACAACATCTGTTTGTAATTGGTTATTACGTTCGATTAAAGAATCGATCAGTTGTTCGAGTTGTTGAAGAGTAGTGTTATTCATAAAGGCGCTCATATAACTGTAATTAATGTCATGCAAATGTAAAGCAAAGTGTGTTGATTTGCCAGCATTTACGGTGGTTTTAGCTGATTTTTCTTCTTCATTAAGGGATAATTCAGCATATGAGCTTTTTCATTCAGAAATGGTTCACTTAAACACTCTCTTATCTTGGTGTAAGTTGCCAAAGCCTAGTGCTTATGGTTCACTTACGATATTAAATTGCGTATGGCGAAAATAAATAATGCTTAGTTACAGACACTCATTTCATGCGGGTAATCCTGCCGATGTACTTAAACATTTAGTACTGGCACAAGTGCTAAATTATCAAACAATTAAAGATAAACCGCTTGATTATATAGACACACATTCAGGTGCTGGCTTTTTTGAACTTGCAGCTGCCGACGCGCAAAAAACGCAAGAGTATCAAGATGGTATTGAAAAACTTTGGCAACATAAAAGTGAGCATGCTGAGCTTAATGAATACATTGAATTAATTAAGTCATTTAACGACACTGACGAACTTGCGTTTTATCCAGGTTCACCAAAAATTGCAGAGCATTTTTTGCGCCGCCAAGATAAGGGTTGGTTTTTTGAACTGCACCCGCGCGATTTATTATTGCTTGAAGAAAACATGCAAGGTAAGCGATCTATTCGTGTGCGTGGAGAGGATGGTTTTGCAGGTTTAGTTGGTTTATTACCACCAGCATCTCGCAGAGCGTGTGTGTTAATTGACCCTCCATACGAAATTAAAGATGACTACGAAACGGTTGTAAAAACCTTAGTTAAAGCTCATCAGCGTTTTGCTACAGGTACTTACATGATTTGGTATCCGGTTGTAGACAGAGAGCGCATTGATAATATGGAACAGGGCTTAATTGACTCAGGAATGCGCAACATTCAGTTATTTGAATTAGGCACTGAAGCGGATACTGACGTACATGGTATGACAGCATCGGGCATGATTGTAATTAATCCTCCGTGGAAGCTAAAGCAAACAATGGATGCAATAATGCCTGAACTTGTTAGTTTGTTAAGTGAGCCAAGTGGTTTTTACAGAAGTGAACAACTCGTTGATGAGTAACTTTAAATAGCGCTTATAACGAATAATAAAATGCCCAGCTTTGCTGGGCATTTTATTTAAAATCAGTACGAATGTGTTAGGTAATATATAAGGGAGCTAAATATTAATTAAAATAAACCGCACTAAAAGTAGCAAGCGTATTACCGCGACTGTTTTTAAGTTTTAGTGATTCACCTGTTATTTCCCACTTTGAAGTTTTGCTAAGTACGTCAGACATAGCCGCTTCTTGGCTCATATTATCCGAGCACATCTTTTTTGTACTTGCTAGCTGACTAAGTGTAATTGTTTGCTGCTCGGTGCTATAGCTTCCGCTAAAATTATTACAGCCTAAAAAGCCATTAACGCGATGGTCTTTATTGAACTGAATGAACGGTTCTTTAGTTGTAACATTCACAGTTTGAGCATTTATTGTTATTGCTTTCCAGTAAGTATTTGTGAGTGTTACATCGGGTTTTTGAGTCGACACTTTTGAAAGCTCAATTTTATAGGGGGTAGTTAACTGTGATTCTGTAAACGGGTCATCATTTGTTGTACTTGTGTAAAGCACTTTGTCTTTATTTATAATTCTGGCGCTTAGGCTATAGTGATGTTTATCGCTAATTTTGCTGGCATCATAAATTAGCTCAACGGTAAATGGCGGGGCTTGGGTAACATCAATCACTTCTTGTGTGATTATATCGGCTTTTACATCCATTTTAGATACATTGGAAAGCGTAACTATTAATTGCGAGCCAGGGCGAAGCATACTGCGATCTTTGTAGCTAACTTGAATAGTTAGGGTAGATATTGCTTTTGCTTGCTCTGTATTTTCAGTTGGCTTAGTTTGCTCACCGCAGCCAGTTACTGCAAAAGCGCTAAGCGCCAATAAGCCAATCCCTGCAACTGCCTTTTTACGTGAAGATACTGCTTGATGCTTTTCCATGTTGGTTATCCTTACTCAATATTATATCCTTAGTGTATTACCTAGACACTTAATCATTCCTTAACTTATTTTAAACATAAAAAAGGCGCATTAGCGCCTTTAATAATTAAAAACAAACGATTATTTTTTAACAAACTTAGTTAAAATAACAATGCGCTGGCCGTCAACTCGCCCTTCAATATGATCAGGGTTGCTGGTTAGGCCAATATTACGAACAGCTGTTCCACGTTTAGCGGTAAGGCTACTGCCTTTAACATCTAAGTCTTTAATTAGGGTAACAGTATCGCCTGCTTGAAGTACTACACCGTTGCTATCTACATGCTTTAAATCGTCATCTTCGGCAAGTGCTTTTTTAGCCCACGTTAGCGTGTCTTCTTCAAGGTAAATCATGTCTAGCGCATCTTGTGCCCAGCCATTATCAGGCGCTAAACGAGAAAGCATTCTGTAAGCTACAACTTGTACTGCAGGAGTTTGGCTCCACATGCTATCGTTTAAACAGTGCCAATGTGTAGGCGTTATTTCGCTGTTATTCTCGATTTGATCTTTACATGTTTGACATGTGTAAATACATTTATCTGAGTGGGTTTCAGTTACCGGTGGTACTTCATAAACAGATAAGTTCTCGGTGGCTGCACACAATTCACATTGATTACTACTACGTTCGATTAAGGCTTTTTCAATACTCATGGGGCTCTTTCTGGTTCTGGTCGAGTTAACATTTGCTGCTATTATACTCCAAAACACGAGCTCTGCGCCATTAGTCCCTTAATTTTGTGTGGGTATATTACTCATATACTTATCTTCAATACTTTTTATATAACCTTGAGTATGAAGGTTTTTAATTGCTAGGTTTATTTGTGGCAATAATTCTTTATGTTTGCTCAATAAACGAATTCTTAAAAACCCATGGGAATGCTGTGCGCCAAATGTAATGTTTATCCCTAACTTTTTTGCCCAATAGAGCGCAGTTAACTTGCCTGCTAGTGCAGCTTCTACGCGGTTTCTTGATAGAGCGGTCATAAGTTCTTTCTCGGATGGAAAGTCAACACGCTCAAAGGTGTTGTCATTAAAGTAATAGTAACCTAGTACCGTTCCTATATTTTTACCCTTTAAGCTATCAGCGCTTTGCCAGTTCTGGGCATTTTGAGGAAGAGTAACAATCATTTCTGAAGCATAAATAAGCGGCTCTGAAAAAACATAACGAGGATCATTTCTCTCACTCTTTGGCAGCCATTCTAATGAAATAACATCAAAATCGATTATTTCATCTTGTAAATATTTGGTAATACGCTTTGTGGGTAGGTCGATATGAGAAGCTGCAATATTTGCATCATCGAGAATTTTTTCAATAATTTCGGGTAATACACCAGGCTTTTCTGGATCATTTGTATAATATGGATAATGACTACCTGACGCGCTAACATTATATTTGAGGGGAGTAGTATTAATGCTGGCATAGCTAGAAAATATAAATAGCAGAGGACTCAGTAGTAATAACCGAATAAAGTTAGCCAAATCTCCACCTTTTATATTAATATTTTTATATTAGTGTTGTGTAATTTTAACATTTTTGCAATGACGACTATGTTTATCTTATGCGAGTTGCATTAAAGTACACATATTATTGGCTGTTTTGCCATCTTTTATTTATAGGTTTAGAGCCAAGTGAAATTAAATAACATACCTGATGAGGTACAAAAAATAACTCAGTTTGTCGCGCGGCAACCTATTTTTGATATAGACCAGAATGTATTCTCTTACGAACTGCTCTATCGAGACTCTGCTAATAATGCGTTTCCTGTGGGCACTTCTGATGTGCATGCAACAAGCCGGCTGTTTTTTAATGCATTAATGTTGGTAGGTTTAGATAGGCTTACCGCGCATCATTTGGCTTTTATAAACTTGTCATCAGAAACTATTCTCGATAACTTTCCCAAACTTTTATTGCCAGAAAATAGTGTTATTGAAATAGTGGAGCGAACAGGTAATATTCCTGCGGTTGCTGAGCGTGTGCAAGAACTTAAAAAAGAAGGCTATGTTTTTGCACTTGATGATTACGATGGCGATCCAAAATGGGAGCCTCTGTTAGCGCATGTTGATTACATAAAAATTGAGATAGATGATCCGGTTATTAAAACCAATATACGCATTAAAAAAATAAAACGTGCAAATCCACATGCAAAAATAATTGTTGAACGAATAGAAACGCATGAACAATTTAATATATTAAAATTGGCAGGCTGCGATTTATTTCAGGGGTTCTTTTTCTCTCGCCCAGAAATGATTACATATAAAGGTGTAGAGCCTTCAAAGTTAACTGTATTTGATCTATTGCGTTTTACAGCAAAACAAACACTTTGCTTTAAAGAAGTTCATCAACGTGTGGCCAGAGATGTCGCCATAACAGCGCGAGTTTTAAAGTTAGCTAATGCGCGTTCAGGTAAAGCAAATTTAGTCATTACTTCTATTTCGCAGGCTGTTATTTATTTAGGTGAAGACACAATTAGGCAATTTGTACGTGTTTTAGCAATTAGTGAGTTGGGGGTCGCAAAGCCAACAGAATTAACTAAGCTTGCTTTAACGCGAGCGCAATTTATGTCGCTTATTTTGGAGCAAAACAACAGCGATTTGACAGAACAAGGTTACTTAGTCGGTCTATTTTCTGTGCTTGATGCTATTTTAGATGCTGATTTAAAAGATATAGTTAATGAATTTACCTTGGATGCAGCTATATCAGATGCTTTGTTACTTGAAAAAGGTATTTTAGGTGAATGTTTATCATTAATAAAAGAGTTTGAAGTTGATAACCTTGATAAAGCGATGATTCAGTTGGCTAAAATAAATCCTGACCTACATGTTGGGCATATGTTTAATTTTTTACTGGATGCTGTTTTATACAGTGATGATATTATTGAGGCGATAGCAGAATAAATATGCGTAATTGGTTGTCGGTTATAAGTGTAGTGGTTGCTCTTTTTTTATTGTTTCCTGGTATTACAAAACCAGTATTAACAATAGAGGGCAACATAGATAAATCAAAACTAGCGCAAGCGGGTATTGAAATGCTGGCTGAAGAGGGCGATGGTCGCACTCGCAGCATGCTAATGATGTTCTCGAACATGCTAGGGCTTGATAAGTTAGAAGGTGAGATTAGCGCCTATAACAAAACACAAAGTATTTTAGGCACAGTTAAAGAGCTTGCTAGCAATAATAATTTATTTGTAGCCGCTTTAGTGGGGTTGTTTTCTATTGTTATTCCAAGCTTGAAGCTGCTATTACAATTGCTTTATTGTTGCCTACCTTTGAATGGGTTTAAGCAAAAGCTCGGTCTGGTTATTTGTGCATTAAGTAAGTGGAGCATGGTTGATGTATTTGTTATTGCATTAATAGTGACTTACCTAGCAGGTAACGCCCATGGTAAAAGTGGTGAGCTACTTGTTATGAATGCACAATTTGGTGAGGGTTTTTGGTATTTTAGCGCATATTGTATATTTGCAATTATTGCGAGTAACTTAATTAAAACACCTGCTAAACCGCAGTCTACATAATTAAAGTATTTGTGGTTGCCGTTAGGTTACCTTACAATCATTTTAAAGTTTATTAAAAGGCATAATGTTGCAACGTTTTTACGCTAGTTTACTCATGATAACTTTGCTGCTCACTTTTGTGGGTCAGGCAGTTGCGTCTGTAGCTATGGTATGCGAAATGCCACATATGCTAACTAAAACAGTAATGCATGCCCAAATGCCAATGACACAAAGTAGTGATGCAACTGCGGCTGCTAGTATGTCTGAAAATATGATGCAGATGGATTGTTGCGACGACGAAAGTACGCCGCAAAATGATTGTAAATGCCCTATTAGTGGCTGCGCTGCTAACTCAATGCTTAATGTTGATACTTTATTTAGCGTTACTTTACTTGAATCTGAAAAAGTAAATGTACGTGTATTTACTACACAAATTAATATACCTCGTTCACTCTACCGTCCTCCTATGTCTGCTTAATAGCAGGATAGGTGTATGTAAAAATTGCGGTAACCCCGTTTATTGGTAACTCCTAAACACCTTTTTTGCTTCCTAATTTAAGATTTTCTTTTATTTTTAGATGGAGCAGGTGATGAACCACGCTGTAAGTATTAAAGTCGTATTATGTAGTGTTGTGTTATTTAGCACCGCTGTTAATGCGCAAAACAATCAAAATGACCTAAATACTGAAATACTAAAGCAAACTAGTCATGAGCAAACGCTTAGCTTAACGCAAGCGCTTAATTATGCGCTAACGCATGAGCCATGGCTAAAAACGAGTGGCTACCAAGAAGATGCAGCAATAGCACAAAGCATTGCCGCAGGCACCTTACCCGATCCTGTTTTAACGGTTGGCTTACTTAACTTACCTACTAACGGTTATGCGTTTGATCAAGAAGGGATGACGCAGCTTAAAGTTGATTTGAGCCAAAAGTTTAGCCGAGGGAATAGCTTAGCGCTTAAACAAAAAGCATTAGCACAGTCTGCTCAACAATATCCTTGGCAGCGCGCCGATCGCTTAGCACAAGTAAAAGCAATTGTGATTGAGTCGTGGTTAAACGCGTATCGTGCTCAGCGAAGTATTGCTTTGATTGAGCAAGATAAAGGGCTATTTACTCAGCTTATTGACATTACCGAAGCAAGCTACGCAAGTACCTTAGGTAAAACACGTCAGCAAGATATTATTCGTGCGCAATTAGAGCTCACCCGCCTTGAAGATAAGCTAGTTATGCTTGAGCAGCAGTTTGAAAGTGCTAAAGGCCGTTTAGCACAGTGGTTACCTATTAATATGCTTATGCAGCCTTTAAATGCCGAGTTTACTAAAACCACAGGGCTGGTTGATTTTTCGAGCCTTGAATTTGATGAACTAATACAGTTGCTTATGGCGCATCCCGCAATTATTGCGATAGAAAAAACCGTAACGGCAAAGCAAACCGAAGTTGCACTCGCTAAGCAAAGCTACAAACCTCAAATGGGCGTTAATGTGGGTTATGGTTACCGAGATGATACCCCGATGGGTGAGTCGCGAGCTGATTTACTCTCGGTAGGGTTTAGTATTGATTTGCCATTGTTTACTGATAACAGACAAGATCAACAGGTTAAATCGGCTATTGCTAGTGCAGAAGCGACTAAAACACAAAAGCTGGTGGCGCTTCAAAAACTCAAAGGCATGTACTTTAAGGAGTTTAGCCAACTCGCTCGTTTGCAAAAACGCGATGCGCTTTATCAAAATACGTTATTACCGCAAATGTCAGAGCAATCTCAGGCAACACTTAATGCTTATACGCGCGACGATGGGGATTTTTCTGACGTGATGCGCGCGCGCATTAGTGAGCTTAACGCCAAAATAGACGCACTTAATATTCAAGTAGATCAACATATTATTACCGCCCGCCTTAATTATTATGCAAGTAGCTTAGACACTCAAGTAATGAGCGATCAAACTGGAGAATTACACAATGAATACTAATTTAAAGTTACTTGTCGCCGCCTTAGTTGGCGCAGGCGCCTTTGGGTTAATAGGCGGCTTAGTAATGCAATTTTTACCTAGCAACTCGCCAATGAATGAACAGCAAAATGCTAACAAACAACCCTTATATTGGGTAGCCCCTATGGATAGTAATTACAGGCGTGACACGCCAGGGCTTTCTCCAATGGGAATGGATTTAGTACCTGTGTATGAAAACGCTAGCAACGCTCAGGACGGACTTGGTGCTGTAACTATTTCGCCTGCAGTCGTTAATAACTTTGGTGTAAGAACTGCCAAAGTGCAGCTTAAAACACTTCACAGCGATATAAATACTGTGGGTTATGTGCAATATAACCAAGACCAACTTATTCATATTCATCCGCGTGTAGAAGGCTGGATTGAAAGTTTATACGTTAAAGCACAAGGCGCAGAAGTTAAAGCTGGTGAGCCTTTATATACATTGTATTCACCACAATTGGTGAACGCACAGGAAGAGCTTTTATTGGCAGTTAATCGTAATAATACCGTGTTAATTCGCGCTGCAAAGGCGCGTTTAGAGTCGTTAAATGTGTCTGATGGATTTATCGAGCGCTTACAAAAAAATAAAAAGATAATGCAAAATATTACTTTTTACGCAAAGCAAAGTGGTGTGGTAGATGAGCTAACAGTACGAGAAGGCTTTTACGTTAAACCTGGCACATCAATGATGAGTATTGCTCAGCTTGATGAAATTTGGGTAGAGGCGGAAGTGTTCGAGCGCCAATCAGAACAAGTGAGTGTTGGGTTGCCCGTTACAATGACGCTTGATTACTTAAAAGGTCAAAAGTGGGAAGGTAAGGTTGATTACATTTACCCCGCGCTTGATGCTAAAAACCGGACTCTGCGTGTAAGGCTTAGGTTTGAAAATGCAGATCATCGGTTAAAACCAAATATGTTTGCACAAGTGAGCATTCACGCTAAAGCGAGTAAGGCGCAATTTACAGTCCCTAAAGAAGCGGTAATCCGCACGCAGCATCAAAACCGCGTGGTTATTGCATTAGGTGAGGGTCGTTTTAAATCGGTAGAAGTTGAAGTTGGGCAAATTAATAGTAATGAAGCGGTGATTTTGTCAGGTGTAATGACAGGTGACACGGTAGTGACTTCAGCGCAATTTTTAATAGACTCTGAATCGAGTAAAAGCTCCGACTTTAAACGAATGGAAATACCTAGTTCTGGTATTAGCTCAGGTATGAGTTCGGATTCTGGTTCAGACTCAAATATGAACATCAACATGCAGCCACAAAACGCCACGGTTAACGGCACTATTAATGCTATAGGTACACAAAATCGCATTATTAATATTAGCCGAGAAGCCATTGAAAAATGGAATCGAGAATCCGCCACAATGGACTTTGTATTAGCGCCAGATATTGATATTAGTCAGTTTGAAAATGCCCAGTATATTAATTTTACTTTTAGCATTATTAACGATGAATTTGTAATTACTAAAGCGCAAAACGCAGAGCCGATTGATCATTCTACTATGCAACATAGTTCTCACTAGGAGCCATTATGATAACTGCCATTATTCGCTGGTCTGTTAGCAATCGCTTTTTTGTGTTGTTGCTTACATTAATTTTACTGGGTGGAGGGTTGTTTGCGGTAAAAAATACTCCCGTGGATGCCTTGCCTGACTTATCTGATGTTCAGGTCATTATAAAAACCACTTACCCGGGGCAAGCGCCGCAAGTAGTGCAAGACCAAGTTACATTTCCGCTCACCACAGCAATGCTTTCTGTGCCGGGTGCACAAACTGTAAGGGGTTTTTCGTTTTTTGGAGACTCGTACGTTTACGTTATTTTTGACGAAAAAACCGATTTGTATTGGGCGCGTAGCCGAGTACAAGAATACCTAAGCCAAGTAGCGAGTAGATTACCCGATAGCGCTACGCCAGAGCTTGGCCCTGATGCAACAGGCGTAGGTTGGATTTACTTATACGCACTAATTGATAAAACAAATAAACACGATATTAGTCAGCTACGAAGCTTACAAGATTGGTTTTTAAAGTTTGAGCTACAAACTGTGCCCGGTGTATCTGAAGTGGCTGCTGTTGGTGGCATGGTTAAGCAATACCAAGTCAATGTAGAGCCCGATAAATTACGCGCATATGGTATCCCGCTTAGCCTCATTCAAACCGCTATTCAACAAGGCAACCAAGAGATGGGCGCCTCAGTAGTTGAAATGGCTGAAGCAGAATACATGGTAACAAGCACAGGCTACATTAAGAGTGTTGCCGACTTGGAAGCTATTCCGCTTGGTATAAACGCCAACGGTACTGCGCTGCAATTACGTGATGTAGCTGATATTCGAGTCGGGCCGCAAATGCGCCGTGGTATTGCAGAGCTTAATGGCGAAGGTGAAGTAACCGGCGGCATTGTTATTATGCGCTATGGCGAAAATGCACAAAAAACCATTGAACTTGTAAAAGCAAAGTTAGAATCGCTTAAAAAGGGATTACCAGAGGGCGTTGAAATAGTTCCTGTGTACGATCGCTCCAACTTAATAAATAACGCGGTAGATAATCTAACAAGTAAGCTAATTGAAGAGCTTATTGTAGTTGCCTTAGTGTGTGTGGTGTTTTTGTTTCATGTGCGCTCATCGCTGGTGGCGATTATTACCTTACCGCTTGGGATTTTAACGGCATTTATAATTATGTATTGGCAGGGGATTAACGCCAATATTATGTCTTTAGGAGGAATTGCAATAGCCATAGGCGCAATGACCGACGGCGCTATCGTTATGATTGAAAATATGCATAAGCATATGGAAAAAACGCCCCTTACCAAGGAAAACCGTTGGGAAGTTGTGGCTAAATCAGCGAGTGAAGTAGGTCCTGCATTATTTTTTAGTTTATTAATTATTACCGTCAGCTTTATGCCGGTATTTATTTTAGAAGCGCAAGAAGGGCGTATGTTTGCGCCACTGGCTTACACTAAAACCTATGCTATGGCAGCGTCTGCTGGGCTTGCGATTACCTTAGTGCCGGTATTAATGGGTTACTTTATTAGAGGTAAAGTTATTTCGGAGCAAAAAAATCCAGTTAACCGATTACTTGTTGCAGCGTATCGGCCATTACTTAACTGGGTGCTTAAATTTCCAAAAATGACATTGGTACTCGCGGTGGTTGTTTCTGTTATTGGCTTTTACCCGGTAAACAAAATAGGCAGTGAATTTATTCCGCCACTCGATGAGGGCGACTTAATGTATATGCCCACAACGTATCCAGGTTTATCGGTAGGTAAAGCGCGCGAAATACTACAGCAAACCGACAAGTTAATTGCCACAGTACCCGAAGTTAAAACGGTATTTGGTAAAGTTGGGCGAGCAGAAACTGCAACAGATCCTGCGCCTCTTACAATGATAGAGACGTTTATTCAGCTAAAACCAAAAGACGAATGGCGCGAGGGTATGACCCTTGAAAAGCTGAAAAAAGAACTCGACGGCTTAGTTAAGTTTCCAGGGTTGACGAATGCGTGGGTAATGCCAATTAAAACACGTATTGATATGCTCGCAACGGGTATTAAAACTCCCGTGGGCATTAAAGTTGCGGGACCAAAGTTGAGCGAAATTCAAAAAATTGGTCAGCAAATAGAAGTGCTTTTAAAAGATGTGCAAGGCACCGCATCGGTTTACTCAGAGCGAGTAGCCGGCGGACGTTATATAAAAGTAGATATAAATCGTGAAAAAGCCGCGCGTTATAGCTTAAGCATTAGCGACGTACAGCAAGTTGTATCTACTGCAATAGGTGGTACAAACGTAACACAAACGGTAGAAGGGCAAGAGCGTTACCCTGTTAATTTACGTTATCCGCAAGCATACAGAGACTCGCCAGAAGAGTTAATGTTGTTACCTATTGTAACGCCTACAGGGCAGCGTATAGCACTTGGTGATGTAGCTGATGTATTTATTGAAGATGGACCGCCAGGTATAAAAAGCGAAAATGCGCGCTTAAACGGTTGGAGCTTTATTGATATAGACGGTGTTGATATTGGTACTTACGTTGAGCACGCTCAGCAAGTGCTCAATAAAGACCTAATACTACCTGCTGGCTACTCAATTACGTGGGCTGGGCAGTATGAATACATGCAGCGCGCTAAAGACAAATTGACTTATGTATTACCACTTACATTAGCGATTATTATTGTATTGCTTTACCTTAATTTTAGAAGCTTTGCTGAGGTCACTATTATTATGGCTACGTTGCCACTGGCAATGATTGGTGGCGTATGGCTAATGTATTTAGAGGGCTTTAACTTTTCAGTTGCAGTAGGTGTAGGCTTTATTGCCTTAGCTGGAGTAGCGGTAGAAATAGGAGTCATTATGTTGGTGTATTTAAACCAAGCCTATCAAGAAAAGTGCCTCGAAGCAGAGCAAGCCGGAAAACCGCTTAGTTTAGTGCAATTACAGCAAGCTATTATTGAAGGAGCAGGGCTTAGAGTGCGCCCAGTAATGATGACAGTTGCGACAATTATTATTGGCTTGCTACCTGTGCTTTATGGTACGGGTACCGGAAGCGAAGTAATGAGCCGGATAGCAGCGCCTATGGTTGGCGGTATGGGTAGTGCAATTGTACTTACCTTACTCGTTATTCCTGCTGTTTACTTGCTGTGGCGCAAACAAGGACTTAAATAATAAATACACAGAGTAATACGCTAATTTGATGGCGTATTACTCTATAAAAGTTACTCATAATTTGTAAGTTGTTCTATTAAATAGCTCGTTATTACTCATATTTAAATTAACTAACTGTTTTTAAATGGCTTTTTAATTGGCACGCTTTACGCAGTGTATTACCTATACAGTCAACAAGTAAGGAATGCACATGCAAGTTAAAACAATTAAAGAGGTATACGATTGGACCGTTTTGTTTCATACGCAAATGGCGGCTAATTTTTATAGCGTAAAGGATTTACTCGATGAACATAATGCAATGCTGGTGGACTACTACCTAAATTACGAAAAAAAACTCGCCGAAGATTTAGTCGGGTTTAAAGCGATAACTGAAATAAATACGCTCGATACATACAGCTATGAATACTTTGCTAAAAATCCTGAGTTAATTACCTTTGATGATATTAGTAAAGATCAGCAATTCGATGAGAAAGTTATCCAAGCTTATTTATCAGAGCAGCATCAAAAAGTGATTGAGCTATATGAATACTTACTTGAACGCGCCGAAACCCAAAGTGGGCAAGAAAAGCTTCAACAAATACTAGAGCTTGAAAAGCAAGGTATAAAGCAAATGATGCAAAGTACTAATCGACATATGGATATGTAGCTATAAAAGCAGGGTGTTAGTCACCCTGCTTTTGCTGGTCTAGGAGCAATTAAGTGCTATACCTACCTTTTTCAAATAACGTTGCTCTAGCTCTAAATCTGCTTGCAGTAGAGTATGCTCTTGCAGGTAGTTATCGCAAAACTTTATAAATAATCCGGTGCTATTTGCGCTAATTTCCATATTTGGTTTTTGGCTCACTTGGCGTTTCTGATTAAATAAAATCGCTAAACGTAAAATAGTGATGAGTTTAAGTACTTGTTGTTGCGAAATAGTTATAAATTCAGAGAGTTCATCGAGTTTAATTTTTTTACGATAAAAACGAATGAGTGAGCTGAGTATTAATTGCTCTTGCTGCGTAAAGCCTGGCAGCTGGCTATTAGCAACAATATAGGCGCTGTGTTTATTAATACCCGATGAGTTAATCGATAGACCAATTTCATGTAATTTTGCTGCCCAAATTAGTAAAGCAACATCGTCTTTATTATTAAGCTGCCAAGACGACTTTAAACGTTCATAGAGCCAAATAGCGGTATCTGAAACTCGCGTTGCGTGAGCTTTATCTACAGTGTACCTGTCGCTAACATTATTTATGGTATTACTGCGTATATCTTTATCAGCCAATTTTTGCTGCATTTCATGAAGCAAACCCTCACGTAGCGAAAAATCACTATAAGTTAGTTCGGTGATTGCAAATTCTCTAAAAATTGCAATTAAAATGGCAAGTCCGCCACACATACTCTGCTGGCGTTCTGGTGTTAGCCCTTCGATTTCTAAATTATCAATTCTTTTTGCTTTTATAAATTGTTGTTTAAGGCTTAATAAGTCGTCGTAAGTTATGCAAGGCTGATGTGGATTTTGAGCGCTCACCATAGCCAAAATGGATTTAATAGTACCAGATGTACCAATAACGTTTTTCCAACCCTCGGCTACATAATTGGCAAAAATAGCTTCTATTTCTTGTTCAGCTTTTATTTCAGCTTTATTAAAGCGTTTTGAATTTATTATACCGTCACTGAAAAATTGATTTGTGTAACTCACACAGCCCATATTTCGACTCGTAAGTAACTTATGTTTAAAGTGCTTACCAACTATAAGTTCTGTACTACCGCCGCCTATATCGATAACAAGGCGGTTATCTTCATTATGAACGTAATGGGCAACTCCTTGATAAATCAGTCGTGCTTCTTCTTGTCCTGCAATTACATCTATATGAAAAGGAAATGCTTTATTAGCCTGTGTTAAAAATGCATGAATATTTTTAGCTCTACGAAAAGTATAAGTAGCTGCTACTTTTACGTTGCAGGCGGGGAAATCTTGTAGTGTTTTTGCAAACTGTTTAAGTACAATTAAGGCACGGTCAATTGCTTGCTGGCTTAGCCTAAATTTATCGTCTAGGCCATCCGCTAAATATACGCGCTGCTTTTCTTTATGCAGGATTTGTAGTGTGCCATCAACTTCACGAGCAACCACTAAGTGAAAGCTATTTGAGCCTAAATCGACGGCTGCTATTGAGGGATGATCATTCATTATTATAATTGTGTTCCCATTTTTTTAGATGGTCATAAATTGCAATTTGCGAACGTATTTTTTTTCTGTTTCCGCGTCTAACATACGTATTTTTTTGTTCACTGTCGATTAGTCGCGCTTTAGTACGGTCTTTAAATTGTAGCTCTAAAATATCAATAATGAGCTGTTTTAATTTAGCATCTAAAATTGGTACGCCCACTTCTACACGATGATCTAGGTTGCGTGTCATCCAATCGGCAGACGAAATATATACTTTATCATCGCCGTTATTACCAAACACCATCACTCTAGGGTGCTCTAAAAAGCGGTCAACAATACTTATTACTCTTATATTGTCGCTGAACTTAGTAATCCCAGGTATTAACGAGCACATTCCGCGTACAATTATACGTACTTTAACGCCTCTGCGGCCCGCGTAATAAAGCTTATCGACAAGTTGCTTATCTACTAAATTATTTATCTTGAGAGTGATTTTTCCTAGTTTTCCATTTTCTACATGTTGAATTTCTTTATCTATTAAATCCAAAAGCATATCGCGTGCATTAACAGGTGAGATCATTAAGTATTCAAAATTAAAGGGTTTATAGCTGCTTTCTATAAATTTAAATACACTATCGCACTCCTCAGAAATACCAGTATGTTTAGTGAAAAGGCTAAAATCTGTGTAAATTTTTGCCGTTTTTTCGTGAAAATTCCCCGTGCCTATATGTGCGTATTTTACTATTTTGTTTTTTTCTTTACGGTGAATAATACACAATTTACTATGTACTTTTAATGCTGGAATACCAAAGATTACTTTTATACTGGCACTACTTAATACCTTTGCCCATTCAATATTATTTTGCTCATCAAAACGAGCTTTTAATTCGACCATTACCGTTACTTTTTTGCCATTTTTAGCTGCATTGATAAGTGAAGAAATAAGCCGAGACTTACTTGCAACACGATAAATATTAACTTTTATTTGTGTAACCATAGGATCAAATGCAGCTTGGCGTACAAATTCTAATAAATGGTTAAAGGTATGATATGGGTAGTAAAGTAATATGTCGTGACAGGTTATGGCATCAAATACACTGGTATGTTTGTTAAATGCGGTACTTTGAAGTGCTGGCAGTGGCTTATTTTCGAGATACTGACGGCCTACATTTGGAAAAGTAATAAAGTCTCTAAAGTTTCGGTAGCGGCCTGCAGGTATTAATGCATCGTGGTGGGTCACGTTTAAACGCTTTTTCATTACCTTTAACATGCTCTCTGGCATTGCTTCATCGTATACAAGACGAACTGGTTCTGCGTAAATTCGCTGTTTTAGGCCTTTTGACATTTTATCAAGTAAGCCCTCTTCTAGCTCATCATCTAAATTATATTCTGCGTCGCGAGTTAGTTTTATCGCATGACCTTGAATGGTTTCAAAAGTAAAAAAGTTACTAAATACATCATTTAAAAAATATAAAATTACGTCATCTAGCATTACAATAGTTTTATGACGTCGAGTTTTTTCTGGTGGTAGTATTATGAATCTAGACACTCGGTCTGTAGGTACTTCTAGCATAGCAAAATGACTTTTTTCATCGCTCATTTCTACAAATAAGTAGGTCATTGTGTCGTTTATGTAGTCGGAGTAATCTTTATTTTCGTCTAATAAAATAGGAGATATATGCTGCAATACATTGTCATGGAAATAATTTTTCAACCAGTTTAAATGAAACGTAGTGAGTTCTTCTGGGCGGTCCACATGAATATTATGCGCTGTAAGGTCGTTTAAGATTTGCTGATGAATTAGATTAAACTTTTTGCCAAGTTGTAATACTTTTTTTTGTATTTGGCTTAGTAGTGCTTCATCTTCTTCAAAGTTAGCATTTGGTAGTTTATTCAATAAAATACGGCGTTTAACGTCTGCCACACGCACCCTGAAAAACTCATCAAGATTATTAGAAAAAATACCTAAAAAACGTATTCTCTCAATAATTGGATTGTTTTTGTCTTTTGCTTCTTGCAGTACGCGCTCATTAAACGACAGCCAGCTAAGTTCCTTAGCAAAGTATTCAATGACTTGAGGTTGTTCTGTGTAAGCGTTCATATTTTATTCCGTAATTAGATACTGAATAAAATATAGTGCAGATTAATGACATTAAAATGACATGCGTGTCATATGCATGACACGCATAAATTGAGGTTAAACTTCTTCTGTATCTACAATTAAATCACTTGTGATTGACTCTAGTGCTTCAATAACTTCATCTTTATTCATGCCATTTGGCAACGTGACGGTAGCAACAGCGCTAAAAATAGGCACTCCCCAATTAGGTGCGCTTTGTTGTCTTGAATTTAAATGAGTAATATTAGCGCCTTTATGGCGTATTACACTTGCCAGCTCTTGAACAATACCTGGACGATCGTTGCCTGTTATAACTAGGTTAATTTGCTCTAGTGTTGATGGTTCAATCTCTGTGTTTCCGGTTTCAATACGAACGTCTAACTTAGGTAACTTATTTAAAGCACTTTGTAATGACTGAAAATGCTCCTCAGCAACTTCAAGTTGAATGATACCTGCAAAATGACCTAATAAATGGCTTAAGTTACTGCTTAGCCAGTTGCCATGATTCTGTAATACGACTGATGAGATGCTCTCGACTAAACCGGGGCGATCTTGCCCTAAAATAGTTATAACCAACTGCTTCATAAATAATTCTCTTTTTAAGCCCAAAGAAAGTAAATGCATAGGCATTAAGTGTATTGTTTAATATAAATTGTCTGTTATTGCACTTTGTATAAATCTTTGATTTTAAATTAATAAAAATGGATATAGTTGTGTTGACTCTACGCAGTATCAATAGTCATTATTATTTACTAAGTACTCTTTGAGTATTGACCTCGATAAATACTTTGTCCAATTATTTTATAATTTAGTTCACTTATAAATCATCGATTTGAAGTTAATTTAGGCATTTACCTCGCGAGTCTTATTTAAAAGTGTTTTAAAGTGCTTATTGTTACCGTTGTAACAATACTGTCATCTTGATGAAATATAATTTATGCAACGTTAAGATTTAAGGGTGTTTTGATGACTTCAAATCCGAATAAGCCGACTTTTAATACGGATCGAAGCCGTCTATTTAAAGATCGGTTTGCCAAATTTGGCATAACCGCAGGTGGGATAATGGTATTAGTAGCGCTGCTATTAATATTCTTTTACCTTCTTTATGTAGTACAGCCAATTTTTGAATCAGCAAAAGTAGAAAAGCGCGATAGCTTTCATGTTGCTAATTCACAGCAAATAGTAGGTTTAGGCGTAGAAGAGCAAACTGAAGTAGCTTATTTACTAAGTGAGCAGGGGCAGGTTGATTTTTACAGCGTTGAGTCAGGTAGTTTTGGTAAAAAACTCAAAACGCTTAATGCAGAGTTACCTATTGATGCAACAAGCTTTGCAACTAGCGCGCCTTTTCAAGGGCATTATGCGTTTGGTTTAAAAGATGGCACCGTAATGGTTGTTGCACCTAAATTTTTAGTTACCTTTCCAAACAACGAACGTAAATTAACACCTCGCTTAGGTTTTCCTCTTGGGGAAATGGCTTTAGAAGTAGATGAGCAAGGTGCGGCTATTAAACGCTTTGCATTTAGTCACTATGAAGACAAAACAGCAGTTGTAGCACTTACCGAAGATAAACGTGTACTGTTTAGCAGTTTTGTTGCTGAAGAGAATATGTTTACTGGTGAAGTTGAGTGGGTTGTTGAGCGTACAGAACTTGATGTTGAAGGACGTGTAGACGAGTTATTAATGTCGCCAGATACAACACGTACTTTTGTGCGTTCTGCTAATCAAGTGTATGTATACGATACACGCGACCCAAGTGATGTAGAGCAAATTCAATTACTTTCGGCTAACGAAGAAAATGCAAATATTGTATCTGCACAGTTGTTGGCTGGTGCAAACTCATTAATGCTTGCGAATGATAACGGTGAGGTTTCGCAGTGGTTTGAAGTAAACACTGACACAGGCCGCGAATATCAAAAAATTCGCTCATTTGAAACGACTAAGCAAAGTAAGCTAAATATATTTACTGAGTTTTACCGTCGTACTTTTTTTACTACCGGCAATAATGGTGAGCTAGGTGTGTATTACACAACAAGTGAAGCAAAACTTTGGCAAGGTAAAGTAAGTGAAGGTGCAATAGAGAACTTTGCAATTGCACCACGTTCAAATGCTGCGTTAATTTTAGCGGATAACAAACTAACCGTATTAGATATTCACAACGAGCATCCAGAAGTTACTTGGTCAGCACTTTGGCAAGAAGTCTGGTACGAAGGTTACCCAGAGCCAGGTTATATATGGCAGTCAACATCAGCTAGTGATGACTTTGAGTCTAAGTTTTCATTAGTGCCAATTTCGTTTGGTACATTAAAAGCTGCACTTTACGCTATGTTGTTTGCTGTACCAATCGCGCTTTCGGCGGCTATTTACACGGCATACTTTATGTCGAGCAAATTACGTAAAGTGGTTAAGCCTACCGTAGAAATAATGGAAGCATTACCAACGGTTATTTTGGGTTTTTTAGCGGGTCTCTGGTTAGCACCGTTAATAGAAGAACACTTACCTGCGATTGTTGGGTTACTCGTACTATTACCGCTAGGTATGTTAGCGACGGGCTTAGCTTGGACTAAATTGCCAACAAAAATTCGCCATAGAATTCCTGAAGGTTCTCATTCAATTATCCTTATTCCGGTCGTCTTACTTATTGGTTGGTTTTCGTTTGCGATGAGTGGATTTGTTGAGCTTTGGATGTTTGACGGCAATGTACGTCAGTACTTAACAAATGAGCTGGGTATGACATTCGATCAACGTAACTCACTTGTTGTAGGTATTGCGATGGGTTTTGCGGTTATTCCTACCATATTCTCAATTGCAGAAGATGCTGTATTTAGTGTTCCAAAGCATTTATCAAACGGCTCATTAGCATTAGGTGCAACGCAGTGGCAAACACTAATACGCGTTGTATTACTAACAGCAAGCCCTGGTATTTTCTCAGCGGTAATGATGGGACTTGGCCGAGCAGTTGGCGAAACCATGATTGTACTTATGGCCACGGGTAATACACCTATTATGGATTGGAGTATTTTCCAAGGTATGCGAACGCTTGCGGCAAATATTGCAGTTGAAATGCCAGAGTCTGAAGTAGGCAGTTCACATTATAGAATACTGTTCTTAGCGGCCTTTGTACTATTCATATTCACATTCATTTTTAACACAGTAGCTGAGTTTGTTCGCCAGCAACTGCGTGAAAAATATAGCTCGATGTAAGCGGAGAGACACGACATGGTAAAGCAGTGGTTTAAGTCTGGTTCTCCTTGGATTTGGATGACCGGTGGTGCAGTGAGCATCAGTTTGATTTCAGTTTTAGGCTTATTAGCAATGATAGCCTGGAAGGGATTAAGTTTTTTTTGGCCTTCGGAAGTTGTGCAATTTGAACTTGAAGGGTCGATTGCAAAGCAAACCGTGATTGGCGAAGTTTACGACCGTGAATTAGTACCAAAAACGCGTTTAGCCGCGACAGGTATTGATGTTAGCGAATTTGAAAAAGAAGAAATAGAGCGCTTGCTTATTAAAACAGGTAACCGCGAATATGTAGATTTAGATTTTCGTTGGATATTAGAAACCGACATAAAAAATAAAACAGCACCAGCGGCGCTTGCTGTATTTGAGCGTAGTAAAAACGGTAATTTTTATGGTTATGTTGAAAGTGTAATTAAAGATGGTAAACCAGTCGAAGGCGATAAGATTGAAGCGCTACATGAGCTTGTAGAGCGTGCAGTAGACTTAAACGACGAAGCACTTGATTTGCAAAATGGTGACATTGGGCATATTAACTACGCACTTGAACGCCTTCGTTTAAAAGAAAAGGGCTACTTACTCGATAATGCACTTACTGATGAGCGTGTTGCTGAGCTTGCTCAAGAGCGTGCTGAATTACGTGCACAGTATGGTGTACTTGAAAAAGATTTATTTGCACTACGCAAGCAAGCTAAGCGTGACCACGTAACTGTAAAAGATATGCGCGGTGAGGTTGTAACGATTCCAATGTACCAAGTACTTGATGTTTGGTTTCCAAACGACATGGGCTTTTTTGCAAAGCTAGGTCACTATTTTGTACAGCTAGGTAAGTTTGTATCTGATGATCCACGTGAAGCAAATACAGAGGGCGGTGTTTTCCCTGCTATATTTGGTACTGTGTTTATGGTTATGTTGATGGCTGTAATAGTGACACCGTTTGGCGTTGTTGCTGCGATTTACTTACACGAGTACGCCGCTAAAAATGCAATCACTAAAATGATTCGTATCGCGGTGATTAACTTGGCTGGTGTTCCTTCAATTGTATATGGTGTATTTGGCCTTGGCTTTTTTGTATACATGTTAGGTGGTAGCTTAGACCAACTATTTTATCCAGAATCGTCGCCAACGCCAGTATTTGGTACGCCAGGTGTAATGTGGTCGGCATTAACGCTCGCTATACTAACGCTGCCAGTTGTTATTGTATCGACTGAAGAAGGTTTATCTCGTATTCCAAGTACCGTACGTGATGGTTCACTAGCGCTTGGCGCAACAAAAGTAGAAACGTTATGGCGCATAATTATTCCAATGGCAAGCCCTGCAATTATGACCGGTTTAATACTGGCAGTTGCGCGTGCTGCAGGTGAAGTTGCACCGTTAATGCTAGTAGGCGTCGTAAAAATGGCCCCTACATTACCACTTGATGGCAACTTCCCGTATTTTCACTTAGATAGAAAGTTCATGCACTTAGGCTTTCATATATACGATGTTGGCTTCCAAAGCCCTAATGTTGAAGCGGCACGCCCGCTGGTATACGCAACGGCCTTTTTATTGGTGTCGGTGATTATTACCCTAAACATAACGGCCATTGGTATACGTAACCATTTACGTGAAAAATTCAGATCGCTTGAACACTAATTAGTAAAGATTTTATAGGTAACAAAAATGATTACAGTCGCTCCAAAAGTAAACCAAGCTAATATAGGCCAGAAGTTAGACCTAGAAAATTTAACGGATGACCAAAAAGCGCTAGAGATTAAAGATCTCGATCTTTACTACGGTGATAAGCAAGCGCTTAATAAAGTAAATATGAACATTCCAAAAGGCCAAGTAACTGCGTTTATTGGACCATCTGGGTGTGGTAAATCAACTCTATTACGTTGTATTAACCGCATGAACGATTTGGTTGATATTTGTCGTATTGAAGGTGAAATATTACTTCACGGTCAAAACATTTACGATAAGAGCGTAGATGTAGCAGCACTTCGTCGTAATGTAGGTATGGTGTTTCAGCGTCCTAACCCATTTCCTAAATCAATTTATGAAAATGTGGTTTATGGCCTACGCTTACAAGGCATTAAAGAGAAGCGTAAGTTAGACGAAGTGGTAGAGCAATCACTTCGTGGTGCTGCTTTATGGGATGAAGTAAAAGATAGATTACACGATAGTGCGTTTGGCTTATCGGGTGGTCAGCAACAGCGTTTAGTTATTGCTCGCTCAATTGCAATTGAGCCAGAAGTACTTTTATTAGATGAACCTACATCAGCACTTGACCCAATTTCTACTTTGGTAATCGAAGAGCTAATAAACGATTTAAAAAACCAATTTACCGTTGTTATTGTTACTCATAACATGCAACAAGCGGCACGCGTATCTGATCAAACAGCCTTTATGTATATGGGAGAATTGATTGAGTACTCAGACACAAATACCTTATTTACTACACCAACGAAGAAAAAGACCGAAGATTACATTACCGGTCGTTACGGTTAATTAGTCCGTTATAGCGTGTTGTGCAAGATAAAGAGAGAAGGTAACTATGGAACATAATATTAATAAACATATTTCTGGGCGTTTTAACCAAGAACTAGAAAATGTACGTAATCATGTATTAAGCATGGGTGGATTAGTTGAGCAGCAGTTAAATAGTGCGCTTGATGCTGTGAGCCGTAACGATGCAGAGCTTGCTCAAAAGGTACGTCAGAACGATTATAAAGTGAATGCTATGGAAGTAAGCATTGATGAAGAATGTACGCGTATTATTGCGCGTCGCCAGCCTGCAGCAAGCGACTTACGTTTAGTGATTGCAATTGCAAAAACAATTGCTGATTTAGAGCGTATTGGCGATGAAGCTGAGCGAATTGCTAAAGTTGCACTAGACTCATTTACTAAAGATCAGCAAGATTTATTAGTAAATATTGAAAATATGGGCCGTCAAGTTTTAAAAATGCTACACGACGTACTAGATGCATTTGCGCGTATGGATGTGCAACGCGCATTTCAAGTACATAAAGAAGATGCAAAAGTTGACCGCGAATATGAAGCTATCACACGTCAAATAATGACTTACATGATGGAAGATCCACGCTCAATCCCGAAAATCATGGACTTAGTTTGGTCTGTTCGCTCATTAGAGCGTATTGGTGATCGCTGTCAGAACATTGCTGAATACATTATTTACTTTGTTAATGGCAAAGATATTCGCCATACATCTCAAGAAGATATAGAAAAATCACTATGATTTTTCATCCATCATGTATTTCTATTAAAGCGGCTTAGTGCCGCTTTGTGTATTGCAAGCTTTAGTGAAGTAATAAAAAGCGTTCACAATCTTGGTTAATACTGTAAAATTCATGCTGCAAAGCATATCAATTTGATTAAAGGGTCAGTTATGCCTACAAACGCGTTTTTAGGAGTATTTGCAAAATCTCCTATCAAACCAATGGAAGAACACATCAAGAAGGTTCATCAAGCAAGTAAAGCTTTGATACCTTTTTTTAATCACGTATTTAAAGAAGAGTGGGTACAGGCAGAAGAGCTTCGCATCACTATTCGCAATTTAGAACGTGAAGCTGATGATATGAAAAGAGATATACGTTTACAGTTACCGCGTGGTTTATTCATGCCGGTAGAGCGTACAGATCTTCTCGAATTAGTAACTCAACAAGATAAAATTGCCAATAAAGCGAAAGACATAGCTGGGCGAGTGATTGGTCGTGAAATGACCATTCCAAAAGTTATGCAAACTGACTTTTTAGCTTATTTAACACGTTGTGTAGATGCGACTAAACAAGCATCAAAGGCAATTAACGAGTTAGAAGAATTGCTAGAAACGGGTTTTAAAGGTCGAGAAGTCACCTTAGTAGAAAAAATGTTAGTTGAATTGGATGCGATAGAACAAGACACGGATGAAATGCAAATAAAAGTACGCCGCCAGCTACGTGATGTAGAAGGTGAGTTAAACCCAATTGATGTAATGTTTTTATATAAAATTATTGAATGGGTTGGCGAGCTTGCAGATATTGCAGAGCGCGTAGGATCACGTCTTGAGCTGATGTTAGCTCGTTAATTTAAAATCAGTTCAAACACGAAAGATTAAGGTTTTACAATGGATATCATTGCATCTTACGGCACGGTATTAATTTTAATTGCCGCAGCAGTCGGCTTTTTTATGGCTTATGGTATTGGCGCGAATGACGTAGCTAACGCCATGGGTACATCTGTAGGTTCAAAAGCACTTACAATCAAACAAGCAATTTTTATTGCGATGATTTTTGAATTTGCAGGCGCTTACTTGGCAGGTGGTGAGGTTACATCAACAATTCGTAAAGGAATTATTGATGCGGCACCATTTGCAGATATTCCGGAGCTTATGGTTCTGGGTATGATTTCGTCTTTATTTGCAGCGGGTGCTTGGTTATTAATGGCCTCGTTCTTAGGTTGGCCAGTATCAACGACTCATTCAATCATTGGTGCAATCATTGGTTTTGCGTTAGTTGCTGTCGGCACTGAGGCGATTCAATGGGATAAAGTAGGTGGTATTGTTGGTAGTTGGATTATAACGCCCGCCATATCAGGCTTTATTGCATACTTAATATTTATGAGTGCACAAAAACTTATTTTTAATACAGATGCACCACTAAAAAATGCTAAACGCTATGTACCACTTTATATGGGTTTAGCAGGTTTTATAATGGCCTTGGTTACAATTAAAAAAGGCTTAAAGCATGTTGGTGTTGATTTAGGTGCAGCCGAAGGGTATGCCCTTGCAATCGCAGTTGCAGTAGTTGTTGCTATTATTGGTAAAATTGCTATTTCTCGTTTAAATATCGATCCAAAAGCAGATAAACAAATGCAGTTCAACAATGTTGAAAAAGTGTTTGCTGTTCTAATGGTATTAACAGCATGTTGTATGGCCTTTGCACATGGTTCTAACGACGTTGCTAATGCAATTGGTCCATTAGCTGCTGTTGTAAATATTGTTGAAAACAATGGTGAAATTGCTAAGAAAGCCGCTATTGCTTGGTGGATTCTACCTTTAGGGGGTTTTGGTATTGTTGCGGGTCTTGCTATTTTGGGCAAAAAAGTAATTAAAACGATTGGCGAAGGCATTACACATTTAACGCCTAGCCGTGGTTTTGCTGCTGAATTAGCCGCTGCTTCTACCGTTGTTATTGCATCAGGTACTGGTATGCCAATCTCTACTACTCAAACCTTAGTGGGTGCAGTATTAGGTGTAGGTATGGCACGTGGAATTGGTGCACTTAACATGGGGGTTATCAGAAACATCGTAGTTTCTTGGGTAATTACATTGCCAGTTGGCGCTGCCCTTGCTATTGTTATTTTCTACGTACTAAGAACCGCATTTGGGGTTTAACAAAAAAGTACTCAAAGACTTTTAGCTTGAAAAGATCTCAATGCCCTAGGTGTTGGGGTCTTTTTATTTGTGGAAAGAAAAAATGACCAATCTTCCAAGTATCAAACAGCTACAGTATTTATTAGCTGTTCATCAACATCAGCACTTTGGCAGAGCTGCCAGTGCCTGTTTTATTGGGCAATCTACTTTAAGCAGTGCTATTCAAAATCTTGAAGAAACTTTGGGTTGCCAGCTTATTGAACGCGAAAATCGCAGCCTCATGTTTACCAGTATTGGTGAAGAAGTTGTTGAGCGCTCTCGTAAAATAATTAACGATACAATTAGTTTAAAAGAGCTCACTAAAAGCTTTTTAACACCACTGAGTGGTAAATTAACGGTGGGTGTTATACCTACAATTGCTAGCTTTATAGCGGCTCCGCTGTATCACTTTTGTAAAGAAACCTTTTGTGATTTAGAGCTGGTATTAATAGAAGATACGAGTGATAAGCTACTGGATAAACTTGAGCATGGGCATATTGATTTAGCGCTACTTGCACTGCCATACGAAACCGATAAATTTCATACACAAGTATTGGCAAAAGATCAGTTTAGTTTAGTGCACCATAAGGATTACAGCGCTGCAAAGGGCGTAGTCGACTTTAATCTATTACCAGAGGCTAGCGTATTCTTACTTGAGCGTGAACACTGCATGACAGGCCATGCGCTTAGTGCATGTCATTTAAACCGTGCTAGTTGTATTAACCCATTTGAAGCAGCAAGCTTGCATACATTATTGAGTATGGTTGAGCATCAGCTCGGGGTGACTTTTTTACCACAAATGGCGATTAACGCCGGAATTTTAGATAATAAAAATATGGTGGCTACACCATCACAAAGTGATGCATATAGAGATATTGGCATATTGTGGCGTAAAACTACGGGGCGGATCCGCGACTTTAAGTTATTTAGTCAACAGCTTGAGGTATTTTTAAAGCGCCAATGTAGTTTAGATTTTTCTAAATTAGAATAGGAAATAAATGAAAGCAGCCTATAAAGGCTGCTTTTGATTTTGAAGATGGCTTTCAAAAGGCTCAAGTTCGGGTAAAAATAGTAAATAAATCCATACCACTAAGTTAAAGTAAGGCACGCAGCCTAATACAGTAAAAACCTTAACTGGGTAGCCTTTAATATTTGCGTAACGATAACACTGATACGCGATTGCAAAATGTATAATCAGTAATAACATAACTAGCTGTGTCATACCTTTCTCCTTAAAAGCCTAAATAGCTTTGAAACCCACTATAAATATCAGTACTACGTCGCCAAAAGGTAATGTCATGTTTTTAAAGTGAAATGCATTAAAAGGTACGACATTTTTCATTTGATACTGAAAGTATAGGCAAGAAAGGTAATATTGGTAGTAACAAATTGTTTAATTTTGTTTATTTTGGGCTAGCTTGTTGTTGGTAAAACGTTTTATTTTTTGAAATTTTTTCAAGTTCATCTTTTACTTTTTCAACAGGTATTGGGCGTGCAATAAAGTAGCCTTGTCCATAATCAACACCTATCTCTTTTAGTGCAAAAAATATCTCTTCGTTTTCAACGTACTCAGCTACAGAGCGCTTATCGAGAGACCGACTAATATCATTTATTGCTTTTACTAACGCTAAGTCTATAGGGTCATTAAGCATGTCGCTTACAAATGAGCCATCAATTTTTACATGCTGTGCCGGAAGCTGCTTTAAATAGTTAAATGTACTAAAGCCAGTTCCAAAATCATCAATAGAAAAATGACAGCCTAAGCTATTAAGCTTCTCGATCATTTTACGAGTCGCTTTTAAATTGTTAATACTTGCTGATTCAGTTATTTCAAAAATTATCCGCGAAGGGGGCACGTTATACTTTTCAAGATTTGATTCAATTAATGGCAGTAAGCGTTCATCTAAAAATGATTGTGCTGACAAATTGATAGCAACTTGATTTAACTCTGGGTGCTTAGACACACAAGCAACGGCATTACGTATAACGCATTGATCCATCAAAAATGTGTCGTTAAGCATCTCTAAAGAGGGAATAAATTGATTTGGGTATATAAGTTCACCTTTGAGCTTTAAGCGTAAGAGCGCTTCAAAATAAGCAACTTTACACTCTTTAAAATCCCAAATAGGTTGGTAATGCAGTTCAATATTATCTTGCTGCAGTGCTTGGCGAATTTCGTGACCCCATTCAAGCCCTGTTTGAAGCGTATTGTTTTGAGCATCCTCTTTTGAATAGCAATGTACTAAGTTACGCCCTAAATTTTTGGCAATATACAAAGCAATATCAGCTTGTTTTAAACACTCATTAGGATCATTATTTTGTGTCGTAATTTGAGTTAAACCGATAGAGCAGCTAATTGTATATATCTGATCTTCTGATTTAAAAGCATGTTTTTCTATCGCGCTGCACACACCTTCAGCAATAAGGTGTGCATCCAGTAAATTCATATCGGTAAGTATTACTGCAAACTCATCGCCGCCTATTCGGCACACTAAATGGTCTTCGCCAATATTTGCTTTAAATAATTGCGCCACTTCTTTTAATACTATGTCACCTTGGTGGTGACCTTTGCTGTCGTTTATTATTTTAAAGTGATCGAGGTCAATATAAATAACAGCATGCTCTATGCCATCATACGTGTATTTATCTTGGCATATTTTATTAAGCTGTTGGTCGAAGTAATAACGGTTGTGTAAACCAGTTAATGGGTCATGGTGTGCTAAATGACGTAGTTGGATTTCTGCTTGTTTACGTTCGTGTATGTTGTCGATAGTGGCGGTTATGGTCGCGTTATTACGACTATTTTTGATTAGCTGTAATCTGCATTCGACCCAAATTAAATTGCCATTTTTATGGGTGAGCTTTACTTCTATTTGTTGCTGTTGCTCGCCACCATGTAAAATGTCGTTAATAGTGTAATTTAGTCTTCCTTTATCTTCGTTATTACAATAAGCGCTTAATGGGTTTTGTAGTGATGATTTAACACCAAAACCGCTTAATGCTTCCCAGGCAGGGTTAATAAAACGAATATGACCTTGTTGATCAAGCTCTAAAACAACCGTATTCAAATGCAATAAAATACGCTGATGAGCCGAAAATAACTCCTTATAACGCACTTCACTCACGCTTAGTTGCTCTACTTTGTAAGCAAACTCAGCATAACTCACCATAAAATCTTCACGTCGTGCGGCGTGGTCACACACTTTATTTAAAAATGAAGGGTCGTATGGGGCTCTAATAAAGTCGGTAACACCAGAGAGCAAAAGCTGCTCAGCGTAATCAGCATCATCACTTTCTATAATAGTAACAATAGCTTGTTTGGAATTGTGCTGTAGGATTTCTTCAACGAGTACACTCGAGCTCTCTGCACTTGATGTCGTGGCATCGAGTAGCACAATTGAAAACTGCTGTTGGTTGTAAGCGTTTAGTGCTGCTTTGGCTGAGGTAACGTGAGTAATAGCAAAGTTTAACTTTAACTGTTCACTAATTTTGTCGGCCGTATTTTGGAGTGGCTCTAATAGCAATAAATTTAGTCGGCTACTTTTCTCTAGGTGAGTAGATAGAACATTCGCAAGCACTTGAGGAAGCATGTCTTTATGTTCAAATGGTAGTACAGCATCTATCCCGTAGCTTCGGGCTGTTGTTTCGGCAATACGCTCACAGTAAATTGGCGGGATAAGTAAAATTGGGGTGTTTTTTGGTGTTTTTAATAATCCTGAGCGGATCATCCTCGAAAAGCGCCAGCCGTCAATTTTACCAACATTAATGCCCGTTATTATAATATCAACAGGGTGTTGTTTTAAAAGCTTTAAAGCTTGTTGGCTATCTTGCGCATCAATAAAGGTAAATACATTTAAGCTATCTAAAGTGGCCTTAATCGCGCGGCGTTCAGCACTACTTGCGTTTAATATTAGCAATTTAAGCTGGTTTGGCACGTGTTGATTACCTCTAATGTAACTTATAATAATTCAGCCGAACAAGAATAGTGACATTTAACCATAAGAACAAGAAAATTAAATGACAAACACGTAAACAAGACATTATAAGTTTGGCTGATTTCTTGAGCTTAATATCCGATACATATACACTTGGCGCGATTTTAAATGATGTGGATTACTAATTATGCGCGTGGCTGACTTTAGCTTTGACTTACCTGATGAATTAATAGCTCGTTTTCCTAAAGCGGACAGAACTAGCAGCCGTTTACTTACTTTAGATGGCCCAAGCGGAACTCTAGAACATAAAGTGTTTAGCGACATACTTGATTTAGTAAACGAAGGCGATTTATTAGTCTTTAACAATACACGCGTTATTCCAGCACGTATGTTTGGTCAAAAAGCCTCTGGCGGCAAAGTTGAAGTGCTTGTAGAGCGAGTGCTAGATGAACATCGAGTACTTGCACATGTACGCGCGAGCAAGTCGCTTAAGGTTGGTAACGAAGTTATTCTTGAAGGCAAAGCTAAAGCAATAATGGTCGCACGCCACGATACATTATTTGAGCTTGAGTTTGATCATAGCCAAAATGTGCTAGATATACTTAATGATATTGGTCATATGCCACTGCCTCCTTATATTGACCGACCTGATACCGAAGCTGATCGCGAGCGTTACCAAACTGTTTATGGAGAAAAGCCAGGTGCAGTTGCTGCGCCAACAGCGGGCTTACATTTTGACGATAAGTTAATGACGGCACTGAAGGATAAAGGTGTAAACATGGCCTTTGTTACTTTGCACGTTGGTGCAGGTACTTTTCAGCCAGTACGAGTAGATAGTGTTGATGAGCATATAATGCATTCCGAGTACATAGAAGTGCCCGATGATGTAGTTGCTGCCGTTGCACAAACCAAAGCAAGTGGCGGGCGCGTAATTGCGGTTGGCACAACTTCAGTACGCTCACTAGAGTCGGCAGCTAAAGTTCACGGCGGCAAGTTAGATACGTATTTTGGTGATACCGATATATTTATTTTTCCGGGTTACCAATTTAATGTTGTTGATGCCATGGTCACTAATTTTCACTTACCTGAGTCAACACTCATTATGTTAGTAAGTGCTTTTAGCGGACAAGACAATATTATGGGCGCATACAATACCGCAATTGAACAACAGTACCGCTTTTTTAGTTACGGTGATGCGATGTTTTTAACACGCAAGTAACAGCTTGTTATTTAATGCTCAGTAAAAAACATTAAAAACCCCAGCTTCGTTGCTGGGGTTTTTGTTTAGCGTAATAAGCAAGATTGAATTTATCGCAGCTAATAGTATTAATGAGGCAAAAAGGGTAGAATCGAGCGGTTAAATTATAGCTTGTTGGACTGTTTTTCCGACATTGAGGATGATATGAAATTTGAATTAGATTGTACTGACGGAAAAGCGCGCCGCGGCCGCTTAATTTTTGACCGTGGTGTAATAGAAACACCTGCATTTATGCCTGTTGGTACTTACGGTACTGTAAAAGGTATGACGCCAGATGAAGTAAAAGCCACTGGTGCGCAAATATGTTTAGGTAATACCTTTCATTTAATGCTTCGCCCAGGTACTGAAATCATTAAGCAACATGGTGATTTACACGACTTTATGAATTGGGATTTCCCAATTTTAACTGACTCAGGCGGTTTCCAAGTATTTAGCTTAGGCGCAATGCGTAAAATCACTGAAGAAGGCGTGTTATTTCAATCTCCAGTAAATGGTGATGAAATTATGATGTCGCCTGAAAAGTCGATGGAAGTACAGCGCGACTTAGGCTCAGACATCGTTATGATTTTTGACGAGTGTACGCCATACCCAGCAACTGAAAAAGAAGCTAAAGATTCTATGGAGTTATCTCTTCGTTGGGCTAAGCGCTCAAAAGAAGGGCATGGCGACAATCCATCAGCTTTGTTTGGTATTATTCAAGGTGGTATGTATCCAGAATTACGTGCACAATCGCAAGCAGGCTTAGAAGAAATTGGCTTTGATGGCTATGCATTAGGTGGTCTATCAGTAGGCGAGCCTAAAAACGAAATGATGAATATTCTTGATCATTGTGCGTTTAAAATGCCAGAAGACAAACCACGCTACCTTATGGGTGTAGGCAAGCCAGAGGATTTAGTTGAGTCTGTTCGCCGTGGTATTGATATGTTTGACTGTGTTATGCCAACACGTAATGCGCGTAACGGCCATTTATTCATTACCACAGGTGTAGTTAAAATACGTAACGCAGTACATAAAACAGACACAGGGCCACTTGACCCTGAGTGTGATTGCCATACGTGTAAAAACTATTCACGAGCTTATTTGCATCACCTTGATAAATGTAACGAAATTTTAGGTGCGCGACTAAACACAATTCATAACTTACGTTACTATCAACGTGTTATGGAAGGTTTACGTAATGCGATTAGCGAAGGTAAATTAGAAGAATTTGTACAAGATTTTTATGCTCGCCGAGGCCAAGACGTGCCAGAGCTAGTAGATATAAAAAATTAAACTTTAAAATTAAAGAGGAAGTATCATGAGTTTATTTATTTCAAATGCACACGCAGCAGCTGGTCAACCTGCGGCAGGCGGTGGTTGGGAAATGCTAATTATGTTAGCTATTTTCGGTTTGGTTTTTTACTTTTTAATCTACCGCCCGCAAGCTAAGCGCGTTAAAGAGCACAAAAGCTTAATGAGTATGATGGCTAAAGGCGATGAAGTACTTACCCAAGGTGGTTTAGTGGGTAAAATTGTGAAAATTTCTGAAGAGAAAGATTTCATCGTTATCTCTTTAAACGAGCAAGCAGAAGTAACAGTACAAAAATCTGCAGTATCTGCAGTATTGCCAAAAGGCACAATGAAGTCGCTATAAAAATAATAAGGACGACCCCGTGTTAAACAAGTTTCCAGTTTGGAAGTATTTACTTGTTTTAGCTGTGGTAGCCATTGGCCTTTTATATGCCTCTCCAAACTTGTATGGTCGCGATCCGGCTATACAAGTTTCAGGTGCTAAAGGCGCTGATGTAGATCTCAGTGTTGTAGACAAAGTAAACGCAATCCTTGAAAAAAATAATGTAACCGCTAAATCGACAATACTTGAAGATGGACAAATTTTAGTTCGTTTAAAAAATGTTGAAGAACAGCTTAAAGCGCATGACTTACTGCGCGATTCACTGAGCGACGATTACATTTCTGCCATTAATATGGCACCTGCTCAACCAGCTTGGTTAAAAGCGGTTGGTGGTAACCCTATGAAGCTAGGGCTTGATTTAAGTGGTGGCGTACATTTCACCATGGAAATCGACATGGCAACAGCGGTTGATAACCAGCTTGAGCAAATGGAACAAGATTTTCGTAGCGACCTGCGCGAAGAAAAACTACGTTACCGTAGTGTTCGCCGCGTAGCAGGCTCCGATCGTATGCGTGTAGAAATGCGTACCGAAGCAGATAAAGACGCAGCAGAGAGCTTCTTAGAAACTCGCTACCCGCTAAATGTCTACATTGATGACAGCAGTAACGATAAAGCATTCTTTGCGACAATGAGTGAGCAAAAACTCAAAGAGATTCGTGACTACGCTATCAAGCAAAATGAAACGATTATTCGTAACCGTATCAACCAAATTGGTGTTGCAGAGCCTAACGTACAACGCCAAGGCGCTGAGCGTATTATTGTTCAACTACCAGGTATTCAAGACACAGCACGCGCTAAAGAAATTTTAGGCGCAACAGCAACACTTGAATTTCGTGAAGTAGACGAAAACGCTGATATTAGCGCTGCTGCCCAAGGTCGTATCCCAGCGGGTACTGAAATGATCATGAGCCGCGACGGTTACCCTGTTGTACTTAAAAAGCGTATTATTCTAGAAGGCAGTCATATTACTGGCGCGCAATCTGGCGCTGATGAATACCAACGCCCACAAGTTAGTATTACGCTCGATAGCAAAGGTGGGGCAAAAATGAATGCCTTTACCAAACGTGCTATTGGTAAGCGTATGGCAACGGTATTTATTGAATATAAGCCATCAGGTAAAAAAGATGCAGACGGTAAAGCGCTTCCGCCTATTAAGGTAGAAGAAGTTATTAACGTAGCAACAATTCAAGCTCGTCTTGATCGCTCGTTCCGTATCACAGGCATTGATAACCCAGCAGAAGCACATAACTTAAGTTTGCTACTTCGTGCAGGTGCGCTTGTTGCACCAATTCAAATTGTTGAAGAGCGCACAGTAGGTCCAAGCTTAGGACAAGAGAATATTGAAGCGGGTATGACTGCGGTTGCACTTGGCTTTGCGTTTGTACTTGTGTTTATGCTTGTGTACTACAAAGGCTTTGGTATGGTTGCAAACCTTGCGCTTGCGGCTAACTTAGTACTAATTGTTGGTGTTATGTCTTTAATTCCAGGCGCTACACTTACGCTACCTGGTATTGCCGGTATTGTATTAACGGTAGGTATGGCAGTTGATGCTAACGTACTTATTTTTGAACGTATTCGTGAAGAGCTGGCCGATGGCCGTAGCCCTCAACAAGCGATTCATTTTGGTTACGATAGCGCATTTAGCACTATATTCGATGCCAACATCACCACGCTAATTGCTGCCATTATACTGTTTGCAGTAGGTACCGGCCCAATAGCTGGCTTTGCAGTAACACTTGCGATTGGTATTTTAACTTCAATGTTTACAGCCATCGTTGGTACCCGTGCGGTAATCAACTTGTTTGTTGGTGGTAAACGTATTGATAAACTTTCGATTTAAGGAGCTGACATGCAAATTTTAAGTTTGGGTAGTAGAACCCTTCGTTTCATGTCTCTTCGTAAAGTGGCTATGGGTTTTTCGACGTTATTAATTTTAGCGTCGTTTGCATCAATTTTTGTTAAGGGCCTAAACTTTGGTTTAGATTTTACCGGCGGTACAGCGGTAGAAGTGGGTTTTTCACAACCGGCTGACCTTAAAAAAGTACGTGATGCACTAGCTGATAATGGTTTTGCTGATGCATCAGTGCAGCTATTTGGTTCAAGCCAAGAGATTTTAGTTCGCTTAGCACCACGCGGTAGCGATGTAAAAGCTGAAGTGATTGGTAACCAAGTAATCGACGCACTTAAAAAAGCAGACGACAGCGTAGTAATGCGCCGTATTGAGTTTGTAGGCCCAAGTGTAGGTGAAGACTTAAAAGAGCAGGGTGGCCTTGCCATGCTAACTGCGCTTATTTGTATCTTAATCTACGTTGCATTTCGTTTTGAATGGCGCTTTGCTGTGGGTGCGGTAGGTGCACTACTACACGATGTTATTATTACTGTGGGTTTATTTTCGGTATTAGGTTTAGAGTTTGATTTAACTATATTAGCGGCAATTCTTGCGGTAATAGGTTATTCACTTAACGATACGATTGTTGTATCTGACCGTATACGTGAAAACTTCCGCAAAGTGCGCATTGACGATACTGTAGAAATTATTGATATTTCACTTACACAAACACTTAACCGTACACTTGTAACTTCAATCACGACTATTTTAGTATTGATTGCTTTGTTTGCATGGGGCGGACAAACCATTCATGGCTTTGCAACTGCATTGCTGTTTGGTGTGTTTATTGGTACTTATTCTTCGATTTATGTTGCGAGCTCTGTTGCTATAGCAATGGGCGTAAGCAAAGAAGACTTAATACCAGAAGTAATTGAAAAAGAAGGTGCAGACCAAGACGCTATGCCGTAACTAGGTTTGTACTTAATAAAAACCGCTCTTATGAGCGGTTTTTTTATGAGCGCATTTTTTGCGCAATAAAAATGTCATACACACTTGGTACTTTATTGCTCCAATCAAAATAGTTATTAGGCAAATACGTGACGATTCAGCGCAAAGTATTAGAGTGCATTTTAAAAAGCGGTGAAATAACTACGCTGTTTCAGCCTATCTTTGATATTAGTAATCAAGTTATTTTAGGTTACGAAGCACTTAGTCGAGGACCTAAAAATAGCCCGTTAGAAATGGCTAATACGTTATTTAAAGTTGCCCATGAGGAAGGTTTAATTTCGGAGCTTGAATTACTATGTCGCTCAAAAGCGATTGAAAACTTTGTAAGGCTTAATCTACAAGGTAAATTATTTTTAAATGTAAGCCCTAAAACACTATTAGACCCTTGCCACCCTAAAGGGGAAACACTGCACCTAATAGAGCAATTTGGCTTAGCTGCTAACCGTGTAGTTATAGAGGTTACTGAGCAAGAAAAAGTAGATGATGGCTTCTTGTTATTAAAAACGATTGCCCATTATCGAGAGCTCGGTTTTACTATAGCAATAGATGATTTAGGCGCTGGGTATTCAGGATTAAAGCAATGGTCTGAACTATGCCCCGACTTTGTAAAGATTGACCGCTATTTTATTGATCATTGTGATGAAAGCGAAGTTAAAAAAGAGTTTTTGAAATCTATTACCGTTCTGGCTAGAGCTACTAATACTCAGGTTATTGCCGAAGGCATAGAGCGCGCAGAAGAGCTTACATTGGTAGAGAATTTAGGTATTAGTAATGTACAAGGGTTTTTACTCGAAAAGCCAAGCATAAAGCCAAGTGAGGACTTCAGCTCAGAACAGCTGCAGGCACTTTCATTTGTGCAAACAAACGCATTATTAGATCAATCAATGGCCATAGGTCGCCTATCGATTACGCAACCTGCAATAAATAGTGATACTCGTTGTAAATATGCACATAAGCTCTTTGAGCAAGATAAATTACTTATAAGTATTGCAGTGTTAAGTACTGAAAACCAGCCAATAGGGCTACTTCACAGAGATCAATTAACAGAAGTTTTTGCAGCGCCCTATGGACATGCCCTTTACGATAAACGCCCAGTTACTGCACTTATGGATAAGCAGCCCTTAGTCGTTGATGAAAACCAATTACTCGATACCGTAAGTAAGCAAATAACTGAGCAAGACTTTGATATACGCCGCCATATAGTGATAACTAGAGAAAAAGCTTATTTAGGATTAGCGCCGCTTCGCGATATTTTAAAACACATAACCGAAGAAAAAATACGTCATGCACAACATGCTAATCCGCTTACCATGCTCCCTGGTAATGTAGCAATTAATGAGGCTATAGAGCAGCGATTAAGAGGTAGTAATTCGTTTTCACTCGCGTATATAGACCTTAATCATTTTAAGCAATTTAATGACTTATATGGCTACGCTAGCGGCGACAGTGTAATTAAACTATTAGCTGATGTAACAGTGCAAGCGTGTAAAAATAGTGCTAACTTTGTAGGGCATATAGGTGGCGATGACTTTATGGTGGTGTTTGATCAGCACGACGCTGTTGATATATGTAATACCATTATTGAGCAATTTGAACACCAGTCTCGTATATTTTTTACACCTGAGCACATAAAGAGCAAAGGGTATTGGGCCACAAATCGTGAAGGAGAAAAGCAATTTGTGCCTTTACTAACGTTATCGATTGGCTTAGTTGTGCCTGATTTACAGCAATGTAAAAACAGCCATCAGGTTGCAGCACTTGCAACTGATGCTAAAAAAGAGGCCAAACGTTATCGCCATAGTTATTTGTTTATTTGCAAACGTAAAGGGCCAGCACCCGCTGTGGTGCGCTTAGCAAGCAATAAGCAGGTGATTTAAATAAAGTAGGTAATTGTTATGTTGCCAATAAAAATTTCAATTAGTGTATTAACTCTGTTTGTAAGTTTTGCACTTGTGGCGCAAGAGCAAATAATTAATGTAGCTCAAAAGCAAGATGTTCAAAATGCTCGTGAAGAGTACCTTAATGAGCTATTGGTACGTGCACTTGAGAGTGTTAACTATCCCAGTGTTATCCGAATGACCCCTATATCAGATCTGCAAAAGCGTAAGTTAATAAACCTAGATGATAACGAATTAGATATGTATTGGAGTATGAGTAGTCCAGAGCGAGAGACGCTCGCTTTGGCAATAAAAATTCCACTATTTAAAGGCTATATAGGTAAGCGAGCTTTATTAACTAATAAACAAAATGTAGCACGTTTTAAAAACGTAAAAACTCTTGAGCAGCTAGGAGAGTTTTCAGCAGTGCAAGGTCACAACTGGCCAGATACAAGAATCATGTCGTACAACGGGCTACATGTAAGGCCGCTTACTAACTACCAAGCCATGTTTACTCTAACAAGCCGTGGGCGAATAGATTACTTTCCTCGCTCGTTTATTGAGGTTAATTCCGAACTTATCGAAAACAAGCAAAGTAACCTTGTTGTGGTGCCAAACTTGTACATAAGCTACCCAACGGGTATTTATTATTTTGTGACTAAAAGTAAACCTGAATTGGCAAAGGCTATTGAAGAGGGGTTAATTGTGATGCAGAAAAACGGCGAGTTTGATGCATTATTTGATGAATACTTCGCAAAGGATTTAAATACTTTACCGTATACAAAAGGCAAAACGGTTGAGATTAAACTCGATAACCCTTATTTTTAGGCACAAAAAAAGGAGCCTGAGCTCCTTTTTAGCATGCTATTAATAGCATTAAATTAGCGAAGTAACGACTCAGTTAATACTGGACGAATTTCACGAATAATTGCTTGGGTCAGTTTTGGTGAACCACAGATGATATTGCCGCTGTGGCTATAGTTATTACCACCAGCGAAATCTACAACCATACCGCCGGCTTCTTTAACCATTAGTTCGCCCGCAGCAGAGTTCCAAGGTTTTAAACCAATTTCAAAAAAACCATCAACACGGCCAGCTGCAACGTATGCCATATCTAAAGCAGAACAACCTGCGCGGCGAATGTCTGCAGTGTGTACAAACAATGCTTTAAACGCTTCAGTGTATGCGTCCATGTGGTTTTTGTTTTTGAAAGGGAAGCCAGTAGCAAGTACAGTGCCTGCAAGGACCGTTGTTTTGCTAACACGTAGACGTTTGCTGTTTAACTGAGTGCCTTGTCCGCGAGACGCAGTGAAAAGCTCGCCACGAATTGGATCATAAATAACAGCTTGATCTAAACGACCTTTAACTTTAAGTGCGATAGAAACCGCGTAATGAGGGATACCCTTGATGAAGTTAGTTGTTCCATCGATAGGATCTACAATCCATTGGTAATCATCATCCTTGCCTTTATGCTCACCTAATTCCTCACCAACAATAGAGTGAGTAGGGTAAGACTGTAAAATAGTGTCACGAATTACGGCTTCGGCTTCTTTATCAATGTTGGTTACTAAGTCGTTAGCGCCTTTTTGTTGCACTTCAACTTTTGATAAATCTTCACTTGCGCGAAGTAAAATTTTGCCTGCGTTGCGCGCAGCGCGAACCGCAATGTTTAACATTGGATGCATGGTATTACCTTTGGGTTGTAAAAGAACGTTTATATATTTCAGCCGGCGTATTTTAGCGACTTTTGACATAAAGTAAACAATAAACCCCAAATACTTGTGCTTGTTTTTTATACAAGATTGAAATGTTTATATATTTTTAAAAAATAATAATGAGCAATTAATAAGTCATTATGTTCCTTTATGTGTTTATTAAATCGAATTAATTTTAAATAACGCTTTACCTAAAGTTAGCTTGAGGTTTTATCGTGCTCCTAACTTAATTGATAGGACAACATTATGTATTTAGAGCACGTAAACTTAGTCGCGCGTGATATAGATAGTATGCTTAAATTTTACCGAGCTGTATTTCCACATTGGTCGATTAGAAGTGAGGGCAGAGGCGATTGGCATGGAAAACCAAGACGCTGGGTACACTTTGGGGATGACACGCATTATATTGCGATAAGCGATCATGGTGAGGGTGAAAACAGAAACTTATCGGGCCATCAAGTTGGTTTTGCACACTTTGCTTATGTAACTAGTAACTTAAATGAAGTAGTAGCACGCTTAAATAAAACGGGTTTTGGGATAAGTAAGCAAGGTAGTGAGAACCCTTTTAGAAAGAATGTTTACTTTATTGATCCCGCAGGGTTTGAAGTAGAATTTGTAGAATATTTAAGTGATATACCAAGTGAGCGAAATAACGATTTATAATAGGTTAAGCACCGCAAAGTGCGGTGCTTAACGAGGCTTTATGAACGATTATTTCCAGCGCCAAGTTGTGTTTTTAGCTCATTAGCAAAGCTCATAAATTTTTCTTTGATTGTGCGCTTTATTTTTACTTCAACCGATCCCATAACTGCCTTTCCTTCAATGTGAATAGTAGGACCTTGGCGTTTGTTAAGCGACACAGATTTATTTTCAAGACTACTTAAAATACAAAACATTTTAGACACTACATTTACATGCTCTGGTACGTAAATCTCATCACTACCAAAAATACAGTTAACGTGAATAGTTACATTTTGATGCGCAAAAATGGCATCGGTAAAATCTAGCACCACCGATCCCATAAAGTTACTCAAATATATATTCTTTGGCACGACCCACTGACCGCTTCGCTCGTTAGAGCCTAAAATGCTGCGTAATGTAAAATCATCATCACTGTTTTGTTGTGCACTATAATGTGGTGTAAATTGCGATTGTTTTTCTGCTTTATATTGCTGATCAGTATTAAGTGTTAAATCTTCTACTAAGGCTAAAAGAGCTTCGTTATTAGGTGCATCCATCGCGTTATCTAAGCGTCTCTCAAATGCATCAACAGAAATCACCCCATGACTGTAATTATAAATTAATTGATCAATTACTTGTTCGCGTACTTGCTCTATTGGGCGGTCTTCGACTTTTACAGACATGGGGCATTCCTTATTATATTTGCTATTAATACTGCTTCTGATGTTTATATGCAAAGCACGCACCAAATATAATAATCTTAATTATCAATAGTTTAATTTTCAATGATGTTTTATGTTTTGTTATATTAACGATAGATTAACCAAAAATGCAATTATCTAGTTATTTTCACTATTTGAGAAAGTTTTACCGAGTAGCCTGTAAATAGTTACACAGCTATAGATAGTGCCTTATCCCAGAATTACATCAAGCTATTGAAATATATATAGAAATAAAGTTGGCCTAAAGCTCGCATTAGTTAAAGTGTCTTTAATCAAAAGGAGAAAGATTATGAAAACATTTAACAAATCTATTATCGCAGCTCTAGTTCTTGGTACTACGGCTATGGGTGCCCAAGCAAACAGCTGGGAAAACGAAAGTAAAGATGCTTGGATTGATGGTAAGGCAGAAACAGTTCTACTTATGAACACTAATCTAAACAACTTTGACATTAACACTGATGTAAAAAATGGCAAGGTAGTACTTACAGGTAAAGTTAATAGCGAGCTTGATAAAGAGCTAGCAGAAGAACTTGTACTTAGCCTAGATGGCGTATCTGATGTTGAAAACAGCCTTACCGTTGTTAAAAGCATGGACACAAAAGATAGAAACAAAGACATGACGGACGATGATGATAACGACCTAACGGACGCTAAAATCACCACTGTAATCACAACTCGCTTCCTGTTTGACTCAGAAGTTGGTGGTACAGACATCGATGTTGATACCGACAACGGTATAGTAACTCTGAATGGCTCAGTAGAGTCTGAAGCTGAAAAACAACTAGCAGTTAAAATTGCTAAAAATGCTGAAGATGTTCGTGACGTAGTTGATAAACTATCTATTACTGCTGAATAACACAGTATAGTTAAGGCCCACTAACACTGGGCTTTACGCCTTTTTAATGCTTAATTTAAATGGAGTTTAATCATGGATATTATTCGTATAATACTTTCAGTTTTATTGCCGCCATTAGGTGTATTTTTGCAAGTTGGCTTAGGTATGCATTTTTGGCTAAATATTTTATTAACACTGTTAGGTTACTTCCCAGGGTTAATACATGCAATCTACATTATTGCGAAAAAATAATGACAGATTATATATT
This sequence comes from Pseudoalteromonas sp. NSLLW218, assembly GCF_015864775.1. Lineage (NCBI taxonomy): Bacteria > Pseudomonadati > Pseudomonadota > Gammaproteobacteria > Alteromonadales > Pseudoalteromonadaceae > Pseudoalteromonas > Pseudoalteromonas sp. NSLLW218. The sequence goes on along the minus strand of NZ_JADYWO010000006.1, from coordinate 221,701 downwards.
GTGTAAGCCGACTACTGAGGTTTAGCTAAATAAAAGCTTCAGTACTGATCGGCTCACAATATTAGTTTTTAAAGTAAATATTTATTATCAAAATCTAATTTTTAATTTACTCAAACTAAGTGATTTATTTCTTGTAACTCACTCCCAACATTCCCTCAGCCACACCTATCGTTTACTTCAATTAAGCTTTCTAACTAACAGTAGCGTACTGATTCTGTATTGATGCCATTTAGGAAATCTTTAACATTAGTTTGTTTATATATCTACAATACGCGATTAATTACTCTATTATTAAGTGGCAATATTACCATCACTTCTAGTGTTATCATTAAACCAAGTTTTTACGCATATTGAGGTAGCTAATTGAATATTCGACTTATACTGTCAGGCGTTGTGTCATTCGTTTTTTATTTTAGTTGGGCCTACTGGGCAAACAGTTCGGCAGATATTGCTAAATCGGTCACGCTTCAAGCTGCATTAGTGCAAGGTTTGTATAGTGGATTTGTAACACTGTTTTTTACTTTTATTTTAGAAAAGGTCGTCAACAAGTATAAGTCTAGTTATGTAACGCTTGCGTTTGTAACTCCAATTATTTGTATGTTTCATTCTAAAACACCACAAAACGTAGCAATACGACAAAGCTTCAATAATGCAATTAACTCTAGCGCCTCACATCTAAATAACAAAAAAATAGCAGGCGTACTTTTCGCGCCTATTATTCCAATTACAGTTCAATCGAGCTTAGTGGTTATTGTGAATGTAATTAATGAGACACCTAATTTGGCACTTACAGTAGCCCCAAGCATATTTTTTACAGCCTTGTATGCCTACGCATATATGTTAGCTTTACTTAAAAAATTAGAGCGTTAAATACAAAAGACTACATGTTGAAGGAAGGTTTTTATAATTTAATGCAGAGAATATAGTGGGAAATATCTTACATTTTATGTTTATACCCGCCTAAAAGATTACTATTTAAGCAGTTAGCTTACTGATTATTAAAATAAAGGTTTTTGGTAGTGACAAGCACCTAAAAAGTTTTTATACTGCAGTCCGCTTTAGTCGCTCTGTGGCTAAACGCTTCAAAAATTAACTGTCTTGCAGTTATATAAAAGTTGGCCCCTTAGCTCAGTTGGTTAGAGCACACGACTCATAATCGTTAGGTCCCCAGTTCGAGTCTGGGAGGGGCCACCACTTTTCAAAGCTTTCCAAGTAAATACCTACTAACCTAAACTACCCTGTGCTACCTCTGTGCTACTTTTGAATTTACCATGCTGAATTAATACAGTATAGTTTTAACAAATTATCAAATACATAATGGATTATAGATGCACGCACAGAAGGTTAAAATTTCTTTATCATTAATTGTTCTTATTTTATTATTTTTAACAACTGCTATTCTACTTGTTTTATATGCCAAAGAAGTTTTCGAACAAAAGTGGGCTCCAATCGTAGGAGGCATGGCAATATCATCTTTAGTTTCTTTAGTTCAGTATTTGATCAGTTATAAAAATTACCGGAATAATGAAAAACTTGAGGATAGCGGTGTCTTAGAGTTTTTAAGTACCAGAGGAGATAGGAGATATTACTCTCAATTAATAAATAAAGCCGATGCTCAATTTGATCTGCTATTTCACACTTCAAAACGTTTCTTTGAAGATTTTTGCGAAGAACAGCCAGAAGATAATTTGCTCATAAAAAAGTTAGATAATAACCCAAAATTAATAGTCAGAATGTTACTTACTCATCGGGATTATCTAGAATCAGAAGAACAGCCCTCATATGACATCAGTGAACGAGCGATTAAACGTCTTACTGATAAATATAGTGAGCGCTTTCAAGTGAAATTTTATAAGCACGAACCTAATCATAATCTATTCATTACAGATAAAGATGCAGTAATAGGGCCGTATTTCAAAAACGAAAGAGGGAAGTACTTACCTTCAATTCATTTCCGTTCAAACGCTAGTTTTGTAGCCCCTTACAAGAAATTTTTTGATACTGAGTGGAATAATGCAGAAAGTTTCGATTAAAGTTCCATTAAGGCTTCATTTTAACCTAATTGCAATGCACCAGTGCTCATTTAGGAGTAATGGTGGATTTGGAATGGCTGTTGACTCAGGTTTTAAATTAATTGGTAAAAAATCTAGTCTTATTCAATTTAAAGACACTCCTAAAGAGCTCAAACCCACATTAGATAAAATAGTCATAAGGCTCGAGCAAATAAGAATAGACCTAAAGCTTCCTCATGGTTTAGAAGCATGTTTATATAATGCCCCTCTGCCACATATTGGTTTAGGGAGTGGTACTGCTATAACTCTAGCTGCCATAGAAGCGCTTTTGATTATCAATAGGTATGACTATACGTCTCAATTTTTGCAAGTACTATCGGGTAGAGGTGGAACTTCTGGGGTTGGTCTTCATTCATATTTTACTGGGGGATTCGTATTTGATACAGGAATACAATCTGAAAATAAACCGCATTTACCTTCGGCCTTGGTTGAACCCAATAAAATTCCAACTTTACTTTTTCAAAAAAGCTATCCTTTTGGCGATATAGTATTTCTTTATCCAAAAGGTATGTTTAATAACTTCGGGCAGCAAGAGGCTGACTTTTTTAATGCCATTACTCCTATCGCTAAAATAGACTCTTTTGAAGCATGCTATAACGCAATATTTATGGTTTCAGCATCATTAGCAGACAAAAATTATGAAACATTTATTGAAGCAATCGATTTAATAAGAAACACAGCATGGAAATTGGCTGAGGTTCAATACAGTGGTTCTAATGTTAAAAATATTTTTTCTATGCTTGAAAATGAAGATGTTAAGGGTATTGGAATGAGTAGTATGGGGCCAGGGGTATTCATATTTTCTCGAAAAAATAAAAAGGTTATTCGCGATGTGAAAGAAAAATATGATTTAAATGAGATATTACTAAGGCCAAATAACACTGGACGGAAGTTAGAGTATGTTTGAGCTTATCTTTTTTACTTCAAGTCGAATAAAGATGCAAAATGCTCGTCATATATGTAGAAATTATGATATCACGATAAGAAATTTCAATGAAATTACTAGCTTAGCAAACTACAAAGAACCAAGATTATACAATAGACGCAAACTCCTTGAAATGAGCTTCCAAAGTGCTTTATCTCAACTTAAAAAATCTAAGCTTGGTGCAGTTAAGTCATTTTTAATCGAAGATACCTCTGTAGATATTCATGCGCTTTCTAGAAAATACAACTATGAATACCCAGGCCTTGATGTTAAGTATTGGATGGAAAATGCAAATTTTATAGATATTGATTTAGAACTAGATTTACTAGGAAATGATCGCTCAGTTACGGTTAGATCGGATTTAGTTTTATATTTGCCAGAGGTTAGAGAAGAGCCTTTTTATTTTGTAGGTAAGACAGAAGGCAGCTTTACGATTAAAGAATACGATTTTGAATCAAATATCATATACCCGTGGCTTGATAATAAAACTTTTAATAAATGGTTTGTACCTGTTAATGTTTCAACCGTATTGAGCATGTTACCTATTGAAAAAGCAGATCTGTATGATTTTAGAAAAAAAGCATTTGAGGAAATGTTTAAAGTTTTAGATCGCTACAAATTGCTTAAAGAGAAAAGTAAAATTACAAATTCATTAAGCAAAACAGGTAGCTTAGTTGATAATATTAATTGTCATATTATCTATGGATTAAGTTGTTCAGGTAAAACCACAATTGCGACATACTTAATAAATAAGTTTGATTTCCTACACATAGAAGCTTCTGACTTTATGCATGTTATTTATTGGCAACATCATGGATTGGGAAGTGATATTGCGATAGGGGCTTTTGCTAGAGAAATATTGAAGACTTCTCCATTTCTAGTTGCAGAGAAAGTTCTTGAATATATATCTTCTTTTGGAGATGAAAATATTGTGATTACTGGTTTCCGCTTAGTTGAAGAGGTAGAGTTTATAGAGCAAAATCTTTCTGGTAAATATAAAAGTAGGAGAGTCTTAGTGACAGCCAATAGTCAGCTTAGACTTAACCGAAAGAATCAGCGCAACAGGCCCATCGACAGTATTAATGAAGAAGGTCTCCAGGAAAGAGATGAAAGGGAATTGGAAATGGGGGTTGCGAAACTAATACATGAAAAAGCAAAAGCGGTGGAAATATCTAATGAGAGCTCGTTGAACGATTTATATACTAACTATGAATCGAAGCTCGTTTTAGCAGGACAGGGCTTGCAAACAAGGCAAAAACATTCTAATTTTGAGAAGCTTTCTCTAAAAGAGTTAATTATATTAGTCTTATATGTTGCTAGAGGAGATGCTGAGAAATCTGAATTCTTTACAACCACTCAGGTCACAGAGATGATTAATAATAACGGGATTTCTAAGCCGAAGCATGTGACTAATGTTGGCAGGTTTTTTAAAATGAATAGGAGTGAGTTATTTGAAATTGCTGTTATTAATAAAATTAGAAAATATCGCTTGTCTAATACTGGAGTCGGTTTTGCGAAACTGATACTTAGAAAGTTTGAATTCCCTCATTAGCCTGAATATTAACTAGCAGCTTTAATAATTAAATCCCTTTCGTCCTGCTCCTTACTTTAAATAAACCTCTGTAATCTCAGCTCTGAAGTGACCCAGCTCTTGCGACACTGTTTCAAGAGCTATTTGCCTACTAAGCCCCAAACCTTTAAGTTCATCCATTCTCTCTTGCGCGTAGCTATGTCTAAGACCATGTCCGCCATTAGAAAAAAAGAGTGTACGACTAGATGCTTTTGAGAATGAGCATGACCATTTATGACCACCACCAATCTCATAGCGTTGCAAATAGTTAATTTCCCTGTCACGAACGGTTATAGGCTGTGCTAAGCGCCTTTGTTCTAACTGTGTAGCTAATGCGTTAGGTATTAATACATCTCGGATTAGGCCGCCTTTGCCTTTCACTGTATAAATACTACCTTCTCGACCTAGCCATTTGCTGTCTAGCGCTGGACGGCTATCAGCTTTACGCTCTGATACTCTGGCTATAGTTAAAAGTTCATGGGCTCTTAATCCTGCTGCGTAGGCTATTTGTGTAGATAAATTATAATTTCTAGTTTGATGTTCACTGATTGTGAGAGCTTGGGCTGGAGTGTAGGCGCGAGACTTTTCGATTATCTCTTTCTCGGATTTTATGACAGTCAGCGTTTCTTTAGGGCCAAGTTTGCCGTTGAGTTTAAACATAGCTTGAATTGCTTGTCGTTCCATATCCAGCGTTTTTTGGCCTGCAAACTCACTGCGGTAATCTAGGTATTTATAAGCATCCTGAATGCTCATCCCTTGCACACCATTAATGCCAATATCCTTTGACCATCTAGCTATTTTTATAAGTGCAGTTTTATAATTACGAGCAGTGCCAAGAGATTTAATAATTTTGTGCTTGTATAAGTTTTTAGCTAGCTTCTGGGCTTGCGCTTCAGGCTTTGCGAACTTAGGCATTTTTATCAATCCATCGTTTTACAGTACTCCAATGCGTTTTTACTCCTTTACGCAAAAGCCACCGTTGTAAACAAGCAATGCTTGTTGCTTCTTTATGAAGCGCTAGTAGTTTGTGTTTATGAATATCAAGCTTTGATGGCTTGAATCGTTTTTTACTGATTAGCTTTTTTTCGTTTTTCAGGCGCAATGCTTCAGCTTTAGCATTAAAGGACATAGTAACTCTCCAAGGGATTTGTAAGATAGACTGGCTATTAAAGCTCAGCGGCTAACGCCTATTCGCCCCCGTTCAACGCATAGCGTTTGGCTCGGACTGATCTCGCCATTAATTATTTTTGATACGTAAAAGCATCAATATGATTTTCACAGTGAAGTGAAACTTGTAAACCTCGTTACTACGTTTTGAAGGCAGCTGAACAGCGCCTGTATTTTTCTTTGCTCGTTAAGAGCTAACTAGCTTCTAGATTAGCACTTTTTCAAACCATTTCAATCTGCAAATAAAAGTATGCGTATAACGCCTTATATCCCCAGACCCCGCTATGTGTAAGCCGATTTTAGGCTTCTACATAGCGGGGTCTGGGCAAAGCCCAGTAAAAAGGAGGCGAATTGCTCATGATGCCTCATTTTGAAATGGTTTGAATTACAGGGGAGGGAAGTTTGGCATGCCAAACTTAATACCTACTTGCTACAGAAATATAAAATTTTTTCTGCGAGTTCATCTTCTATGCAATACAAAAATGCAGTAGGCACTTCTAAAATATGAGCTAATGCTTTAACTGTTTTGAAGTCAGGAGCATGAACACCTTTTTCATATTGATTCATTCTAGCCGATGCTGCGAACTCATCCATACCAGCTAAGATCCCTAGTTTTTTTTGGGATAGTCCTTTTGCTTTTCTTGCTTCTTTTAATCGTTTTGGAAAAGGTGAGTCATCATTAGTTTTCATTTATATCTATTCTTAACTTGAAAACTAAGAGTTTCTTAGCTTTAATGTGTTTTAGATACTAAGTAATACTTAGCTTTTGAGGTGATATATGATTTGGAAAACACTAAAGGTTATTGGTTCGGTAGCCGTGGCTGTTATCTTAGACGTTGACGATAAGTCAGAGGAGGATCGCTTTATTGATGAGTACAGTGATGGCATGGGAAGCGTAAATCATTGTGGGGACGACTATGCTGAACAGGAGGCCAGAGATGCACATGCCCGTGGAGAGCTCTATAAGTGAAAAGTAATATGATTAAGCCTGAAAATAAACCATATCAGCCTGTGCTTGCAGTATTATCAGTACAGCTTTATGGTTGCGAGAAAAGCTATCAACAATTAGCGCTATTAAGTAGCCAATTAAATAACATATCGGAATCTCAGTTAATTAGTTCATTGCTTACCTTAGATTTTATGCTTCATCATTATATAAATGATGAAGGTGAGATTTGGGAGATTCAAAAAGAAAGTTATCAAATGTTTTGTAATCGCTCGGAGTCTTTAAAGATTGTGAATAGTGGTTATTCTGAAAAAGACGTTCAGCATTTTTTTCAATGGATTGTTATGCTTTCCAATTGGGATCATGATTTAAACTTGCCAATCACCTACAGTTTTCATTAAATTTTTAGCTTGAGTTTGGCATGCCAAACTTTAAGCACTCTGTTTTGAGCAAAAATTTAGCCTTTTTTTTTTCGATAAAGTGCTAATTTCCTTCTAAGACCCTTACTTATATCTAACTTTAGATCATCAGACTTACTTTGTATTACCATCTTTTACTATTTTAAAAAAAAGCATCGAAAAATTGACCCCCCCCTTTTTGAGAGTCAGGTTAAGAAATATGTGGAGAATAGGTTATTCCAATAACTAATAGGAATAATAATGAAGATCAAACAACAATTTTATACGCTAGAAGAAGTCGCTGATGCAATGCGTATTTCAAAACAGACTTTATACAATAAGCTTTGCGATAATCGAAAAGGTAAATCAGAGCACCTGCTACCACCATATATTAAACAAGGTGGGAAAACTTTATTCCCAATAAGTGAGTTTCATAACTGGATAAAAGAGCAACCACTGATAAAAAGTGAATCGGTGATGCACCAATGAGTACTGATGATCAGATTGAAGAGATTGTAAAATATTGTCCTTATAAGATGAAAACAGTTGGTTTTTATCCTGCATTTTTAATTGACCCGTGTGCTTTACCTCTTAAAGAAACAGATTTATCTGAGGTTAAGAGCTTCGGAAAATACGCAACAGTCATATTGAAAAGTTCGAAGCCTTTGCCGCATGGGCACTATGCGAGATTGATTATTGCTTACCTAACAACTGAAATTGTCAGAAGACCAGAACTCCCATCTTATGTAATTGCTAACTCGGTAAGTGATCTGTTTAAACGAGTTACTGGGCAAAAGGTAATCTCGGGCGGTACATACGCAAACTTTATGCTTGCTCTTAAGAGAGTATTTGATATTACCTTTACAATTGAACCAACTGAAAAGTCTAAAGATAAATTGAGAAGAAGAGGCTTTTTTGCAGAAGCTGATAACTTACTGGGTGATCAGCATCTAGGCATTTACAACGCAAAATACAAGGAAGTTCTCTATATCCCCTCCAATAGCTTTAAAGCACTTGTAGCCTATAAAAAGGGTATTATTTCAATCGACTTACGTTTTCTTAAGTTTGCTAGGAGTAAAGACATTGTGCTTGCTCATGATTTATACATCTACTTAGTTCGCCGAGGTTATGAAAAAAGTGGAGTTAGTTTCGTGCCGTGGTCCACTCTTCATAAAGATATATTTCCATATCTCAGAAGGCTTGAACTTAGCCGATTCAAACGACGGTTTATACGTGCTTTAGATCTTATTCTTACATGCCATCCAAATGCGGGGGTTTCAATTGACAGTTCAGATCTAGGTATTCTAATAGCTCCCAGCAATAATTTTCTTCGTGGAAAAAATTATACATATCATGAGTAATGAACAGTCTCATTGTATATTGAATAAATTATGTATAAGTAATAATTAGTAACGTCACTCATGAAAAAAAGTTTGTCACTGGTGAACCGCTTTATGTTACTGACGACTAAAAGTTTGTTACTGACGTACAGATGTTTGTCACTTGCGAATAGTAACACCTTTGTAGCCCTTTATTATCAGTGGATGCAGCGTGCTACTTAATAGCTTTAATAACTAAAAAACAAAAAAACTTAATTTAATAGGCACGAATTGTGAATAAAAATTATGTGTATGAAAAGAGCCGCCTTACATAAAAGACGTTTCATCTTCTATAGACTTACTCTGAGTTTGATCACTTGCGAATAACTACTTAAGTGACATAATGAATAGAGATAATTAAGGTTTTATATGACACCAGAAGAACTAGAGCGGCAGGCGATAAGCTACGCTAAAAGTAATAGGACTCGTATAGCTCGCGAGTTAACAGACAAAAACCAGTTTCCTCCCGAAGCAAGACCAGTTTCTGTTTTTATGGCTGGTTCGCCTGGTGCAGGTAAAACTGAAGCTTCAAAAGCCTTTTTGGAAGAAATTGGAGCTGATAATGTACTTAGGCTTGATCCTGATGAACTGAGAGAGCTTATACCTGGTTATACAGGTGATAACTCGTATTTATTTCATCGCGCAGTTTCTTTTATTGTAGAGCGAACACTTGACCATGCGTTTAAAAACAAGCAATCTTTTTTGTTAGATGGGACTTTGGCAAGTTACGATGTTGCAAAAAAGAATATTGAACGCTCTATCCGTAAGGAAAGGCAAGTACTAATTCTGTTTGTATATCAAAAACCAGACCTCGCTTGGGAGTTCGTTGAGGCAAGAGAAAAGCTAGAAGGACGTAGAATTCTACCTGAGACCTTTATTGATCAGTTCTTTGCTTCTCAGGAGGCTATAAGGGAACTTAAGCTCAAGTTTGGTAGTCAAATTCAAGTGGATTTATTAGTTAAAAATTATAAGGGCAAAACACGTTTTTATCACGATAACGTTCAGGCAATAGAGCATCATTTAGATGAAAAATTCACTAGAGAAGATCTGGAGAGCCTGATAGAATCACCATCCAGCTCAAAAAACGAGCTTTAGGAGTGTTTATGTTTTCAAATTTAATTAAGCCAAAGCCAACGCAAAACTCTAAGCTTTCAGATTTTGTGTTAGATTCTAGTTCAAGCGAGAAGAAGCGAGTTTATAGTCAAGTTATTGAGCGCGCTATTACCTCTCAAGTGCAGCTTGTCAATAAAGCGTCTGCAACTCAAAGATAATTAATGAAAAGTCCCACTAAGGGACTTTTTTAGATTTAAAGTAAACTGATTCAGCATAAATTTTAACTTAGCAAAGCACTCATCAACTCAATCTTTTGTACCTTAGTTAAGTTTGCTAATAAACTTTTCATTTCGGTCATTTTATTTTCTGGCTCTTGCTCAATCAAGCCTGCATATTTTGCGATTGTTTCGGTTACCTTTTCCGCTGGCTCTTTAAGCTCCTCAGCAGTTAAAATTAAATAGCCAGCAGTTACGTCGCTTTTATCTGTAATATGGTTTAGAAGGCGTTTCAGGAGGTAACCTGACACTCCGCTACTCTCAGCCATAGATGTAAATGTTCTGCGTAAATCATGCGAAGTAATTTTTACTCCTGCAATTTGGCATACATGTTTCAACGTTTTTTTAGGATCAGTTAGGTAGCCCTTTTTACTGTTTGTCCCAAAAACATAGTCAGATATCTTATATTCTTTTCGTCGATTAAATATCTCAGTTAATCGATCTGTAATAGGAAACTCGACGTCTAAGCCATTTTTTGTATCCTTGAGGATGAATATCCTATCTTCAAGGTGTACCTGTGACCACTTGAGTTGCAGTAACTCAGATCTTCTCAAGCCTGAAAAGGTCAAAAATTCTAGGTAGTCACAAAAACCTACACGGCTATTTTTACGATATTTAGCAGCTTCATTTCTGACTTCATATAATGCATCTATAAATGGTTTTAGTTGTGATCGGCGCAGACGTGTTGTTTTACGCTTTATATTATTCCAGTTTCGTTTTTCAGAAAGTACACTTACAGGGTTTTCTGGAAATAATGTTCGGCCTTCTGAAGACTTATATTCAGCTTTAGCAAAGTTAAATAAAGCACGCATTAGGCGCATGGTATAATTTGCTTGAGCAGGGCTTCTTGAGGTTATTTCTCGCTGGCGCTTTAAAATCATTGTTTGATTTATATCGGCTAGGCGCTTGTTATGCCAATCAGGTAGGTAGCAATCTATTTTTTGTTGATAACCTCTTACAGTTATAGGCTTAAGATCTCTAGATTCAATATATGACTCAAAGGCTTCTTTCAGAGTAATAGAAGCGGCTCTAAATTGGCGCTTAAGATCGTTTGGGTTTATACCCTCAGCAATATCTGCCATTACTTTTTTAGCCATTCGCCTTGCATCATCAAGTGTAATTGATGGAAAGTACCCAAGGGTGACATTAATAGGGGTTTCTCTTCCTGGTATCTTTTTATAAACTCTAAATGACTTCTTACCTGCTACGCTCACATCTAAAATGAGTCCTGACAATAGATTGTCATAATAGCGAGTGCGTTTACCGTTTGATTCTATCTTTTCAAGCGACAATTCTGTGAAGCGAAATTTTGTGTCTGACATATGGTGCTACCTCTGTGCTACTTTGAACGTAAAATTTAACGTTTTGAAATACATAATGATTTATGCATCAGAGGTGAGTTTTATTCAATAACCCTATGATATAGCTATGAAAATTAGTAAATAGTTATATCAAAAAGTAACTCGTAGTAAGTCCTTGTTTTGCAACTCATAATCGTTAGGTCCCCAGTTCGAGTCTGGGAGGGGCCACCACTTTTCAAAGCTTTCCAAAAATACCTACTCAAATTATTTAAAGCTACATAAATTTAATATCGTGTAATTTATTACTCTTTTTTTACCCCTAATAATAAATATAATTTAAATAAAGATAATCCATAGATTAAGCTAAGCTCTCTTAAATTTGAAATAGTGCGAATGCACTATTAAGTTCCAGCGTTAGATCGGACGCTATTCATGCTCTGTTTTGTAAATGACAGTGAGCTGCATCTGATTTCAGGATACAAAAAAAGCCCCTGTTGGGGCTTTTTACTTATTAGCGATTACTTTTATTGCTCAAAACTACAAGAGTTAACTAATTTTTACGGTATATTTCATGCTCAATATCGTAAATATTTACACTTAGGCTGTCTGATGCTCTGCAATATGTTTTTAAGCACGAAAGTAGCAGTTCGCTTAGCATTTGCTTTTGTTCAATTGAGCGCCCAGCCAATATATGTACCGCAATATGTATAAACCCTGATTTTCCTGCGCCTAGTTGATATTGCTGATAAGCAATAGCGCGCGTTTTTATGGTTTCTAACTCAAATAAATCGCTTTCAAAGGCGGTATTGTGAATTTTTTCTACGAGAACTTGTGGTAATACAGGGAGGTCTTCTGAGTGTTCAATAATAATGTGCGGCATTTAGGCGTTTCCTATTATGAGTTACTGCATGAGCGAGAGTTAATTGTATCAAATACAACAGGGTTCGCTAAACCCTGAGCTATCTAAAATCTTTACTTTAAACTAATTTAGTCGTATTTATTTTTGATGTTAGTATAAAAACATACAGGTGAACCTTCGCTTAGTAACGTAGGTGCTAAGTTACTTATATATTAATTAAGGATAAGTATGAAATTACCACAAAAATTTAAACGTTTAGTTTTACTTGCAGGTGCTGTTGTTACATTAAGTGCTTGCTCTGATGATGTTGCGTCGGTAAGTCTTGGGTTATTTACAACTAAAGATGTTGTAGTTAATTCGCAGCAAGATCCAATCCTCGAAGGCGTTACTTGTCATATTAGTCATATAGAGGCTAATTTGGACTTTTCTGACCCGTCAGATATGTCTATAGCGTGTCGTCAAACAGGGCCTATTACAGCGCAGCAACTACAAAAAATAGACCGCAGTAAATCAGGTGAGGTGATATTTAAATCATCTAAAAGTATATTATTTAAATCACTAAAAGTGCGCCGTATTTACGATGCTGAAAACCGTACCTTATTGTATTTATCGTATTCAACTAAAGAATCCAGTGGTAGCCACCACCATGCACTATCAACAGTGCCGCTATACAATACTCAAGCGTGGGATTGGGCACTTACACAGAAAAACTAAACTGGTACCTAAACTAAAATCTAAAAGAGCACACTATGTTAGCTTTATTTAAATCAAAGCCATTATTAGAACAGCAAGAACAGCAATGGCTTATTGATACATTTATTTGGGCTGTAGAAAACTTTGATGCTGAATTTTTTACAAAGCACACTCAAATAATACTGCCAACGGCCACTTTTTTCCCCGATTCGGTATCGAGCATTGAAGAGATGGCGAGTAATGTTTTTACCCGCGTTACTAATTACGCGGGTATGAACGCATGGCCTATCCAACTAGTTGCACCGCAGCAGTTACAACCGCAAGTTTTTCCGCACTTTGAATTTAGTGATGAAATACGTGGCAAAGGCAGTCATTTAATTGTGCCGCCAAGCCATAAGGTCAGTATCTCTTTTAATCCTAATCAGATTAATCAGCCACAAGATTTAGTGGCAAGTTATGCGGGTACATTGGCCACCATACTTATTCATCACGTTGGGGTGCTACCGCCAGGTGGTAGGGAGTATTTACCACAAGCTGCAGATGCACTTGCCTGTTTTTTAGGGTTTGGTGTGATGATGAGCAACACGGTGTATCAGTTTAAAGGCGGTTGTGGCTCTTGTTATAATCCATACGCTAACCGTGAAGCTAAGTTAAGTGAAACACATACGGTATTTATGCATGCTCTGATTAGTTACTTTAAAAACGATAAAGTGTCTAAAAAACACTTAAAGCCGCATTTACGTGGTCAGTTTAAAAAAGCGCAAAAAGAAATTAAAGCATTGGTAAATAACTCGGCTAACCCGCTGTTATTAGCTTATTCGCCAAACTAGCAAGGATCTGCGTGGAATACTTAGATGAATTTTTACTGATTGTTATTGCTCATTTTTTTGCAGTAGCAAGCCCAGGGCCTGACTTTGCCGTAGTACTTAAGCAAAGTGTGCAACAAGGAAGGGGCAATGCACTCTGGACAAGTGCCGGTGTTGGCGCTGCTATTTTATTACACGTTGCCTATTGTGTTTTAGGTGTTGCGCTTATTTTAACGCAGTCACCTAGCTTATTTATGGCGCTTAAATATGTGGCTGGTGCCTATTTAGCTTATTTAGGTGTGCAGGCGCTTAGAGCGGCAAAACCACCAACAAATAATCAAGACAATGTAGAAATAAAAACGGTAGTCGAAGAACCTGTTTGGCTTGCTTTTAGGCGAGGCTTTTTCACAAATGCATTAAACCCAAAAGCCACGTTATTTTTTATGTCGTTATTTACACTCGTGATTAGCCCAACAACACCTACTAGTATACAGGTAGGCTACGGCGTATACATGGCATTGGCTACGTGGGCGTGGTTTTCAATGCTTTCAATGATACTTTCTAGAAATAATGTAAGGGGTTTTTTCCAACAACGCGGTTATTGGTTTGACCGTGGAATTGGCGTTATTTTAATTGCCCTTGCAGTACGTGTTGTTATTTAACTTATTTAAAAAGTGTAGGAGATAAAATGCCGTTATATAATTTTTCGTTTGGCTCTAATATGTCATCTAATCGTTTGCTAGCGCGCTTACCGAATGTAAAGCGTGTAGGAACAGCGGTACTTAAAGGTTATGAGCTAACTTTTGATATGCTATTTAAAGATGGCTCAGGCAAGTGCAGTATTTGCCCAAGCGATAAAGAAGACGCGCTGGTTTACGGCGTTATTTATGAGCTTAATGAAGATGAAAAAGTTATTTTAGATAGTATTGAGGGCGTAGGTTACGACTGCGTAGATATAGCCCCAACGCTTTTAACGGGTGAGACTGTAACTGCACATTGTTATATAGCTAATACCCACGACAGCGACGTACTACCATACGATTGGTACATAAAACACGTTCATCGCGGATCACTTGAAGCGGGCGTACCAAAAGAATACAGTGATGCGATATTAAATCGCGCACAAAAAAGCGATACCAATCAAGAGCGCGCAGCAATTGAATTTGCAGTTCATCAAAAAATAATAAAATAGGATTGATATGAAATTAACCAAACTTGCCGCAATTGCACTATTAGCGGGCACTACGTTTAGTAGCTGGGCACAAGTTGATACCAACAAAATTGACGATGTTATTAAAGCCTCAATGGCACGTTTTGACGTACCCGGTATGGCAGTCGCCATTGTTGAAAACGATAAAGTGATATTTGCTAAAGGCTTTGGTGTAACTAATCTCGATACCAACAAAAAAGTAAACAAAGACACTTTATTTGGTATTGCTTCAAACACCAAAGCATTCACTACTGCGGCACTGGCAAAGTTGGTTGATGAAGGTAAATTAAGCTGGGATGACCGCGTCATTGATCATTTACCAGAATTTAGATTATACGACTCATACGTAACACGCGAAATGCGTATTCGTGATTTATTAAGCCACCGCAGTGGGCTAGGGCTTGGGCAGGGCGATTTAATGATTTGGCCAAGTACCGATAAGTCAGTTGATGAAATTTTAGCGGGATTACAGTATTTAAAACCAGCGAGCAGTTTTCGTAGTAAGTATGCTTATAACAACTTGATGTTTTTTACCGCTGGTGAGGTGGTTGCACGTGTGTCGGGTATCAGCTGGAACGATTATATCGAAAAAAACATATTGCAGCCGCTACACATGGACAACTCGCGTGCGGGATTTTCGCGTATTCCAAAAAGTAATAAAAACTGGGCAACCGGTCATATTCCTATGGATGGCACGCTTCATCCATTTTTTGTGAACTACCTAGAAGATTTTAGAGGTGCAGGTGCAATTGCTTCAAGTGTAAGCGACATGAGCCAGTGGCTTCGTACGCAATTAGCAGGCGGTAAAATGCCAAACGGCAAGCAGCTATTTAGCGAAAAGCAACAAGCGCAAATGTGGCACCCACATATTACGTCTATGGCGTCTAAAAGCGCGTTTGAATCGTATCATCAGCAATTTAGAGGTTATGGGTTAGGTTGGAGCATTGAAGACTATCACGGCTTTAAAAAGCTAGGTCACGGTGGTGGTATTTTAGGAATGGTATCGCAAGTTACTTTATTGCCTGAGAAAAAGCTTGGTATTGTAATTTTATCTAATCAACAAGCTTTTGGTGCGCTTTCGGCGGTAACCCATGAAGTTCTTGAAGATGCGCTTGAGCTTGAAGATAAAGACTGGGTAGAGGATTTAGCTAAAAGTCATTTTGAAGGCAAACAACGCGCGTACGCTAATGCAAAACCAGAAGCACCGGCTGACTACCAACCGCAATTACCAAACATTAATTACACCGGTACATTACATGATGATTGGTATGGCGATGTGATTATTGAGCAACTTGATAGTAAATTGCATATTGATTTTACGCATACCAAGCGCTTAAAAGGCACACTTGAGCATTACACTGGTAATACATTTATTGTTAAGTGGGATGAAAAGCTACTTGAAGCGGATGCGTTTATTCGTTTTGAAATGAGCTCACAAAACCGTGTAAATAGCGCTAAAATGCGTGCAGTATCAACAGCGGTTACCGACTTTAGCTTTGATTTTAGAAACCTGCATTTAAAAGCAAAGTAGCTAATAGCTTTGATATTTTAAATGTTGATATAAACCAAAGTCGCAAAGCCACCCGTCGGTGGCTTTGTTATATTAAGTTTTTACACCTTGTAAGGGACTTTTTATGCGTACCGCTGTTATTTCTCATCCTCATTGCCGTAAGCATAAAATGATAGACGAGCATCCTGAGTGTCCAGAGCGCTTAGATGCAATTACCGACAGATTATTAGCCAGCGGTGTAGATGTTGGCTTAATCCACCTTCAAGCGCCGAAAGCCGAGCGTGAGCATTATTTACTTGCTCACGATGAATCCTTAGTTAAACACGTAGAAGCCACAATACCAACCGAAGGGCTTGCTAATTTAGATGGCGATACTTGGCTATGCCCAGATTCATTTAAAGCGATTGAGCGTGCAGTAGGTGCGGGGTTATTAGCTGTTGATGAAATACTTGCTGATAAACTCGATGCCGCTTTTTGTTCTGTGCGCCCGCCAGGGCATCATGCTAATAAAGATTCGTCATCCGGATTTTGTGTATTTAATAACTTAGCCATTGCTGTTAAGTACGCCCAAAGCAAAGGGGTTAAACGCATTGCGATTGCTGACTTTGATGTACACCACGGTAATGGCACACAAGACATTTTTATTGATGACGAAAACGTACTGCTTTGTTCGTTATTTCAGTATCCGTTTTATCCTAATACAGCGGTCAAAAATAATAGCCATATAGTTAATTCACCTCTGCCAATTGCCAGTAATGGCGACGACCTAAAAGAGGTATTTACTGGGCAATGGTTACCAAAATTAAAAGCGTTTAAGCCTGAATTACTTTTTATAAGCGCAGGGTTTGATGCTCACCTAGAAGATGATATGGCAAGCTTAAAGTTTGTTGAGGATGACTACATTTGGCTTACCGAGCAACTATGTGGTGTTGCTAAAGAGGGCGGTTGCAAAGGGGTTATTTCGTATTTAGAGGGTGGCTATGCGCTATCAGCTTTAGGTCGCAGTGCTGTAGCGCATATAAAAGTACTTACTGAACTTTAAATAAGAAGGGAGTTTATAACCCTAGTAAATCAAACGCCTGCGCTGCACTTAGGGTTTTGATTTTACCAAGGCAGCATTGCCCTTCATTTAATAAATAAGCTGTAACAAGCTGTGCTAGCTGCTCGCCATTCAATTTAGGGCAAGCAATGCCTTGTAAATTAAGGAAGTCACCTTGCTTATTAAGTACTCGCACATCGCTTAGCTCACTTTGCGTAACGCTGTGTAAGCATTCTTGTTGCTCTTTTTGGTTATGGGCTATTTCAAGCTCATTATAAATAACCAATAACTGTGGGTAGCTGTTTAACATAGCTCGTTAGCCTACGGTTACTTCATAAGACGTAAATTTACGAATATTAATAACGCCTTTTTCAAAAATTAAGTATTGGCCTTTAATACCTTGTAAAATACCACTTACTACAGGGTCTTTGTCAAAGTTAAATGAGCTGATTTTTGTAGGATACTCGGTTACTGGGAAGTCTAAATCAACCACATCTTCATCAAGTTGTTCTATTGCTGTTGCACCAAATAATTCACTTAGCTCATTTAGCTTCTCACTAATTCGTGGGATCAGTTCGGCTGCAGCTGCTTTTAAGTCAATTGCTTCGTTTTGACCTTTTAACATATTGCGCCAATTAGTTTTGTCGGCAATAAATTCAGCCAATGCAACTTCCACTAAACCTGATTGCAGGCGAGTTTGCACTTTAAAAATAGGCAATGCTTGAGTCGCGCCTTGATCAACCCAACGAGTCGGTATTTGTGTGTGGCGGGTAATACCTACTTTTAACCCAGAGGTGTTAGCGAGATATACATAGTGTGGGATCATGCAGTTTGCTTCGCCCCATTCTGGCTCTCGGCAAGTACCTTGGTCATAGTGGCAGGTTTCTGGTTTCATAATACACATATCGCAACTAGCAAGCTTGCGCATACATACAAAGCAGTGACCTTGAGAATAGCTTTTTTTGGTTTTTTTACCGCAGTTAGAACATAAAATAGTGCCACTAAAGGTAAGCGTAAGCTCCTTACCTATAAATGCATTTAAGTCTACTAAGTGCTCACCTACAGGTAAGTGATATTGTACTGGTTCGGTTAAGCTCGATTTTAGTTTACGCAGTGTGCCTTGCATCTTTACTTGGCCCCTAAAGATGTTAAAAAGAGGAGTCTAACATTTTTAAGCTATATTGGCTTTTTAAGAAGTGTAAATAGTCGGTGTAAGGCAGTGCTTTTGCATATAAATAACCTTGGGCGTAGTCAGCGTTCATATCTTTGAGTAAGTGATGAATTTCTTGGGTTTCTACCCCCTCAATTGTTATTGATAAATTGAGGTTATGCGCCATATCAATGGCTGTTTGTACAATAACTTGGTGAGTTGGGTTATTAGGTAAATCAAAAACAAATGACTTATCTATTTTAAGTTCACTAAAGTGATAATTAACTAAGTAGCTAAGTGACGCGTAGCCGGTTCCAAAGTCATCCAGTACCACTTTAATGCCTAATGCTGTTAACTCATCAACTAGCTTTATAAGCGCATCTTGGCTATCTACGAATGCGGATTCGGTAAGTTCAAATTTAAGTAACTGTGCCGGCACTTGGTATTTAATTAAAATGTTTTCTACTTTTTCGGCTAAGTTATTTATAGTTAGATTTTTAGCACTTAAATTTACGCTAATTGTGTGCTCGTTATAACCATTTTTTATAAGCTTGACTATGTCTTTACAGGCTTGCTCTATTACCCACAGTGTTAGCTCGTTAATAATACCTGTGTGCTCAGCAAGTATTATTAATTCTTCAATTGATAAGTTGCTGTAAGTTGGATCGGGCCAACGTAATAAAGCTTCTGCGCCACTTACTTGGTTACTGAATAAATTAATTTGAGGTTGATAGTAAAGCGCTAGTTGATTGGTTTGGATGGCTTTTTGTAACTTAGCAGCTAAAGCAACATCCATCATCAGGTTATTTGTGTTTGACGATGACCCAACTTGATTAGCGCTACTTTTTGCTTTTTTAAGCGCTAAATAACCACGTTTTAACCAATATTCAAAATCGTTACTTTTACCTGCACTACTAATACCTATGCTGTAGCTAAGCTGCAGGTTTAGTCCTTTAATTTCATATTGTTTTGGCAGGCTACTAATTATTTTTGTTAATAATGTTTCTAGCATTTCTTGGTTTTGTGTTTTAGTAGAAATACAGGCAAATACGCCACTACTCAAATCGGCTAAGCGTGGGCTGGTGTTTAAATCTGTTTCGAGGTTTGTAAATTCGCGTTCATGGCTTAGTTCTAACTCAAGCTCTTTGGCTACATGCTTTATGAGTGTGTAGCCCTGAGAAGAGGTAATAATAGTATTGAGCGAATTAAAGTGACGTATTTTTATTAGGCATAAAGTTGTTGAGCGGTTTTGACTTTGTAGTGCCATAAATGCTTGTTTTAGCTTAGAGCTATTAAGTAACCTTGTTTGTTGTGTGTGCGTGGCATGATAAAGCGCACGCTCTCGCTGATACCTTACTCGGTCTGCTAATGCCATTGCCATTAAAATAACTTCACACAGAATCGCAACTAAAAAGGCATGGCGAGTTGTAAAGGTATACGGTAAAACTCCAGTAAGTTCCATAGGTTGAATTACCGCACCAATTATTAGTGGTATCCATGAAAAAACATAAAACTTAGCCCACCTAAAACCACTACGTAACTTGTTATATATTAAAATAATACAGGTAATATAAAGTAGTGCCATCACACCAAAAAATATAGGAGCCGCTATGTTCTCGGGAATAAACAAGCTACATACTGCAAGAATAAACATAAGCCAAAGTAGGGCGATGCTCATTTTGTAGCGCCAGCATTTATCCTTATGGTAGCGCAAAAACATGATGCAAAAAGAAAGGGTGAAAAAAGCGACACCATAATTACTAAATACGACTTGTTCGTTTATAAGGAGCTGCCAGTGATTAGGCCATATATAAAAACCAAAACCTAATACAGCCCCCATTAGCGTAATAGCGCTGACGATGTAGCCAATATAAATTAAATAAACACGGTCTTTTATGCCAAAATAAAGCACCAAGTTATAAAGCGCAGCCATCAATAGCACGCCTACAAAAATACCCCAGATCCCAGTTTGAGAGCGCACTAAGTCAATAAACTCTTTATCACGATATAAGTTTACAGGTGTTTTACTTATGCCGATTGTGTCTATTTTCATTACTAGGCGCTGTGACGACTTTCTTTCTACTAAAAAACGAATATGCGGTACGCTGTATTCAAACAAAGAGAGGGCTTCTTCTTTATCGCCGAGTTTGTATGTTTCAATTAGTTTGTTGTTTTTATCGAGGCGGTAAACCGTAAGGTGATCGACCATAGGGTTGTCAAAATGTGCCACAACATTTTGCTTATTAAGGCTTTTATTTTCTAAATCAAGAAACAACCAATAGTTTTGCTGGCTAAAACTCCATGGAACATCTGAAAATGGTTGATGAGTAAGTAATTCAGGTTGGTTAATAATGGTATCGAATGTTTTAGTTTTAGTTTCGTCAATATAGTAGGCGTAATCGAGGTACATTGGAGCCGTCTTATCAATTGTATATCGTGTAGGCACGACAAGGTTTGATGCCAATGTACTGATTATAAAAAATATAAAGATCAGTATGGCAACAGCAATTGCATGATAACGTAAAGTTCTTAGTTCCAACGTTTGTGTACTTTTAAAAAACCTTTTAATTAGTGTAGCACTAAAAAAGCGCAGGGAAACTGCGCTTTTTTAGTTAAATTAATTGGTTATACCAATGAATAGGTATTACAAGCTATTGCTCGCGTGCAATAGCACGGTAAGCAATATCAGTACGATATTCCATACCATCCCAGCTAATTTGTTTAACAAGCTCATAGGCGCGCTGCTGCGCTTGCGTAACGGTATTACCAAGTGCTGTTGCGCATAATACGCGACCGCCTGCGGTTACAACGTCATTGCCACTTTGCTTAGTACCCGCATGAAACACTTTTTCACCCGCAGGATAATCAACTTGTAGCCCCGAAATTGCATCACCTTTAGGGTAATCACCAGGGTAACCTTTAGCTGCAAGTACAACACCAACGGCTGCGCGTGGGTCAAACTTAATCGTTGTTTTATCAAGTTCTACACGGTTAGCAGCTTCAATCAATTCAACTAGGTCTGATTGTAAACGTAGCATCATTGGTTGAGTCTCAGGGTCGCCAAAGCGACAGTTGTACTCAATTACTTTAGGGGTACCTGTTTCGTCAATCATCAAACCTGCGTATAAAAAGCCGGTGTACGGATGGCCTTCGCTTGCCATGCCTTCTACCGTAGGGGTGATCACTTCGTTCATAATGCGCTGGTGGATTTCATCAGTAACAACTGGCGCAGGTGAGTATGCACCCATGCCACCCGTATTAGGACCGGCATCGCCATTGTAAGCGCGTTTATGGTCCTGACTGGTAGCAAATGGTAATACGTTTTTGCCATCAACCATTACAATGAAAGACGCTTCTTCACCGTCTAAAAACTCTTCGATAACAACACGACTTCCCGCATCGCCAAAAGCATTACC
This sequence comes from Pseudoalteromonas sp. NSLLW218, assembly GCF_015864775.1. Classification (NCBI taxonomy): domain Bacteria; kingdom Pseudomonadati; phylum Pseudomonadota; class Gammaproteobacteria; order Alteromonadales; family Pseudoalteromonadaceae; genus Pseudoalteromonas; species Pseudoalteromonas sp. NSLLW218. The sequence continues at coordinate 199,932 of NZ_JADYWO010000006.1, read as the reverse complement.
CGCAAGCATATCGCGAATAGCATCTTCGGCATCGGCTTCCGTCATTGCTACAATTACGCCTTTACCTGCAGCTAAACCATCTGCTTTTACAACAATTGGCGCGCCTTTTTCTTTTAAATAAGCAAGGGCTGGGTCAATCTGTTCAAACGTTTGATAATCGCCTGATGGAATATTGTGGCGTGCTAAAAAATCTTTAGTAAACGATTTAGAGCCTTCAAGCTGGGCTGCGCCTGCCGTTGGGCCAAAAATAGCCATGTTATGTTCACGAAACTTATCAACAACACCCAGTACTAACGGTATTTCTGGACCTACAATAGTAAGCTCTACCTTATTTTGCTGTGCAAAACTAAGTAAACCCTCTAAGTCGTCAACGTTTATTGCTACGTTTTCAAGTTTTGGTTCAAGTGCAGTACCCGCATTACCAGGGGCTACAAATACAGTATTTACTTTGGTGTTTTGAGCGGCTTTAAACGCAAGTGCGTGTTCGCGGCCGCCGCTGCCAATGACTAAAACATTCATGGCGAAAATTCCTATTTAAAGCGGTTTCTTAAATTTCAGCGTCATGCGGTCGCTTTCACCAATGGCTTTGTATTTGTCAGCATCTTGTTCGCCGAGTCTTAAGCTTGGTGGTAGCGTCCATACACCTTTAGGGTGATCGGCTGTATCTTTTGGATTTGCATTTATTTCACTGCTTGCCACTAATTCAAACCCAGCTTGTTTAGCAAGGTCTACTACGTAGCTCTGCTTCATATAACCTGATGTTTTTTGATCTTCGTCAGCACGTTCTTCAGCTAAACGATGTTCAACTAAACCTAATGTACCACCTGGTTTAAGGGCTTTGTAAAAAGCTTGGAATGCACTTAATGCACCGCTTTTATCTTTACCCATGTACCAGTTATGCACATTACGGAATGTTAAAACCATATCGGCACTGCCAGCTGGCGCAATATCTAAATGTGTTACAGGTGCAAACTCAGTAATTTTAACGCTACTAAAGCGCTTATCTTCAGCTACTTTTTGTTCAAAGCCTGCAAGAGAGCGTTGGTAGTAGCCAACTGATGAATCAGCAGGAAAATGCGCGGCATAATAAGTGCCTTGCTCTTTTAGTGCTGGCGCTAAAATTTCACTATACCAACCACCGCCTGGCGCAATTTCAACAACTGTCATAGTTGGTTTAAAGCCAAAAAATGCCAGTGTTTGAGCCGGGTGACGATATTCGTCACGAACGCTGTTTTTAGCGCTACGTTCGCTTGATTGAAGTGCATGCTCTAGGCTCGATTCGTAGTTATGGCTAAGCGCCATAGTCGATGTCATCGTTAGTGTGGCTACAAGTAGCGATTTTAGCGCAAATTTCATTGTTTGTTCCTTCACATTATAATTTTAAATAGGTTATTGAATAATCAGAATACGTGAATTTATAGCAAACAAAAAGGGTTAAACCAACGTTTAACCCTTTGTGTGATTAGTGGCGGAAATGGCGCATACCAGTAAGCACCATTGCCATGCCAGCTTCATCAGCAGCTGCAATCACTTCTTCATCACGCATTGAGCCACCAGGCTGAATTACCGCAGTAATGCCAGCGGCTGCTGCAGCGTCAATTCCATCACGGAATGGGAAGAACGCATCAGACGCCATAACTGAACCTTTAACTTCAAGGTTTTCATCTGCTGCTTTTATGCCTGCAATTTTAGCTGAGTATACGCGGCTCATTTGGCCTGCGCCTACACCAATGGTCATACCGTCACGGGCATAAACAATCGCGTTTGATTTAACAAACTTAGCTACTTTCCAGCAAAATAGTAAATCTTTAAGTTCTTGCTCTGTAGGTTGACGTTTAGAAACAACTTTTAAGTCGCCTTGCGTTACCATGCCTAAATCGCGGTCTTGAACTAAAATACCGCCATTAACGCGTTTAATATCTTGGCCAGCGGCTTTACCTGTCCACTGTCCACATTCTAATAAACGAACGTTCTTTTTAGCTTCAACAATTTTTGCAGCGTCGCCCGAAATACTAGGTGCAATAATTACTTCAACAAACTGACGGTCAACAATTGCTTGTGCAGTTGCTGCATCTAGCTCTCGGTTAAAGGCAATAATGCCACCAAATGCTGATGTAGGGTCTGTTTTAAAAGCGCGCTCGTATGCTTCGAGGATGTTGTCCCCAATTGAAACACCACACGGGTTAGCGTGCTTTACAATTACGCACGCAGGTACGTCAAATTCTTTAACACATTCAAGTGCTGCATCAGTATCTGCAATGTTGTTAAACGAAAGGGCCTTACCTTGCAATTGAGTTGCTGTTGCAACTGATGCTTCAGCAATGTCACTTTCAACATAAAAAGCTGCATCTTGATGTGAGTTTTCACCGTAGCGCATATCTTGCTTTTTAGTGAACTGCATATTGATAGTACGTGGGAATTTAGTCTCTACAGCAGCTTCCTCGGTGTAATCAGGAACCATTTTACCGAAGTAGTTAGCAATCATGCCATCGTATTGTGCAGTATGCTCGTAAGCGGCAATCGCTAAATCAAAACGTGTTTTGTACGTTGTTGAACCATTGTTGTTTTGCATTTCGCTAATAACACGGTCGTAATCGCTCGCGTTTACCACGATTGTTACGTCTTTGTGGTTTTTAGCGGCTGCACGAACCATTGTAGGGCCGCCAATATCAATATTTTCAATGGCATCTTCAAGGCTGCAGTTTTCTTGAGCGACTGTATTCGCAAAGGGGTATAAGTTAACTACAACTATGTCGATAGCAGAAATGTTGTTATCTGCCATTACGCTTTCATCTTGTCCGCGACGGGCTAATATGCCGCCGTGAATTTTTGGGTGAAGTGTTTTTACACGACCATCCATGATTTCAGGGTGGCCTGTGTGATCTGATACTTCAGTCACTTTTATGCCATTATCAGCAAGTAGTTTACATGTGCCGCCAGTTGATAATATATCAACGTCTTGCGCTTCTAGTGCGCGGGCAAATTCAACAATACCGGTTTTATCAGACACACTTAATAGTGCGCGACGAATGGGACGATGAGTATCCATTGTAGTTTGATTTCCTCAGTTAATGAGCTAGCTTAGAAGCGGGCATTTTAACTGATTACAACTCAAAAAACGACTTATAAAGCGTTAATGAGGGTGAGCATTTTGCAACTCGGCTATTAAATTACGGGCATAAAAAAAGCACCCTAGGGTGCTTTTTTAATAATTAGCTGTGGTAAATCACAGCCAGCATATTAGTTCATGCCGTATTTTTTAAGCTTTTTACGTAAAGTACCACGGTTGATACCTAGTAAAATAGCTGCACGAGTTTGGTTACCACGTGTATATGTCATCACTTCTTCAAGTAATGGCGCTTCTAGCTCTGAAAGAACAAGGTCGTAAACGTCTTGCACATCTTGACCGTTAAGCTGCTTTAAATAGTGGTGAACAGCTTTTTTTACTGCATCACGCAATGGCTGCGGTTTCTCGTGTGACTGAACATGAGGGTTAGTGATAAATGGAGAAGTCACGTTTTGTTCGAACATTATTAAGTCTCTTTCTTTCTTAGTTAGCTGCTAGTGTTTTAAAGTATTGCTCTAATGCGACGACCTGTGCCTGTGGGTTGTCGAGCGCATTAAATACTCGCCTAAACTGACCATCACTGTCATGGGTTTGCAAATACCAAGATACATGTTTGCGAGCAATTCGCGCTCCCATTGGCTCACCGTAAAACAGATGGAGGTTTGTTAAATGCTCCATTAAAATACTGCGCACCTCTGCAATAGCAGGCGGCTGTAAATGTTCCCCAGTTCGCAAATAGTGGTCTATCTCCCTAAATATCCAAGGGCGACCTTGGGCGGCTCGGCCAATCATAATGGCATCTGCACCCGTATAGTCTAAAACCTGTTTTGCTTTTTCTGGTGATGTAATATCACCATTGGCAACAACAGGAATCGACACTGAACGTTTTATATCCCTAATCGTGGCGTACTCAGCATCACCTTTGTACATACATGCGCGCGTACGCCCATGTACAGCAAGTGATGCAATGCCATAACGTTCAGCTATTCTCGCAATCTCTACACCATTACGGTTATCCGGATCCCATCCTGTACGGATTTTAAGTGTCACAGGTATATCAACAGCATTAACGACTGCATCAATAATCTCTTCCACAAGTTCAGGAAACTGTAATAAGGCAGAGCCTGCGAGTTTCTTGTTCACTTTTTTTGCTGGGCACCCCATATTGATATCTATGATCTGTGCACCGTTAGCAACATTGAATTGTGCGGCCTGCGCCATAAGCTCAGGATCTGCTCCTGCAATTTGCACCGCGCGTATACCCGATTCACCGCTGTGATCCATACGATTCATCGACTTTTCCGTTTTCCAAACCTTAGGATTAGACGATAGCATTTCAGAAACAGCTAGCCCTGCGCCTAAACGACGGCAAAGTTGTCTAAATGGTCTGTCTGTAATGCCAGCCATTGGCGCGACAATTACATTATTCTCAAGTTGGTATTTACCGATACGCACTATATTCAATAGGCCTCTTTTCAAGGGGCGCTAAGTTTACGGTTTTTTTAGCAAAAATCAAAGGCTATAAATTGAACAAAAGTAACTTTTTTTTGCCCTTTTCGTATTGACATTTGATAACCATATGACAATTGGGTTTATTTGTTTGAAATTCGTACAGTCTTTATTTTTTATACAATAATCAGAAAATATTTTGATATGTAAAAAAATAGTAAAGCCTGTTAAATACAGGCTTTACGTAGATGTTTTGAGTTAATGCTCTAAATTTGATTGTGCAGTTTATTACGCTTTTTTAGTGCCACTAACTCGAGTCCAATCACCTTCAACGGCAATGTCATCTAGTTCAATAAACGGTGCATAAATGTCAGCAACTGATTGCGCTTGCTCTTCTAAAATGCCCGACATGGCAATTTTACCACCTGGCTTTAATAAGCCTAAAATTACACTGTGCAATTCGCGAAGTGGCTGGGCTAAAATATTAGCAACTACTATATCGGCAGTAAATTCAGGTTGGTTTTCTGGCAGGTACACTTCAAGTTTGTCTGCAACACCATTTCGGTTAGCGTTATCTAAGCTTGCTTCGAGTGCTTGAGGGTCAATATCAATCCCAATCATGCGCTCAGCGCCTAGTTTTATAGCTGCGATACCTAAAATGCCTGAGCCACAACCAAAATCAACAACCGTTTTACCTGTTAGGTCTTGGCTTTCTAACCACTTAAGACATAAGGCCGTTGTTGCATGTGTGCCGGTGCCAAAAGCAAGGCCAGGGTCAAGTAGTACATTTACCGCAGTAGGGTCTGGAATATCGCGCCAGCTTGGGCAAATCCATAGTCTTTCACCAAATTGAATCGGGTGGAAGTTATCCATCCATTCACGTTCCCAGTCCTTATCCTCAAGTTGCTCTATTTTGTATACTAAATTGTCTTTTAGCTCATCATGGCGTTTCAATAACGCAACAACTGCATTCATATCGTGATTAGCTTCAAACAAGCCAATTACTGTTGTATCAGCCCAGAATACAACGGTGCCAATTTTGGGTTCGTAAATAGGGGTGTCTTTTGCGTCAATAAAGGTTACTGAAGCACTACCCGCTTCCATTAATAGGTCACTTACTGCATCTGCTGTTGCAGCATTGGCGTTAATACGAATTTGGATCCAAGCCATGATTATTTCCTTCAAATAGAAAAAAGGCCGCTATAGCGGCCTTTTTAGTTTATACAGTAGCGCTAAATTATTTAGCGTCTAAAAAGCTTTTCAGTAAATCTGAGCGAGAAGGGTGGCGTAATTTACGCAGCGCTTTCGCTTCTATTTGACGAATACGTTCACGTGTTACGTCAAACTGTTTACCTACTTCTTCTAAGGTGTGGTCGGTATTCATATCAATACCAAAACGCATACGCAGTACTTTAGCTTCTCGGGCTGTTAGGCCTGCAAGTACATCGTTAGTTGCGCCACGAAGAGACTCCATTGTTGCCGAATCAATTGGCGAATCAATAGTTGTATCTTCGATAAAGTCACCTAAGTGAGAATCTTCATCATCACCGATTGGTGTTTCCATTGAAATTGGCTCTTTAGCAATCTTAAGTACCTTACGGATTTTATCCTCAGGCATCATCATGCGTTCTGCTAATTCTTCTGGATTTGGCTCACGACCCATTTCTTGTAACATTTGACGAGAAATACGGTTAAGTTTATTAATCGTTTCAATCATATGTACTGGAATACGGATTGTTCTTGCTTGGTCAGCAATAGAGCGAGTGATTGCTTGACGTATCCACCATGTAGCATAAGTAGAGAACTTATAACCACGGCGATATTCAAATTTATCAACCGCTTTCATCAGACCAATGTTACCTTCTTGAATTAAATCCAAGAATTGTAAGCCACGGTTTGTGTATTTTTTAGCAATTGAGATTACAAGACGTAAGTTAGCTTCAACCATTTCTTTTTTCGCACGGCGTGCTTTCGCTTCACCAATGCTCATTCGACGGTTAATGTCTTTAATACGCTCAATGCTTAAACCTGTTGTTTGTTCAATAACAGATAATTTATTAATGCTACGAATGATTTCTGGCTTAACTTCTTCAAGTTTAGCTGAATACTTTTCGTTACCTGAAATTTCTAAATCTACCCATGAAGCGTCAGTTTCGTTGTTAGCAAAATGCTTAACGAATGTTTTCTTCGGTAATTTAGCAATTTGTACAGCTTGTTTCATGATTAGACGTTCTTGAACGCGAACACGATCCATCATTTCACGCATGTTATTTACCATGCGGTCAAACTGTTTAGGTATTAATTTAAAGGTTCTGAAAAGCTCACCAATTTCAAAAATGGCGGCTTGTGATTCAGGATGCGAACGACCTTTAGCTTCAAACGTATCACGTGCTTTATTGTATAAATCACGTAAATTTTCAAAATGAATGCGCGCTTCTTCAGGATCTGGCCCTGTGTCTACTTCTTCTTCATCTTCGTCATCGCTATCAGCATCATCTTTGTCATCTTTATCGTCATCAAGTTGCTTAGCACTTAATTCTGAACCGATGTTAGTTGCTGAAATTGGCGCTGTATCTTCATTAGGATCGATAAATCCAACGATGATATCGCTTAAACGCATTTCTTCAGCTTCAAACTTATCCCACTGCTCTAGCAGGTAAGTGATTGCTTCAGGGTACTCTGCAACAGAAATCTGTACTTGGTTAATGCCTTCTTCGATACGTTTAGCGATTACAATTTCGCCTTCACGTGTAAGAAGTTCAACAGTACCCATTTCACGCATGTACATGCGAACCGGATCCGTTGTACGGCCGATTTCTTTTTCTACAGTCGCAAGGGCTGCAGCGGCAGCTTCAGCTGCGTCTTCGTCTGTCGTTGTTTCTTGCATCATTAATTCATCAGCATCAGGCGCATTTTCGCTAACCTTAATACCCATATCATTAATCATGCTTATGATATCTTCTACTTGATCTGAGTCTATAATGTCTTGTGGAAGGTGATCATTTACTTCTGCAAAAGTTAAGTAGCCTTGCTCTTTACCTTTTTGAATCAGAAGTTTTAATTGTGACTGAGGAGTTGGATCCATAGAGATTTTTTCTTCCACTCTGATAAGTTGATACAACAGGCGCCATCATGTAGTTTGCATTAAAGCCAACTAGAATAATGTGACGCAGTGAATAGCACAGTATAACAGTTTAAATCAATTTTGACTAGGGTCTGTTGGTCTTTCAGGATTAAAGTTTATTCTATCCAAGGGTGGTTTAATCGCGGCGCGAGGTTTGTAACCTAGTGGGCTAAGTAAAAACCGAGCAACAACGAGTAAACCTCCCTTGGGTCGAACCCAAAGGGCAGCGCGTGTTTGGCATTTATGCTGCGTTATCGCCTATTTATGTGGAATAACCACACTACATAGGCTCTGTCTTGTCTAAATACCAAACACACTGCTGTAAACTTAACCTCGAAAGATAAACAGACCCTAACTGTTAGTCGCTTTTAACGCTGTCATTAACAAATGACACTCAAGTCTTTCATCGCTACTAAGGCCTTGAGTCTTGTCCTTTATTAATAGGGTCTCGAGTCGATAATTTAAACACTGATCTTCAATAAACTTGAAAGTATTTTTAAAAACCGTTTCTAAACGTTCTTCATTTATGTCGTGTTGCCACGTTGCAAGCTTGATTAATGGCTCATAATCTTCAGTTCCTCTAAAAAATTCGAGCAATTGTGCAGTGGTAACATTTTCTTTCTCTAAAGCTTGTTCTTGTAAACGTAACAACAGCCCTATACCAGCAATATTCATTTGTGCGAGTTCAGGTAAGTACGGCACATTTTTAGCTAAATTAGGATGTTGAATTAAAATACCTATCGCTTGTCGCATCGGTGTTATTTTAAATTTACGTTCAATAGAATGCTGTTGCTTTGGCGTTTTTAAACGGTTATTTAATTGCTCACGTGTTCTTCCGATTAAACGCCCTAATTGTTCAAGAATGTTTTCTTGATAAAATTCACTTGGGATTTTTTCAATTAATGGAAGTGCTGCACTGAGTAATTTAGCTTTCCCTGAGTCGAGTGTTAAATCTACTTCTTGGCTTAATTTATTAAACAATACTTTAGTAAAGTCATCCGCTTGGCTTAGGCGTAATTCGAATTGCTCCTTCCCCACTTTTTGTACAAGAGAGTCAGGGTCTTCGCCATCAGGTAAAAACGCAAATTGCAGTGCTTTACCATCATTTAAATAAGGAAGTGCGTTTTCAAGCGCTCTCCAGGCTGCATCACGGCCAGCTCTGTCACCATCGTAACAACAGATTACTTTATCTGTTGTTCTAAACAGAGTATGCATGTGCTCGCTTGTTGTTGCTGTGCCCAAAGATGCTACAGCGTATTCAATTCCTTGTTCGGCTAGGGCAACAACATCCATATAACCTTCAACAACCATTACATGCTCAAGTTTTTTATGGGCTTGCTTTGCTTCATAAAGCCCATAAAGCTCAAAGCCTTTATGAAAAATTCGGGTCTCTGGCGAGTTTAAATATTTGGGCCCTTGGTCAGCTTGCATTACACGCCCACCAAATGCAATAACGCGTCCGCGTTTATCGCGAATAGGAAACATTAATCGGTCGCGGAAAAAATCAAATTGTCTGCCTGGTGTTTTTTCTGAAGCTAGTTTTAATTCAACCAACTGCTCTTTTTGTTCTTTATTACGGCCAAGTTGAAGGCATAATCCATCCCACTCGCTGGGAGCGTAGCCAATCATGAACTTTTTAACTGTTTCACCACTTAAACCACGGCCTTTTACATATTCAATAACGGCAGCAGAATTACTGTGGTGTTTTAATTGGTGTTGATAAAAGCGCGCAGTATGAAGCATTAAATCGTAATCAGAGCGCTTTTGTGCAGCAGTACGTTCTGGTGCTGAGTTTGTGCCTTGTTCTCGAGGTACTTCTAAGTTAAGCATGCTTGCTATTTCTTCAATAGCATCTACAAACTCAAGCTTTTCATACTCCATTACAAACGAAATTGCATTACCATTAGCACCACAACCAAAGCAATGATAAAACTGTTTGTCTTGCGATACGGTAAATGAGGGCGATTTTTCGTTATGAAATGGGCAGCAAGCTTGATAATCCTTACCTGCTTTTTTTAGACCTACTTTTGAGTCTATCAGGTCGACAATATCGGTTCTGGCAAGTAAATCGTCTATAAAGTTACGTGGGATCTTTCCAGCCATTAGTAAAATACAGTCCTGAAATAATAAGAAGAATAACGAATATGAAATTTACTTTTTTATACTTGCTTGATGCAAAATATAGCGTGCTTTAACTTACCAAAATGATAGCAAAATAAATAGGGAAGCTATAAAAAATTTCATTTTAAAGTAACCTAATAGGTGTACTTTTTATTAAAGTTAAAAACAAAGAAACCGAGCGCAAGGCTCGGTTCACTTCAATCATACTTTAATGTATGTGGGAGTATTAGGCAGTTAATCGTTGCTTAATTAAACCAGAGATTTTGCCCATATCGGCACGACCTTCGGCTTTGCTTTTGATTATACCCATTACTTTACCCATGTCTTGCATACCTGCTGCGTTAGTATCAGCAATAGCCGCATCAATGAGAGCAATGATTTCTTCTTCACTCAATTTTTGAGGTAAGAAAGTTTCAAGTGCTACTATTTCATTGGCTTCAATATCAGCTAAATCATCACGCCCAGCATCTTTGTACTGAGTGTAAGAGTCACGACGTTGTTTAACAAGCTTCACTATAACGGAGGTAATACCTGCGTCGTCTAGTTCTATGCGCTCGTCAATTTCACGTTGCTTGATTGCAGCAAGTACCATACGAATAGGGTTAAGACGTTGTTTGTCTTTAGCTCTCATCGCATCTTTTTGCGCATCTTTTAGCGTTATTAAAAGGCTCATTTATACAAGACCTAATATATTAGTATAATTTAACGCGACGTGCGTTATCACGAGAAAGTTTTTTCATGTGACGTTTTACTGCAGCAGCTTTTTTACGCTTACGCTCAGCTGTTGGTTTTTCATAGTGCTCGCGACGACGAACTTCTGAAAGGATTCCTGCTTTTTCACATGAACGCTTGAAGCGACGAAGTGCTACGTCAAACGGTTCGTTCTCTCTTACTTTAATTACTGGCATTAAAAATTCACCTACCTAAATTATGAGCGTTGCTCAAGTTGATCAAACATTGATCAAGTGGTTCAAAAATGGTGCGGTATTGTAATCCGAAGCAACACCACATGTAAAGGACAATATTAACAGAAACGCATCATGTAAAACAGTATTAATTTACTTGGCGCTGGTAGAGTTTGCAAAACACTTGGCCTGCCTTTTTTTCTTTAATTAACAACCAGTTGCTTGGGTTGTTAAAGGTGGTTAACTCTGTTTCGACTTCAACATAAATTAATGCATCATCGCTTAACCATTGGTTTTTTTCTAATAAATCACAGGTCGTTTGCGCTAAATCTTTACGAAATGGTGGGTCAACAAATACAAGATTAAACGCTTCGTTTGTGTTTTTTTGCTCTAAAAAGGAGAGTGAATTAGTATGTTTAACGTATGCGTTGTCGAGCTTTAAAGTGCTAATGTTTAGTTCTAATTGCTTGGCAGCTGACGAGTCGAGCTCGATAAATGTGGCGTTTTTGGCAAATCGAGATAGCGCTTCAAATCCTAACCCACCAGAACCTGCAAAACAATCAAGTACATTTGTGTCACGCGTATCTTGCATTAGCCAATTAAATACAGTTTCTTTAATTCGATCGGTAGTAGGTCTTAAGCCTTCTACATTTTTAACAGGGAGTTTTCGGCCTCGAAATTGGCCACTAATCACTCTAATAAAGCCATCACTGGGCTTGTTAGTAGCTTTATTTTGCGTTGTTTTTTTTCTCATTTAGCTCACTAAAAAATGGTATATGGTATCTAGCTCAGATAATATTATGCGTGATTACGCGTAGCTTCATTTTTCAACCGTATTAAAAGTGTTACTATTGAACACTTACGTTTTGAATGGTTGTATTTATTAGCAACTATTGCTGGGCATTGCCAAGCTATTTCAAATTTTAGTTTATCAGATTTTTATAAGTGGTTATTAGCAAGTATGACAAAAAAAAGTAAATTCATGTCGTGGCTCGGTTTTGGCAAGTCAGATAAAAAAGAAGCAGAGCAAAAAGCAGCCGCTGATAAACAACAAGCATTAGCGCAAGAAGAAGCGCAGAAGCTAGAGCAAGAAAAGCTTGCACAGCAGGCTGAAACTGAACGTTTACAAGCAGAAGCCGAAACAGAGCGCTTAGAGCAGGAGCGTATTGCTGCTGAACAAATTGAAGCGAAACGTCTAGAGCAAGAAAAGCTAGCACAGGAGCAAGCTGAACGTTTAAAAGCAGAGGCCGAAACAGAGCGCTTAGAGCAGGAGCGTATTGCTTCTGAACAAATTGAAGCAAAACGTTTAGAGCAAGAGCGTGCTGAAAACGCAGAAAAGGTTGCAATTGAGCAGGCCAATGCTGAATTACTTGCAAAACAACAAGCTGATGCAGAAGCGCAAAGACAAGAACATGCACAACGTTTAGCCGATCAAGAAACGCAGATGCTGTTAGAGCAAGAGCGATTGGCTGCAGAAAAAGTAGAGGCTGAGCGACTAGAGCAAATACGCCTTGAAAAAAAGGATGAAGCTGTAAAGGCTGAAAAGCTTGCAATAGAGCAAGCGAATGCTGAGTTACTAGCAAAAGAACAAGCGGATGCTGAAGCACAAAGACAAGAACAAGCAAAACGTTTAGCAGAACAAGAAGCGCAAATGCGTTTAGAGCAAGAGCGCATTGCTGCTGAAAAAGTTGAAAATGAACGTTTGGAACAAGAACGCATTACTGCTGAAAAAGCAGAAAATGAACGTTTAGAGCAAGAGCGCATTGCTTTAGAAAAAGCAGAAAACGAGCGTTTAGAGCAAGAGCGCATTGCTTTAGAAAAAGCAGAGAATGAGCGTTTAGAGCAAGAGCGCATTGCTTTAGAAAAAGCAGAAAATGAACGTTTAGAACAAGAACGAATTGCTGCTGAAAAAGCAGAAAATGAACGTTTAGAGCAAGAGCGCATTGCTTTAGAAAAAGCAGAGAATGAGCGTTTAGAGCAAGAGCGATTGGCTGCGGAAAAAGCAGAGAATGAGCGTTTAGAGCAAGAGCGATTGGCTGCGGAAAAAGCAGAGAATGAACGTTTAGAGCAAGAGCGTATTGCTGCTGAACAAGCAGAAAACGAACGCTTAGAGCAAGAGCGTATTACTGCAGAAGAAGCAGAAAATGAGCGTTTAGAACAAGAACGTATTACAGCAGAACTTGCAATTGAAGAAGCTAAAAAAGCAGAAAAGCCGAAAAAAGAAGGGTTTTTCTCTCGTCTTAAAAAGGGCTTGTTAAAAACTCGCGTTAATATAGGTTCTGGTTTTGCGTCTATTTTTAGTGGTAAAAAAATAGATGACGAATTATTTGAAGATCTTGAAACGCAGCTGCTCACCGCCGATTTAGGCGTTGACACTACCATGAAGTTGATTGATAGCCTGACTGATGCTGCGAACCGTAAGCAGTTAAAAGATGGTGATGCGCTTTATGAGTTAATGAAACAAGAAATGGCTGCGATGCTAAAAACAGCTGAACAGCCTTTAGTAATTACCGAAGATAAAAAGCCGTTTGTTATTTTAATGGTGGGTGTAAATGGCGTTGGTAAAACAACGACTATAGGTAAGATGGCTAAGCAATTTCAAAACGAAGGTAAGTCGGTTATGCTGGCCGCTGGTGATACGTTTAGAGCGGCTGCAGTTGAGCAACTTCAGGTTTGGGGCGAACGTAACAGCATTCCTGTTATTGCCCAACATACAGGTGCAGATAGTGCGTCGGTTGTCTTTGATGCATTCCAAGCTGCAAAAGCCCGTAATATAGATGTGTTAATTGCTGATACAGCAGGGCGCCTGCAAAATAAAGATAACTTAATGCAAGAGCTTGAAAAAATAGCTCGCGTAATGAAAAAGATTGATCCCGATGCGCCGCACGAAGTCATGCTAACCATTGATGCTGGTACAGGTCAAAATGCAATTAGCCAAGTGAACTTATTTAATCAATGCGTTGGTCTAACTGGTATTACGCTTTCAAAACTAGATGGAACTGCAAAAGGTGGTGTTATTTTTGCGGTTGCAGATAAGTTTAATATTCCAATTCGTTACATTGGTGTTGGTGAAGGTATTGATGATTTACGCGCTTTTAAAAGCGATGACTTTATTGATGCGTTATTTAGCCAAGATGAGGACGACGTTTAATTTACCAAAAAAGGGAGCTTGCTCCCTTTTTAATTGCGAGGAATACCAATTTTATTAGTAAATTAATTGAATTGGCATAATAAAAAGATGATAAATTTTCAGCAAGTAAGTAAGACTTATCCTGGAGGGCACCGCGCCCTCGAAAAAGTTAATTTTCATGTTAAACCGGGTGAACTTGCCTTTTTAACCGGTCACAGTGGTGCGGGTAAAAGTACGTTGCTTAAGTTAATTAGCTTAATGGAACGTCCATCGGCAGGCAGTGTATTTATCAACGGTGTTGATTTAAATAAAGTAAACTCGCGTCAAATTCCTTATGCTCGCCGTGATATTGGTATTATTTTTCAAAACCACCGTTTACTAGAGCGCTATACTATTTTTGATAACGTGGCGCTGCCTCTTATTATTGAGGGTACTCACCATAAGCAAATAGCTAAACGTGTTCATGGTGCGCTTGATAAAGTAGGCCTGATAGACAAAATAAAATGTCATCCGTCGATGCTCTCTGGAGGCGAGCAGCAACGTGTTGGTATTGCCAGAGCAATAGTGAACTCCCCGCCAATTTTGTTAGCCGATGAACCTACAGGTAACCTTGATCCTGAGCTTTCAATGGAAATACTAAAGCTGTTTGAAGACTTCAATAAACACGGCACCACTGTTCTTATAGCTACGCATGACTTAGGTTTGGTTGCACGTATGAAGTACCGCAGTCTAACCTTAAAAGATGGTCGTATGCTTCAAGATCCGCTCGCTGAGGGAGCACTATGAGTTTACTTTTTAAAAGTCGTCAAAATAGTAACGACAAGCAAAAAAAATCAGTATTCGCTGGCGGTTATTTTTTCATTATTAATATTTTTCGCCAAGGTGTTCATAGCTTAGGTGAAATGTGGCGTACGCCGCTTGCGTCTATGATGACTATTGCTGTACTAGGTTTGAGCCTAACGTTACCTGCAACACTTTATCTTGTCGTTAAAAACGTACAGCAAGTAAGTAGTGGTTTTGAGGAAGCGAGTGAAATATCGTTGTTTGTAAAAGAAAGTATGAACGAGCAAGAAACGCAAACATTAGTAAAGCGCTTAGCGTTATATCCAGAGGTTGAAAGTGTTGAGTTTATTTCAAAACAAAAAGCACTTACTGAGTTTAAAGACGTATCTGGATTTGGACAGGCCTTAGAATATTTAGATAAGAACCCATTACCAGATGTGGTACTGGTTACGCCAACAAAACGTCACAGACACCCAAATGCTGCTAAAGTACTGTTAACTAAATTAGAAAGTGAACGTGAAGTTGATTTTGGTAAGCTCGATATAGCGTGGTTAGAGCGTTTAAATGCATTACTAGATTTACTGAAAGAAAGCGTAATAACCATCGCATTATTACTGCTTACCTCAGTGACGCTTATTATTGGTAACACTATTCGTTTGTCGATCATGGATAAAAAAGAAGAAATACAAGTCATGAAGCTAGTTGGCGCAACTAACACCTTTATACATGCCCCATTTTTATGGACGGGCATTTGGTATGGTGTAATAGGTGGTTTGTTTGCCTTTATATGCGTAGGACTAATGATGTGGTGGCTTTCAAGCGCTGTGAGCAGTGTAGCAGGGGTATACCAAACAAGCTTTTCGTTAATTGGATTATCGCTTAATGAGCTTGGCTTTTTAGTGTTACTTGCAACAAGTTTAGGATTTGTAGGCTCTTACCTTTCTGTAAATCGATATATTAAAGAAATAGAACCCGATAAAGTATAAGTGAACCAACTCAGTTCGATGTGCGTATGGTATCGGACTGGGTTGTACCTCCTGTTATTAAAACTGTCATATTTGTGTACTATTCTCCCATAAAGTAATGAGTTGTAAATAAGGTGATACAGCGAGGTTAACCCGCTGCAATCCCTCAATTCATCACTTATTCAGTCGCTTGTAGTAGACTAAACCCATACTAAAAAACTGCTTGATTTATACTTTTAAAAAGTTTTAAATTGGGGTTAGCACTCTTAAAGAAAGAGTGCTAAGATAGTTTCAAATGTTTATCACCGAGGTGAAAAATGAGTAAAGATTTATACGCAATGGCACTTACAGTCGGACAACAAAGCGCAAGCATGGACGGTTACCTTCAAGCGGTAAGCACTATCCCTATGCTTAAAGTTGAACAAGAGCAAGAACTTGCTAAAAGGCTTCAGGATGAAGGCGATCTTAGTGCTGCCAAGCAACTCATTATGTCGCATTTACGCTTTGTAGCACATATTGCTAAAAGCTACTCGGGATACGGCTTGCCACAAGCTGACCTTATTCAAGAAGGTAATATAGGCCTGATGAAAGCGGTTAAACGTTTCGATCCTACAGTGGGTGTACGTTTAGTATCGTTTGCAGTGCATTGGATTAAAGCCGAGATTCACGAGTTTGTGCTTAAAAACTGGCGCATAGTTAAAGTTGCAACCACTAAAGCGCAACGTAAATTGTTTTTCAATCTTCGTAAAAACAAAAAGCGTTTAGGTTGGTTTAATCAAGCTGAGGTAAGCACCGTTGCTAGCGAGCTAGGTGTGAGTGAAAAAGAAGTACGTGAAATGGAATCGCGCATGAGCGGCCAAGACATGGGCTTTGACCTAACTGGCGATGATAACGACGACGCACCAACTAGCACTTACTCTCCAGTACAGTATTTAACAGATGGTGCAGCTGACTTAGCTGACGACGTTGAACAACAACAGTGGAAAGAGCAAGCGCATACTCGTTTATTTAGTGCACTTAAAACACTAGACGAGCGTTCACAAGATATTGTTAGCGCACGTTGGTTGTCGGATGATAAAGCGACTCTTCAAGAGCTTGCACAAAAGTACAGTGTATCTGCTGAACGTGTTCGCCAGCTTGAAAAAACAGCGATGAAAAAATTACAAAGCGCTATGAGCTAAACACAGTTCAAGCTGCAAAATTTAAAAAGCCCTGCGTGAAAATGCGGGGCTTTTTGCTTTCGCGTAGGTTGGTTTGAGCGAAGCGAAACCCAACGATAAAATATCTTTTCAAGCAATATGCATATTGAACGGTTAGTTTGTAATTCTTGTATGAAAGCTATATTACCTAGCACTAATCTCTTTTCCCTCAGCCTGCGCCAACTGAATGTATTTACGCTCAACGAGCTGCGAAACCGGCACGAGTTCAAAGCCTTGCTCTGTTAACTGTGGCAACGCTTCACGTAAGAAATCAATGGTTTCAGGGTAGGGGTGTGCAATTGCAATCGCAAAACTCTGGGTTGTGGCGAGTTGTTTTAATTCTTCAAGCCTCAGCTGGAGTTGTTCTGATGTAGTTATATTGTCTAAGAACACTTGGCGGCTAATATTAGCAACACCTAAAAAGTTAGCAGCATTTTGTGCTTGGCTTAAGTCGGTTGTACGGCTATCTAAAAAATATAAATGGCGCTTTTTAAGCACTTCCATTGTCCACTTCATAGCTTGGCTTTTTTGTGTAAGCGCTGACCCCATGTGGTTATTAACGCCCTTTACTTGCGGTAAACTAGCGAGAGCTGTTCCAAGAGTTTGCTGAAGCTGCTCTTTATTCATATTTAAAGTAAGCGCGCCAGGTCCGAGTTCTTTACCGTTAAGTGCCTGCATAGGCACATGGAGTAATAACTCTTTATTTGATTGACTGGCAAGCGTTGCAAAAATTTGCGAATAAGGGGTATGAGGCAAAATTGAATACGACAATTGCCCTGGTAAGGAAAGGAACTCTAAGTCCCGTTGATGATAGCCTATATCGTCTATCACTATCGCTATTTGTTTGGCGCTAATTGTTGCTGAGCTAAAACAAATAGCTAATATTAGCCATTTTATTATTTTCACGTTTATAGTTTTTATTATCTTTTTAGCTTTGTTTATACAGCTTGTACAAGCTATTGCATGCTGAGTAATTGTTTTGCTTTAACTAATTGTAAATCTGCTAAGTTACCAGTAAGTAATTGCGCGCTAATGTTAGTGTGTTCATTTTTTATTATAACGGCTTTATTACTTTGTGAAAGGTTTGTTTGATTAACAGCCACATCTGGGGTTATTCCTATTCCATCAATCGATTTACCTAATGGCGTAAAATATTTGGCTGTGGTGAGCTTTAATGCAGTGTTGCCATCACCTAGCGGAATGAGCGATTGTACAGAACCCTTCCCAAAAGATTGACTGCCTACAACAGTTGCTCGTTTATTATCTTTGAGTGCTGCTGCAAGTATTTCGGCTGCAGAGGCTGAATTTTCGTTTATAAGCACAACAATGGGGGCATTTTTTAGAATGTCTCCACGCTTTGCATAAAATGCTTGGTTGGCATCGTAAAAACGTCCTTTAGTTGTCACTATAGTGCCACTTTGTAAAAATAGGTCTGATACTGCCACAGCGCTTTGTAATGTACCCCCAGGGTTATCGCGTAAATCAATCACTAAGCCTTTAAGTGGATAGCCAAAGTGGCTTTGCAGGGCAGCAACTTGCAGAGCAACCTCATGCAATGTGTGGTTAGAAAAATTATTGATAGCTATATAACCAGTTCCAAAATCTAGAAGTTCGCTTGTTACGCTTTCGAGGTTTATTTGGCGGCGTGCAACATGAAACGTGATAGGGCTTTTATTGTTATCACGATTTATAATTAGGTCTATATTTGAAAATTTACTGTCTCTTATTAGTGTTGCTACTTCATCGATTGTACGATTTTGGACTGCGTGGTTGTTTACACTTACAATAATATCGTCTGGTAAAATCCCCGCCGCTTTTGCGGGAGAGTTATTAACCACATTAACAATAGTCATATTCTCGTCGATATTTTTAACCTCAATACCAATACCTGTGTAGCGGCCATTTGTGTTATCAAATAATGAGGTTAGTTCGTGCTCATTTAAGTACTTAGAGTAAGAGTCGAGCTTTGAATATAAACGCTCAAATTGCTGGTTATTATATTTAATGTGGTGGCTATTTTGTAAGGTGAGATCTTCAACGTAGTAGGCATGAATGTTAAAGAGTATTTCGTCTATTTGTTGTCTTTTAAGATCTTTAATCGAGCTTGCTAGTGTGTCACTAGTAAAGGCAATTAAGGTTAGTAATACGAGTAAATACAGACTTATATAAAAGCCTGTATTTTTTTGAACAATGGTAGTTACTACAGTTTTTTTAGTTGTCATCAGCTGCTCCAGAGCGGTGCAGCGATTAATTTAATTAAATGCGTTTGCACCATTTGATAGGATTTACTGCGCGTCCTTTGTGGCGTATTTCAAAGTATAGACCAGAACTAGCTTGTCCGCCGCTTTGGCCAACTAAAGCAAGTGTTTCGCCTTCGCGTACCATGTCGCCTACATCTCTTAGCAATGTTTGAGCGTGGCCATATAGGCTCATAAAGCCCTCACCATGATCTACAACAATTACCCAACCATAGCCTTTTAGCCAATCGGCAAATACAACTTGACCATTATGTACGCTATTAATATTAGTGCCTTCTTTTGCACCAATTAATACGCCTTTCCAATCAATACCACCATGTTTACGTTGGCCAAAAGTGTGCTCTAACTTGCCTTTGCTCGGCCAGTCTAATTTACCTTTATTTTTATTTAGGCCCAGTAATTCAATTTTTTGTGTTTTTTCTTTTTCGAGCTCTTCTATCGTTGCTACCAAAGTTTGTTGGTTTTCTTTTAAATAATTTATTGAGCTTTTAGTGCTGTTGAGCTGAGCTTGTAAGTTTTTAAGATTTGCTTGGCGTTCACTTTGTGCATTAACTAAAGCGGTTTGGCGTCTTTTTTGCTCATCAAATAAAAGTTCTAGTTTTTCTTGTGTTTTAACAAGCTCTTTTTGGTTTTGTACTATTTGCTGTTGAAGGTCTTTTAGATCTTCGATTTGTTCAATACGAGCTTTATTTAAGTAGTTGTAATAACTAAGTGTGCGCTCAAATTTAGCAGTGTCTTCTTGGTTTAACAGCATTTTAGAATAGTCGTCGCCACCGGCCATATAGGCGCTTTTGAGCTGCGCGGCTAAAACTTTCTGAAATTGTGCATGCTTTTTATCGAGCTCATCGGCTTTATTTTGTAACTCTTTTTGCTGTGTTTTAGTTTCTTTTACTGATTGCTCAGCCATGTTAAGTGCTTTAGCATTTTTAGCTATATCGAGTTCATGGCTTTTGAGGTTTTTTTGTAGTGACGCTATTTTTTTTCTTTGCGCGTTATATTCAGCCTGGCTTTGCTCAAGTGCATTTTGAACTTCTGATAAGTCTTTTTTAGTACGATCTTCATTAGCAACTGCAGATGCAGTCACTAATGAAGTTAGTATTAAACCGCACTTAATTAACCGGTTAATACGTCTATTCATGTGTTATTTCAACATCATGATAGGCGTACCAGTCATTTCGCTTGGTTGCTCCATGCCCATTAAGTGAAGCATTGTAGGGGCTACATCGCTTAATGCCTTACCTTGCATAGGCTCTGCATCGCGACCAACATAAATAAAATGTACAGGTTCACTAGTGTGAGCTGTATGCGCTTGGCCTGTTTTAAGATCAGCCATTTGCTCAGCATTACCATGATCAGCTGTTATTAGTGCTTCACCACCAAACTCTTCAAGTGCATCAACAACACGTCCGATACAGCTATCTACAGCTTCACAAGCTTTAACAGCAGCTTCAAATACACCTGAGTGACCAACCATATCGCCATTAGGGTAGTTACAAATAATAGCATCGTATTTACCGCTTTTAATTGCTGCTACTAGCTTGTCGGTTAGCATTTCTGAGTTCATTTCAGGCTGTAGGTCGTAGGTTGCTACCTGCGGCGAAGGAATTAGCTCGCGTGTTTCGCCTTCAAATTCACTTTCACGTCCACCACTAAAGAAAAATGTAACGTGTGCGTACTTTTCGGTTTCTGAAATGCGAAGCTGTGTTTTGTTATTTTTTTCAAACCACTCACCAAGTACGTTTACTAACGGTGTTGAACCAAAGGCAATAGGTGCATCTATATCAGCTGCGTATTCTGTCATCATCACAAATGCGGTAAGATTTGGGGATCTTTTTCTTGGGAATCCATCAAAATCAGGCTCAACAAAAGCGCGAGTAATTTCGCGGGCTCTGTCTGCTCTAAAGTTGGCAAAAATTAGCGTGTCGCCATCGTTTATTGAAGCAGGAGCGGCGCCTGCTGGTGTAATAGTTGTAGCGGCAACAAACTCGTCGTTTTCGTCTCGCTCGTAAGCTGCGTTAAGTGCCTCTACGCCGTTATCAAAATTAAAGTCACCTTCAGCTAATGCAATTACGTTGTAAGCTTTTTCTACGCGGTTCCAACGATTGTCTCTGTCCATTGCGTAGTAACGGCCAACAAGTGACGCTAAACGACCACATTTAAGTTCGCTAAATAACTTTTCAATACGTTCGATTGACGCTTTAGCACTACGTGGAGGTGTATCGCGGCCATCTAAAAAGCCGTGAAAGTAAACTTCTTTAGCGCCACGTTTTGCAGCAAGTTTTATGCTAGCAACTATATGGTCTTCATGGCTATGTACGCCACCTGGGCTTAAAAGACCCATTATGTGGACTGCTTTACCTGCTTTTACGGCTTTATCTATATTTTCAACTAAGGCTGGTGTTGAATCAAATTCGCCATCGTTAATAGCTTTTGTGATACGGGTGAAATCTTGATAAACAATGCGACCAGCACCTAAATTTACATGGCCAACTTCTGAGTTACCCATTTGACCATCAGGAAGACCTACATCTAAACCCGAAGCTGATATTAATGTGTGTGGGCGAGTGGCCCATAAATTGTCTAATACCGGTGTGTTAGCTGCAAGAATGGCGTTACTTTGCGTATCTTCGCGGTGCCCCCAACCGTCTAAAATCATTAATACCAGTGGTTTTTTATGCTCTGTCATAATAGCTCCTGAAAATTAGTATCTGTTGATGAATACTGTGCACCTAAAAAGGTTTATTAGCGTGGTTTTAGCATACCGTGTTTTTAAGCTAGGATCAGCATTGAAAACAAGATATTAAATTTTTTCACTTACTACTATATATGGGGGGGGCTTTATCATTTTTAAACGCCTCTAAGTGCTCCTAAACTCGCATTTCAGGTTGGTTTGGGTATACTTGCGTGGCTAAAGTACAAAATCCTTAAAATATTAGGGCGTGTTGCACTTTGGTGGTTGAATTTGCAGCAGTATGTTTGGTTTTTAGGCAAGGCAGAGCCTATGAAGTGTGGTTACTCCCCATAAATAGGCGATAACGTAGCATAAATACCAAACATACGCTGCCCGTTGGGTTCTTTCTAGGGACTATTACCTCTTTGTTGCTCGGTTTTTACTTAGCCCACTAGGTTACAAATCTCGCGCCGCGATTTAATCGCCCCTAGATTGAACAAATTTCAATCCACAAAGGCCAACATGCCCTAGGTTTAAAACATAATTTCATAGTGGAAGTAGAATGGATCAATATATTGAATTTATTACAAATCATCCCATTTTAAGCCTTGCTTGGGTTGGTATTGTTTTCCTTATTGTTAGTGGCTGGATAAAGAGTAAGCTTTCAGCTGTTCGTCAAATAAATCCTCAGCAGCTTACGTTACTTATTAACCGTGATGACGGTCAAGTAATCGATATACGTGCGCAAAAAGAGTTTAATGCAGGGCGTATTTCTGGTGCTGAGCATTTGAGCCCAGAGAATGCGAAAAAATCTGACTTTTCAAGCCTTGAAAAGTACAAGACTAAACCCATTATAGTTGTATGTACTACAGGTATGACTGCCCAAGGTACTGCAGCCGCTATGAGTAAAGCTGGTTTTGAACGAGTTTACTTATTAGCAGGTGGCATGGGTGCGTGGCAATCTGCCAGCTTACCAACTACAACAGGTCGCTAATCAGTTTAGCTAGGCCGATAGAGGATTTATTATGAGTAATGTTGTTTTATACACCAAGGCGTATTGTCCATTTTGTCAGCGTGCTCTTTCGCTTTTAAATAGCAAAGGCGTTGAATACACTAATTATGATATTGGTGTACAGCCTGAACTACGCGCTGAAATGATTGCTAAAGCCGGTGGCGCAAGCACAGTACCGCAAATTTTTATTAATGATGAACATATCGGTGGCTGCGACGACATGATGGCTATTGAAGCGCAAGGTAAACTTGACGCTAAGTTAAACGCTTAATTTAATTATAATAACGAACAAGTTAGGAATAACAATGAACGAAGAAAATCAAAACGCAGCCGCTGCACAAGACGGCGCACAATTTACTATTCAACGTATTTACACTAAAGATGTATCGTTTGAAACGCCAAATTCTCCGGCCATTTTTCAAAAAGAGTGGACGCCAGAAGTTAAGCTGGACCTAGATACACGTTCAAACAAGCTGGACGAAGGTGTATTTGAAGTTGTTTTAGCGCTAACTGTAACTGCGTCTATTGGTGAAGAAACTGCGTTCTTATGTGAAATTCAACAAGCGGGTATTTTTACTATTGCTGAAGTTGAAGAAGTGCAGCTTGCACATATGCTTGGTGCATTTTGTCCTAACGTGTTGTTCCCATATGCACGCGAAGCTGTTTCAAACCTTGTTAACCGTGGTACTTTCCCACAGCTTAACCTTGCGCCAGTTAATTTTGACGCATTGTTTGCACAATACATGCAACAACGTACTGCGCAAGCTGACCAGGTTACAGCAGACGCATAACCTATGAGTACAGCAACTACAGCTGTTACTGTATTAGGGGCGGGGTCTTACGGCACCGCCCTTGCTATTTGTTTAGCCCGAAATGGTCACAACGTGACACTTTGGGGACGAAATAGCGACGACGTTGCCACGCTTGCAGCTGAGCGGAAAAATCAACGTTACTTACCTGATGCTCCTTTCCCAGACACTCTGACTCTTGACGCTAACTTACAACATGCCGTTGCTAGCAGCGCTATTGTACTTGTTGTTGTGCCAAGTCATGCTTTTGGCGACACACTTGCCCAGATAAAACCTGCACTGCAAGAAGGCGCTAAAGTTGCTTGGGCCACAAAAGGCCTTGAGCCTAATACAGGCCGTTTATTACAAGAAGTTGCTTTGCAAGAATTAGGTGATGATATTCCACTTGCGGTACTGTCGGGTCCTACGTTTGCAAAAGAAATGGCGATGGGTTCACCTACAGCTATTTCTGTGTCTTCTACGTCACCTGAATTTGCTCAGCAACTCGCTGATTTACTTCATTGTGGTCGCTCATTCCG
The DNA here is from genome assembly GCF_015864775.1 of Pseudoalteromonas sp. NSLLW218. Taxonomy (NCBI): domain Bacteria; kingdom Pseudomonadati; phylum Pseudomonadota; class Gammaproteobacteria; order Alteromonadales; family Pseudoalteromonadaceae; genus Pseudoalteromonas; species Pseudoalteromonas sp. NSLLW218. The sequence continues at coordinate 175,921 of NZ_JADYWO010000006.1, read as the reverse complement.
TGTGTATAACAATGATGATTTTATTGGTATACAGCTCGGTGGTGCGGTTAAGAATGTAATTGCCATTGGTGCCGGTATTTCGGACGGTGTTGGTTTTGGCGCTAATGCGCGTACCGCGCTTATAACCCGAGGCCTTGCAGAGCTTACTCGTTTAGGTTGCGCTCTTGGTGCTAAGCCAGAAACCTTTATGGGAATGGCAGGCCTTGGCGATTTAATACTAACGTGTACAGATAACCAATCACGTAATCGTCGATTTGGTTTAGCGCTGGGTAAAGGCGAAAGCGTCGATGCTGCTATTGAGTCAATTGGTCAAGTAGTTGAAGGCTTTAGAAATACCAAAGAAGTGTATTTATTAGCACAACGTAGCGGTGTAGAAATGCCGATTACCGAGCAAATTTATAAAGTGCTTTATGAAAATAAAGATATGAAAGAAGCTGCAATGGCGCTGTTAGGTCGAGAGCAACGTTCTGAATAACTTTATAAGCGTTTATAAAACTAAAAAACCGACGTTACGTCGGTTTTTTGTTGTTTGGTACAAGGTGTTTATTGCGCGTTAGGAAAACCCAACTGGCGCCACGACTCGTAAACAAACACGGCTACTGCGTTTGATAAGTTCATGCTGCGGCTATTGGCTTGCATAGGAATACGCACACGCTGCTCTTTTGGTAATGCTTGGATCATATCATCAGGTAAGCCGCGGGTTTCAGGTCCAAATACTAAGCAGTCGCCGGCTTCGTAGTTAGCTTCATGATGGAATTGGCTACCTTTGGTTGTACATGCATATACTTTTTTAGGCTTGCACTTCTCAAGATAATCTTCAAAAGAAGCATGGCGTTGAACATGGCTAAATTCGTGGTAATCAAGGCCCGCACGCTTTACTCGTTTGTCGTCCCATTCAAAACCTAACGGCTCAATTAAATGTAGTGCATAGCCGGTATTGGCACATAGGCGAATAATATTACCAGTGTTTGGCGGTATTTCAGGTTGGTATAAAACAATATCCAGCATAGTGAACCTTTAAATAATCTGTAGTTTAACGATTTTCAGTATACACGAAACCCTTCAAAAAAATGATATACTCACACTATTGAGTACTCCTAATTATCGGATTAAAACGTGCATAACCGTAGCTACGAATTTTGGGTTAAAACTTCCAGCATTGTTACCATGGTAATGGTTAGTTTAATGATTGGCGCAAAAACTTGGGCGTGGCTTGCTTCGGGTTCGGCCTCAATGCTTGGCTCGTTAACTGATTCGTTAATGGATATAACAGCCACCGCCATGAGTTTTTTGGTGTTAGGCTACGCACTGCGCCCAGCAGATGATGACCATAGGTTTGGGCACGGTAAAGCTGAAGCACTTGCTGGACTTGGGCAAGCCGCGTTTATTGCGGGCTCAGGTTGCCTACTTGCTTTTCATGGTATTGAGCGATTATTTAACCCTATACAGTTAAGCCATTCTTTATTAGGTGTGTGGGTAAGTATTTTTGCTATTGCGTGTACGCTCGTCATTGTATTTGTACAAAACAAGGTGGTTAAGTATACCGATTCAATTGCTATAAAAGCCGACTCAGTACATTACAAAGGTGATTTAATATTAAATGCCGCTGTGCTATTAGCTATTTTGTTAGCTTATTATGGTGTGTTGTATGCCGATCCTGTTTTTGCGATAGGTGTTGCCGGTTACTTACTTTATAACAGCTGGGATATTGCTCGCGATAGTGCCGATCATCTAATGGATAAAGAGCTGCCGGACGATGAAAAGCAAAGCATATTTGATATAGCCAGAGCCCATGCTGATGTGCATGGCGTGCATGATATTCGTACGCGCCAAGGCGGAAAAGTTAAGTTTATCCAAATGCACTTAGAGCTTGATGATCATTTAAGTTTGATTCGCGCGCACAATGTGGCTGATGAAGTAGAATCAATGCTTAGCGAGCGCTTTGAGTCTGAGGTAGATATACTGATCCACCTCGACCCTTTGTCGGTACTTGTTAAGCCGTCACCGACTCACAAAACTGATACAAGCTCTTAAGCAATGGCTGGCGTATTTCATCACGTTCAAAAAACAGCTCGTGTTTAGCGCCTTCAAAGCTTTTAAGTACTGTATTTGCATGTCTGTTTGCTAATTTGTATTGGGCATTGTTATCAACCACTTCGTCGTTTTGCGCACTGGCAATATAAAGTGGAATAGTCACGCTCAAGTTATCAACCGAAGTTATAAATACAAACGTCGCATTTAGCCAGCCGTAAGTAACACCGCCGAGCTGTAGTAATGGCTCTTCTTGATATGTTTGCCTAAATAGCTCGTAACGCACTGGACTGCTGGTTAATACATTTGTAGCAAACTCATCGGGTATGTAATCGGTTTGCCCTAGTGCGTAGTTGTCTTTTTGACCCAAAAGGGTCGCGGTACTTGCTATCAATTTAGCTAAAGGTTTTGGTGTGTTTTTTGTGTAAATATCAAGCATAGGCGCTGATAAAAACGCGCCACTAAAATTGTGTTCAAAATGCGCAAGGTAATCAAAAGCAATAGCGCCGCCCATTGAATGACTCACTAATATTTTTTTGCCCGGCCAATAAGTATCGACAATTTGTGTATTAAATAAGTTTAGATCGGCACTGTAATCTTTAAATTCATTAACATGGCCTTTATGCTTATTTAGTAGATGGCGATAAGAGCGGCCTTGTCCTTGGTGGTCGACTATGAATATGGCAAAATTATTATTATAAAGCTCCCATAACAGCTCTTTATATTTATCTAACCCTTCAAGGCGTCCCGAGCTTATTACAATGGCAGTTTTAGCTTTATCAGGTATGGCATAAGCATAAAATAATTGCCCGTTAGGCGTATCTAAATAAGCTTTAATTAGCGTGTTTTTATAAAAGTTATTAATTGTTATTTGATTACTTTTAAGCTCACGCTCACTACTATAAAACATGCTTTACTCTTTTATTAATGGCAAGGTTATATTAGCACACAAGCCACCTTGTTCTTTATTTGATAATACTAAACTGCCGCCATGCGCAGTAATAGCATTTTTAGCAATCGCTAGACCTAAACCCGTGCCACCACTTACGCGGTCGCGCGCATCTGATTGCCTAAAAAAGGGCTCGCAAAGCTTGCCCAGTTGCTCATTTGGCACACCAGAGCCATCATCACATATTTCTATATAAATGGCATCAGCATGCTTTAGAGTAATGCTAATAGTATTATTTGCGTATTTAATAGCGTTGCGTAATAGGTTTTCAAGTGCGCTGGCAATAAGGCTTTCGTCGCAATTAATATTTACGTCTACAGCGCCCACTATATTTAGCTGCTTATTATTTTGTTTTGCTTCAAACTGCGCATCGTTAATAACGTGATCTACAATTATTTGTAATGATTGTTTTTGCAGTGAAAGCGCTTGGCTTTTTGCTTCTAAGCGAGAAACTTGCAGCACGTCTGCAATCATTTTATCGAGCTGGTTTGCTTCTTTTTCTATGCGTAATAAATACGATTGGCTAGCATCGTTAGCTTGCATTTGTGCAAGTCCGGTAGCCATTTTTAAACGTGTAAGGGGCGATCGTAACTCATGTGATATGTCGGCTAACAAGCGTTTTTGTGAGCTAATTAAAAGCTCTAACTGATTAGCCATGCTGTTAAAATCTCGCCCTAGTATTCCTAGCTCATCTTTACGGTTTACAGAAATATCGGCCCTTGCACTTAAGTTACCCGCAGATAATTTAATAGCTGCTTTTTTAAGGCTATTTATAGGGGCTATTAAATTACGGCTAAATACAAAACTTAAAATGAGAGATGCAACAATTGCGATGACTATTTTCATCCAGTTAGGCATTAGCTTAAAGCGCATTATTAGCGGCGGTTGATGGTTAATATCTATTTCATAAAGATAAAAACTTCCTTCAGGCACTTTTATATTAACAGGGCCGAAGGCTTGGTATTTTTCAGTGAAAATAATTTGCGGTGACATGTTTTGAGTAAAGTTTAATAAACTTAAGTCGATGCTCTCTGGCACTTCTTTATTACTAAGTGAGTCATCGGATTGTGCTGCGCTTAAATATAAAAGTTTACGCTTTGATAGGCGAGGGTGAACTAATACTTCGCTTAGGGTGCGCTTATGTTTAACAGCAGAACGCTCAATGCTTTTAGCGGTATATATCAGGTTTTTTTTCATCGGCCCATAAAGTGGCTCGTTAGATACCGCATTAATAGCGGTAATATTACTTAAAAATATGAGCGCTGCTACGGTGCCGATTATAGTTAACCAAAACCAAATAAATATTTTAAAAAATAGGTAGTGCCCAGGGTGCTTTAACCAAGCAAAGTAAGTGCTTTTATTCGCCTTGGATAAAGACATAACCTGTACCTCGCATTGTTTTAATTCGCTCGCCTGGAATATGCTCCGCAATTTTTTTACGGATATTACTTACATGCATATCGATAGAGCGATCAAAAGAAGCTAAACGCCTGCCTAGCACTTCTTCGCTAATTTGCTCTTTACTAACAACTTCGCCTGCATTTTTACACAATAGCGTGAGTATTTCGTACTCTGTACCGGTAAGGGTTAGTGTAGAGCTGTCTATTGAGGCCTCTCGCGCTGCAAGGTTAACAGTAATACCATTAACGAGTAACTTACTCGTTGTAGCTGCATTTAAGCTATTAATGTGCTCTATACGGCGTGTTATCGCTTTTACGCGGGCTAGTAATTCACGATGATTAAAAGGCTTTGGAATATAATCGTCAGCGCCTAGCTCTAAACCAAAAATACGGTCAAAGTCTTCACCTTTTGCAGTAAGCATTATTACAGGGGTGAGCTTTGTTTGCCTAAGTTGTTTAAGCACTTCAAAGCCATCAAGCGTTGGTAGCATTACATCAAGCAGTATAAGTGCGTAGTCGTTTGCTTGTGCTAGTTTAAGGCCCTGCTCACCGTCGTGTACGCTTTGTATTTCAAAGCCTTGAGCAGTTAAATATTCACTTAATAGCTCACAAAGGCCCGTATCGTCATCAATCATTAATAGTTTCATTTACAAACCCTTAGAGTTGTTTATAGCGTTATTTTACCCGCTAAATAGTGCAAAGGTGAATCTTTACACAACCTTTACACTGCTTTGCGTTACTTTGCGTTGAGTTAGGTATAGTTAACTCACTGGCTTAGCAGCCACAATCGCTCAACCAACCAATTCAATATTAAGGTAATGATTATGACTAAAGTAAACACACTATCAAAATTAGTACTTATTTGTGGCTTAGCAACAGCAACTCTTGGCGCTGGTAGCGTATTAGCTAAAGGCGACGGGCATAAGCAAGGCCATTCTCAAGCTCGTTTTTTACTTTCTGATCGCGGCGTTGAAAAATTAAGCCTAACAGATGAACAGCAAACTAAGCTAAAAGCTATTTTTGAAGCACAAAAAACACAAATGAAAGCATTACGCGGCGACGATAAAGAAGCCCGTAAAGCAATGCGTGAAGCGCACAAAGCAAAAATGGATGCATTACTTTCGGCGGCAACATTTGACGAAAATGCAGCTAAAGAGCTGTTAAACGAACGCCGCGAAAAAGGTGAGCAATTTGGTTTAATTAAACTAAAAACGCAGCACCAAGTAATGCAAGTTCTTAACGCTGAGCAAAAAGAGAAGTTTGCTAAAATGCAAAAGCGTATGAATAAAAAGCATCGTAAGCAAAAAGACTAATCGTTCAATTATATTGAACACTAAAAAGCCAGCATCGCGCTGGCTTTTGTGCTTTTAAATGAAAAGTTCAGCGTTTATTTAAAAAAGTCATCTTCATTTTTAGCCAGCATAGCTTCAATATCTTCAATCATGTCTTGGCTAAACTCTTCTGCTGAGGTGATTGGCGCAGAAATTTTATTATTTTCAAACGACCATTCACCCAAATCAATTAGCTGACAGCGCTTGGAGCAAAAAGGGCGAAATGGGCTTTGCTCTGACCATTCAACTTTAGTTTTGCAGGTCGGGCAGTTTACAACAGTAGGCATAATTTACTCTTTACAATCTTTTTCTGCATTTTACATTACTTAGATATGAGTCTCTAGGTATAAGTAAGGCTCTGAGTTTAGTGTTCAGAACCTTGTCACTTTTACTATGGACCTTTAAAAATTAGTCACGCGATTAATTTCAGCAAGGGATGTAAGACCATCGGCTGCTTTGCGTAAACCTGATAAACGTAAATTATTAAAACCGGCTTTAAGTGATACGTCTGCTATTTCAAGCGAGTTACCACCGCGCATAATAATTTGGGCAATTTCAGGGGTAATTTGCATTACTTCGTAAATACCCACTCGGCCTTTATAACCATCGGTACAGCTATCACACCCTTTAGGTGTATATAATGTCATTTCTTCAATTTGCTCGGAACTAAACCCCTGGCGAGTCAGTTCTTCACTCGGAAGTTGTTCCGGCGTTTTACACTTGGGGCACAAACGACGTGCTAAACGTTGGGCTATTATTAAGCTAATCGAACTTGCTACGTTATAAGCCGGCACACCCATATTTAATAAACGGGTGATTGTTTCTGGTGCTGAGTTTGTATGCAATGTTGATAAAACCAAGTGACCTGTTTGCGCCGCTTTTATTGATATTTCTGCGGTTTCTAGGTCACGTATTTCACCTACCATAACTACATCAGGATCTTGACGTAAAAATGCACGCAATGCGTTGGCAAAAGTCATATCGGCTTTAATATTAATTTGTACTTGGTTTACACCTTCAAGGTTAATCTCAACCGGATCTTCCGCAGTACTAATATTGCGCTCTGGCTGATTTAATATATTTAAACCTGTGTATAGCGATACTGTTTTACCAGAACCCGTTGGCCCTGTTACCAATATCATCCCTTGAGGCTGAGCAAGTGCATCCATGTAGAGCTTTTTCTGCTCAGGCTCATAGCCTAATACATCAATGCCTAACATAGCGCTTGATGAATCAAGGATACGCATTACTATTTTTTCACCCCACAAGGTAGGCATGGTACTTACACGAAAGTCGATACTTTTGCGTTCAGTAATTTTTAGTTTTATACGACCATCTTGTGGTTTGCGTTTTTCGGCAATATCGAGTCGCGACATAACCTTAATACGCGCAGAAAGCTTGGTTGCTAATGTATTAGGTGGGCTTGCCACTTCATGCAAAATGCCGTCAATACGAAAACGAATACGGTACTTGTGCTCATACGGTTCAAAGTGTAAATCAGAGGCGCCTTTTTTAATGGCATCCATTAAAATTTTGTTGATGTAAACGATGATAGGCGCATCATCTTTATCGTCATCTTGTGGTGCTGTATCTCTTTGGCTTTCTGAATCTAAATCAGCAAATTCCTGAAACTCGTCATCAGTTAGATTTAAGCTACCAGTGGCATCTAGTAACTGCTCAATTTTGTTATCGAGTTGAATATAATCAACAACAACAATTTCGCATGAAAGACCGGTACTAAACTCAAAGTTTTCGAATGCGCCGTAATCTGTTGGGTCTGATGCTGCTATATAAACTTTTCGATCTTTTTGAACAAGCGGCAAAATGTGATGTTTACGTATGAGTTTTTCTTTTACGAGATCTGCTGGGATTCTTGTGGGATCAAAATCTTTTAAATCAAAATAAGGTACGCGAAACAAATCAATACATTGTTCAGCTAAATCTTTACTATCGATTTTTCCACATTTAGAAATAAGCTCAGCTGTTGAGGCAAATTCATTTTGTTTGTTTTTAACCGTGTCGGCATCAATGCGGCCAAGGGTTATAAATTTTCTCAATAACGGTGAGTTAATATTCATTGCGCACCTGTTTTATTCCTTCAATAGTTAGCAATTTATCAGAAAAAAGAAGGTGATTACATCACCTTTCATTCTTTGTTGTGATTTTACTAACTAAAATACGAGTTTGTGTGAGTTAGGACAGCGTTAATGTGAGTTAGTTTTGTTGTGTAATGCATATTGTAGGTACTTTTTATGAAGATCAACAAGTTCTATATGCACTAGGTTTAAACTACGGTCGTTATTTAAAATATCATCCGCTTTTTGCTGTTTATCGGCACGTGACATTTGCGAGGCAATAATACTTTCAACTTGCTTAATACTTGTGCTGTCGCGTTTTGCTGTACGCGCTATCTGTACTGAGGTTGGTACATCAATAAGTAAGGTATGGTCGCAATATTTATCAAGGTTGTTTTCAAACAATAAAGGCGCTACTAAAACAACATAAGGGCTAGTTGCATTATTTAAATCTTTAAGTATTTTTATCCGTATAAGAGGGTGCAGTAACGCATTAAGCCATTCTTTTTCATTGTTGTTAGTAAATATTTTTGCACGCAGCTCTGATCTATTTAATGTGCCATCAGGCAATAAAATATCCTCACCAAAGTGTTGGGTAATCGCTTTTAGCCCTTTGCTATTTGGGAGTACTACTTCACGCGCAATTATATCGGCATCAACAATTGTAATGCCAAGCTCTTCAAACATATTGCTTACGGCTGTTTTACCACAGCCAATACCGCCTGTTAAACCTAATACCCAGCTGTTTACTTTAGTAATTTGCCCACTCATTTTAATAACCTATTAAATTAAAATAAGCGCCTTGAATTTGGTTGCCCCAAAGCATAGTGATCCAGCCAGCTATCGCTAAATAAGGCCCAAAAGGGATAGGCGTTGCTTTGTCTTTACCTTGTATGCTCAATAATGCAATACCTATAATGGCACCTACTACGCTCGAAAGCAGAATAATAGTAAGCAATGACTGCCAGCCAAGTAACGCACCAAATACAGCAAGCAATTTAAAATCGCCATAGCCCATGCCTTCTTTACCGGTTAGTAACTTAAATAACCAAAACACGCTCCACAAGCTTAAATAGCCACAAGCCGCGCCAATAATGGCATCGGTTGGTGTAATTGTGTAGCCCATTACAGAGGCAATAAGTGCAAGCCATACTAGCGGAAGTGTAAGTTGATCTGGCAGCAGCATGTGGTCAATATCAATAAAGGTTAGTGCAACTAAAATCCACGTAACAAAAATATATAAAAGGGCTTGCTCGGTCGTACCAAAGCTGTAGGCAACAATTAAACTTAATAGGGCAGTAATTAGCTCTACAGCAGGGTATCGGGCCGAAATAGGATTACTGCAACTTGCACATTTACCTTTAAGTATTAACCAACTAATAATAGGAATATTCTGCCAAGGCTTAATGGCAGTTTTGCATTTAGGGCAGGTAGAGTTGGGTTTTACTAAGTTAAAAGGCTTATTGATATTGGCTTGTTTAGATTTATTAGCTGTAAGTTCATCTTCCAACAGTAGTCTGCATTCGCTTTGCCACTCACGTTGCATCATCAGCGGTAAGCGGTAAATAACCACATTTAGAAAACTACCAATACATAAACTAATTAAGCCAACGGTGGTTAAATAAAACCACAGCTGGCTTTGCATTACTTCTACAATACTTTGCATACAACGACCAAATAATTAATTAGTGCATTTAAATAAAAATTAAACAACAGAGCCTAATTCGAAAATAGGTAAGTACATAGCAATAATTAAACCACCTACTAGCACACCTAAAACAGCCATTATTAGTGGCTCTAGTAAGCTGGATAAGGCATCTACAGCATCATCCACTTCTTGCTCGTAAATGTTAGCTACCTTTTCAAGCATGCCGTCTAGTGAGCCAGACTCCTCACCAATCGCGACCATTTGTATTACCATATCAGGGAATATTTTTGAGTTACGCATTGCCCAGTTCATCTGATTACCAGAGCTAACCTCGAGTTTTATATCTAAAATTGCGTAACGATAAACAGCGTTACCAGAGGCTCCTGCTGCAGAATCAAGTGCATCAACCAGCGGCACACCTGCAGCAAACGTAGTCGAAAGAGTTCGTGCATAGCGAGCAACAGCCGCTTTATTTAGAATCATACCTACAACAGGCATTTTTAATACAGCTCTGTCAGTTGCATCCCTAAGCTTTAGGCTCCTGAGCTGTGCTTCTTTAAAAGCCCAACCGCTAGCAACTACAGTGATTAATGCCACCCACCAATATTCCTGCATAAACTCAGATATACCAATTACGAATAAGGTAAAAGCAGGGAGCTCAGCGCCAAAGCCATTAAATATATCTTGGAACTGCGGAACAACAAAAATAAGTAATATGGAGGTAACAATGACAGCTACAACTAAAACAGCTATAGGGTAGAACATCGCCTTTTTAATTTTTGATTTTAATGCTTCAGATTTTTCTTTATAAATAGCGACACGGTCAAATATTTTATCAAGCGCACCGGATTGCTCGCCCGATGCAACTAAATCGCAGTATAAATCATCAAAGTAACGTGGGTGTTTTCTAAGTGCTGTAGATAGTGGTTGCCCCGCTTTTACTTCATCACCAATGGTCATCATTAATTTGGCAACACTTTTGTTAGTAGAGCCTGAGCCAATCATTTCGATTGATTGAATAAGAGGTACACCAGCCATCAACATAGTTGCTATTTGGCGAGTAACGAGAGCAATATCTTTTGGAGTTATCTTTTGAACATTTTGAATACCAAATAACGGTTTTGCTTTACGCTTTACTTTTGAAGGCGTAATGCCTTGCTTTCGAAGCTGTGCTTTTACTAATGCAATGCTATTCCCTGCGAGCTCCCCTTCAAGACGTTTTCCTCTAGCACTAACCCCGATCCACTGGAAAGTATCTAAACTTTTTTTATTCGCTTGCTTAGCCATTATAGTGCCTTTATGGATTGATTATACACATAGCCTAAATTACTACATGGTTCTATCTGTGCAATAATCACTTCATCAAGATAAAGGGTACACAGTTTATCTAATAATTCTTCCTTTAACTTTGCGTTTGGAAAGTCAATGTCTTTATATAAAATATTTCTTTCTAAGTCAGTGATATAAATCTGATTAGCATGTTCGGGATAAATAGATAATTGCCATTTATCAAAAATAATTCCTCTTTGTTTCGAGTTTACTGCTTCTTGATATAGGCTTTTCTTAATAATTACCTTTCCTAAAGTATCTATTTTAAATAAATTAGAATTTTGTTCAATAGTTCCATTTACATCAACTGTTCCTTTGCTATTGAACATTGGTTGTAAGGAGCTTTCTAATGGTATTATTCTTTGACCTTTAACTTTAAAGATGCTTTTTCCATCAAACTCTTTTCCTACATCTAACTTTAAGATATCAATAATTGTTGGCGTAATGTCGGACAATGCATAATTGAGATTAGTATTAACTGGTCCCAAGTCATAAAGGTTATGGTCTTTTAAATATTTAAAGGCGAGTAAGGTTTTATATTGAGAGCCTGAAACTATTGATGTCCCATGCCCAGTTAAATTTATTATTTCTGAATATCCATCGTGGCTAGGTGTATCTATATTCCTAGAAAAACTTTCACCATGGTCTGAAACTATAAAAATTAAAGCGTGTTCTAGCAACCCTTTATTTTTTAAATTGGATATATATTTAGAAACTTGGTCATCAACCATTCTTATTGATTCTAGATATTTTTGATAGCTATTTTTTAAGTGATTAGCTTTATTATTTGTTTTGTAAGGCCAGTGAGGTAAAGTGAAGTGGCTAGCAGCAAATACTGGATTATTAGAAGGTGGTAAGCTCAAGTCTATTTCTTCGTTAAACCTTTTTGGATCGTAAGTAACCCATACCGCTCTATTATTTTGTAAGTGCGGCATAAAGTAGTTAAAAAAATTCAGTCTTGATGTTAGAGCAAGTAGAGGCAGGTCTACAAATTTAGATAAGATGAACTCTGCAGCCGTGGCTGGAGGGCCTATTACTTTATCGAAAAAAAACCTTTCATCAATATTATTAAAACGTCTTTCATCTTGAATATAATAATTAGTATAACCAACATTTTTTAAATAATAAGGTAATGTTTTAGTTAAATCTATTTGATTGAAATTAGTTAGATTTAAACGAGCCTTATTTGTTAATGGGTAGTCGCCAGTTAAAATACCTACCCACGAAGGAAATGTTCTTGCAACATGTGTATAAGTATTTGGTAGGAAGTTGGATTCATCTAAGAAGTCTTGTAAGAAAGGTGTTTGTTCTATATTTATTTCATCTTGATTTAAAGAGTCGATACCGATAATAAATATGTTTGGTTTATTAGTCTTTTGAACACTCGTTACGTTAAAGAAATTAATATCTGGGAGAAGTAAAATTAAAAATATAAATAAAGTTATTTTTATGTTTTTAGAAATAAAGAAAGATGACAATAGTAATATGGAAAAAAACAATACCACAATTGTTAACAGAGTTTTATCTGCCAAACTCGTATGGCTGAAGAATAAATCAGGATATAAGTAACTGGATAAACTTAGTATAGCTGTTGGTAAAAATAGCCATGTTAAAATTAAACAAAATAAAATAGATAACCTATCTTTCGATATTTTTCTTAAATTACCTGATACAACATTCGCGATTAAACTCATAAAAATTATAGAAATTAAGACCCCAAAAGCGAATGTAAACACCTCATATAAAAAAGGGCCATTAGATAGTGCATTAGAAAGCTTTTTTTCTACAGATTTAATTCCTAGGTTTTGTGAACCTAAATGAATATACCAATTAAATAACGTAAAAAAGAAAAATAAGAAGGAAATTAGTAGATTAATAAGCATAGGATGTATTTCAAGCGTAGCTTAAAGCTACGCTTGATAATTATATTAACGGCAATTAGCTGGTTTAAATTTACCGTCTACAGTACCAGTATTACATGTCCAAGTTATTGAACCACCGCCAGAAGCAATAGATGGCTCGAAAATTATAGTAGCATCTTCAGTAACCTTGTCATTGTAAGTAACGGTAATATGACCATTAGCATTTCCTACAGCTACGCTTTTAACTGCGTTACCAGTGATTGCAGTTGCATCAGGTAGGCCAGCAGTTGTATTGTTTGTAGGCCAAGCAGCCTGTGATACATAGTATTCAGTAACTGCAGCTTTTGCTGATGCTGCTAAAGTTATACCTTCACTCACGTGAGCTCGCTTTGTGTAGTCTTGGTATGCAGGTAATGCTACTGCAGCAAGAATACCGATGATTGCTACTACAATCATTAATTCAATTAGGGTGAAACCCTGTTGTTTTTGAGTCATTGTTTTCATGTTTCCTCTCCTAAAGGATAGATTTTTGTAACTTAAATCACTTAAGTGGCAAAATGCCTCACTTAATTTAACTGATTTACTTTACAGTTTTACTTAAAATTAATTTTATTACACTTTAGCTTTAGAGTATGAAACACAAAAGCCGTATGTGAATTCATTATGTTTAGTACTAACTATAAAAGTTTACTAAGAGCACTACATGTTGTAGCAACAAATAGTATAGGCATAAAGTAAATAGTTTAGTTGCTTTAGTTTTTAATTATGTCTTTAAAAACTGAAGGCACTAGTTATTTATGACTACCTTTTTAAATAAAATAGTACAACAGAATTAGTCTACCATTTTATTTTAGTGTTTAGCACGTATCTTCTTATAAAAAAGCGATTTTATTTAACAAAATGTTACAAAGTAAGCCTTTCGGGTTATTTAATGCTTTTTTACTTAACTTGTCAATCGATTAGCGGTATTAATTGGCAGTTATTGCTTTAAAATTGTTCAAAACGCATCGATAAATCGATTGATTGTAAGTTTTTTGTTAACGCCCCGCTTGATATAAAATCAACGCCCGCTTGTGAATAAGTTTTGAGCGTTTCTAGGGTCATATTGCCTGAAACCTCTAGTTTGGCGCGTTTGTTGGTTAAAATTACTGCTTGCTTAATTTGCTCTACGCTAAAATTGTCGAGCATAATTATGTCGGCGCCAGCTTCAATTGCTTGTTTAAGTTCTGGGAGTGATTCTACTTCTACTTCGACAGGTTTGTTTGGGTGATTTTGTTTAGCTTGAGCTACGGCTTTGTTTATTGTGCCACAAGCCGCTATATGATTTTCTTTAATTAAAAAAGCATCAAATAAGCCAATGCGATGGTTTGCACCCCCACCACATTTTACCGCGTATTTTTGAAGTGCTCGCAAACCAGGTATGGTTTTGCGTGTGTCGAGTAGTTGCGTAGTTGTGCCGCTTAGCTCTTTTACGTAACGCGCTGTAGTAGTTGCAGTGCCTGATAACGTTTGTACAAAGTTAAGTGCAGTACGTTCGGCAGTTAATATTGAACGAGCTGAACCAATAGCGGTAAATAATATGCTGTTTGCTTTAACTGCGTCGCCATCATTAATAAGTACATTAACCTTAACGCTTGGGTCTACCTGTTTGAATACTTCAAGGATGATGTCTTTTCCGCAAAAAATGCAGTCTTCGCGAGTGATTACTTTTGCGTTGGCTTGCTCGCTCTGAGGGATAAGCTGCGCGGTAATATCGCCTTCTTGCGCGGTTTGATAATTTAAATCTTCGTCAAGTGCAAGAGTGACTAGTTGAGTAATGAGGGAGTGCGAAATAGACATAGGATGCTCATAAGCGTTAATAAATTAAGCAAATTTTACTATGTTTATAAAAGAAAGAGAAGCGATTGCCTTTTCACCAATATAAAGATAAGCGCGTATAGTAAATTAGTATCTACGTGTGGGTTTGTATTATCTGTAGGTGAGGTTTTATACCTCGCTTTTAATTTCGAAAGTTACGTTACATTGGCGGACGTAAATTCGTACCTACGGGTGGGTTTGAATTATTTGTATGTGAGGTTTTATACCTCGCTTGTTACTATCATTTTTCTAATAAATCCTTTAGCATCAGTACTATGTATCTCTTGATATTTATATAATAAACGTATCATGAAAATAGATTTAAACGGTGTTTTAAGTACGGTAGCGCAGCGGCCTTGTTCGCATTTTGATGAGCGCCCTGATGAGGCTGATATTTCTTTATTGGTGATTCACAATATATCATTGCCAGCAGGGCAGTTTGGTACACCTTTCGTTGATGACTTATTTATGGGTAGCATTGACTGTAATGCTCATTCAAGTTTTAGTGACTTAAAGAATTTACGTGTATCGGCCCATTGTTTTATAAAGCGCACCGGTGAGGCTATACAATATGTGCCCTTTGAAAGGCGTGCTTGGCATGCAGGCCAATCTGAGTTTGAGGACGCGCCTGCGTGTAATAACTTTAGTATTGGTATTGAACTTGAAGGTACCGACATCGCACCATATTCTTTAGAACAGTACAAAACATTAACTATTATTGGTAAATCTATAATGCAACGCTATCCAAAAATTACCCCTTCGCGTATTGTTGGACATTGCGATATTGCTCCAGGGCGTAAAACCGATCCTGGTAGTAGCTTTAATTGGCCATTGTTTTTTAATATGCTTGAACAGCTAAGTTAAGAGAGTTATTCCCATGATTTTAGTTTCTATAATAATTGCATTAATACTAGAGCGCTTAGGCGCTCGGTCTAACTACTGGCAGATAAGTTATTACGCAAATGGTTATTTAAATCGCTCTAATAAATTACTTGGTGATAAGGGCTTATTTAGCTCAGCACCGGGCTTTTTAATTTGGCTTTTACTTCCAGTGATTGCGGTGGCACTAATTTATTGTTTGTCAGATTTTGTTTTGTGGCAGTTGGGCATTAATATCGCGGTGCTTTTGGTTTGCTTTGGTTGTGCTAAGCAGCGTGCTTTATATAAGTCGTACTTAAATGCGTTAACGCGAGATGATGGTACTGCTGCATCTCTATATGCGTTGCAAATAGGTCAAAAGCGTACTGATGATCAAGATGGTGGCGAAACCTTTGGGCAAACATTGGCATGGGTAAACTTTAGATTTTACTGTGCGGTGATTTTTTGGTTTGTTGTTTTAGGTGCGCCAGGCGCAGTTTTATATGCACTGGTACGCACTTTAGCTGATTTAGTACGAGAAGATCATAAAGTAATATTTGCTAAGCGTTTTAAGCTTATACATAAATTACTGTTCTGGCTTGACTGGTTGCCTGCACGCATCACCAGCTTTGGTTATTTAGTAATAGGTAACTTTAATAAAGGCACCAGTTGTTGGCTACGTTACGTGCTTAACTTTAAATCCCCAAATCGCGAAGTAGTAACATGTACTGCACTTGCTGCAGAGCAAGTTGAAAAGCGTTATTACGGCTGTACCTACGAAGCCACTTGTATGATTAAGCTTGTTAAGCGCAATGTATTATTTTACTTAGTACTTATAGCGCTACTTACATTATTTGGTGGACTGTCTTAGGTTAATACCTTTTTAATAAAGTACCTTATGCAAGGTAAGGTGCTTTAATCTCTTCCTGCAATTTTTGAACACAATAAAATAGAGCTAATATTCTAATTCCTTCTGGTCAGACCAATTGTTTTCATCCTATTAACGTTATAACAATTTTTGTAAATTGCGCATTGTTTAATCTTCGTTCAAAATGCGTTACGCTACTTTAATTGCTCAAATTACCTGTAAATTGACAGCTAATAAGGTTTTTGATACCGTATTGAAAATTTTTGGTATGACCAATTTACCTTTTGGGTAAATCATACTACTCAAAGCCCCGCTTTATGGGCTCTTGGTATTTATACAACGCGGACGTTGATTCATGTCTTTAAAGATCAAAGCAGCAAAGTTATCTGATGTTATTTTACAGCAACTCGAGAATATGATTCTTGAAGGCTCGTTAGCACCAGGTGAAAAGTTGCCACCAGAGCGTGAACTAGCAAAGCAATTTGAAGTGTCTCGCCCGTCACTGCGTGAGGCAATTCAAAAATTAGAAGCGAAAGGTTTAGTTACGCGTCGCCAAGGTGGCGGCACGTTTGTAAAAAATCAGCTCGAAGAAGGGCTTACTGATCCACTTTTTGATTTGATTAGTAAACACCCTGAGTCGCAGTTTGATTTACTTGAATTTCGTCATGCATTAGAAGGGATTGCTGCTTACTACGCGGCACTGCGCGGAACCAGCAACGATTTTAGTAAAGTGAAAGAAAGCTTTGATAAAATTGCCCTCGTTAATGATGATTTACAGCAAAAAGCAAAAGCAATTAATGCATTTCACTTTAGCGTGGCAGAAGCCTCGCATAATGTGGTTTTACTGCATTTAGTAAGAGGCATGAAAGCGCTGCTTGAGCAAAATGTATTGCAAAATTTAACTGTTTTATTAAAAAAGTCAGATATTAGCAGTCAGTTAGCCGAGCACAGGCGTTTATTAATGGATGCCGTTATTGACGGTAATCCAGAACAAGCCCGTTTAGCAAGTAATGCGCACTTAGCGTTTATTGAAGAAGCACTACTTGAAGCAGGCAAAGAACATTCGCGAATTGAACGTAGTTTAAGACGCACTAAACAAAATTAAGTTAGTACATAACTACTTTGAACACACAAATTAAGTAGCTGTGATATTAAATTAACAATATTCGTATTTTAAACATAAGGAAACCTCCATATGTCTGAAGTCAATAAAATTGACGTAGACGCGCTAGAAACACAAGAGTGGTTACAAGCTCTTGAATCAGTTGTGCGCGAAGAAGGTGTTGAACGAGCTCAGTTTTTACTTGAGCAAGTATTAGAGCAAGCCCGTTTAGATGGCGTTGATATGCCAACGGGTATTACCACGAACTACGTTAATACTATTCCTGTAGATCAAGAACCTGCTTACCCGGGTGATGTAAATCTTGAGCGTCGTATTCGTTCAATTATACGTTGGAACGCGATTATGATCGTTCTACGTGCATCTAAAAAAGATCTCGACTTAGGCGGCCATATGGCGTCTTACCAATCATCTGCTGCATTTTATGAAGTGTGTTTTAACCACTTCTTTAAAGCGCCAAATGATGTAGACGGTGGTGACTTAGTTTATTACCAAGGTCATATTTCTCCTGGTATTTATGCACGTGCGTTTGTTGAAGGTCGTTTATCGGCTGCACAGCTAGATAACTTCCGCCAAGAAGTTGATGGTGAAGGCTTACCATCGTACCCACATCCTAAGTTAATGCCTGAATTTTGGCAGTTCCCTACGGTATCAATGGGCTTAGGTCCTATTTCATCAATTTACCAAGCTCGCTTCTTAAAATACTTAGATGGTCGTGGCTTAAAAGACACTAAAAACCAACGTGTATACGCGTTTTTAGGTGATGGTGAAATGGATGAGCCAGAATCACGCGGTGCTATTTCTTTTGCTGCACGTGAAAAACTAGATAACCTGTGTTACTTAGTTAACTGTAACTTACAGCGTTTAGACGGCCCAGTTATGGGTAACGGTAAAATTATTCAAGAGCTAGAAGGCTTGTTTAAAGGCGCTGGCTGGAACGTAATTAAACTAGTGTGGGGCAGCGGCTGGGATATTCTTCTAGCTAAAGATACAACGGGTAAATTACTACAGTTAATGAACGAAACTGTTGATGGCGATTACCAAACATATAAAGCTAAAGATGGCGCGTACGTACGTGAAAACTTCTTTGGTCGTTACCCAGAAACAGCAGCACTTGTTGCTGACATGACAGATGATGAAATTTTCGCGCTTAAGCGTGGTGGTCATGAGTCATCAAAATTATTTGCTGCATTTAAAAAAGCAGAAGACACTAAAGGCCGTCCAACTGTAATTCTTGCTAAAACTGTAAAAGGTTACGGCATGGGTGAAGCAGCTGAAGGTAAAAACATTGCGCACCAAGTGAAAAAAATGGACATGTCGCATGTTGCACATTTACGTTCACGCCTTGGTCTTGACGATTTAGTATCTGAAGAACAGTTAAAAGAACTTCCTTACCTAGAGCTTGAAGAAGGTTCTCCTGAGTATAAATACCTACATGCACGCCGTGATGAACTTAAAGGTTATACACCTAAGCGTATACCACGTTTTAGTGAAAAATTAGCGTTGCCAGAAGTAGAAGCATTTAAGCCGCTACTTGAAGAGCAAAAACGTGATATTTCTACCACTATGGGCTTTGTTCGTGCACTTAATATCTTATTAAAAGATAAAGGCATTGGTAAAAACATCGTACCAATTATTGCCGATGAAGCGCGTACATTTGGTATGGAAGGTTTATTCCGTCAAATCGGTATTTACAATCCGCATGGCCAAAACTATACGCCACAGGATCGTGATATTGTTTCTTACTATAAAGAAACTGTATCAGGGCAAGTGCTCCAAGAAGGTATTAATGAGTTAGGTGCAATGTCGTCATGGGTTGCTGCTGCAACTTCATACAGCACTAACGATTTACCAATGATCCCATTCTACATTTACTACTCTATGTTTGGTTTCCAACGCGTTGGTGACATGGCATGGATGGCGGGCGATCAACAAGCACGTGGTTTCTTATTAGGTGCTACAGCGGGTCGTACAACACTAAATGGTGAAGGCTTACAACACGAAGATGGTCACAGTCATATTCTTGCTAATACCGTTCCTAACTGTATTTCATATGACCCAACTTACGCGTTTGAAGTAGCGGTTATTGTACAAGACGGTATTCGTCGTATGTACGGTGATGACCAAGAAAATATTTACTACTACCTAACGCTTATGAACGAGAACTACCATCAGCCAGCTATGCCAGAAGGCGCTGAAGAAGGTATTCGTAAAGGTATTTACAAGCTTGAAAGTTACGAAGGTAAAAAAGCCAACGTACAGCTATTAAGCTCAGGTACTATTATGACTGAAGTACGTAAAGCAGCTGCGATTCTAAGTGAAGAGTATGGCATTGCGTCTGACGTGTTCTCTGTAACGTCTTTCAACGAATTAACGCGTGAAGGTCAAGATGTTGAACGTTTCAACATGCTTAACCCTGAAGGCGAGCAAAAAACAGCATTCATCACAAGCGTGTTAAACGACTCTGTGACTGTTGCAGCAACGGATTACATGAAAAACTACGCAGAACAAGCGCGTTCATTCATTCCAAGCAGCAACTACAAAGTGTTAGGCACAGATGGTTACGGCCGTTCTGATAGCCGTGAAAACCTACGTCGTCACTTTGAAGTTAACGCGGGCTATGTTGTTGTTGCTACGTTATCTGAACTTGCTAAACGCGGTGAAGTTGAGAAGTCAGTAGTTGTTGAAGCACTTAAAAAGTTCAACATCGACACTAACAAACTTAACCCACTGTACGCATAAGAGGTTTGCAATGAGTATTGAAATTAAAGTACCAGATATTGGTGACGATGAAGTAGAAGTAACCGAAATATTAGTAAGCGTTGGCGACAAAGTAGATGTTGACCAATCATTATTAAATGTTGAAGGCGACAAAGCATCAATGGAAATACCTGCTTCGCAAGCGGGTACAGTGAAAGAGATTAAAGTAAACGTTGGCGACACCGTTACAACAGGCTCTTTAGTATTTTTGTTTGAAGGCGAGAGTGAAAGCACTGATGAAGAAGATACATCAGCCGCTGCTCCAGCTAAATCTGAAGAGGCAGCACCTGCTGCTTCTACAGGTTCTTCAACTAAAGAAGTAACCGTACCAGATATTGGCGATGATGAAGTTGAAGTAACTGAAATCATGGTTGCTGTTGGCGACACCGTTGAAGAAGAGCAATCTATCTTAAACGTTGAAGGCGACAAAGCTGCAATGGAAGTACCTGCTCCATTTGCCGGTACAGTTAAAGAAATTAAAGTAGCCGCTGGCGATACAGTTAAAACTGGCTCATTAGTGTTTGTTTTTGAAGTAGCAGGAAGTGAATCTGCAGCACCGGCTAAAGAGTCTGCTCCTGTAGAAGCGCCAGCTGAGAGTTCAACAGCAAGTTCAGCACCAAGCACTAAAGAAGTTAATGTGCCAGATATTGGTGGTGATGAAGTTGAAGTAACTGAAATTATGGTTGCAGTTGGCGATACGGTTGAAGAAGATCAATCAATCTTAAACGTTGAAGGCGACAAAGCGGCAATGGAAGTACCAGCTCCATTTGCAGGTACAGTTAAAGAAATTAAAGTAGCTGCTGGCGATAAAGTATCGACAGGCTCATTAATTTTTGTATTTGAAGTTGCAGGCAGCGCGCCGGCAGCAGCATCAGCACCAGCTGAAAAATCAGCACCTGCAGCCGCGGCTAAAACTGAGTCGGCACCGGCTCAAGTAGCACCTGTAAAAGCAAGTAATGAAAGCTTCACAGAAAACAGCGCGTATGCTCATGCATCACCTGTTGTTCGCCGTTTAGCGCGTGAGTTTGGTATTAACCTAGCTAACGTTAAAGGCACTGGTCGTAAAGCCCGTATAGTTAAAGAAGACGTGCAAAACTATGTTAAAAACCTAGTTAAGCAAGTTGAGTCTGGTCAATTATCAGCAGGTAGTAGTGCTGGTGGTAGTGAGCTTGGTCTTATTCCATGGCCTAAAGTTGATTTTGCTAAATTTGGCGAAATTGAAGAGCAAAAGCTGTCTCGTATTCAAAAGCTATCAGGCAAAAATTTACACCGTAACTGGGTACAAATCCCGCATGTTACGCAGTTTGATGAAGCTGATATCACAAGCCTTGAAGTATTCCGTAAAGAGCAAAATGTGCTTAGCGAGAAGAAAAAGCTGGGTGTTAAAATTACGCCACTTGTGTTTGTAATGAAAGCAGCTGCAAAAGCACTTGCTGAATTTCCAAAATTCAACTCATCGCTTTCTGCAGACGGCGAAAGCTTAATCCTTAAAAAGTACATTAACATTGGTGTTGCAGTTGATACGCCAAACGGTTTAGTTGTACCAGTGTTTAAAGATGTTGATAAAAAAGGCATTATTGAACTATCACGCGAATTAATGGAAGTATCTGTTAAAGCACGTGACGGCAAGCTTACATCGTCTGATATGCAAGGTGGTTGTTTTACTATTTCTAGCCTTGGCGGTATTGGCGGTACGGCATTTACGCCGATTGTTAATGCACCAGAAGTGGCTATTTTAGGTGTGTCTAAATCTGAAATGAAACCTAAATGGAATGGTAAAGAATTTGAACCGAAGTTAATGGTTCCGCTTTCTATGTCATACGATCATAGGGTAATTGACGGAGCATTAGCTGCACGCTTTACTGTGACGTTAGCGAGCTACATGAGCGATATTCGTCAGTTAGTGATGTAACCAATTTAATGAAATTGGTGTACGTAATTAAATAAATTGAATCAAATCCCAGCCAGTTGTTTTTAGCTGGGATTTTTAGCATTTGCAATGATACAATCTTTGTACATATTGCATCACTTTATGCGCTGCTCTGAATTTCTGCCTTGCAGAAACACGGCAGTTAAATTTTAGGGCAGTGTCCCGTTCAAACAATTAAGGTAAAAGCATGAGCAACGAATTAAAAACTCAAGTTGTTATACTAGGCGGTGGTCCTGGTGGTTATTCTGCGGCTTTCCGTGCTGCTGACTTGGGCTTAGAAGTTACATTAGTAGAATCTCGTGGAACATTAGGCGGCGTATGTCTTAATGTTGGTTGTATCCCTTCAAAAGCACTTTTACACGTAGCTAAAGTGATTGATGACGCAGCTGAAATGTCATCTCACGGTGTTACTTTTGGCGCACCAAAGATCGATCTTGACCAAGTACGTTCTTGGAAAGATTCTGTCGTTGGCCAGTTAACTGGCGGACTAGACGGAATGGCTAAAATGCGTAAAGTAAAAGTTGTGTATGGTTACGGCAAATTTACTGGCAGCAATACTTTAGTAGTTGAAGGCGAGAAAGACGCTACAACTATCACGTTTGATAACGCGATTATTGCAGCAGGTTCTAAACCAGTTAACTTACCTTTCATCCCAGAAGATGACCGTGTAATTGATTCAACTGGCGCGCTAGAGCTTAAAGACGTACCAGAAAAACTACTTGTACTAGGTGGTGGTATTATCGGTCTTGAAATGGGTACGGTTTATCGTGCTCTTGGTTCTGCAATTGACGTTGTAGAATTTGCTGACCAATTAGTTCCAGCAGCTGATAAAGACATTATCAAAATTTATCAAAAATACGTAAGCAAAAAATTCAACGTAATGCTTTCAACTAAAGTTGTTGGCGTTGAAGCTAAAAAAGATGGCTTATACGTAACATTTGAAGGTAAAAACGCACCAGCAGAACCAGTACGTTACGATAAAGTACTTGTTGCTGTGGGCCGTACACCAAACGGTAACCTACTTGATGCTGATAAAGCGGGCGTAAACGTTGATGAGCGTGGCTTTATTAATGTTGATAAGCAATTACGTACTAACGTAAGCCATATTTTTGCAATCGGTGACTTAGTTGGCCAGCCTATGCTTGCGCATAAAGCGGTTCATGAAGGTCATGTTGCTGCAGAAGTTATTTCTGGTCAGAAGCATTTCTTTGACCCTAAATGTATTCCTTCAATAGCGTACACTGACCCTGAAATCGCTTGGGTAGGTGTTACTGAGAAAGAAGCAAAAGAGCAAGGCTTAAAAATTGAAACTGCGGTATTCCCGTGGGCAGCATCTGGCCGTGCTATCGCATCTGCTCGTACTGAAGGTTCTACAAAACTTATCTTTGATAAAGAAAGTGGCCGTATAATCGGTGGTGCTATGATCGGTATTAACGCGGGCGAAATGCTTGGCGAAATCGGTTTAGGTATTGAAATGGGTGCAGATGGTGAAGACTTAGCGCTTACTATTCATGCTCACCCTACATTGAACGAATCAATTGGCCTAGCTGCTGAAATTTTTGAAGGTTCAATCACTGACTTACCAAACAAAAAAGCAGTTAAAAAGAAGTAATTTAACTTTTTAACATTTGCTTGAAAACCCAGCTTTGGCTGGGTTTTTTTATGCCTGCTTTTCATTAAATATAAGATTAAATTGCCATAAGCCGTTACAATGCGCGCCTAATTAATTGAAGGTAAATACAGTGAAAAACGCAGTTTTAGCATTACGCGCTCAGCAAATAAGTGAATCTCGTCGTGAATTTAACGCGCGAGGCGGTAAATTAGATCGCTGTGAGCAATGCTTAATAGCCAAGCATTACTGTATTTGTAAAGGTGTTGAGCACGCTCAGTGCAACGCTGCTGTATGTTTACTGATGTACCATAATGAAAGCTTTAAGCCTTCTAATACTGGGCGTTTAATTGCTGAAATAGTCCCAAATAACTACGCATTTAGATGGGACAGAACAGACCCAGATCCTGATTTTTTAGCTTTAATAAACGATCCTCAATATCAACCAATGGTAGTATTCCCTGCTGAAGACGTAGAAGAGGGCAGAGCCATTACCGAAGTGAATATTGAAGAAGGTAAAAAGTTACTATTTATATTTTTAGATGGTACATGGCGTGAAGCTAAAAAAATGATTCGCAAAAGCCCCTACCTAGATAATTTACCTGTGCTTTCTGTTACTGCTGATAAGCTCTCTGATTACCGCTTACGTGTTGCGCCTCACGCGCACCAGCTAGGTACAGCTGAAGTAGGTATTATGGTGCTAGCACTTGCGGGCGAAATGGATGCCTCAATAAAGTTGGAGCAGCACTTTATTAAGTTTCGTGATGCGTATTTATTGGGTAAACGTAATAAAGGCAGGCCATTAGAAGACTAATTTTTTATGCAGCTAAGCGAAAGCTTGCTGCTCTTTTAAGTGAGTTAGTGCTTTATTTTGAATTGCTCTAAAGCCTTCTTCAGATGTTAATTGTAAAACAGTGTTATATAGTTGGCTTATATTGTTGTGCACCTGAATAAATGAGATGCAGTCTTCACCAATCATATCCTTTGCTTCCTCAACTCGTTTTAAAAAGTAACCACTAATGTCTATTCTGCCATTAAATTGAGTAGTTGCTATAGCGTTCGATATTCTATTAAGCTGATAACTAAATTCATCAGGACGAGCACCTTCCCCCCATTTACTAATAGAAATATCGCTTTCTAACTGGATAATTACGTTAAGTATGTTTTTAAACTCACTCATTGGCATATTAAAAAAGTTATAACCTTTGGGGTTAAATAAAGCTTTATATGGATTTACGCTGGGAGTTTGGGCAGTAAAAATACCAATTGGTTTTGCTGTACTTGTGTCTGATACTTTATATAAAAAGGTATTGCTTTGAGGTGTTTTAAAATTCATATCCATTGAGTATTTTTAATTTATGCGTTATTTAGTTATCGGCGCAATTAATAAATAACTTAGCGAAATTTAAAATATTAATGAAGTATTTGGTGGTATTAATATTGAATGGCTGGAATGCGGTATTACCCAGTAAAAATTAGTGATAGTTGCTTGGAACTTTACTAAACCTAAATTTTAGGCAAAGAAAAGCGCGCTCTATTTCTAGGCGCGCTTGCGGAATCTTCTAATTTTCTGCATCCTGCAATTGAACTTAATCAACTCCAATTTTCACTAATCCATGTTTATTACTATATTACTTTTTAGTTCTATGTAATGTAGACCATCCGGGCCTGTATCCTTAAATTCCTGAACATCCTGTAGGGTAAATACTATTACCAAATCCTAAATTACACTTCCTAGTGTATCCCTATTTTAACCAATCCATTGTGTTGCCTTGAAGGCCTGTCCATTTATTCCTTCAACATCCTGTTAAACAACTTAGCCGCGTTGTTATCCTTTTCGCATCTTCCTGACGCTATCCTTTTTACAACATTGCGTTGTGATACTCATCCTGAGCCTGTCCTAAAATCCGTGTTGTCCTGGTAACCTAATCATTGGTTGGTTGAGTAAGCAATCCATTTCCTTTTACTCAATAAGCATCATTGCTTGGTTGATGCATAAATTATAGTGCAATAGAGCAACCAAAATAGGGATAAAACTACATTTAATTAGTATTTATGCAATAGTAATAATGTAAAAGCTCTTTTAATACAGGTGGTTAAGTGTGTTTTTGTATGTTTTTATCTTGATTTTTACTCATTAGCTGTCACATCCGTGAGACATCTCTTACACGGCATTTCCTTTTTGGGCGTTATTTACATATTTACATTTATTTAAAGTGTGCACTTTTTGAATGAGCGCGGTAGAATTCGATGATAATAACAATTATTTAGGTGAAATAATGAAGACAGTATTTACACTTGTTTTGGGATTAGCAGCATCGGCACCAGCCTTTGCAAGTGACGTTGTTAATATCTATTCTTTTCGTCAGCCGTTTTTGATTCAGCCAATTTTAGAAGATTTTACAAAACAAACGGGAATAAAAACCAATGTTGTTTTTGCTAAAAAAGGGTTAATTGAGCGTGTTAAACGTGAAGGTAAACACAGTAAAGCCGATTTAGTATTAACCTCTAATTTTAGTGCGCTTATTCAATTAGAAGATTTAAAATTAACACAAACTATAAAAAGTGACAGTGTAAATAGTAACGTGCCTGTAGCTTTTCGTGACGGTGATGGCCAATGGGTCGCGCTTACTAAGCGAGTGCGTAATGTCTATTCATCAAAAGAGCGAGTTGGTGCGTTACCTGAACTCACTTATGAAGATTTAGCAGATCCTAAATACAAAGGACAAATTTGTACGCGATCTGGCAAACATCCATATAATTTAGGTTTAGTGGCTTCTATGATTGCACACCACGGTGAAGCGCAAACCAAAGAGTGGCTTGAAGGTGTTAAGGCTAATTTAGCACGCAAACCTCAAGGTAACGATCGTGCTCAAGTTAAAGCCGTTAAAGAAGGTTTATGTAACTTAGCATTAGGCAATAGTTACTATCTTGGCAAAATGCTAGAAGATAAAGAGCAAAAAGGTTGGGCTGAGGCCGTAAATATTAACTTTCCGAATCAAACTAATCGTGGCTCACACATAAATGTTTCGGGTGCGGTTATTACCAAATATGCTAAAAACCCTGAAAATGCATTAAAGCTCATCGAGTATATGACCGACAGCAAAGCACAAAACATGTATGCCTCGTTAAATATGGAGTATCCAGTTAAGTCGGGTGTTGAATTATCAAGTTTGGTTGCGTCTTGGGGTAGTTTTCAAGAAGACAGCTTGCCACTTGATGAGATTAGTAAATATCGTCCGTTAGCGCTTAAGCTAATTGATGAGGTGAAGTTCGATCTTTAATGACTAATAAATTTAAGCTGTCTAAATGGCAGCTCTTTGCGTGGTCGACAGGCTTAATTCTATCGGCTCCGTTGTTTTTTCTTCTTTTTGAATCTCTACAAGGTAGCTCTGAGGTGTTTTCTCACCTGTGGGATACCGTGCTTTGGGATTACATAAACAATACCGTATTGCTTGTTTTAGGTGTTTGCGTCCTTAGCTGCGCCATAGCTTTGCCACTTGGGTGGCTAACGGCTTACTGTAGTTTTCCGGGTAAAAAACAGTTTGAATGGGCACTTATGCTGCCCCTTGCTATGCCCACCTATATTATTGCTTATGTATATACTGATTTATTAGATTATGCGGGCCCTGTACAAATAGCACTGAGAGACTGGTTTGGCTGGCAATCGCCTAATGACTATTGGTTTTTTGATATACGTACATTACCCGGCGCTATCGTTATGATTGCCTTGGTGCTTTACCCGTATTTATTTTTAATTTTTAAAACGGCCCTTCGCGAGCAGTCATTCAAATTAGTGCAAGCTAGCCAGTTAATGGGGTTATCTCCTTGGCAAAGCTTTTTTAAAGTAAGTTTAGTGCTCTCTCGTGGGGCTATTGTGGCGGCTCTTGCGCTTATTAGTATGGAAACCATGGCTGACTTTGCAACAGTGAGTTATTTTGCCGTAAGTACATTAACAACCGCCGTATACGATACGTGGTTTGGTTATTACTCACTTACAGCGGCCGCTAAAATATCGGGTGTGATGTTACTACTGTTATTTTTAGCATTAATGGCAGAGCGCTTTAGCCGTCGTAACCAAGCGGTATTTGAGCGCCAATCAAGCGTAAATAGTGAATCTCTCTATGTATTAAAAGGAAAGTCAGCTTGGCTAGCAACGGCCTTTTGCAGTTTTATTTTACTTATCGCGTTTGTAATTCCTATTGCAGTACTTATAAATTATGCCATTACCTACTTTGATAAAGCATGGAATGTAGAGTTTTTTAGTTACGCTTGGCAAAGTTTAAAAGTGGCAGGGGTTGTGAGCCTAATAACGATTACGTTGAGTATTTTTGTTGTTTTTTATCAGCGTGTGGCAAAGCAAACGTATCCGCTTGTTCCTGGGCGTTTAGCAAGCACAGGCTATGCGTTGCCTGGCACGGTACTCGCTATTGCGGTTTTGTTACCCCTTACATTATTAGAGAACACCATTAACACAGCGCTCGAGCCGTATAATTTAGATATTGGCTTACTGCTTACAGGTAGCATTCTTACTATTATTATTGCTTACATTGTTAGGTTTTACGCCATTGCACACGGAGCAATTGAGTCGAGTTTTTTACGTATTAGCCCATCACTTGATATGGCAAGCCAATCAATGGGTAAAAGCCAAGGGCAAACGCTGCGTTTAGTGCACTTACCTTTACTGCGAAGAGGATTGCTTACTGCTGCGTTATTGGTATTTATTGAGTGCATGAAAGAACTGCCGGCTGCGCTATTGCTCAGACCGTTTAATTTTGAAAGCTTAGCTACTCATGTATTTCAGTATGTAAGTGACGAGCAATTAGAGCTTGCTTCAATATCGGCTTTATTTATTGTTATTGTTGGGTTTATTCCTTTGTATTTTATTAATCGTTCTATGGAGCAGCGTAGTTAAATGAGTAGTTTAATTTTACAAGGCGTGAGCTATCACTATAACGGCACAAAGGTTATTCACGATTTAGATTTAACGGTGGGTAAAGATGAAATTGTTTGTCTACTTGGAGCGAGTGGGTGTGGCAAAACGACCACGTTAAAAGCGATTGCAGGTTTAATTGAAGCTAAGCAAGGGTCTATTTTTATAGACGGTAAATTAGTGAGTGATGATCAATCGTTTGTCTCGCCTGAGCACCGTAACATCGGCATGATGTTTCAAGATTATGCGCTGTTTCCGCATTTAACGGTGGCAAATAATATCGCATTTGGGCTTAGTAAAATGAGTAAAGCTCAAAAGCAGCAACGCGTTGATGAAATGCTTAAGCTGGTACATTTAATTGGCTGTGCCGACAGGTTCCCGCATCAGTTATCGGGTGGTCAACAGCAGCGTGTAGCTATTGCTCGTGCATTAGCTTATAAGCCTAGTTTATTGCTACTTGATGAGCCCTTTTCAAATATCGACACACAAGTACGCTTTGAATTAATTGCTGATATACGTCGAATTATTAAGGCAACTCAAGTATCTGCTGTATTTGTTACACATTCAAAAGAAGAGGCATTTGCCTTTTCAGATACACTGGCCATTATGCATCGCGGCAAAATTGAGCAACAAGGCACGCCTGAGCAGCTTTTTGCAGCTCCATGTTCAAAGGAGGTTGCAGAGTTTCTGGGTCAAGGCATATACTTGAGTGCAGAAGCATTAACAGCAACTGAATATAAAACACCATTTGGTTTAGTCGAATCTTATGTTGAGAGTAAACATAACGTAAGCGTCGGGCTCATATATGTACGCCCCCATCAAATAGAATTAGTGGCAGATAACCAAAGTGACAAATTCAGCAAGCGAGCTACAATCATAAGTCGTCGCTTTATTGGTTCGGCGTATGTTTATTCGGTTGTTATTGATGAACAAGAAATTGAAGTTGCTGCACAATATGGCCAGTCATTTGAAAATAATGAGCAGGTTATAATAAAAATAAAACCTCACACGGTGAATTTTTTCGAATCGTAATTAATTTGTTATTCGCTGTGTTTTTATCTGTAAAACTAAGGAATAACAATGGCGCAAGCGCAATCAGGGATTTGTGCTGAAGCAAACTTACACGGTTTGCACTTATTTTTTAATGTGTTTGATGGTCAAGATGAATCACTTCGCGCAAAGTTAAAACAAGTAAGCGCCATTGAAGAAGAGTTTAGCGATCAATTTTCAGAATCAATGCTCTCTTGTATGGTTGCTATCGGTGCGCAATATTGGCCGCATATCCTCCCTGAATACATCCCAAGCGAATTACAGAGCTTTCCTAATATAAACCATAGCGATCATCAAATGAGCGTACAACCGTGCGATTTATTTGTGCAAATTCGCTCTGACCGTGAAGACGTTAACCATTTATTTGCGCTGCAAATTTTAAAATTATTTGCCCCCGATGTTGAGCTGGTGGAGCAAATTCGTAATTTTCGCTTTTTAGATGGTCGTGATTTTAATGGTTTTATTTATGGTGGCGATACAGCTCATGGAAGAAAAAAGCGCGCTACGGCTTTAATTAGTAACCCTGGTAATTTTGAAGATCAGGGAAGTTATATTCATGTACAGCGTTATAAGCATGACTTAACGATGTGGCAGCACTTATCATTGAGCGAGCAAGAACAAATAATGGGGCGTACGCGCCTTGATAACACACTAATTACCCCCGCAATTGAAACCAGCCATGCTTCGCGAAGTGAGCTAAAAGACGAAGACGGACAACCGCTACTATTAAATCAGAGCATGCCTTATGGCGATGTGTATGAGCAGGGAATGTTATCAATTACATGCGCTTGTACGGGTACCGCATTTGAAAAAGTACTTAATAGTCGTTTAGGGGAAGGGGATTGTTACGACCACTGGCTTGATTTTACTCAAGCCGATATGGGTTCTGCTTTCTTTGCGCCTTCAGTCGGGTTTTTAAAACAAATTTAGTTTGCTATTAAACCGTATCAAATAAAATGCGAACACGTTCAAGTGTTACATCTATTTCAGATATTTTAGCAGGAGCGATAAAAATAGTATCGTCGCCTGCAATTGTTCCTAGTACGCCATCTGCTTTACCTAATGAATCTAACAAACGCGCAATAAGCTGAGCAGCACCTGGGCTGGTACGAATGATGATCATCATTTCGTTGTGCATAATGTCGATTACTAATTGGCGTAATGGGCTTTTAGCCGTAGGTACACCCATTTCAGCAGGTAAGCAGTAAACCATTTCTTGCTTGGCATTACGTGTGCGTACAGCGCCAAATTTACTTAACATGCGTGATACTTTACTTTGGCTTATATTGTCAAAGCCTTGATCTTTTAACGCATCAACTATTTCGCCTTGAGAGCCAAAATTTTCTTCTTTTAATAGTGATTTAAATGCTTTTACCAGTGCTTCTTGTTTATCTTGTGGTTGCATAGTCTTTATTCGTTTTTGTTATTTATGCTGCAAATTCTACACAAAAATGAATAATTATGCAGCAGTTGTTTAGTTAACTTGCCAGTTTGATGCGTTAAATCACAAAAGTTTACGACTATGGTCGAAAATATACTTGAAATAGACAGGATAAATTTGTTTTTAGTCGCTAATTTCATTATCTTAAGAGCCACAAATGTTTCCTACCTCAAATTACGGAGAATTCCAATGAAAGTTGCTGTATTAGGTGCTGCAGGCGGTATCGGCCAAGCGTTATCTTTATTATTAAAAACAGGCTTACCAGCTGGCTCTGAATTATCACTTTATGATGTTGCACCAGTAGTACCAGGTGTTGCGGTTGACCTTTCTCACATCCCAACAGATGTTAAAGTAGCAGGCTTTGGCGCAGACGAATTAAACAAAGCGCTTGAAGGCTCTGATATCGTTCTTATCCCAGCGGGTATGCCACGTAAACCAGGTATGGATCGTGCTGATTTATTTAATGTAAATGCTGGCATCATCAAAACTTTAGCAGAAGGCATTGTTGCTAGCTGTCCTAAAGCGTTAGTAGGTATTATTACTAACCCAGTAAATGGCACAGTTCCAATTGTTGCTGAAGTATTCAAAAAAGCAGGTACTTACGACGCTAAACGCGTATTCGGTATTACTACGCTTGACGTTATTCGTTCAGAAGCATTTGTTGCTGAACTTAAAGGCGTAGACGTAGCAACTGTTAAAGTACCAGTAATTGGCGGTCACTCAGGCACAACTATTCTTCCTCTACTTTCTCAAGTTGAAGGTGTTTCTTTCACTGATGAAGAAGTTGCTGCACTTACTCCACGTATCCAAAATGCGGGTACTGAAGTTGTAAATGCTAAAGCCGGTGGCGGTTCAGCTACGCTATCTATGGGCGCAGCTGCTGCTCGTTTTTGTATGTCTTTAGTTAAAGGCCTACAGGGTGAAGAAGTGGTAGATTACGCTTATGTTGCTGTTGAAAATGGCGATGCAGAGTACTTTGCTCATCCAGTACGTTTAGGTAAAAACGGCGTAGAAGAAATTCTTTCTTACGGCGAACTAAGCGCATTTGAAACAAAAGCAAAAAATGACATGCTTGAAACACTGAAAAAAGACATCAAAGAAGGTGTTGATTTCATGGCGTAATAGCCAATTTAAGCAACAAAAAAGCCTGCATTTGCAGGCTTTTTTATTGCTCAGAATTAATTTCACACTGTGTAACTAGTTAAAACTAGTGGTCGCGGTCAACCGCAATACGTGCAAGGCTTATAAGTGCTTGCTTATAGTCAGACTCAGCTAAAAAGTCTAAACACGCAATAGCTTTGTCAGCTTCAAGTTCTGCTTTTTGCATTGTAAATTCAAGCGCATTAGTTTGCTTTAGTGCCGATAAAATTTCTTCTAAATGCTCCATACCATTACTGTGCTCTATTGCATCACGAATAAGCTGTGTTTGCTGCTCGCTACCATGTTGCATGGCATAAATAAGCGGAAGGGTTGGTTTGCCTTCAGCTAAATCATCACCAATGTTTTTACCCAACTGCTCAGCATCTGCATTGTAATCAAGTACGTCATCCACTAACTGAAATGCAGTACCTAAATGCATACCGTACAGGTTTAGTGCATCAAGTGTCGCTTGGTCTTGCTCAGTAATAATGGCAGCAAGCCCTGTCGCTGCTTCAAACAACTTAGCTGTTTTAGAGTAAATAACCTGCATATAACTGGCTTCGGTAGTGTCTGGGTCGTTGCAGTTCATTAACTGCAATACTTCACCTTCAGCAATAATGTTTGTTGCATCGGCAAGTACTTGCATAACCTGCATTTTGCCAAGGCCAACCATAAGCTGAAATGAACGAGTGTAAATAAAGTCACCAACCAATACGCTAGCAGCATTACCAAATTCAGCATTTGCTGTAGGCGTGCCACGTCGTAAGTTTGATTCATCTACAACATCATCATGCAATAGCGTTGCTGTATGAATAAACTCAACAATTGTTGCAAGTGTTATGTGATCTTTACCCTGATAACCGAGCGCTTTGGCTGCTAAAATCGCCAGCATTGGACGAACGCGTTTGCCGCCACTGCTAACTATATATAAACCAAGCTGATTAACTAACGCCACATCTGAGCGCATTTGCGCATGTATAAGTTGATTGACGTCATTCATATCGCTTTCGATTAACGCCTGGATAGCTTTTATATCCATTGATCTCCGAGCCAATTTTTATGTGTGAACGGCGCAGATTGTACAACAAAAAATGCACTAGCTCGATATTTTGTGACGATTGATTGAAAAAACACTATTAAAGTACTTAATTTAGACTGAATTGGCCAAGATAACTGATTAATTGATAATCAATATACAGTTTGTGGTGTGCTTAGATATTAAGCTGTGAGGGTCATATTTGAGTACATTAATTTATTTCGACTAAGAGTTAAAAAGCGCTTGGCAAAAGGGCTAATTAATATAAAATGGGGTAAATATTGAATTGCTCTCAAAGCAGCTACTTTTTATTCATTTTAATTACAAAATAGGCTTGCTAGTTATTTCGCGTTAGCGTAAACTTCGCGCCCTATCGAAGAATATTTTAGTTGCGCCGATTTGAGGGTGCACAGACGGAGTTAATTATGTACGCGGTTTTCCAAAGTGGTGGTAAACAGCATCGTGTGACTGAAGGTCAAACGATTCGTCTTGAAAAATTAGACGTTGAAACTGGTGCGGCAGTAGAATTTGATTCAGTACTTTTAGTTGCTGATGGTGAGAAAATCGAGATCGGTGTACCGTTCGTAAACGGTGGCAAGATAACAGCTGAGGTTGTTTCACATGGTCGCGGTGAGAAGATTAAGGTTGTTAAATTTAGACGCCGTAAGCATTCTCGTAAGCAAATGGGCCATCGTCAATGGTTCACTGAAGTTAAAATCACTAGCATTAGCGCTTAATTAGAGGTACTTAGAAATGGCACATAAAAAAGCAGCTGGTAGTACTCGTAACGGTCGCGATTCAGAAAGCAAACGCCTAGGTGTTAAGCGTTTTGGTGGCGAATCAGTTCTAGCGGGTAGCATCATTGTTCGTCAGCGTGGAACTCGTTTCCACCCTGGTACTAACGTAGGTATCGGTAAAGACCACACTATCTTCGCAAAAGCAGATGGTAAAGTTCAGTTTGAACAAAAAGGTCCTTTAAACCGTAAATACGTAACTATCGTAACTGAGTAATCAGTAAGGTAGTTAAAAACCCCGCCTTTGCGGGGTTTTTTGTTTTGTAGTCAGTCAAAATATATACCCAAGCCTGCATTTGTGTTGGCTTGGGTATATAATAGAGTTATTAAACAAGCCAATCCCTAAAGTGAGTAATCATGAAGTTTGTAGATGAAGTAGAAATTCGCGCAGAAGCTGGAGACGGTGGCAGCGGCATCGTGTCTTTCCGTCGTGAAAAATATGTTCCAGATGGTGGACCAGACGGCGGTGACGGTGGAGACGGTGGTAGTGTTTATCTACAAGCTGATGAAAACTTAAATACCCTAATTGATTATCAGTTTGAGCGTTTCCATAGGGCTGAACGTGGCACTAACGGTCGTAGCCGTAACTGTACAGGCCGAAAAGCCGACGACTTATTTGTTATGGTGCCTGTAGGCACACGCATCATGGATGTTGATACCCAAGAGGGACTTGGCGACTTAACTCAACATGGTCAACGAATTTTGGTTGCAAAAGGTGGTTTCCACGGCTTGGGGAATGCACGTTTTAAATCAAGTACTAACCGTGCACCTCGTCAAAAAACATTGGGCACACCTGGTGAAGTACGTAACTTAAAATTAGAGTTACTATTATTAGCTGATGTAGGCTTACTCGGATTACCAAATGCAGGTAAATCTACGTTTATCCGCAGTGTATCTGCAGCGAGACCAAAAGTAGCTGATTACCCATTCACGACGCTTATTCCTAATTTAGGTGTGGTACGTCCTGAAGCAAATAAATCGTTTGTTATAGCCGATATTCCAGGTCTAATTGAAGGTGCATCTGATGGTGCAGGCCTTGGTATTCGCTTCTTGAAGCATTTAGAGCGTTGTCGTGTGTTATTACACATTATTGATGTAATGCCGGTAGATGGTTCAAACCCTGTTGATAATGCATTCTCGATTATTAACGAGCTACACCAATACAGCCCTAAATTAGCTGAAAAGCCACGCTGGTTAGTGTTTAATAAAATAGATTTATTACCAGAAGACGAAGCAAAAGCGCTATGCGAAGCGATTGCAGAAGAACTGGGCGAAACTGAAAATATTTATCACATCTCAGCAATTAATAAACTTAATACTCAACCTTTAATCCACAACATAATGACGCTTCTCGATAGCATGCCTAAAGAGAAGTTTGTACAAGTTGAAGATGAAGAAGTTGAATTCAAGTGGGATACCTATCATGAAAAAGCCACTAAAGGTAAGGGCAATGATGATGATTGGGACGACTGGGATGAAGATGATTACGACGTAGAAGTAGTCTACGAGCGTTAATTAAATAGAATTTATTAAAAAGGAGCTTATGCTCCTTTTTCTTTGTTTAAGAATAAAGTACTAGGTGTTTATTATGATAATTTCAATGATTGCAGCAATGGCAAATAACCGTGTAATTGGCCTAGATAATAAAATGCCATGGCATTTACCAGCAGATCTTCAGCATTTTAAAAAAGTAACTACGGGTAAACCTGTGATCATGGGTCGTAAAACTTTTGAGTCAATAGGCCGTCCTTTACCTGGGCGTCGTAATATTATTATTACTCGAAACAGCGAATATTCTGCAGAGGGTATTGAAACTGTAACCACCCCAGAGGATGCATTAAATCTAGTTTGTGATGTAGAAGAAGTGATGATTATTGGTGGTGGTAATATTTATGAGCAATTTTTACCGAAAGCAGATCGCTTGTATTTAACTTTTATTGATTTAGATGTTAATGGCGATACGCAGTTTCCTGATTACAACAAAATCGCAAATTGGAATATAAAAGAAGAGCAAGAAAACCTTCCAGATGATAAGAACAAATCTAGTTATAAATTCGTAACTTTATATAAAGAACATTAACATTATTGCGTAATTTTTGATAGATTGATATAATATTCGATAGTCTATGTAAGAACAAAGTATTATAAAGGGTTTGTCATGTTTAAATTACCAAAGCTAGTTGCACTTACTGCTGTTGTCGCTGTAAGTTCGTTGTCGTATACAGCACCAGCAAATGCTGAAGATCAATTAGCGGTATCTATTTGTGAGTACATTGCTGCTGATGATAAAAACCGATTACGTAGTAAGCTTAAAAGCTCTCGCGTAAAAATTCGTAATATCTACGATGCAGTACAATGTAATGGTAATAACTTACTACGTCATGCCGTTGCGAGTAATGCAGTAGATACAGGTGAGTATATAGTTAAAAACTTATCAAAAAGTGCTTTAACAGATGGTGCCGACATTGCTTGGGCTGAAGGCAACTTTGCCAGCTCACCACTTATTGCAGTAATTAAAGATCGCGCTGGTCTTTAATCATAAATAGATTTTACAGCTCTACTTCCAATAAGTATTGTTGAAAAATTGATTGGTCTAGGTTTATTATTAATAACAAACCTAGACTTATTTCTCTTAGCTAATCTAATCTCACTTCCTAACAAAATTATTAATAAGTTCACTATTTACCTATCTATTTTATATTCCCAAAGTGTAGAGTCTTCACTTTAAAAGCAGCTTCAAATTTACTTCTTCAAAAGAGGTAACTTTATTCAGCTGGTATCTATTTTGTATCTGCTAGTTTATTTACAAACTTAATCACTAAGGATAGATATGAAAGCTGTAATTCCAGTGGCTGGCTTAGGGACAAGAATGCTCCCTATGACAAAAGCTATTCCAAAAGAAATGCTCCCTATAGTCGATAAACCACTTATCCAATATATTGTCAGCGAATGTGTGTCTGCTGGTATTAAAGATATTGTATTAGTGACGCATAGCTCTAAAAACGCAATCGAAAACCATTTTGATACAAGTTATGAGCTAGAAGCTACTCTTGAAAAGCGTGTTAAACGTGCTTTATTAGATGAGATTCGCTCTATTTGTCCGCCTGACGTAACTATTATGAGTGTTCGCCAAGGTGAAGCTAAAGGGCTAGGGCATGCTATTTTGTGTGCTAAGCCAATAGTAGGTGACGACAACTTTGTAGTGCTCCTGCCAGATGTGATACTTGATGCTTATACTGCCGATCAAGAAACTGAAAACTTAGCGGCCATGATTAAACGCTTTAAAGAAACTCAAGCAAGTCAAATAATGCTTGAGCCAGTAGCTAAAGAAGACGTTAGTAAATATGGTATTGCTGATATAAACGGTGTTGAGTTAATGCCAGGTAAAAGTGCTGCAATTAAAGCGATGGTTGAGAAACCTGATGCAGACTTAGCACCTTCAAACCTTGCTGTTGTAGGGCGATATGTACTGAGTAAGAATATTTGGCCTCTACTCGCAAAAACGACTGTAGGTGCTGGCGGTGAAATACAACTTACAGACTCTATTGACGCATTAATGGCGCAAGAAACCGTTGAAGCATTTCATATGAGTGGTCGCTCTCACGATTGCGGAGATAAGTTGGGTTATTTAAAAGCAATTGTAGAGTACAGCATACGGGATAAAAAGTTAGGTAATGACTTTTCTCGCTTTATAAACGATTTGAATTTACCTTAACTACAGAGCAATAAATTTTATGAAAACTATAGAAGCTAAAATAGTTTTCATAAAATGTAGTGAACTCAGTCTATAAACCTTTGCTAGACTACCCTGAGTTACTAAGTTAGTTACACTTTACCTACACTGTAATAGGTTACGTAGTATGATTGTTACTTATTCTGTATTGATCTTTTAAAGGAACCACCATGATTGAGCAAGGCCAAGAATTACCATCGGTTACGTTAACGCAATTAACTGACGACGGAATGCAATCTCTTACAAATAAAGAGTTATTTGAAGGTAAAAAAGTCGTGTTATTTGCAGTGCCAGGTGCATTTACACCAACGTGTTCAAATGCACATTTACCTGAATTTATTACTCTTGCTGATAAAATTAAAGCAAAAGGTGTTGATGCTATTTACTGTGTATCTGTTAATGACGCATTTGTTATGAAAGCATGGGGCGACTCGCAAAACGCGCAAGAAATAGCAATGCTTGCTGATGGCGATGGAAGTTTCACTAAATCGTTAGGGCTTGATAAGGATACCGCTAGTTTTGGTGGTGTACGCTCAACGCGTTACGCTATGATTATTGAAAATGCAGTCGTAACTGGTTTATTTGTAGAGCAAGACAAAGAGTTTGTTGTAAGCCGTGCAGAATCAGTACTAGAGAAGTTATAACAGTAATAAAGTGTAGGTTTTAGCTTTAATTAATCAGCTACTTACTATTTAAAAACCGATGTTGGAAACAACATCGGTTTTTTTATTTACGGTTTAAACTTTAAATTACGGCTGGTACTGCCCGCTAAGTGTTAAACCAGAGAAAGTGCTATAAGCATTCACGCTTAAGTGCCAAGTACCTGCTTGTGGATTGGTAAATGTACATGTTTCTGCGTTGCCATTTTTATAAGGGCGACAATCGTACGTAGTGGTTGTTGGTTGGCTGCCATATTTTACAAATAAGTCTGCATCGCCACTTCCACCTGACGTTGTTACTGTAAACGTACTCATTCCTGCAGGTACATCTAACGTGTAATGTTTCCACTGACCAGTATTGGCTGTCACATCGCTTATAGTGCCGCCGCCAGCTTGTGGAGTACCTGAACCGCCACCAGATGATGAACCACCAGTAATATTACCCACCAAGCTCACAGCTGAATACGCAGAGTAGCCGTTAAGCATTACGTGGTAAGTTCCTGCTGTAGGGTTATCAATAGAACACTCTTCGCTATTACCGCCTTTATAAGGGCGACAGTCATAGGTAGTTGTTGTAGGTTTGCTGCCCGCACGTACGTATAAATCAGCATCACCAGTACCACCACTCATAGTGAATGTTACGTTAGTAGCACCGCTTGGCACTGTCATCGTGTAAAATGCTTGTGCGTTCGCAGCCCCACTTAAACCTGTTTTAGCTTCACCATTAATAAGCTCGCTATCGCCACCTGTAGGCGGGGTAGTGCCGCCACTTGCTGCTGCAACAGCTGCGGCTGCATCAACAATACCCGTACCACAGCTAGTACATGTCGCAGGGAACGAACGGGTTGTCGACTTTAAAATACTTTCTATTTCATCAGGCGTTGCATCTGGCTTTGCTTGCTTAATAAGTGCCGCAACACCTGCTACGTGAGGCGCAGCCATTGATGTACCTTGCGAATAACCGTAACTGTCGCTTGAAGGTGTAGACGAACCTGAATTGTAAGTTGATAAAACACCTTCTGAGTCGTTTGCAAAGCTTTGCGCGCCGCCTGGTGCTGCAACATCAATATTGCTACCGTAGTTTGAGTAATAAGCTCGGCCGCCATTACGGCCTACTGATGCTACGTTTACTACACCATTACAGTTACCTGGGTTGTAGTTTGCCGAGTTATCGTTATCGTTACCTGCAGCAATAACTACAACAGTGCCGTTACTACGCGCGGTATTAATTGCATTTTGAGTTGTAGAGCTACATGAACCGCTGCCACCTAAACTCATATTAATTACATCTGCAGGGTTTGAGTTTGCCGGAATGCCAGACACACTTCCACCAGAAGCCCAAATAATGCCATCAGCAATGTCTGATGTTAAACCACCACATTTACCCAGTACTCGTACCGGAACAACTTTTGCGTCGTAAGCAACACCGGCTACACCTTCGCCGTTATTGGTTACCGCAGCAACAGTGCCGGCTACATGTGTACCATGCCAGCTAGAATTTTGTGCACCGTTAGTACCACACTCGTTTGCTGCAACAGCATCACCCGGATCACGTGCATCGCTATCGCGACCACCGCCATCGTTTGCTACCGATAGGTTAGAGATCATATCGTAACCCGGTAAAATGTTAGCATTTAAATCGGCATGTGGGCGGTAACCCGTATCTAGTACAGCTACAACTACACCGCTACCCGTTGCGGTATCCCAAGCGGTCGGTAAATTTAAACCACCGGCTTGCTCGTAGTAATGCCATTGGTCATCAAAGCGAGGGTCGTTAGGAGTTGAAAACGGCTTTAACATTTGATCCACTTCAATGTATTCAACATTGCCAGAATCAACCATTTCTTGCATAAACTCTTGCGCTTCTGCTGTACTTAATTTTTTATCAGCACGCATTACGTGGTGGTTATTAAGTGCCATTGCACGAATATATTTTGCTTTTACTTTGCCTTTTTTAGAAGCGAAGTTTTTAACAAAGCTCTGTGCGCGCTTTTTCATGCTAGATGGGCTTGCGTCAGCAGTTGAGAGGCTCGCCATTTCGTTATTATTTTTATATTTAATAATAAACTGAGTTTCAAAGCCGCCTTGGCTTTGTAGCTTAGCTGATGTTTCAGCCATTGAACTTGAAACCGATTGAGCCATGCCAGATGTTGCTGCAAAAAGCGTACTAACTGTAATTGCAATTGCGCATCTTTTAAAAGTTTTACTTGTTGTCATAATTATCCCTAGATTTTTATTTATTATTTCGTGATTTAAGATCACGATGCGGGAACAAAAGTAAACGATCTGTTAATTAGGTTAAAATATCAATTTAGTATGTACCTCTTTCATTTAGTTATAACTCAGGTTTTTAGCGGTTTACTCGTTGTTTAGTATTTGTCATATAAATTGAAAATAAGTATAAAGGGTTGTTTTTTTTGTGCGGGTAATTATTCCTCTCTTATTACTGATGCGTTTTTGTTGTGTTATTACTAATAATTCAAATGCTGCGCTGTTAGCTATTAAATTTTGCTATAATCGAGCAAATTTTTTAATGAGATAAATAAATGACCCAAGTAGATGTAATTGTAATAGGTGCGGGAGCAGCAGGATTAATGTGTGCAGCGCAAGCTGGATACCGTGGCCGAAGCGTTACAGTACTTGATATGGGGAAAAAACCAGGTCGTAAAATTTTAATAAGTGGTGGTGGGCGTTGCAATTTTACAAATGAAAATGCAACCCCGGATAACTACTTATGCACAAACTCTCATTTTGTTAAATCATGCTTAAGTCGTTATACACAGCATGACTTTATTGAGCTGGTGGACAGGCATGGCTTGGCGTATCACCATAAAACACTAGGTCAGCTTTTTTGCGATAACAATGCACAAGACATTGTTGATATTTTACTGACCGAATGTGAGTGGGCCGGGGTAAATATAAAGCTACGCAACGAAGTGATCAGCGTATCAAAAACCGAAATCGGCTATAGCGTTACCACAGAGCAAGAAACATTAAGCTGTGAGTCGTTAGTCATTGCATCAGGTGGCTTAACCATGCCAAAACTAGGTGCAACACCAATAGGTTATAAAATTGCAGAGCAGTTTGGACTAAGTGTATTACCAACTATGGCTGCACTTGTACCGTTTACTTTGCATCAGCACGATAAAGAGCGTTTTGAAGGGCTCTCGGGAATTAGTATTCCTTGTGAAGTTTCAAGCGAAGACGGCACTGTATTTAAAGAAAATATCCTCTTTACTCACCGAGGGTTATCGGGCCCAGCAATATTGCAAATAAGCTCATTTTGGCGAGCAGGGCAGGCTGTAACTATAAACTTATTACCTGAAATTGATTTAAGGCAGCAACTTGCTGATTGGCGAGAAACGCAAGCCCAAAAGTCCTTAAAAAATAGCCTTGCAACTATTTTACCTAAACGCTTTATAGAAATACTGCACGAAAGCAAAGCGATACCAGATTGTAATGTTAATCAGCTTACCCATGCTCAAATAGATGAGTTAGTAAATTATATTCATGCGTGGCAAATTAAACCCAATGGCACAGAGGGTTATAGAACAGCAGAAGTAACATTGGGCGGTGTAGATACCGACGAGTTGAGCTCAAAAACCTTTGAAGCTAAAAAAGCTAAAGGCCTATACTTTATAGGCGAAGTAACTGACGTAACAGGGTGGCTTGGAGGCTACAACTTCCAATATGCGTGGAGCTGTGGATTTGCTTGTGGGCAGTATGCTTAGGTTGTGTAGAGACAATAAAGTTTGTAACCTTGGGGTGATCGCTTCACCCCTTAACCTTGGTAAAAAATATTATTTAAAATATGATTAAAAGTTAACCACTTGAATTTAATGTATTTTATTCCTTAAAAATAAAGTCATAATTTAAGTCATAAAAGCAATAAAATAGCGATTGAAAAACAAGCAAATAAGTCATATTTTTATTCTTTTTTTGACCTCATTTCTTTAATGAATTGTTCATGTTTAGCTAATTCTTCAGGTATTCGATCATAACAGGTTA
Source organism: Pseudoalteromonas sp. NSLLW218 (assembly GCF_015864775.1). Classification (NCBI taxonomy): domain Bacteria; kingdom Pseudomonadati; phylum Pseudomonadota; class Gammaproteobacteria; order Alteromonadales; family Pseudoalteromonadaceae; genus Pseudoalteromonas; species Pseudoalteromonas sp. NSLLW218. Next base: position 133,500 of record NZ_JADYWO010000006.1, on the reverse strand, counting down.
TATCCTGACTTTTTTTCTTGTTTTTAACTTTGCAAAATGACAACCATCTATCAAAAATATAAGATTTACGCCAGAGGGTGATTTTACTTTTAGCTTCCCTTCCAATAATTGTGGGAGCTATGGCTTTTACTGTATTACTATAAATGCTATTCGCTGGAAGCTTATCGCTCATTTTTTTAACATAGTTTGAGTCATCTGTAGACCTAAAAACAATAAATGAGCCTCGACTCCTAAATTGAAGTTCATTTAGCAGATGTATATCTGGTAAGTTTTCAATTATGGTACAGGAACTATTTTTAGCTCCCATTTTATAGATCTTACTATCATATAAACATAAGGTAATAGTGCTTGATATTGGTAAGAAAACTTGCAATCCACATTTAGACAAACCACTGATATCTATTGAGTGTAAGTTACGAAGATACCAGTTGTAATGAACCACAGGATGATCTGATATCACAAACTCAGTGGCTGTTTCATTAATTAGTATGTGCCACTCTAAATCTAAGAGAAGAGGCACTTTGAGCGCAGCTTCCAGTGTTTGCAGTTGAAGAAAATATTTTGGGTTATCAAAAGAAACTTTTATACCGTCTAGAGCTTCTTTATCAAAACCATTTAATTGACCTAATTGATTTATTAATTCATTAAAATAATTGTCAATATTATTTAGCGAGGAAGAATATGCATTTGGTGTACGGCTTAATTGAACTAAAATAAACCGAAGAAGGTCTACTCGCCCTTCAAAATCCAATTGTCCATCAACTTCCCTTGTAATTATTTTTAAAGCCTGAGCGCCTGGCCCTTCAATATAATCACGCAAAAAATTTTCGATCGTGTTGTCTTTATCATAGAAGTTATTCTCGAATAGTTCAGCTCCAACATTAGATGGCCGTAACTTATTCCTAGTTGAATCGAATATATTAATAGCACCATCGTTATAGCTAAAGTTTTTAAGTAAACACCTGGGTACGAAGTGCTGCTTCCTTGTTATCTTTTTCATTTATATTTTCCCTACAATGTAGCGGCAATTATTAATAACCTCTAGCTATTTAATGCTAACGATCTTAGGTTTTGATTCTCGTAATAATCTAATTCTATCTTCTATATCTAGAAAATTCATCATCGCAGTTAACAGCATTGTTTGCTCTGCATATGCTTCATCTAGCCTTTGATTAGCAACATCTAACTCATGTCGGTATTTATCTTTTAGCCTTTTTTCTTTTGATTTATCTTCTTTAATTCTCTCCAAGTCAGTGCTAACAGAGCGTTTACGAGCCTTACCAGTTTTTTTAGCCTGAGTTTGTTTCTCTGATGAGATTGCATCCAAAACCTCAAGATACAAGTGGTACAGTGATTTTGGCCACCCATTAAGAAAAAAACCGCCAAACTGGCGGTTAAAAGGTCTACACAACACTGTAAAAGTTATGACTACATAGTTACTTTAATAGTTCGAGCACATCAAAACAGGCACCCATTGTATGGTAATCAGTTTTACCTATTGGGCTTTTCATCGTGTCTATTTTTTTATTGTCAGCGGTTAAAATTCTAAACCAGGCTCCGTATTTATGATCAACTAAATGCTGCCACGAATACTGCCAAATTTTGTCATACCATTGCTGATATTTTTTATCCCCTGTTGCTTGATAAAGATACGCTGCACAACACAGAGTTTCGGCTTGAACCCAAAAGTATTTATCGTCATCGCAAATTGTTTTATCTGGGGCAAAACCGTAGCAAATACCGCCGTGCTTTTTATCCCATGCTACATTTATTGAGTTATCAAATAAGGCTTGAGCGCGTTCAATAAGCCATTTTTGTGGCTTATGCTTATTTAAAAACATAAGCAGTTTTGACCACTCTGTTTGATGGCCAGGTTGAAAGCCCCACGGACGAAATAAATTTTTAGGATCGTCTTTGTTGTACTCTAAATCGACCTGCCAATTTATATCGTAATGCTCCCAGATTAATCCGCCCATTAAACTAGCTTGGCGGTTAACCATATTGTCGGCAAGTGTGAGCGCACGGTTTAAAAATATTTCATCATTTGTGGCTTCATAGGCGGCAATAAGTGCTTCACACGTATGCATATTGGCATTTTGGCCGCGGTATGAATCACATTTTGTGAAGTCGCTGTTGTGCTGATCTTTATATAATCCGGCTTTTGCATCCCAAAAATGTGTTTCCATTGTTTGAAATGTATCATTTAGGTATTCGCGCGCTTCAGTAACACCTGCGCGATATGCCCAGCTGTACGCTAAAATAACAAATGCAAAGCCATAGCAATGATTGGTGTTATCAAGCACGGTAGCTTGACCGTTTTCAACTTTTAATAACCAGTTGTAGCCGCCTGTTTGCTCAACAAGGTGATGCTTACGAATAAACTCAATCCCTGATTTAACACGGTTTAGGTACTTTTCGTCATTAAAGGTTTGATACGCGCGTGCATAGTTAAATACAAAACGAGTAGAGCTTACTAAGTGGCGAGTGTGTTTATCAAATACCTCACCATTATCAGAAAAGTTTTGGTAAAAACCGCCGTGTTCGTCGTCAATATTTGGCTCATAAAACGCTAGCGTATCGGCAATATGTTGCGTTAAAAATTCGCGGCTTTTAAAGTTATCAGGTGTACTTTTCATAGTGCGCTCCTAAAATCGTTAAGCGATTTTTCGTTAGGTAAGGAGGTAAACGCTCCTTTATAAGATGCGGCATGAGCACCACATAATGAAGCAAATTCAAAAATAGTATTTAGTGTTTCGGGCGTGTTGCAAAGCTCACTAAAAGAGCTGGGTGTCAGGTTTTGTAAGCCTAGTTGATACAGCAGTCCACCTACAAACGCATCTCCTGCAGCGGTGGCATCAACCATAGTAACCTTCTTAGGGTGAAGCGTTTGCTTGGCATTTTTTGTATACCAATGCATAGGGTTGCCTGCATCGGTAACTACAAATAGCTCACAGCCGTTACTCAGTGTTTGGGCAATAAACTCATCGCTCGATTGCTCACCCGCTAAGTATTCAAGCTCTTCTTTTGAGGCTTTAATAATTGAGCAGTCTTTTAATAACGGTAAAATATGCTCGCGAGGGTTGGCATCACTTGGCCATAAATTGAGGCGCAAGTTAATATCAAAGCTCACAATTGAGTTATTTTGTTTTGCAAATTTAACACCGTAAGCGGTGGTGTTTCTGATGTTTTTGTCGGTTAATGTGTTTGAGCAAATATGAAAAATATCGCATTGCTCAAACCATTCGCGACTAAAGTCATTATTACTAAAGTGCAGATCGGCGGTGTTATCACGGTAAAACTCAAATGTGCGATCGCCGTCGTTATCAAGTGATACAAACGCGAGAGCTGTTTTTGCTTGGTTGGTAAAACGCATAAAGTCGGTTTTTACACCTTGCTCTTTTAATGCGTTATGTAAAAAGTCGCCAAAGCTATCAGTGCTTAGCATTCCTGCAAAGTAGGCATTACCGCCTAGCTTTGCAATGGCAACGCTTACGTTTGCAGGCGCACCGCCTGCAAACTTTGTAAACGCTTCGTGTTCGTTGCTGTTTTGGCTCAATTTATTTGAAAGTAAATCAACCAGTACTTCACCAAAGCATATTGTGTGTTTCATGATGTTGCCTTAGTTGTTAGTCAAGTAGCCAATGCAGTGCTATTGCCGCTGTCCACGAGAAATCTTTACCACCGCAGCCTGCGCCTGTTTCTGGGTTAAAGTATTCGTAGTAGCCTGACTTAACAACGAGGTTGCGAGTGTCATCTTGAATTTTTTCAGCCGTTGTTACAAAACCTGCTTCTTTAAGGCCTGTGGCTATCATCCAGTTTATGTGTAGCCAAATAGGACCACGCCAGTAGCGTTGTGGCTCGTATTTTTCTTCTTTAGGGTGAGTAGATGCCACACTAAATTGACTCGACTCAATAAAATCTTCAGTGGCTGTATTAATTATTTTAGTTTGCTCATCGCTTGTTAAACCTGCATATACAGTTAATAGCGCAGCTGATGTTTTAACTTTAGCTAAGCTGTTAGTTAGTACATCTCTGCAATAAAAGTACTGGCTTTGTTCACACCATAAAGTGTTTATGGCTTGCTCTGTTATTTGTAAACGCTGTGCTAAGTAATCAGTGCGAGCATCGTTTAAGCCAAGTTGTTCACCCATTTTGAGTAAATCTTTGGTTGCACGGTGTAAAATAGCAATAATACCTAGGTCATTCATTTTGTATGGGCAGGTTTCGTAAATTACTTTGCTGTCAAAGTTGTTACGTTTAAAAAAGTCTACAAGGTATAAAAAGCGATCGTATTCACTTTTATGTGGACGCTGAGAAGAATCTACATGACTTGTATCACGGCGCGTATATTCCCAATCCACACACGGCACAGCATGAAGAGCGTCATCCCATGATGGGCTGTTATCCATGCCCGACTCCCACGGGTGGTAGGTTACTACTAAGCCTGTTTTTTCAGGATCTCGGTCGTTGTACCACCATAAATGATAATCAACTACTTGTGAAAATAACGCTTTAACTTTTTGTTCTGCAAGTGCTTTATCTTTAGCGCTGGCAAGCATTTCTTTCATTATGGTGGCGACTACTGGCGGCTGTGAAATAGACGTACTTTTAATTTTTTTATCCGAACCCCATACGTCAGGGCCAGGAAAATAAGTATCAGAATCTTTATGAAACAAGATGTGCGGCACCATGCCATCATCCCATTGGCCTGAAAATAACACATCAATTTCTTGCCATGCGCGGCTTTCGTCTGATTTCATCCAGCCTAGCGCTGTAATGGCTGAATCCCAGTTCCACTGAAACGGGTATAGGCCATGTGTTGGTACTGTATAGCCACCTAAGTCGTTTGCTATAAGTGTTTTAGTAGCAAGGTCTGCAAGCGATGAAGCCGTTGCTGAGTCAATTTTACCGCTGTTTATAGTAGTCATATTGGGTGCTCTTTGTGTGTTATTTCTGATTTGGATAATATTAAAGCACTCATTATGGGTTGTAAATGTTTTTTTTCTGTGCTTAAATCCTGTTCGAAGTAACAAAAAACTAACATGTTTACTTGATTATTTCGGCTTTGCTTAGCCACACTCTAAGTAAATACACACAGACAACTAGCACAATTGGAGAATACCCGTGAATAAAACAACGATCGCCTCTATTGTATCTTTATGCCTTGCACAGGGCGCTTATGCAGCAGAAGAAGCTGCACCAGATACAGCAAAAAAAGCTAACAACGTTGAGCGTATTATCGTCTCTGGTACCAGTAAAGGGCGTGTTATTTCAGACACTCCTCAATCAGTAACATCTATTAGCGAAGACGAGCTGGTAAAGCTGTCTTCAAGTAGCCAAGCGGATGTGCTTCGCTATATTCCGGGTATTAAAGTAGAGGGCGGTGGCGGTGAAGTCGCTACTAACCTACAAGTTAGAGGACTACCTTCATCGGGTCAGTTTCAGTTTACGCCGCTGTCTTATGATGGTTCACCTAGTTTGAGTGTTTTTGGTTTGAACTCATCAGCGTTTGATGTGTATTACCGTAATGATTTGGGTATTGAGCGCGTAGAGTTTGTGCGTGGTGGGGTATCTAATTTATTTGGTCAAGGTTCTGTGGCCGGCATTATTAGCTATATTTCTAAAACGGGCAGTGACGATCCGCAAAGTACCGTACAAATGGAGCTTTCTGACCAAGGACGTACTCGCTTAGATTTTGCAACGAGCGGTCCACTTAACGAAGATGGCTTATATTACGCGCTTTCTGGTTTTTACCGCTACGACGAGGGTCCTTTAGATACAGGCCTTGAGACTAAAGGTACACAGTGGCGTGGTAATATTCGTAAAGAATTTGATGATGGCTCTGGCTCATTTACTGTTTACGGACAGTACATTGACGACCAAGCGCAGTTTTACTTACCTATTCCACTTGATGGCGACAGCCGCGAGCGCTTAATTGGTAACGATGGTCGTGAAGTTGAGTCACTGCAAACGGCGCAAGTATCTAACTTAACATACGATACAGCAAATGGTCGTTACGAATCGCCAATCAGCGATGGTGTCGTTACTAAAGGTGGCTCTATTTCAGTGGTGTTTGAAAAAGAACTCGCTAACGATTTTGCCATTAATATGCGCAGTAAATACGCTAAGTACCAACACGAATTTAATCTATTTTTAGACGGCGACGGTATTATTAATGTACCTGAAAGCCAAGACGATTTTTTAGCTAACCGGGGGCTAGGTGATGCAAGCGGTGCTGAGTTTTCTTATGTTAATTCAGGTGTAGCACTTGCAAGTGATGACTTACTATTTGCTAACCGAATTTTAGACCGCGACCGCCCGGCTGAAGACTTTTCTGCAGAATTTAATATCATCAAAAGTATTTTTGTAGGTGATTTTAGCCATGATATTACAGTCGGTACATTTTTCTCTCACAGTGAAGCCGACGATGACAACGTTATTACAACTTACTTAGGTGAGTTTAATAACAACCCTCGCTTAATCGACTTAACGTATACCGATGTTAATGGCGACGAGGTTCAGTACACACAAAATGGTATTAGTGGCCCTGGTATTTCTTATACTAACCAAACCATTAGCGCTACCCGCCGAGCATTGTACGTAGCGGATCAAATGGAAAGTGACGATTGGATTTTTGACTTTGGTGTTCGCTACGAAGAAATTGAAGGCAAAATTAGCCGCGAAGGCAGCCAAGTTGTACAAATAAATAACGACCCATCACTTGCATCTAACTTACAAGTAAACACTACGGGCAGTGGTGTAATGACTTACGGCGAAGTCGACACGTCTGAATTTGCTGTATCAGGGGCGGCGTTATATCGCTTAACAGATAATTTAAATGTATATGCTAATGCATCTCGCGGGTTTTTCTTCCCTGAAATTAGGGGGATTCAGTTTAATGATTTAGGCGAACCAGCTAGTTACGAGGCTGAAATTGTAGAGCAGGGCGAATTAGGTGTTAAGTTTTTTGATAACGACTTTAGCGGTAGTGTTGCTTTATTTAGAACAGACTTAAAAGATAGACGCAGCGTAGACTTTGTAAACGATGGTAACGGTGGCGTACTAGAGCTGCCAGTAATGCAGTCAACTAAAGCAACGGGTGTTGAGCTTACAGGTCGTTACGATATTACCGATGAGTGGGCTGTTGATGCCAACATGACCTATACCGATCACGAATTTACAGAATTTGATTCAGACCCCTCTATTATTGGTAACGAGTTACGTCGTAAACCAAAAATACTATTCAATACATCTATAAGCTATACCACAGATGACTGGGATGCTTCTATTTATCATAACTTTACAGGTAAAAACTTTGCTAACGATGCAAACTCGGTAGAGCTCGATTCATTCCACTTATTTAGATTTGATGCAGGTTATAACTGGCAAGTTGCACCAGAGCAAACAGTACGCTTAAGCGTTGGGGTATTTAACCTGTTTGATTCTGACGGTGTTACTGAAGGTTCGCCACGTTTAGGTAATAGCCAAACGGCAGATAATCCATACTTTGTAGGTCGCCCGATTCTCCCACGACGCGTTACTTTAAGAGTTAAATACGACTTTTAAATAAATGCTTTATGCCTATTAACTCACTTTTGGGTTAATAGGCTTTTTGCATTGTGATGCATTTTTCAGCTAAGTTAGTTACAGGTTTACCTTTTTGACTAGGCTCGTTTATTAAAAAGGTAAGGGCAGGTAGCCGTTTAGTATTTTAATTTTGAAAAGGCGCAGTGTTTTCATATTGTGAATACGCGAATTAATTATGAATATATTAGATTTTTCAATAGTTGCTCTTTATCTTGGTGCCTTACTGGTAATGGGATTTATGCTACGCGAACAAACCAATAAAAATGATTACTTTTTAGGGGGTAAAAGCTTAGGTTGGAAGCCTTTAGCTTTGTCGGTAATGGCCACTCAACTTTCGGCTATTAGCTTTATTTCGGCTCCTGCATTTGTTGGTTTACGTGAAGGTGGTGGTATGCAATGGCTCTCGTATGAGCTGGGTGTTCCGCTGGCGATGATTTTAATTTTAGCGACTATTTTACCCAAGCTTTATAAGAGCGGCATTGTCAGTATTTACGATTATTTAGAAATGCGCTTTGGGCGCTCGACCCGTGTACTTATTAGTGTGGTGTTTCAATTTAGCCGTGCGTTTGCCACCGGCATTATGATTTACGCGGTATCGCTTATTCTACAAGGCACCATGGGAATAGAAGCATGGCAGGCCATTGTACTAACGGGTGTTATAACCGTTTTATATTCACTACAAGGTGGGATGAAAGCGGTAGTGTACGGTGATGCGATTCAAATGATCATCATTGTACTAGGTACTATTGCTTGTATCGGATTTGGGCTTTATCACTTAGGTGGCGTTGATACCTTTATTGCCAATGTTGATTCGAGCCGATTAGAAGCGATTAAGTTTGATTCATTTGGTTTTAGCGGTGATGGCTTTGGCTTTTTACCGATGATTTTTGGTGGTGTGGTACTTTACGCCTCTTACTACGGGTGTGACCAAACGCAAGCGCAACGTGCGCTCAGTGCAAAGAATCCTAAAAATCTACGCTACATGATTTTAGCAAATGGTGTAGTGCGCTTTCCTATTACTATTTTATATTGTGTGTCGGGTTTAATTGTTGGCACACTGGCAATGAGTAACCCTGAATTCTTAGCAAAAATTCCAGCCGATAACCCTGATTGGATGATGCCTATATTTATTTTAGATTACTTGCCGCACGGCTTAATTGGTTTGTTAGTTGTCGCTATTTTGTCGGCAGCGATGTCGTCACTTAGCTCTGCAATTAATTCACTTTCGGCCGTAAGTATTGAAGACTACAGCCGTATTTCTAATAAAGAGTTAGACCAACCAACGTATTTAAAACTGGCTAAATACTTAGGCTTAGCATGGGGCGCAATTACCTTAGTGTTATCACTTTTTGCCGGTGACATAGCCCCAACTATTATTGAAGCTATTAACAAAGTCGGCTCGTTATTTTATGGCCCAATACTGGCGGTATTTTTAGTTGCTGTACTAAGTAAACGCAGTGCTGCACTACATGCCAATATTGGCTTAATTAGTGGTGTATTAATTAACTTGTTGGTGTCGGTATTTGCGCCTGATATTTTCTGGTTTTGGTGGAATTTTATAGGCTTTGTCAGCGCCGCTGTGATTATTTATGTCACGAGTCGTTTAATTCCACGAGAAGTGAACGAAGTCACAAAAGTACAAAATGCCGAGACAATATCAAACTCAATTTTAACTGGCAAAGATATCGTTATGCTACTTAGCATGTTTATTGTGATGATATTAATTTGTTTAGCTATTCCTTCAATTTTTTCGTGAGCTGTGACTAATGGATTCTAAAAAATCGTTTTTAATTGATTTATTTACCACTGCGGTAAATGCCTGTAAACCCAGCGCTTGCATGAGTAAGTATTTAGAAAACATAGATGCAAGCAAAGGATTGTGTGTAGTAGGGGCGGGTAAAGCCGCCGCTGAAATGGCCGCCGAAGTTAATCGCTTTTATGGTGATAAATGCTTTGGCGCAGTGGTAACGCGTTATGGCTACGAAAGTAGCGGCGATACTGGGCGAATTAAAGTGCTTAGTGCGAACCACCCAACACCAGACGATAACAGCTTAGCTGCTGGCAAAGAGTTATTGGAGCTTGTAAAAAATAATCCGGCTGATATTCCTATTTTGTTTATTATTTCGGGGGGCGGTTCGTCGTTGATGTGCCTTCCTGTTGACGATGTGCCTTTTTCACAAAAGCAAAAGCTTAATCAGTTTTTACTTAGAAGTGGTGCAAGCGTTGATGAAATAAATGTAGTACGTAAGCAGTTGTCACTTGTTAAAGGCGGTAAGCTAGCGCAGGCTGCTAAGTCGGATTACGTTACGCTTATTATTTCAGATGTAGTAGGGGATAAACCAAGTGATATAGCGTCTGGTCCTACTATTAGCGATGGCAGTACTAAAGCTGATGCACTGGCTATTTTACAAAAGTACAATTGGCCGGTAATTGCAGAGGTTGAAGCACATTTATTAAAACCTGAGCAAGAACGAGCTGCCGATACCATAGGTGAGCACTTTATTGTTGCAAACGCGCAGCATGCTATTGATAGCGCTATAAGTGTTGCACAGCATGAAGGCTGGGAAACTCAGGTACTAGGGTATGATATTCAAGGCGAGGCTAAAGAAGTTGCAAAGCAACATGCGGCTATCGCTCTTGAGCAAAAAGGCCAAGGCAAGCGCGTTATGTTGTTCTCAGGCGGCGAGCTTACAGTAACCGTTGCTGATGTTTATGGCGATGGCGGGCCCAATCAAGAATACTTAATGGCGTTGGCTGAGGCGCTTAATGGCGAAGCGGGTATTTACGCACTTGCTTGTGATACCGATGGTGTAGATGGTAGTAAAGATGTAGCGGGTGCTTACATAAATAGCACAACGGTTACACGGGCACAAAGCGCAGGAGAGAGCCTTCAAGCGCAATTAGAAGGACATAATAGCCATCAGTTTTTTAAAGCAATTGATGATTTAATTATTACTGGGCCAACTAACACAAATGTGAATGATTTTAGAGTGATAGTGATTGAGTAGGCGCAGTTTGCCCACTTGTTCTTTATAATGGTTTCACGTAATCTTGTGCTCCAATTTTGTTAGGGTTAATACCTATGTTTTCGTTAAACAACAGTAACTTATTACGCTCTGGTTTTGAGCTTGGAAAAGGCGAAAAGCTTTTTCAAGATATTGAGCGCGATATTATAAAAGTGGTGTTTTGGGAAAAGTGCGTAACTCAAAGTCATATTGTGAGCGCAACTCGTATTCCACAGCAAACTGTGTCGCGTTTACTTAAGTCGTTAACCCAGCACGGTGTAATTGTACAAAGCGATACGCTTATTCCGAATAAAAAAGGTAAGCCGGGGTTTGGCATTGCCCTTAACCCCGATTACGGATTTACCTTTGGCTTAGCTATTTTGCTTGATGCCATTTCGATTGCTGTAATGGATTTTACGGGAAAGGTTGTGTACACCCATATGCAGCTAATGTCGGATATGAGCATTAATAATGTGCTTAAGTGTGCACAAAAGCTGGTGGAAGAAATAAGCGCTGAGCGTGACATTCCAAGTGAAAAAGTACTAGGAATGGGCGTGGGTATCTCTGGCTTTTTTAGCTCAATGGATGGGAAAATGAATACCCACCATATGCTAGAAGAGTGGTCGCAGGTTGATATTATCGATATTGTGTCGCAGCATTTTCAGCTCCCTACTTGGGTTGTTAACGATGCTACAGGCGCAGCTGCAGGCGAGGGCGTTGCAGGTATTGGTCGTGAGTACAAAAACTTTGTTTATATGTTTGTATCGGCCGCATTTGGTGGCGGTATTGTAAATAATGGCGACGTACTGCGCGGTACATACGGAAACGCAGGTGAGCTTGGCGACATGCTACCGCCTAAATTATATGCGCACCCTAATCTTGAATTACTAAAACGTATTTTGAAAAAAAATGGCGTAGCGGTTACTTCTATTTACGACCTGCATGACAACTTTGACCCCGATTGGCCTGGCGTTGAAGAGTGGCTGTTTAAAGTTCAAGACTCATTTGATTTAGTGGCAACCTGTTGCTCTGCATTATTAGATGCTGAAGCGATTATTATTGGTGGCCATATTCCAAAAGAGTTGGCTGAAAAAGTTATTGCACGAACTGAGGTTTATGCACAATTTAGACGTGGCGCTAAACGCCCTATGCCAAAGCTGGTGGTTTCTAATATTGATAATTTTCCGGTATCAATTGGCGCAGCCACATTGCCATTTAGAGAGTTGTGTTTGTAGCTTAATACCAATCCGCAATAATACTTAATCATTTTGCGGGGCTAAACGTGTCGCTACCTGCGTTAAAAAAATCTCATTTAGAACAACTAAATAGCGAGTTTTTTGCCTAGCTATCAACACGTTTTTCCAGCCTCAAAATAGCTCACTTAATTAAGCGAATTGGTATAAGTAATAGAAACTTTAAAATAAAAAAGCCGATATTGTTTATGCAATATCGGCTTTTTTAGTGTTGTTTATACCAATTACATTAGTATCATTCCTTTAGAAATGCCTCGCCTTGTGTCATCCACTTTGCAGCTGGTTTGCCTTTTAAGTAATGATCAAAGTACTGCATCATACGCACTGAAAAATCGACCTGATTAGGAAACTTTTTCAAGTGGTGTGGTTCACCTTCGTATTGTAAAAATGTAGCGTCTTTTCCTGCACGGCGTAGCGCTAAATAATACTGTACGCTTTCATGCCAAGGTACTGCATCATCTTTGTCGCCAGACATTATTAAGATAGGCGTATTAACTTTGTCTGCAAAAAATACTGGTGAGTTTTCTATGTAAAGCTCTGGTGCTTCAAATAAGTTTTTGCCAATACGGCTTTGCCCTGTTTCGTATTGAAACTGACGAGCAAGACCCGATTTTAAACGTATGCCACTGTAAGCACTTGTCATGTTTGATACTGGCGCGCCCGATACAACCGCTTTAAACATATCTGTTTGGGTTATCATAAACGCACTTTGATAACCTGCCCAAGAGTGACCTTGTAAGCCTATTTTATCTGGGTCAGCTATGCCTAAATCTATTAATTTTTGGGTAGCGTTTATCATGGTTTGCGTTGAGGATTTACCAGGGTGACCTATTTCAAAGCGAATATCAGGTAAAAATACCGCATAGCCGTTTGAGGTAAACATAGGGAAATTAGGGCGATGGTTTAATTCCATTTTTGGAAAATCAAACATGCGTTGACTCATATAACGATAAAAATACACAACTACAGGTACTTTATCGCCTTTTTTATAGCCCGCTGGTTTTATTAGTACGCCTTGTAAATCTTCGCCGTCAAAGCCTTTATAGCTTATTAGTTCTGGCTTTTCTCCCCATGCAAAATTACTAATTTGTGGGTTTAGCGTGGTCACTTTTTTTGGTGCGCTAAAGCTAAAATCTGTTTGGTAGTAATCAGGAAATTGGCTATAAGTTTGCGAGGTGAACAAGTACTTGTCAGCCTTTTTGGCTTTTTTAACTACATCAAAGCGTTTATTACCGCTAAGCACGTTAGTTATTGTGTTAGTGGTTAAGTCGAGCTTTGCAACTTCGCTTTGTTTAGTTTGCAAGTTAATAGCAGAGACAAGTAATGTATCGCCTTTTTTAAAGCCCACTTGGGTTTTATCAAGCTTAATAACACGGTACTGCGTATTGCTTTGCTTACCATTAGTTAAGCGTTTTGCTTGCTGCGTTTTTACGTCAAATGCCCAAATATCGTATTTACTATAAGCAAGCACTTGGCTGCTGTCGGTCATCCAACCAGCAAAACCATAACCCGGTTGAGTAGATGGGTAGTCGTGTTTATCATCAGCAAAGGTTGCCTGAATCGCTTTTGTAAGCGGTGTTACTTTATTATTTTTTAAATCTTTTAGCTGTATTTGGCTATCGCTAAAATAAGCCGCAAACTCACCATTAGGGGCAAGGCTCGGTCTAAACGGGTAGTTACTAATAATTGGAGTTTGTTTACCGGTGTTTATATTTATTGCAAAGTAATCAGCAAAAAAACCGCCGTACATTATTTTTTCTAGGTAAGGGATGTTAGATGAACCAAGTAAAGATACATCTCGCTGAGGGTTTAGTGCAACCTCAGGCATATTAGTGGTACTTAGCTGTACCACTTTTTGCGAGTTAACGTGATACACCGCACTGTAATGGCGATTTTTATTAACTTCGTTCCATTGCTGCTCTTCACGCGGTTTTATTTGCGCATCGTTGTTGTGCCATACATCTAAACCTTTATGTTCACGTATGGTATCAAAGTCGTACAATGAGGCTTCATCAGTATATTCTTTAGCCTTAACTTTAGCAGCAAGCTTTGGATGGTTTTCAAAATATAAACGCTCGCCATTTTCTGACCATTCAAGGGTGGCTGTTTTCCCTAACGTCCATGCTTTATTCGGTGAATCTATAGTTACAAGCTTCTCGTTTTTATATAGCTGTAAAGTGTAGCTACGACGGCGCGTGTCATCATTTACATAGTTACCCAATGTAAACGCTGCAATATTGTCAGTTGGGTGCCACGCTATTTTATTTGCGATTACGCCTGGTTCATCAATTAATACACTGCTATTAAAGTCACTTAGCTCAATTAACGCTATTTGGTTGTTATTACCATCGCTGTAACTTTGGCTCACTAATAGTTGGCTGTTAGCTGAGTTAATAGCGTAGCTAAATACGTTTTCTATTGTATGGGTGCGTTTATCAGATAAATTTACGATAACAAGCGCATAGCTCTTATCTTTTTTATCGGGCGTGATAGCGTTATCTTCTTCGTTTTTAGTGCTATCAGTTTTATCTTCTACTTTTACGTCATCGTCTTTTTTATTTAAACGATAAGCTAGCCACATACCGTCATCAGATAATGTGTAATCTTTTACATCAGCAAAGCTTTGTTGGGCACCTGATTGTGTGTTTACGAGTACCAAGTTATTTTTAAGGGTGTCTTTTTTCTTAGTTGTTTCTTTTTCAAGTAAGGTAGGTACTTGTGTAAAAGCGACCCAGTTAGCGGCTTTGTTAATATGAGGCTTAATGCCGCGCTCTACTTCTGCGATGAGTGTATTGCTTTGTAGTGAGTAAACTTGACCAGTTGCATTTCCACGATACGGCGTTGCACTAAAAGTGAGTACTTGACCATTGTCAGATAGTTGTGTGCTTTTAGCTGATTTAAAACTAAATACGTCTTTAAATTGTAGCGATTCTTTGGCGTGTATGCCGGTGCTAGTTAAGCTGGCAATGAGTGCCGTGCTTAATAAGGTGAGTTTTGTTTTCATTATTGATTCTCGTATTATGACATTGTTTCATTGTAACGAGTTTGGTTCATAATTCGAGCGGATCAGATAAATGGCAGCTACATACGACAAAACGACCCGTAGGTCGTTTTTTAGTATTCAATTTATTAATTTAGCAAAAAATTACAGCCAAATTTTTTGTAGCTCAAGCCACTGTTTTTCAAATTGAACACTTGGTTTTGCTTTAAAGTCGCTACGTACAAACTGATTCATTTTGCCTTCAACGTAGGCGAGTAAAAAGTTTGCAAGTGTAAGCTCATCACTTTGAAAGTTTTTACCTTCACGTAATTTACGCTCACGAAGTACTTGTTTAAACTGAGTTTCTAGTTTTTCAAACAAGGTTTGTACACGTTCTCGCAAACGTTCTTGCTCACCTTGCAGAGCATCACCCGTTAAAATACGAGTAATACCTGGGTTTTTTTCAGCAAAGGTTAGAAGTAATAATAGAATGTTATAAATGCGCGTTTGGCTTTCTTTTTCGTTTTCAATAATAATATTTATACGAGATAAAAGGGTATCTTCAATAAACTCAATTAAGCCCTCAAACATACGCGCTTTGCTCGGAAAGTGACGGTATAGCGCGGCTTCAGACACACCCACCTCAGCAGCTAGTTTTGCTGTAGTGATGCGTTGGCCTAAATTAGTTTCTAACATTTGTGCGAGTGCTTGCAGTATTTGCTCTTTGCGATTACTTCTTTTTGTCGCAGGCATGAACATTCCTTTTTATTAGTTATTCTTAGTGGCGCAGTTAAGAACCCTAGTCATTTTTTGTTCAAATGAATGGCGTATGTTAATGTTTTATTCAGTTTGTTTCCAGCCTTTTATAGATGTTTGGCCAGCTGTTCGATCACCTTGCGAGCTATTTCTATTTTACTTGTTGTTGGTAATTCAAGTTGTTCGTTATGCCAGTATAGTGTTAAAGCATTATGATCGGAATTAAACCCTAAGCCACTTTTTGATACGTCATTAGCACAAATCATATCTAGATTTTTATTTTTTAGTTTACCTTTCGCATAGCTTTCTACATTTTGAGTTTCGGCGGCAAACCCCACAGTATAAGGACGGTTTTGTTTAAGGTTGGCAATAGCTGCAATTACGTCAGGGTTTTTAGTTAAAGTAAGAGTGAGTTCGTCGCCTTGCTTTTTCATTTTTTGAGTCGCAATTTCTGCTGCTCGATAATCTGCTACAGCGGCGCAGCCAATAAATGCATCTGACTGTGGTGCATAAATTAATGATTCATTTAGTAACTGCTCAGCGCTTTCAATATTTATTAAATTTACGCCAAGAGGCGCTTTAATCGTAACAGGACCCGAAATTAAATTAACCGTAGCACCGAGTTGCAAAGCGGCCTCTGCCAGTGCATAACCCATTTTTCCTGAACTGTGATTTGATATAAAACGTACCGGATCGAGAGGCTCACGCGTTGGGCCTGCTGTTATTGTAATTGTCTTTCCTGCAAGTAATTGCGGTTGCTCTTTTGCTGTACATAGCGCAACTAGGTCATGTGGCTCTAGCATACGTCCAGCGCCTACATCGCCACATGCTTGCTCACCTTTACCTGGGCCCCAAATAAGTACGTTGCGTGCTTTTAATGTGGCCAAATTGGCTTGTGTCGCTGAGTGTGCATACATTTGCTGGTTCATGGCAGGTGCAACTGCGACTTTTGCAGGCGTTGCTAGCAGTAACGTTGTTAGTAGGTCGTCAGCAATGCCGGCTGCCATTTTAGCAATAATATTACAGGTAGCTGGGGCGACTAAAATTAAGTCAGCCCATTTTGCAAATTCAATATGTCCCATTGAAGCTTCAGCAGAAGGGTCAAGTAACGAGTCTGAGACAGTTTCGCCACTAACGGCTTGCATAGTTAAAGGGGTAATAAAGTGCTTAGCTGATTCAGTCATAACTACTTTTACTTCACAACCAGCGTCTTTTAATCGCCTAACGAGCTCTGCACATTTATAAGCTGCAATGCCGCCGGTAATACCTAGTACAATTTTTTTGTTTGTTAAGTTAGTCATGGTTGTTCATCAGTCTTATTAAATATTGCGCTTAAAATAACAAATCTTTACCCGTACAGCGAAGTTTTTTAATTCGAAATAACAGGCTAAATTTTAAATTTGCATTACATTTATAAGACACTTTCGCCTCTCAAGGATGAATAATGCAACTTACTTCACTACCAAACTCACTTCGACCTCGTGAAAAGCTCATCGCGAAAGGGGCTAAAGCGCTCAGTGACGCAGAGCTTCTTGCTATATTTTTACGAACAGGGTTGCCAGGAATGAATGTAATTGAGTTGGCTCAGCATTTATTAAACGAGAATAAAACACTGCATAATTTGTTTAATGCCAGTATTGAGGAGTTTTGCTCTCAAAAGGGGTTAGGAACTGCTAAATATGTACAACTACAAGCTGTATTAGAGCTAAGCCAACGCTATATGCAGGAGCGTTGCCAACGAGATGCGGTGTTTAATTCGCCAAACTCAGTTTACGATTACCTGACCATTCAAATGCGAGGCTTGCAGCAAGAAGTATTTATGGTGTTATACCTAGATAGTCAAAATAGATTAGTAAAAGACGAAATACTTTTTTATGGCACAATTAATTCTGCCAGTGTTTATCCGCGTGAAGTGGTAAAGGCTGCCCTTAAAAATAATGCAGCAGCTGTTATTTTTGCGCATAATCACCCAAGTGGTATTGCAGAACCGAGCCAAGCAGACAAACTTATTACTAATAAATTGCAGCAAGCACTGCAATTGGTCGACATAAGTGTGCTCGATCACATCATTGTTGGTGGAGAAACGTGTGTTTCGTTTGCCGAGCGAGGCCTGATTTAGCTTTGTTAGATACAGAAGTGTGTTAAAAATGAGCTGTTTAACGTGTTTTGGCAAATTAGTTTAATTTAAATGCAGTTTTTACTTTCCCTAAGGGCATTCGATCTTTATAATTAGCCGCTATCAAATTTACATATATGAGCTGATTGGATAGATCAGTGTTTGATCTTTGCCTGTAAAAGCTGTATAAAGAGCGCCCTTCGATTTATCTCTAGGGCGGAAATACACGGCCTTAGATTAAATTAAGCTCGAGCGAAGTTATTGGAGATATATAGACATGTCTAAAGTATGTCAAGTTACAGGTAAGCGTCCTGCGGTTGGTAATCACCGTTCACACGCGAGAAACGCGACTAGACGTCGTTTCCTACCTAACCTACAAACACACCGTTTTTGGGTTGAAAGTGAAAAACGTTTTGTAACATTACGCACTACTACTAAAGGTATGCGTATTATCGATAAAAAAGGCATCGACACGGTTCTTACAGAAATCCGTGCTCGCGGCGTTAAAGTTTAAGGATCTGAATCATGCGCGATAAAATCCGTTTAGTTTCAACTGCCGGTACTGGTTTTTTCTACACTACTGACAAAAACAAACGTAACATGCCTGAGAAGATGGAAATCAAAAAGTTTGATCCAAAGATTCGTAAACATGTTCTTTTTAAAGAAGCTAAAATTAAGTAATTTTAGTTCTTTTAGAATTTAAAAACCCAGCTTAGGCTGGGTTTTTTGTTTTTTAAAATATGATTAGTGGATTGATATAAAAAAACCTCGTTGGCATAACCAACAAGGCTTTTAAATCAAAAAACGTTATACCAATAGCATTAAATTAGTGAGCTATTTAATGCGATAAAATAATCATGTTTTAATAAAATAGGTATCATTATATTTTTGTGAATGCATCTTGTAGTGGTGGTACTACTTGCTTTTTACGGCTTAGTACACCATCTAACCATACTTTATCATTTTCTGGTTTTACACCGTAAGCCTGCTCAACTAAGTTTGCATCGTCAGATACAATTAGCATTTCTGAGCCTTCTTTCATTATATCGGTAAGCAGTAAAAATACAGAGTGGCGGTTGCCTTCAACTTTTAGCTTAGCAATATCGGCTGCAAGGTCTGCTTTAATATCGTCAAAAACAGCAAGGTCGATTACTTCTAGTTGGCCAATGCCTACTAGGTTACCGTTCATGTTGAAATCTTTAAAGTCACGCATTACTAGATCACGTGCAGGTGTGTCTTCAACCGCAGATTTAACACGGAACATATCCATACCTAATTCTTTAAAGTCATCGATACCTGCTATTTCAGCTAGCGCTTCAACACATTTAATATCGGCAGTGGTACATGTTGGTGATTTAAATATGACTGTGTCGCTTAAAATTGCACACATCATAATACCCGCGATATCTTTAGGGATTTCTACGCTGTAGAAGTCGTACATCATTTTAATAATGGTGTTTGAACAACCAACAGGACGAATCCAACATTCAAGCGGAGTAGATGATGTTAAGTCACCTAATTTATGGTGATCTACCACGCCAACAACGCGAGCTTGGTCGATATCATCAGGTGCTTGTGTTTTTTCTGTGTGATCTACAATATACACATCTTCACCCGCGTAGCTTAATTTAAGCTCTGGTGCTTCGAAGCCAAATTTATCAAGGATAAATTGAGTTTCAGGTGAAATTTCACCAAGACGAGTTGGAATTGCAGGCTCATCAATTTGGTTTTTTAAATAAGCCAGTGCAATTGCACCACAAATAGAATCTGAATCTGGGATTTTATGGCCCACTACATACATAGACATTGACGGAACTCCTTTAAATTTGCCGATATTCTAACAAAGTCTGCGGCCTTTAACATATAGACAGCGCAATTAAGTTTTAGTTACACTTTAAAATCTTGAATTTACTAGGTGTATTTATATGCGACTGGGCCGTAAAGGTTGGAACAACGTTATAATATTTTCGATGTTGATTATGATCTTCTTTTTGAATGGCTGGCATAAGCAATTTTTGGGAGGTGATGATAAGCCAGCGTTACAAGCTGTACTCCCCGAACAAAGTTTTGTACTCACACTGCAATTTGTTGATCAAAAAATTGAGCGAATAGGAACAAGCTGGCGTACAACCCCACTACAAAAAGACATACCGCTTGTGTGGCAAGCATCTGAGCAGCAGCTTAGTGATTTAATTAATCAGTGGCAAAGCGCGCAGTTAATGGGTGTTAACGAATCTGTTGTTTTTAATCCTAATGCACCTTTATATGTTGCTACATTTGAGCTGGCTGGCGAGAGTTTACCTTGGGTTTATTTGCTTTATAAAGGCGATGGGCAATATTACTTACTCGAAAAGAGTAGCCAACGAATACTCGCACTCGATTTAAAAACTGCACAGCAGTTATTTCCTAGTTTTGATTTTTCACAAAGTGAGTCTAATTAATGCCTGAATTACCAGAGGTAGAAGTGAGCCGAATGGGCATCACTCCCCACGTACAAAACCAAGTTGTTACAAAGGTAAATATTTACAATGCCAGTATGCGCTGGCCAGTGCCAGATGACGTGTATCAACTTGAAGGGCTAATTGTTACTAGTATTGAACGACGAGCTAAATACTTACTTTTACACTGTGAGCTTGGAAGCACTATTTTACATTTGGGTATGTCAGGTAATTTACGTGTTGTAGATAAAAGTGAGCCGCTTAAAAAGCATGACCATGTAGAGTTTATTTTTGGCAACGCTAAAGCACTGCGCTTAAACGATCCTCGTCGCTTTGGTTGCTGCTTATGGCAAGAGCCTGGTGAAGTGCATAAGCTACTCTCTAAGCTTGGTCCTGAGCCGCTTACTGATGACTTTTTTGCTAAACGCGTGTACGAACAATCGCGCAATAAAAAAGTACCCGTAAAGCAATTTATTATGGATAACGCAGTGGTGGTTGGTGTTGGTAATATTTACGCGAATGAATCGTTATTTAAAGCGGGTATACATCCCAAGCGAGAAGCGGGAAAAGTATCGCTCAAACGTTATCAAGCACTTATCCCTATTATAAAAGACACGCTTGCTGCGGCCATTATGCAAGGTGGTACAACGCTTAAAGACTTTGCACAAAGTGATGGTAAGCCAGGGTATTTTGCTCAAGAGTTATTAGTATATGGGCGCAAAGGCAAGCCATGTATGACGTGCGAAAACGAATTAGAAGAAATTAGATTGGGGCAGCGCAGTACTATTTTTTGCTCAAATTGCCAAAAGTAGTTATCTAGTTATCTAGTTATTTGAGTATTCAGTTATTTGAATTTTATCGATTCTAAATTTAATGATATTTAAGGGCCAGCTTTAAAAGCGGGCCCTTTATTTTAAAGCTCAAACGGTGCTACACCGACCGCTTTCATTTTATATCCTACCTGCGCAATTTCGCCCGACCATGTTTCTGTACTTATTATTCCGGTTACAACGATTGCGTCGTACAAGCTATCTATAGGCACGCCACCTTTAATCGTTACATGGACTATTTGATTTGGCGGTGGTGGTGGTACGTGTATACAGGCGCCAAAGTAAGGCACGAGTAAAAACTCAGTAATGACTTCGCTATCGCCTTCTAATGGCACAACAAAACCTGGCAAACTCACCGATTGGCCATCAAGTGCCTTTACCACAGGGGCATCTAAATCGGGTTGCACCCAATTTTGATCGCTACCTTCGTGATTAGCTTGTGCTTGAGTGTCTATTTGCACGTGGTTTTTAGGAATTAAGTCTTCCCAAAAAATTTCTTTTGGTGGATTGGCATAGCTCGCTACGCTTATAAATAATAAGTTAATAGCAGCAATGTACTGAAAAGCTGTTTTAAAAAATGTCATAAAATACCTAAAAATTATGCTTTTATACTCATACCATCGCTGAGTGAATAAAAATAAGCGCGAGTAGCGGGTATTAAGCCAATAATAAAACCTGCAGCCATAATAACCCCGATTAAGCCCAGTTCATAGTAAGAGAGCATCGTGATATTTACGCTTATACCTGCATGACTTTGTAAGTAACCGCCGGCTGAAAAAATAGCTAAATAGTAAAGCGCACTACCTACTAGGCAACCAAGTAAAGTTGTCAGTAATGACTCAATACTTATAAGTGTGAATAAATGCCAAGGGCGAGCACCTACCGAACGTAATATAGCAAGTTCGCGACGTCGCTGGCTCAGGTTTGCAAGCAATGTCGTTAACATACCAAGTAGGCTAATTAACACGACAACAGCTGAGAATAGCAAAAGTATTTTTTCTACTATAGCGAGCATTTCCCATAACTCTTTAAGTGTTACGGTTGGCATAATCCCAAGCAAGGCTTCTGGCTTATATTGATTTATATTGCGCCTAATTTGTAGTGTGTACAAAGGCGAATTAAATCCCATTAAAAATGCTGTAATTTGCTTTGGATGCCCAACTAGGTTGTTATGTTCGTCATGCTCATGCTCATGCTCATGCACAAGGCTAGCTTTACCGCCGTGAATTAAATCGATTGCAGCCAAAGGAATATGCAACGTTTTATCAACAGGCGTGCCTGTAGGGTTTAAAACACCGACGACTTTAAATGGGTTATCGTCATGATGATGAAAGCTTGTGTTCCCCATGCCGTGCGATATAACAATAGAGTCGTTAAGTTTATAACCTAATTTATTTGCGACTTCACTACCTAGCACCACTTCGTTAATTGCGGCAAAAGGACGGCCTTTGTTAAAGGTTAAATTTTGTTTTTTCGCAAAGCGATAATGGCTAAAGTAATCAAGTGTTGTGCCTAGTACCGCTTGGCCTTTATGGCTGTCGCCTAGGCTTATAGGTATACTCCAGTTTACGCCTCGCTGACTTGTTATGTATTCGTAACTTTTCCAACTTACGCCGTTATTAGTATGGCCAATTCTAAATACTGACGAAAGCAGCAACTGTATATCGCCGGTACGCGCACCAACAATTAAATCAGTGCCCGAAATAGTATTACTAAAACTACTTTTAGCATCAATTCGTACACGCTCAATACTTAAAAGTAGCATTACACTAATTGCGATAGTGAATAATGTAAGCAGTACACTTGCGCGGCGATTTAATAAGCTTTTGTAAGCAAGTTTAGCGATGATCATACCTGCTCCTGCAAATTTATAAGGTCAATGGAGCTGTTAAATAAAGGCTTTAGTGTTTCATCGTGGCTCACAAACACCAATGTACTATTAGATAACTTTGCCTGCTCAAACAGTAACTTTATAAAGCTCTCACGATTGTTAGTGTCCAGTGCGGATGTGGGTTCATCAGCAATTATTAGTTCAGGGCTGCCTATGAATGCGCGAGCGGCTGCAACTCGCTGTTGTTGTCCAATACTAAGCTCTGCTACGTTTTTATTGTGGTACTGCGCAGTAAGCCCTAAAGCATTTAATAACCGTATCGCTTCATTTTGTAAGGCAGCGCTTTTATTTGATGATTGCTTTAATATTTTTTGTTTTCGGATTTTTGAAAACTCACACCCAAGCGTTATATTTTCAATAGGTGATAAATAAGGGAGCAAGTTAAAATTTTGAAAAATATAGCCAATGTGATCCGCTCTAAACGCATCACGGGTAGTATTGCTTAGCGTACTGAGGTTTTTATTTAAAATTAACACTTCACCGCTAGTGACAGTGTTAATACCAGCAAGAATTGCTAATAGTGTCGATTTACCAGAGCCACTAGGGCCATACAAAAAAATACGCTCGCCTTTTTCAATAACTAGCTCTTTTATGTTGAGCGTGGGTGAGGAATCGTTTTTATGCCACTTAAAAGTAACATTTTTTAGGTTTATCATTATTTGGTTACCAACCCCAATAGTTTAGATCTTTACGCATTTTTAGTTGTCTTATTATATTTAGTGGTTTGGATTTTAGTTTATCGTTACTTTGTAAAAATTCATTAGCTGCATTTAATACGCGCTGGCTAGATTGACCATCGGTATATGGATGAAGTTCTTGGCAATAGCTTTCAATACATTGCATTAAATCACTAGGTTTAGTAAGCGCATGTTCAATAGCTGCTTCTACTTCATCAGCGTCGATAATATCGAGTAAATGAGGAAGTGGTTTTTGATTGCAAAATGTCACTACCGGTTTACGTAGTAGTAAAAACATTAAAAGAACTGACGATGTATCGCACAGCATAACATCGGCAGCTTGCAGTAACGGCAAGACGTTATCGGTTTCAATAAATGTTAGATTTTCGTTACTCAGCGTTTTGTATTTATTAACCCATTCGGTAGGCATTTTAGGATGAAATTGGATCAAAATACGCCACTTACCTTGTTTACTAAAATGTTTTATTTGCTCATATAATTTAGGAGCAAGTGACAGCTTTCGTGAGAAAGTAGAGCATATAAGTAAAGTAGGGCGAGAGTCGTCACTTACATAAGGATTATTTGAAGTATTGCTAAAAAGTGGATCGAGCGTTGGCCAGCCAGTTTCAGTTACTTTAAAGAAACCATGCTGCTTAGCTAGCTCTTTAAATCGGGTTGTTGTATTTGGACCTTGCGTACAATATAAATCGTAACAACCACGAATGTTAAAGTGGTCTTCTTTCCCTTTTCGATTTAATTTTCCTGAATTAAACCCGTGAAATACAGCTATTTTTTTACCAGGAATAAAATCAGGAATTATATTGCCCGGTATAAATGTAATGTTTGGAGCCCAACTTTTAACATCTTTTATGGTATGTAAACGCTGCTCGTTTGTGGTTAAAAAATCGGGGTTTACTTCGTTACCCGCCAAAAACCAGCGTACTTCACCACCATGCGCCAAGATTTGCGCCTGCAAAGGTCTCAAGATAGCGTATGAATAATTCTGAGAAATATACATCAAGTATTTTTTATTTTTAGTGGCAGTTAAGTAGTTCAAGCTATCTCCTCAGGCTGGTTAGCACATTAAGTTTACCCCATTGCGACTTGCTTATAAATATATGCCTTTATTTGTTTTAAGCATCCGATTGAGCTTTGAGGTTGGCTAGATTATTATACAGCCCATATAACCCCATACCATACTTTGCTCAAAGAGCATCCCTAACCCCGGAGATAGCATGACTAGCTATAAAGTTTTAGACGTAAACGATGATTTACCCATTCGTACCAAAGGTGAAGTACACAGCGGTAAAGTTCGTTCAGTTTATTGGTTAACTGATGAAGACAGCGCACGATTAATTAAAGACAAAGGCTACCAAGTGCCGACAGGTACTGAGCTTGCGATTATGGTTATTTCAGACCGAATCTCTGCATTTGATTGCATTTGGCAAGGCGAAAATGGTTTAAATGGCGTACCAGGTAAAGGTATAGCGTTAAACTCAGTGGCAGCCCATTGGTTTAAGTTATTTGATAAAGCAGGCCTTGCGGGTAACCATATTGTAGATATTCCGCATCCGTATGTGTGGATTGTACGCAAAGCCAGTACTGTAAAAGTAGAGGCAATTGCTCGCCAATATATTACGGGTAGCATGTGGCGTGACTACGCTAAAGGCATACGTAACTTTTGTGGTATTGACTTGCCTGAAGGCTTAAAAGCGAACCAAAAGCTTGATAACGTTTTAATTACGCCATCAACAAAAGGTATTATTAAAGACGTTGCTGATATTCCGCCAGTTGATGATGTAAATATTACTCGCGCTAACATTACTAATAACTTAGACGTATTTAACTTTAAATCGGTAGATGACGTAAGCAAATACGAAAAGCTGTTAGTTGAAGGTTTTAAATTAATTAGTGATGAATTAGCAAAGCTTAACCAAATTTTTGTAGATACTAAATTTGAGTTTGGTTATGTAGAGGATTTAAATGGCGCGCAACAACTTATATATATTGATGAAGTAGGCACGCCTGATTCGTCACGCATTTGGGATGAAGCTGCATACAAAAACGGTAAAATTGTTGAAAATTCTAAAGAGGGTTTTCGACAATTGCTTATTAATAATGTGCCAGAGAGTGACGTATTATTAAATAAAGATCGCATGAGTGAGCGTGAGCAATTAGCTAAAGATTATATTTTACCAGAATCAGTAATGCTTGAAGTGTCAAACACCTATGTTGGTATAG
Organism: Pseudoalteromonas sp. NSLLW218; assembly: GCF_015864775.1. NCBI lineage: Bacteria > Pseudomonadati > Pseudomonadota > Gammaproteobacteria > Alteromonadales > Pseudoalteromonadaceae > Pseudoalteromonas > Pseudoalteromonas sp. NSLLW218. The sequence goes on along the minus strand of NZ_JADYWO010000006.1, from coordinate 107,726 downwards.
CGAGCAAAATTGTAGGCAGAGATATTGTGATCCCTAAAGATCCTCGCCAAGAAGTAATTACTATTTTAGATAACGATTACGGATTAATTGTTAAATAGCAGCACTTAAGTGCTAACAAAGCCAGTAACTAAGTCTTTATTTTTAGTTACTGGGCTATAATTCTTGCAATTAGTGCTCGTCTCTAATTAACTTAACCTAACATTAATATTTAGGTGTTGTTATGTTTGAGCGGGCATTGCAAAAGTTTGCTAAAAGACATTGTTTTTTAGCTATAGGTTTGTTTTTTAGTCAGTTTGCTTTAAGTGCAAATATTGAATTAGTAATAGAAGATCAACACGGCCAAAAGTTATCAGGTGCAGTGGTTGAGCTTAATGTTGCTGATAAGCAAGCCACACCATCAAATTTGCCCACTGCCATAATGGATCAAGTCCATAAGCAGTTTTTACCCGAATTATTAGTTGTACAACAGGGTCAAAAAGTTAACTTTCCTAACAGCGATAATATTCGCCATCATGTTTATTCTTTTTCACAAGCGAAGCCTTTTCAACTAAGATTATATTCAGGGCAACCAAAAGAGCCCATTACGTTTGAGCAACAAGGGGTTGTTGTTTTAGGGTGTAATATTCATGACTCTATGGTTGGCTATATCTATGTAGCGAGTAGTGAATCCGTATATAAAACAGATAAAAAAGGCTATGTTAGTTTGCCTATTAATACGCTGCCTGCACAAGTGAGTGTGTGGCACCCTTTACAAACAGCGCCATTGGAGAATAAAAAAATGATAACAATTAATTCTCAAAAACAGTTACAGATAACAGTAAACACATCGACCCCAGCACCTAGAAATACCTTTGGTAGTAAGTTTAAGGCTGGTAATGACTAATAGTTTACGAAATCGCATAACCATTTTATGTGTTGGCTTAGTGTTATTAACCACTATGGTCAGCTTGTTTAGTTTTTGGTGGTCTACGAGTAAGTTTCAAGAAGAAAAAGTAAATCAAGACATTACCGTAGCGCAAAATGTTTATAAGCAATATTTAAAATCAAAAGAAAGCCTACTACTAACCGCAGCAAAAGTACTCACCTCCGACTTTGGTTTTAAGCAAGCTGTAGCAACGCGAGATGCCGGGACAATAAGCAGTGTGTTGTTTAATCATAGTCAGCGTATTGATGCCGAATTAATGCTGCTACTTGATTTATCGGGTAGGCTAATTTCCGCCAATACTGACGAAGACGCTTTTGCACATAACTTAAAGCCGTTAATGGAAGAGCTTTTAAGTGCGCCAGAAGAGTCTAGTTTTGTGGTGCTAAATAACGAGCTTTACCAAATTATTTTATTACCTGTAAGAGCGCCACGTACAGTGGCCTATAGTTTGGTGGGCTTTAAAATTGACGACAATGTAGCCCATGAACTAAAAAGCTTAACAGGCATGGATGTAAGCTTTATAGGCAGTGCTGATGATATTGTTATTAGCTCATTAGCTAATCGCCCAGAGCCATTTGAACCCGTTAATTACTTTAATACAGTGACTACATCACGCTTTTTGGGGGAGTACTTAGTGTATCGTAATCGCGATATAAATTTACCATCCCTGCTAACTCACCCCATTATTATTTTACTAAGTGCCGATTTAACCCAAAGCTATAGCGACTTCGAAAAACTTCTTTTTACACTCATTATATTAGCTATTTTAACTATGTTTGTAGGTGTTATTACTAGCAGTTTATTTGCTAATAACTTAACGACACCGCTAACCCAGCTCGCTGTTATTGCAAGGCAATTTGCCCAAGGTAATTATACTTTTGAATTTAAAGGGCAAAAGCAAAGTACAGAAATAGCCACCTTAGTTGCCGCGTTTGATAGCATGGGTAATGATATTAATCAGCGTGAACAGCAAATTAGTTTTCAAGCCAGACACGATTCCTTAACAGGCTTTTATAACCGCTCAGCCATGCTTGAGGTGCTTGATGATGAGTTAGATTCATCAGCCGAGTACACGCTCGTTGCAATAGACATAAAGGGTCTTCGCCATATAAACGATAAGCTCGGTCCGCGTATTGGTGATGACTGCCTAAAGGCGGTTGCTTGCAGAATAAGTGAGTTTTCGGATGAGTTAGGGGGCTTTCATGCTCGTATTGGCGGGGATGAGTTTTTAACTGTGTTTCCGACTGCGGCAGCGCGCGAACACAAAAGCGGTATTGTTGGCTTAATGGCACAATTACAAGCGTGCTACACCATTCAAAAACTAAAAATTAACTTACGCTTTAGTGCGGGCATTGTGCAGTATCCTACGCAAGGAATTGCAAGTGATGACTTAATGCGCCGCGTGCTAATTGCTGTTGAAAGTGCTGCAAACACACAAGAGAGCATACATTATTATCAAAATGGTGAAGACGAGGCGCACTTAGAGCGCTTAATAATGCTTGATGAATTAAAGCAGGCAATTAGTGATGATGATGGTCAGCTATTTATGACCTACCAGCCTAAATTACATATAAAAACGCAAAAAATAGATAAAGTTGAGTCGCTTATTCGCTGGCAGCGAAAAGATGGTAGTTGGGTTAATCCTGAACTGTTTATTGACTTAGCTGAGCAGTCGGGCCTTATTGTTGAGCTTACAGGGTGGGTTGTTAATACGGTTGTAGCACAAGTAGCGGATTGGCAGTCTAAAAATATAAACTTACAGGCTGCAATAAATGTATCTGCACAAGATATAGCATTTCCGGGCTTTCATGCTGCATTAGTTCGTACGCTTAAAAAGCACAAAGTAGATCCTAAGCTGATTACTATTGAGCTTACTGAGCGCGATATGATCGAAAACGAAGAAAAAGGTATTAAAGCGCTCGAAAACCTAAAGGCAATTGGCGTTAAAATATCATTAGATGATTATGGTGTAGGGCAAACATCACTTGGTCGATTAAAAATGTTACCGATTGATGAGCTTAAGCTAGATAAGTGCTTTATCCTAAAACTTGATGAATCGCAAAAAGATCAATTTATAGTGCAATCATCAATTACGTTGGGGCATCAGCTAGGTTTCTCGGTTGTAGCTGAAGGGGTTGAAACACTTGGCTCATTAAATTTACTTAGAGGTATGCAGTGTGACCATGCACAAGGCTATTACTTAAGTAGGCCTTTAAAAGCAGAACTATTAGAAGAATGGCTGGAGGAATACTATGAAAAAAATTAAATACTTATTAGCAAGTTTGTTTTTAATAATTAGTGTACCGAGCATTGCAAGCAATGGAAAACTGCTAGCTACGCCGGGAGTTTCTCAAATTGAAGGCAGTGGCGGCGGCGGTATTGTACCGTGGGCACAACTTGCTGGGTACGCAAGTGATGATGAATTTTCGGTAAATGGCTTTTGTAGCCGCGCAGATGTAACCGACTACACACTTGACGTATGTGGTGCACAACTTAATTTATTTAATCGCGTTGAGCTCAGTTATGCCCAACAGCGCTTTGATGTACCAGCACTTGATGCTGAAATAGAGCAATCAATTACAGGTGCTAAAATACGTTTATATGGCGATATTGTTTACAGTGATTGGCCACAACTTAGCTTAGGTATTCAGCATAAATCACTGGATGATGGCAGTATTGCAACACTTGTAGGCGCAGAAGATACTAGCGGCACTGACTACTACCTCGCTGCTAGTAAGTTACATTTGGGGGCTATTGCTGGTTATAACTGGTTTTGGAACGTAACCACACGATACAGCGAAGCTAATCAACTTGGTTTACTTGGCTACGGTGGGGAGAATGATAGCGGTAAAGTGCTATTTGAAGGCAGTACAGCTATATTTTTTAGTCGTGAAGTAGCCGTAGGTGTTGAGTATCGTCAAAAATCAAATAACTTAAACTTAGGCGAACAAGATTGGAAAGACTTATTTGTAGCATGGATGCCTAATAAGCACGTAAGTGTGACAGCGGCTTACCTTGATTTAGGAAGCATTGCAGGAGCTGGCGATCAAACAGGTTGGTATTTATCGGTAACAGGGTATTGGTAATGAAAAGCGTTGGTATTTTTATAGTATGCGTAGGATTGCTTTGTAGTTGTGCTAGCTCAACACAATTATCGCTTTATCAAAAGCTCGATGGTAAAGCGGGGATAGGCAGAATTGTTGATAGCTTTATCTATCAAATAGGTAATGACGAGCAGATAATTCATTACTTTGAACACAGCAATATAGCGTACTTTCGCCAAGGGTTTATTACTCATATGTGTATGTTAGTAGAAGGCCCATGTACATACGATGGCGACTCTATGGTAGCAATCCATACAGGTATGCATATTACAGAGAAAGACTTTAATCATGTGGTTGATTTACTTATAAATGCAATGAATGAGCAGAACATTAGCCATAGTTTGCAAAACGATATTCTCTCTAGAATGGCACCACTTCGTGGTGAAATTATAAAAATGTAATCACTTTGTTTTTGTTATGCTCCTTTCAAGGTAGAATATAAAGAAAAAATAATAGTGATCCTATATGAATATAATTTTTGATACGCAAAGTCTTTACTATCTCCCTCAGTATATCCCTGTATATAAAGAATTATGTAAAAATGGCATCAAAAGTAAATTTGTATTTTATAAAAATAGCCATGAACATTTAATCCAGCGTGTTATAGATGACTATGACTTAGAGCACATCTGGGTTAACGAACAACAACAATCAATTGCTTATTACGAAAATGAAAAAGCTGATTGGGTTTTTTTTGCTAACTCTTTTTGTTACCTAGACCGCTTACATAAAGTATCTAAAAGCGCTCAGCTCGGACATGGAATAGGCCCTAAATCAAGTTACTATACTAAGTCTAGTCAAGCAATGACAGTTAGATTTGTTGAAGGTCAGTACAGACTAAACCGTTTAAAATCAATGTATCCAAATGATGAATTTGTTGATGTAGGCTTTTGCAAATTAGACCCTATTTTTAATAAGGAAAAAATTGATGGTACGTTAGAATTAACTAACTTTGATAATAAAAAACAAACTATTTTATACGCTCCTACATTTTATCCAAGCAGCTTAGAGTTATTTCCTGAAAATTGGCCGGAACATTTTGGTGATTACAACATCTTAATAAAACCTCATTACTTTTCTATTAGTAAAGAGCGTTATAAAAAACACGTGAAATTGCTAGATCATTGGTCAACGTATCCCAATGTATATTTAGCAAAAGTAGAAGATTATTCGTTAGTGCCTTTTTTAGATAAAGCAGATTTATTGATTAGTGATGCATCATCAGCTTTATTTGAATTTGCTCTGTTAAACAAGCCGGTCATTTGGTGCGATTTTTTGAAGTTGCGGTGGGGATACAAAGGAATATTTTCATATCGTTTTAAAAAGCGAATGGATCAAGATTATGGTGAGTATGCGAATGTTGCTATACACGCCAAAAAATATAAAAACCTTAAAAAGTTAGTTGAACAACAACTGGCTGAACCAGAAAGCTTAGCTAATATTAGATTGTCTTTATCAGAAAAGTTAGCGGGTAAAATGGACGGTAAAGCAAGTAATAGAATTGTTCAATATTTAATAAAAAATAAGTAACTATTACAAAAGTATTTGGATGTAATCGAACTACTAAAAGGATTTATAAACTCTAAATTATAATTGGGCTTTAGAAATGAAAAAAATTGGATATACAACGGGTGTTTTTGACTTATTCCACATAGGTCATTTAAATATTCTGAAAAGAGCCAAATTAGAGTGTGATTACTTAATTGTGGGTATTACTACCGATGAGTTAAGCAAGTCAGCTAAAAATAAAGAGCCAGTGATTCCTTTTCAGGAGCGTATGGAAATAGTTGAAGCAATAAAATTTGTTGATGAAGTTGTTCCCCAGGTTAACTATGACAAAGAAGAAGCCTGGAACAACTTAAAGTTTGATAAAATGTTCGTGGGTGATGATTGGAAGGGCACCGATAAGTGGAACCAAATAGAAGCTGACTTTAAAAAGTTTAATGTTGAAATATGTTATTTCTCTTATACCTCACATACATCTAGTACAAAATTAAGAAACGTATTAGACAAAATATGTAGTGCTAAATAATTAATGAAAAACCTAATTAGCTGTCAGCAATTACACGAGCAACTTAATAATCCTGCATTAGTGATATTTGATGCAGGTATGCTGCGCCCAGGTGTTTTGGGTACTTATTCGCCGCAAGCAATGCTGCCTAACGCTAAACGTTTTGACATAAAAAACGAATTGGCCGATAGATCAAATCCCTTACCGAGTACGATATGCAGTGAGCAGCAGTTTGCCCACGTGATGCAAAATGTAGGTGTAAATAACGACTCGTTTATAGTTGTATACGAAGATGGCGGTTTATTTAGCGCTGCAAGAGCGTGGTGGATGTTTAAAGCTATGGGACATCACAATGTTAAAGTACTCAGCGGTGGCCTTAAAAAGTGGTTAGAGTGCGGTTACGCCATACAACAAGGTTATAGCGAAGTATTAGGTAAAGGTGATTTTACAGCAAACTATAATTCTGAGTATTTTATTAATAGCCAACAAGTGGTTGACGTAATCGATGAGCCTAACACTGTATTGCTAGATGCACGTGCTTATAAACGTTTTACAGGCGAAGAAAGTGAACCCCGAAAAGGTATGCGCAGCGGGCATATTCCAAATAGTCGCTCGTTGCCTTTTATGGATTTACTTAATAAAGGTGAAGCCAAACCACTTACTGAAATTAAAGCGATGTTTAGTGATGTGGTCGATGATGCGCAGCAGTTACAATTTAGCTGTGGCTCAGGTATCACAGCCTGTGTTTTAGCGTTATTTGCTACTGAATGTGGTTACAGTAATTTAAGCGTTTATGATGGCTCCTGGAGTGAGTGGGGCGCGAGTGATTCATTGCCCATCGCCACGGGAGAAAAGTAGACGTGTTGGATATGTAAAGCTTGCTCACGTTAAAAGCACAGCGCCTCTAAACCTCTTTGTGAATAATTGCATTTAAAAAATATTACTCACAAGGAGAAGTGAAAGAGAAGAAAATGAGAAGATAAAAACCAGTGCTTACTCGTATTTGAATAGTATTTTTATACAATCACTTACTCTAAAAGCGCAGCGCCTCTAAACCTCTTTGTGAATAACAGTACTTAAAAATATTATTCACAAGGGGAAGTGAAAGAGAAGAAAATGAGAAGGTAAAAACCAATGTTTGCTCGTATTTGTATTAAATAGTTTTTACTTTCTAAAACCATAAGGGCAATTTTTACAACCATTTTTGCAGCACGAACCACGCTTTAAAAAAAACCACTTACTAAACACCATGTAACCATTTTGCATGGTGTAGTCGAGCCCTTCGATTAAATTGTCGTTACCTCTAAATTGTTTTGCAAAGTCTATTTGGGTTTTAATAGGTTGTGTATAAACACCCTCTAAAAAAGTATTTATTTTATTCAGCGTGCACTTGCGGCATAAACAACTTGTTGCTGTGGTATCTAGCGGTAAAATAGCAGGCAGTTCGTTGCACCAACACGCTGATATATCGTCTACATTACACGTTAGAGTCTTGTCGCATTGAGTGCAGTTAAGTTGAGTCATTATAATTCTTTTTAGTAACAGTGAGCCAAGAATAACAAATATTATGAATACACAAAAAGCATTAGCTGAATTTATTACGTTTGGTGAGCAAAGGGACGAAGCTATATCGGTTATCATTTCAAGCCCCGCTGGTAGCAATAAAACTCATTATACTCTCTCAGCTGAGGTTTTAATTGATGTACTTAAGCGCTGTTTAAGTAACGAAATAGACTTAGATGATTTAGAGCTTTGGGCAAACGTAATTGAATCGCGAGATGATATTGACTGTGCTGAGCACGAAGGTTTTATTTATGCACTCAGTAATAGTGAGCAAATGGGAGAGCTTAATCATCAAAAGCTTGCCCAAATAGTTGCGTTAGTAAAAATTTGATTTGTTTAAAAAGCGAGGTGTAAAACCTCACCTACAAAAAAACCGCACTTCAATTGAATGCGGTTTTTAAATTGAGAACAATCGTTTTAAGCGATTATTTATGATATCCCAAGCACGTTTCTACTTCGTTTTTAGAACCTAAAATAACGGCTACTCGCTGGTGGATTGCATCAGGCTGAATATCCATAATGCGCTCGGTACCGGTTGAAGCGATACCGCCAGCTTGTTCTACTAGCATGGCCATTGGGTTTGCTTCGTAAAGTAGGCGTAATTTATTTGGCTTTTTAGGATCTTTGGTGTCGGTAGGATAAGTAAATAAACCACCACGGCTAAGTACGCGATGCACATCGCCAACCATTGCTGCAATCCAGCGCATATTAAAGTTTTTAGCGCGCGGGCCCGTATCGCCTGCTAGCAAATCATTGATGTAGTCTTGCATAGCTGGTTGCCAATGACGTTGGTTAGACGTATTAATTGCAAATTCGTTTGTGTCAGTAGGAATTTCGGCAAAGTCTTGTGTAAGTAAAAAGCTGCCTTGTGTTTTATCAAGGGTAAACATACGGGTGCCTTTACCTGTAGTCAGCGCAAGCATTGTTGACGGGCCGTAAAGTACGTAACCTGCTGCAACTTGCTTGTGGCCTGGCTGCATAAAAATGCTTTCATCAGCAGCGTCAGAGCCTTCAGGTGCTTCCATAATCGAGAAGATAGTACCCACAAGTGAGTTAATATCAGTATTTGATGAGCCATCAAGTGGGTCAAATGCCACTATAAATTTAGCGTCTGGATTACCGGCTACTGTGTAGTCTTCTTCTTCAGAGGCGATTGCTTTAACCGTTCCAGATTCCAGTAAAATATCTTTTAACAGCTGATTAGATAATACATCGAGCTTTTTTTGAGTTTCACCTTGAATGTTTTCATCAAGGGTTGAGCCTAATACGCCAGAAAGCGCGCCTTGGCCAACGCGAAACGAAATTTCTTTACATGCCGCTAAAATTGTTCGAATTAATGATAAAAGTTCTCTTGGGCAACCGTCTTCTAGTAATACTGGAGGGAGTCTACGCATTTTATTTTCCTGGTAACGTGTTAAAGCCAATCATAATGTGAGAGAGATTAGCTTAGTGCGCTGAAATTCGTCTTAAATAACTGTATTGTTTAAATAGCACCCTATAATGGTGTCACCTAATCGTACTTAAAACACAAATAACAAAGATAAGATTATGAAAAAAATACCACTAATAAGTTACATATTCTTTACTGTGCTGTGCACTATCATAACTCAAGCGCACGCAGCAATTAAGTCAATTGATGAATTTACTACGCAAATGAATCATTTTCCGGGCTACTATTCGTTTTTTTACGATACCCAAAACGGCAAAGTTTATTTAAAAGTAGATAAGTTTGAACAGCAATTTTTACTGCAACAAAGTTTACCTTACGGTATTGGCTCTAACGACATAGGCCTTGATAGAGGTCAGCTGGGTAATACTCACCTTGTGCAGTTTGAGCGTTTTGGTGAAAAAGTAATGCTACGTGCTGTAAATACTTACTATCGTGCTAATACAAGTAATAAGGCTGAGCAGCAAAGCATTAAAGAAGCGTTTGCATCAAGTATACTTGCAGGTTTTAAAGTGGTCGCAGAAGATAAAACCACAGCACTTATTGATTACACTCCTTATTTATTAAGTGATGTACATGGCGTAAGCCGGACGCTTGCTGCACGTAAGCAAGGTAGCTTTAGCCTTGATGAATCACGTAGCGCCGTTTATATGAATCGCTCAAAAGCATTTGTAAAAAACACCGAGCTTGAAGCCGTGCTTACATTTAAAGGCACAAAACCAGGTGAGTTTGTTCGCCAAGTAAGTGCCGACCCATACGCACTTACTGTGCATATGCATCATTCGCTTATTCAATTACCAGATGATAACTACACGCCGCGCAAGTTTAACCCGCAATCTGGCTTTTGGAGTATTGAGCATAAAGACTACGCAGCCCCGCTTGGCGAGTCTATGTTTGTGCGCTATATACCGCGCCATCGTTTAGTGAAAAAGGACTCAAGCTTACCAATTAGTGAGCCAGTTGAACCTATTGTTTATTATTTAGATCCCGGCGTGCCGGAGCCAGTTAAAAGCGCTTTACTTGAAGGTGGGAAGTGGTGGAACGACGCATTTACTGCTGCAGGGTACAAAAACGCATTTGTAGTAAAAGTGCTGCCAAGTAGTGCCGATCCTATGGATATTCGTTACAACGTAATTCAATGGGTACATCGTGCAACGCGTGGTTGGTCATACGGAAGCTCTGTAATTGACCCTCGCACAGGTGAAATACTTAAAGGGCATGTAACACTTGGCTCATTGCGTGTTCGCCAAGATATTTTAATAGCTGAAGCACTCGCTGCACCTTATTTAAAAGGTAATGAAGTTGCTAAAAACTTGCAAGCAATGGCGCTTGATCGTATTCGCCAATTAAGCGCGCATGAAATTGGCCACACGTTAGGTATTTCTCATAACTTTGCTGCGTCGGTAGGGGATAGAGCCTCAGTAATGGATTACCCACATCCGCTACTCAGTTTTAATGAACAAGGTAAGCTTGATGTAACGCGCGGCTATGCAACAGGCATGGGCGTGTGGGATACCCAAGTAATTAAATATGGCTATAGCGATTTTACTAACCAAGATGAAAGCGCAGAACTCGCCGCTATTTTAAAGGAGAACAAAGCCAAAGGCCTTGAGTTTATATCAGATAGCGACGCTCGTGCTAAAGGTGGCGCGCATCCAACAGCTCATTTATGGGATAACGGCACTAATCCCTCTCAGGAGCTTTTACGCGTACTCGACGTACGTAAAAAAGCGCTTTCGCAGTTTGGTATTAATAATATTAAAACGGGCGATTCACTATCGCAATTAGAGGAAAAACTAGTTCCACTTTATCTGTTCCACCGTTTTCAGGTTGAGGCGGCAGTTAAGCTTATAGCCGGTGTTGATTACGAATACGAAACACGTGGTGACTCACCCGTAAAAGGCGCACAAGTCGTTAATAAAAAAATGCAGCAAGAAGCGGTAAGTGCTATTTTTGCAACGCTTAAGCCAAATAACTTATTACTTCCTGAATCTGTATTATCGCTAATTCCGCCAAAAGCCTATGGCGAGTCTAAATCGCGCGAGAGCATAGTTGGGCGCACAGGGTTAACGCTCGATGCAATGGCATTACCCGAAGTTGCAGTGCAGCATAGTTTATCGCTTTTATTAAATGCACAGCGTTTAAATCGCCTAGCGCAGCAGCAAGCACGCAGTAATGACTTTTATAGTCTAGATGAACTACTTGAGGCGCTATATAACCAAGTGTTTAACGTGTCGTCGCCTAATACAATGACAGGTAAAATTACTCAGCGCGTGCAATTTTTAGCAGCAAAAACTATGGCTGATTTAGTAGCAAGCGATAGTGTAAGCCCTGAAGTGCAGGCGCAGTTGCGTTACTACTTAGTTAAGTTGAGTGAAGACTTTAACCAAAACTCAATGTTGAGCCATACAAGTATTGGCGAGAGTGCATTTAAGCAATATTTAGCAGAGCAAGTAAATCAGTTTTTAATTAAAGGGCAATGGCCAAATAACTTTAAAGTACTTCCAATCCCTCCGGGCTCACCAATTTAGAATAAAAATTGAAGCGCTTAGTTTTAGCACTCAATATTAGTAAGTTAAAAAGCAAAACCCCGAGTATATTTATACTCGGGGTTATTTGATTCTAAAAGTGGATGAGTACTTTAAGACTTTATTTGCACTAAATCATAATCGGCCATACCAGGTACTATTGCTTGTAAGCGAGATTCGGTTACATCGAGTGCATTTAGACATTCGCAATATTCAGAAGCTTTAAGCTCTAATTGATGCGCCTTTTTTTGTAGCGACTTATCAATTTCTCTTGAGATAATATCCATACGTTGTCCCATGTCGTTAATACGATCTTCTATATTGCCTTCACGCGATTTAAACGCATCTCCGAGTGATACCAAAATAGCACCTAACGATCCATGCACTGCAGAGTGAATTTGCTGGCTGATCTCTTTAGTAAAAAAATCATCTATTTGCGAAAGTGATTGAGGGGCTATAAAAAAGAAGTCATCGCCGCGCTTAAACTTATCCATTAGCGCACGCTCTACATACTGCAGTTGTGTTTTAAGTACTTCAGGTTCTTTGTCAGACATACCTTCAACTACGTGTTCAATAGCGCTTAAACCTAAGTTAACACCATCTGTAGCAAGATTTACTAATTCGGGGACTGTGTGGCGAATACCATTACTAAACTGTTCGAGTACTTTGCTTTCGTCATCGCTTAAATCAACCCAATAACCGCGAATAAACAGTTGGTTATTGTTATTAATTTGTACACGAGTCTGGCCTTTATCTAATATGCGAATCGCATCGTCAGTAATAATTAAACCATGACGTAATTCAACATCGCATTGGGCTTGTGCAAAGACATTACTGCTTGAGAGCGCTATGGACAACGCCAATATCGAACGAGATAGAAACGCCATAAACACCTCAAAAAGACTAAAATGGAAGGCGAGTAGGTTAACAAAAAAACAACTTTATGCAAGGGAAAATAAACCTATCAGCTCTCTCTCACAATAGCTGTATAGAGCGAAGCTTAAGTTTTTGGATAAGGCTGTGCTTAGCAAAATCGACAGTCCAACAAAGGACTTAGTATGAGGCTAAAGAGGTGGAATTAGCTAACATGTAAATAAGAACACGTGGTTTTTAAAATGAAGTTTAAAAAACATACAGCTATTTAGTTAATTAAGCTTTTAATAGCCAACTCCACATTTACTTTGGAGTTGGCTTAAAAGGCTAAAAACTAAATATTTAGTGTGAAACCACGATTAGTCGAATGGCATCAAGTTGTAACTGCGTTTTTTCAATGTACGTAGTTAGGTCGTTGCGTTGCTTATCGTAAAATGTTATTTCTTCTTGGCGAATATTCGGGTTAATTTGCTTAAGGGCAACCAGTCGCTCTTGCTCTTCACTGAGTGACGTTTGCATTTTAACAAGCGACGCTGCACGAATAACTTCAAGTTTTTCTTGTGCCATATCTTTAGCGGTAGTGATCATCGGGTGGACAGCGCTTTGTAGTGCACCTGCAAGTTTACTTGCTGTTTGACGGCCAACTGCAGATAACTGCTGGTTAAAACCTTCAAAAGCCACATTCTCACCTAAGTTATTACCTGCTTTATCAAGCAATATACGAATTGGTGTAGGCGGTAAAAAGCGACCAACCTGTAATACTTTTGGTGCCATTGCTTCTGCAACAAAAATAAGCTCAACAAAAAAGGTGCCTGGTGGTAACTTTTTGTTTTTAAGCAATGCTACCGATGCGCTACCAAAGTCGTCGTCACAAATCATATCCATGGTACCTTGCACCATTGGGTGATCCCAACTAACAAAGTGCACGTCTTCTTGCGAAAGAGCCGTGTCACGATCAAAGGTAACCGTCATGCCATCGTCTTTAAGCGATGGGAATGAGGCACTTAACATGTGCTCAGTTGGCTTTAAGATAATGGTGTTTTCGCCTTTATCTTCTTGGCTTACGCCGAATGTATCAAACACGTTGATCATGTAGCTTGGTAACTCAAACTGGTTATCGAGTTTTTCAATATCAGCTACAAGCGAGTCGGCAGCACCTTGACCCGATGAATGTAGTTCGAGTAAACGATCTCGTCCGCTTTCCATTTTTTTACGCAGTACCGCATTTTGTTGTGCTACTTGTTCAAGTAATGGATCGAGTTCGTCTTCATCGCAGTTATGCGCAGAAATATATTCAAGTAAGTCATCGCGAAACTCTTTATAAAGCATTTGCCCCGTTGTTGATGTAGATTCGAATGCGTCTAGGCCTTCGTTATACCATCGTAGTAATACTTCTTGAGCGGTGTTTTCAAAATATGGCACGTGAATGTTCACATCTTGCGTTTGACCTATACGGTCTAATCGACCAATACGCTGCTCTAGTAAGTCTGGGTTTAGTGGTAAATCAAACAACACTAAGTGATGCGAGAACTGGAAATTACGACCTTCTGAGCCAATTTCTGAACACAGTAATATTTGTGCGTTGTCGTACTCATCTGCAAAAAATGCAGCAGCGCGGTCACGCTCAATAATAGACATGCCTTCGTGGAATACCGATGCTTTAATTGCTTCGCGTTCACGCAGTATTTGCTCAAGGCTGATAGCTGTTTCAGCTTTAGCACATATAAGTAGTACTTTTTCGCGCTTAAGCGTTTTAAGAGTGTCGATTAACCAATCTACACGTGGATCGAATAGACCCCAGCTTGCGCTTTCGCCTTCAAACTCTTGAAATATTTTTTCAGGGAAAAGAGCACGGTGTGCACTTAGTTCAGGGTTTTGAATGCCGCCCATATTACCGAGAACCGACATAGCCGTTTTATACTGCTTTGGCAGTGCCATTGGATAGGCGTGTAATTTACGACTTGGGTAGCCATCAATACCGCTGCGGCTGTTTCTGAATAATATGCGACCCGTGCCGTGGCGATCGAGCAGCATGTTAAGTATTTCTTTACGTGCTGGTAAATCACCTTGCTGTGCTTTTTCAAGAATATCAGTAATATCGGTTTCTTTTAATAGCTCAATTAGCGTGGCTTTGGCTGTGTCGTCTAGCCCTTGCTCTTGCAGTAATTGATTTGCAGCTTCAGCAACGTCTTTATAATTTGCTTCTTCTTCTTTAAACACGTCGTAATCGTAAAAACGATCCGGGTCGAGTAACTGTAAACGTGCAAAGTGACTGCTGTGACCAAGTTGATCAGGTGTTGCTGTAAGTAAAATAAGGCCCGGAATATCTTGGCTAAGCTCTGCCATACGTTGGTACTCTGAGCTTGGCTTGCCGTTATTTATACTTAGGTGATGAGCTTCATCGATTACTAGTAAATCCCAATCAGCAAGCGTTGCTTGTTCAAACCAGCGTTTTTTCTTGGTTAAAAACTCAAGGCTGGTAAGTACTAATTGCTCTGTATCAAACACGTTTGGTGAATCTGCAAACGCTTCGTCGCAGCGTTCTTCATCAAAAATAGAAAAATGTAAATTAAAGCGGCGTAGCATTTCTACTAACCATTGGTGCTGTAGATTTTCTGGTACAACAATAAGTACGCGGCTCGCACGGCCACTAATAATTTGTTGATGTAAAATCATGCCCGCTTCAATTGTTTTACCAAGGCCTACTTCGTCTGATAAAAGTACGCGAGGTGCAAAACGTTTACCCACTTCTTGGGCAATATAAAGCTGGTGCGGAATAAGATTAGCACGCTGACCAATTAAGCCTTTAATAGGCGATTGTTCACGTTCAAATTTATGCAACCACGTTTGGTAGCGAAGTGTATAGCGATCAAAACGATCAACTTGACCTGCAAATAAACGATCTTGTGGTTTATTAAACTTAATAAAATGATCTAAAAAGGTTTCTTTAAGCTTGGCAGTTTCGCCGTTATCAACACGGGTGCCGTGATAACACAGTAACTCGCCTTGTACTTCAATAGACTCTACTTCTAATTCCCATTCTTCAACGCTTTTGATCACATCGCCAGGATTAAATGCCACACGGGTAACAGGTGCTTCTGCACAAGAGTAAACACGGCTCTCACCACTGGCAGGAAATAATATGCTGACCTGACGGCCTTCAATGGCAACAACGGTGCCTAATCCTAAATCTGACTCTGTATCACTGATCCAACGCTGACCTAAGGAAAAATTCATGTATGTCTCGTCTATGATGAAAAAGGCGGCTATGTTACCTGTAAGCTAACACCACTGCAAGGCGCTATTTGGCTCACTTTTAATTAATTTTGTAAGTGTTAATTATTACTATTAAAACAGCTTGTTTATGACTCTTTTTTAGGTAAATCAAAACTAATTACAGTTTGTAATAAAACGGACTTTTATGACAAATAGACTAAACTTACATTATGCCTTGGCAATTAAGTATTGCAGGTTTAAGTTTTGCCCGTTTTACTTAGTTATTTTGGTATAGCATAAAAATCATAAAACGTAAGGAAAGTGCTATGGAAAAAGCTTCAAACCTTGAAAGTAAAATGTATGTGCTAGATACCAACGTACTACTTCACGAACCCCTCGCTTATTTGTCTTTTCAAGAGCATGACGTTGTAATTCCGATGACGGTGCTTGAAGAGCTTGACCACATAAAAGACAGAAAACACGACGTAAGTCGTGATGCGCGCGTCGCTATTCGTGGATTAGATGAAGTACTTAAAAATGCAACGCCTGAACAAATGCTACAAGGCGTGGCGCTACCGAGTAACAAAAAGGCAAAAGCGAGCTCTGCAGGTACCCTCATAATTGTAAACGACCATTTATTTGCCGACTCCATTTCTGGTTTGCCTGGTAACGAAAACGACCATCGTATTATTAATTGCGCCGTGTACTTACAAAAGCAGCACAGTGATTCAAAAGTTATATTAGTAACAAAAGATATCAACATGCGCTTAAAAGCCAAAGGCGCAGGGCTTAAATATGTTGAGGACTATCGCACCGATCAACTTATTGATGACATAAGCCTGCTCACTAGTGGTTATAAAAAAATCGAAGGTGATTTTTGGGAGCATGTTGGGGAGTGTAATACCGAGCAACACGGGCGTGATACGTTTCATCATGTGCCTAAAAACTTAATACCAGATGTATTTTGTAATGAATATTTACTTGATGGTGGGGATCAGTTTGCGGCACGTGTTAAATCATACGATGACGAGCACATAACGCTCAAAGATATTGGTGTTGAGCGTTTAATGCACCAACAAGCATGGGGCGTTAAGCCAAAAAATATTTATCAGGGAATGGCGCTTGATGCGCTGCTCGATACAAGTATTGAACTTGTTATTTTAACAGGGCCAGCAGGGTGCGGTAAAACCTTGTTAGCACTTGCCAGCGCCCTTGAAATGGTCATCGAAAAAGGTATTTACGATAAAGTAATAGTCACTCGTAATACGCCAGAAATAGCAGAGTCCATTGGCTTTTTACCAGGCACTGAAGAGGAAAAAATGGCACCATGGCTTGCAGCCATTACCGATACGCTAGAGGTATTGCACAAAGGCGACGAAAATCCGATATCGAGTCGAAATTACATTATGGAGAAGGCTAATGTACAGTTTAAATCGGTTAATTTTATGCGCGGGCGTAGCATTCAAAATGCGGTAGTGATTTTAGATGAGAGCCAAAATTTAACGGCATCTCAACTCAAAACTATTATTACCCGCTGCGGCGAAGGTACTAAATTAATTTGTACGGGTAACTTGGCGCAAATAGATAGTAACTATTTAACGCCAGTAACATCGGGCTTAACGTACATAGTAGAGCGCTTTAAAAACTTTGAAGGCAGCGCAACTATAAACCTCAATGGTGTGGTACGTAGCCGCTTAGCGTCATTTGCAGAAGAAAATTTATAACTTGCGCTTAACAAATTGGCTCGATAGTCTATCGATTGATTTTCGAGCCAAATGGCAGGCAGTACATTGAATTTTTTACCTCTGAAACATTATTATCGTTCGTTGTTTATTGCGCTTTTAGTGCCATTGATTGTCGCTTTTTTACTGTGCTTGCACTTATATAATATAAAGCTTGAGCGGGCGGTTGAAAAACGTGAAGCCGATTTTACGAATGTTTCAGCGCAGGTTACTCACGGGATGGAATCAGTGAGTAATCTACTTACCACAATGTTTAGCTTATACGAGCAAACCACCGTTCCACAAATAAACCAAAGCCTACTTGAAGGTATAAATCAATATGATGGTTACTATTACCGTCACTTTAGTGAGCAAGGTACTGAAATTGTAGGTAAGGGCGAGTTTGCGTTATCTACTAAGGCACTTATACAGTGGCAACGGGCGATTGCATTAGGGCCTTCGTTTAATACAACGCTTGCATTAATGCAGTCGTTATCGGCTGTAGCATATGTTGATGATAATGGTTTTGCTTATGTCAGCAGGCGCAACAAAAGCCAAAGTTCAATGCTTACTGAAATTCTAAATGAGAAGTTTAAGCCAAAATTTTTACCAAATAAACTTACCTCAAGTCCTATTGTTAAAGTTAATGACAAATCGTATTTTGCTATTGGCCGACAACGAAGCACTGGCTCAGCCGATTACATTATTTTAATTTATGATGTTCAGGCAATTTCTGGATGGCTAAAAAAGGTTTCACCGAGTAGTGGTGAATACGTTTTTATGAATCAATCACATCAAATTATCGCCAGCTCTAAACAATTGATAGAGCAAGCGACAGCGTTAAAAAGCTATTGGCCTAACTTGGCCCAGCACCATAGTAAAAAAACAGTATTAACTAGTGATAGTAATTACTTTATGCAACCTTTGGATGAGTTGCCTATTCACGCGGCATTTTACGAGCACAAACCCCAATTAATAAGCTTAATTAAATATGAAATATTATTAGAGTTTGCATTTTTAACACTATTTTTAAGCATTATGTTTGGCGTGTTTTTTTGGTTAAGTCAGCGTGTTTTTATAAAGCCAATGACTCACTTAATGTCGTATTTGGAGAGTAACGGTACGCAATTCGAAGAGCAGCTAAATTACAAAATACCGCTGAGCTGGCAACCTTGGTTTTCTAAGGTGAAGAGGGTATTTATTAAAAATAAAGAGTTGGTTGATTCATTACAAGATGCGAATAAAGCGCTAGATGACCAAGTTCAGCTGCAATCAGAAAAACTAAGTCGCAGTTACGAAGCTAAAGAGCGCCACTTGGCTTTGCTCAACACTATGCTAAACAGTGTGCCAGATCTAATTTATTTTAAAAATATTGATGGCTCCTTTTTAGGGTGTAATAAAGCATTTGAAGCTTATATTGGTAAAGATCAAACTGCATTAGTAGGTAAATATGTAGATGATTTAGGTGATAACGATCAGCAAATAAATGCGCTTGAAAAACAAGTTTTACAAAATAGAAATAGTGTTGAGCAACGCATCGAAACCGATACAAAATCATATCAACTTACTATTGCACCTTTTTATAATGAACATCAACACTTATTAGGAACAATGGGTATTGGCCGTGACATTACCGATCAGCAGCAAGCATTATTGGCTTTAAAAGCATCTGAATCAAAATTTAGAAGCGCGATTGAATTTGCCGCTAACTGCGTGGTTTTACTTTCGCTTGAACATACTATATTACAAGTAAATAAAGCAGCTAGGAAGCAATTCTCTGAACAGCAAGTACTGGTTGGCGAGCAGTTGAAAGCATTGTTTGATGATTCTCAATGGCAGCAAATAAAAACAACCTTAGCGCAATTGTTAGATGACAAAAAACGTGTATATCACTTAACACTGTCGCAGGGGCGACTACCAAGTTGGTTGCAACTGAGTGTGTCTCTCGTATGGGATGAAAACCGTGACCCAGCTTATTATGTTATTCACATTCAGGATGTGAGCGCATTAACTAAATCAAAACTTGATGCCGAACGGGCAACCCTTGCTAAAAGTCGCTTTATAGCCAACTTAAGTCATGAAATACGCACTCCTCTTAACGCTGTTTTAGGGCTGCTCGATATGCTTATTGAGCAAGGCTTAACACAAAAACAATTACAACAAACTGACCAAGCTAAGCATGCAGCACAAAGCTTGTTGCTAATGCTCAATAGAATGCTTGATTTTGCACGTATAGAAAGTTCGCAAACTGATTTAAAACAAGCATCTTTTAGCATGGTTGAGCTGGTGGATATTTGCGAAAGTTTAACGGCTCCATTGTGCGAAGGAAAAGGTATTGAATTTGTTATTGATATTGACCCGTTAATAGCGCCTGATTTGATATGCGACAGCATTCGCTTGCAGCAAATATTAGGTAACTTATTAACAAATGCTGTTAAGTTTACAAAAACAGGTTCTATTACTTTAAAAATGGAACTGATTGAAAGCAATAGCCTAGAGCAACAGCATATTTGCTTTAAAGTAATCGATACAGGTATGGGTATAGATGAAGCCGATCAAAGGCGTTTATTTGACGCCTTTACGCAAGGTGATGAGTCTTCAACACGCATACATCATGGTGTTGGGTTAGGTTTAGCTATTGTTAAACATGCGGTGTCATTAATGGGGGGAGAGATTGCTTTAAAGAGTAAAAAAGGCCATGGCTGTGAGTTTTACTTCAGCGTTAGCTTTTTGGTTGATACCACTAAAAATACGATGTTACCGACTAATACATTGGCTATTTTATCGGATCAAAGTAAAGAGCTTAAGCAAGTAACAAATGCTTATACAGAGCTTGCTAATATTAATTTAGATGAAGTACTCAAATACCCAATTAAGCTCTCCAATATTCAAAAAATAATAATAGATGCAGCCGACTTACCCGCACTTTTAAATATTGAAGCAATTAATGATTCGTTATCAGCTAAAGAAACATCGGTAATTATTATTAATCATCAGCACACGCTTAATTTACCAACAAGTGAGCATTTAGCTGCGCACCACGTTAAAGCATCGGCATTGGGACAAAGGCTATTTAGCTTGAACTCTCAGCAAAAGCCTAAAGCGAGTACCAATGCGGTAATACACAACGTTGCTGAAATTAAAGCTGATATATCGGGTCTACTTGTATTAGCTATTGATGATAATCAACTTAATTTAGAAATAATTAGCAGTGTACTTCGCCAAGCAAACGTAAATGTAGTGACTGCTTTAAGCGCATCTATTGGCATGGAATTGTTGCAAATTTTAAGGCCCGACTTAATATTGATGGATGTGCAAATGCCGCAAATAGATGGCTGCCAAGCAACAGCCTTAATTCGCCAACAGTTTGACGCAAAGCAGCTGCCTATTTTTGCCTTAACGGCTCATTGTGAGCCTGCTGATATTGAACGTTCTTTAAAGTGCGGTATGAATAAGCATTTAACTAAACCGGTTGTTGCTAAAGTGCTTATTGATGCAATTGCCGATTTAAACGTAGTGAAACCAAGCTTTTTCGAAAAATCATTCGCTTTAACGCAGTTTAGTATGGATGAAAAGCTCCTCAATACAATGATTGATAAGTTTGCTAATTTATGTGAAACCCAGCTATCGCAAATAGAAGAAACAACCAATAAGGATGATTTGGTACGCTTAGTGCATAGTATAAAAGGTGTAGCAGGGAATTTAGGTTTTAGACGATTGTCTCACTGCGCTTTATTGTGTGAAAGAACACTTAAAACAACTAACAAGCCTGTTGAAATAACACTGAAAGAGCTTATTATGCAGTTAGAACAGGTAATTGTTTTTATAAAAGGGGTAGGGGCTAGGGATGTCGAAAAGAGCTAAAGTACTTATTGTAGATGATGATCCAATCAACCGATTAGTACTTGAAAAAACACTTAAAGTAGAACACGACGTATTCTTAGTTGAAAGTGGTGAAAAAGCACTGACCTTTGTAAAAACTGCGCAAGTTGATTTAATTATTCTTGATGTGATTATGCCAGGAATTGACGGCTATGAAGTGCTTGTACAACTTAAAGAAAATCCGATAACTCAATCGATCCCTGTTATATTTATATCAGCTAATCGTAGCCACGACGACGAAGCTAAGGGCCTAGAGCTCGGTGCTATGGACTATATAACTAAGCCATTTAGCCCTTCTATTGTGCGCGTTAGAGTACGTAACCAATTACTTATAAAGCAAAAAAATGATCTGCTAGAGATGCTCGCCTCGATTGACGGCTTAACTGAAATCCCAAATAGACGCTACCTAGACGAAAACTTAGCTCGAGAATGGCGCCGCAGTAAACGAAGCGGAACACCACTATCTGTGTTGCTTATGGATATAGACCACTTTAAACGTTACAACGATTGCTACGGACATCGTGCTGGTGATGAATGCTTAAAGGATGTTGCGCAAGCACTCGCAGCTCAGTGTGAACGTGGTAGTGACTTCATAGCTCGTTATGGTGGTGAAGAATTTGCAGCCGTCTTACCGGGAATTGATAAGCATGAAGCCTTGGAGTTTGCTAATAAATTACGCAATGCTGTAAATGCTTTAAATATAGAACACAAAGCCTCATTAAATGCAGACCACATCACTATTAGTATAGGTATCGCCACCACGCAAAGTGGTAAAGTGTATGCTGAGCAAGCATTATTAGAAGAGGCGGATTTAGGCTTATATGCTGCTAAAGATGCAGGGCGAGATAGAATAGTCGCACGGTAAAAATTTAATATAAAAAACGCCAACATTTATATTGGCGTTTTTAGTATCAAACTACTTTTATTGTTACTGCGTGATCATACCTAAAGCGGTGTCACCAATGCCCACTAACTTATCATTTTTAAATACAAGTGGCGTACATTCATCTTTCGTTGTTTTAGAATCTGAATGCTTGCTATGAGTTACATAAAAAAGTACTTGGTATATATCGTCATCTTTTTTTAATAGCTCTGTGAAATTAGGTGTTTTTAATTGCGTTAAAACAGATTGATAGCTGCTATCCATTTTTAGCTCTGATATAGCTTCACGATTATTTTTATGTTGTGCTTGCCAGCTTGATGAGTTTTTCCCTGCCCAATGAGTCTCAGCTTCACCATCAGATACGGCAATAACACAGCCAGTTAAAAATGGTGCAATAAGGGCTGCTGCTAATAGAGATTTTTTCATTGTGATATTCCTTAAATGAGTTTTTAATATTTTGATCATATAAGGCAAGTAGTAGGCCAAGTTTAAAAGCTTTTTAATTCAGTTGGTTAGATTTTAAGGACTATGTTTTACTAATCATTTGCAAAAATAATTAGTAAAAACAGCCACATTTTAGTTTTTTTAACTATTTTCCCGCAGTGCAGTTACACCAAGCGGTTGCGTGATTCGCCTTTATTAAATGCCGCAATGTTTAAACTTACCTCATTAATTAAACGCACAATAGATTCAGTACTTGCCCATGCAATATGTGGAGTAAGTAGTAAGTTATTGCCTTTGTAATTAGCAAGTGGGTTTGAAAGCTCAGCAGGTTCTTTAGTTAGTACATCAACCCCGGCTCCAGCAATTAGGTTTTGCTCAAGTGCTGTAGCTAAGTCGGCTTCGTTAATAATGCCACCACGAGCAGTGTTAATAATAATGCTACTTGGCTTCATCATTTTAAGCTCATTAAGTGCAATTAAATCACGTGTTTCATCGGTAAGTGGGCAGTGAACACTGATTATATCGGCTGTTTTAATAACGTCCTCAAAAGGCGTACGACCATCGCGGCATGCAACACCTTTGCGCTCTGCAACAATAATATTTGCGCCAAATGCCTCAGCCACTTTAGCAACGCCTTTACCTAGCGTACCACCGCCTATAATGGCAAATGTTTTGCCTTGTAAGTCGTTAAAGCTGTAATCGAGTATGCAAAACATTTCACTTTTTTGCCAAGCGCCTTGCTGGCAATCCGCCTGATAGCGATGTGTGTTACCCAGTAAGTTAGTAATTAAAGAAAATGTATGTTGAACAACAGAAGGGGTTGAATAGCCAGCTACATTAGTTACGGCAATACCAAATTCTTTAGCGGCTTCTAAATCAACATTATTAGTACCGGTTGCACTTACGCAAATCAATTTAAGCTGTGTTAGCTGACTAATCGTATCGCGATTTAAAACCGCTTTATTAGTGATCAATACATCAGCGCCTTGGCAATGTTCAATAACTTGCTCTGGGCTAGTAAGTTCATAAGTCGTTAATTTACCAAGTTGTTCAATACAAGTAAGAGACGTTTTAGCTAACGTAGCGTTATCAAGAATGGTGATGTTCATGCTTTTCCTAAAAATAAATGAAACCCTTGACCTTAGTCTTAACTCTAGGGTTTATAGTCTGTTTAAAATAAATCGGAGAGAGAAATATGAGAATAGGTGAACTATCACACCAACTAGGTATCTCTAACGATACTTTAAGGTACTACGAAAAGCAGGGATTGTTAACGCCTAACAGGCGAAATTCTGCTGGATATAGACTATATGATAATAACGATTTAAAAGTGATGCATTTTATCATTAGAGCTAAAAATATAGGTTTTAGCTTGGCAGAGATAAAAGATCTCTTACTTATTAAATTTGAAAAATCATCACATTCCTGCTCTGAAGTTAAAAAAATTACACTTGAAAAAAGAGATTTGGTCGCGCAGCGTATAAAAGAACTCCAACAATTTCATCAATCATTAACCACATTGGCAGATAAGTGTTGTGGCTCGCAGCATATAGCAGAAAATTGTTCAATTTTAAGTGTTTTGGAGGATATAGATGACGTTACTTAATAATTTTTGGCAGTTATTTTTATTATCAGCACCTTGGCTAATGTTAGGGCTTTTGATTGCAGGTTTATTGAATGTATATTTACCTGAAAACTTATTGAGTAAACATTTAGGTAAAGAAGGATTTTGGACTACCGTTAAAGCCGCATTAATAGGCGCTCCTTTGCCCTTATGCTCTTGTGGAGTTATCCCTGCAGCTATTGGTTTGAGGCGAGCGGGTGCTTCTAAAAGTGCGACCACTGCATTTTTAGTTTCGACACCTGAAACGGGGGTTGATTCTGTATCGGTGTCTTATATTTTACTCGGTCCATTTATGGCGGTTATTCGCCCGATAGCAGCTATTTGTAGTGCTATTGTGGCAGGGGTATTAGTTGGGCGCGAAAGTAAAAATGATAAAAAAGGGTCTTTTAATAATAGTCGTAAAAATGAGAGTGATAGCTGTAGTGCGAGTGATGTAAAAACGGCGCCTTCCTTATGTTGTGATACGCAATCAAAAGTGCCTCAACAATCAACTCATAGTACAAATAATGAAAACGAAAAACCTCTGAGCGATTCATGTTGTTCCAGTAATATTGAAAAAGAAGAGCCCCTCGGATGCTCAGTAAACTCAATTAAACACACTGGGCAATGGCTTAAATTAAAAGCTGCAATCAGTTTCAGTTGTAATAAGCTTTTAGAAGATACGATGAAGTGGTTATTGATTGGCTTGTTTTTTGCCGCATTAGTACAAACTTATGTTCCTGAGAGTTTTTTATCCCAGTGGGGAAGTGGCGTTTTGGCTATGCTCGTTGTGATATTAGTCAGTATCCCTATGTATATTTGCGCGACAGCTTCAACGCCTATTGCAGCAGGCTTATTAATGAGCGGGCTTTCGCCAGGCTCTATTTTAGTTTTTATGTTGGCGGGGCCTGCAACAAATATTGCGACACTTGGTGTTGTAGCCAATGAGCTTGGAAAGCGTGCCCTTGCAGCTTATTTAATTGGTGTAATAGGCGTAGCAGTGGTATTTGGCTTTTTAACCGATTTTTTAGTTGAAAAATATGGCTTTGTGGTCAGCCCTCTTATAGGAGAAGAATATGATATCCTGCCTAACTGGCTTACTTTATTATGTAGCATCGTTTTAATTGCACTTATGCTGCGTTTAATGGTCAATTGGTATATGAAGAAAATAAAACACTAACTACTACCAATTTTATTAAAAACATGATCATTATATCGCATTAAATAACTCACTAACTGCGTTGAAAATTATTTATATAGGACAGCTATATGTCACAATTTTCGCCTTGTTATTGTGTTATTTTCTTCGCGCTATAATAATCACTTATTTAATGCAATTGGTATAAATTGAGCTATTTCGCATTTGATATTGGCTGAGTTATAATCAGTTAGAGAATAATAATCCCAAAATACGGCGCTTTCGTGTGCCGTTTTTTAACATTATAGATGTAGTAATGAGTGAATTAGAAGATAAGTACGCTGATATAAGACCTTATAACGATGATGAAGTTACGGCTTCGCTTTCGCGTTTAATGAACGATAATGCGTTTATTGATGTGATCGCAAAATATAATCTACCACGCTTTTTATCGTCTGTGCCATTTATAGCTCGTCCATTGGTTAGAAGCCAATTGCGCAAAAAATGGGGTAAAGTAAGCACCGTCGAAGACGTGCAAAACGAAGTTGCGCAATACTTAGATAAATTAGTAAAGCGCACCACGTCAAAAGTAACCTTTTCTGGGTTAGATCAGTTAGATGCTAACCAGGCCTATTTATTTATTTCAAACCACAGAGACATAGTGCTTGATCCTGCATTAGTAAACTGGGGTTTATATCAACATAAAATGAAAACAGTGCGTATTGCTATTGGCGATAATTTATTGCAAATACCTTACATTACTGAGCTTATGCGTCTAAATAAAAGCTTTATCGTTAAGCGCTCTGCTAAAGCACCAAAAGAGATGTTAAAAGCACTGACTCAATTATCGTCATACATTTACGATTCTGTAGTGGGTGGAAATTCTATTTGGATTGCGCAAAAAGAAGGGCGTGCAAAAGACGGTTTTGATCAAACTGATCCTGCGCTTCTAAAAATGTTGCAATTAAACGGGCGTAAACAAAAGAAAGAGTTTGGCGATTATATTAAAGAGTTAAAAATAGTGCCGGTTTCTATTTCTTATCAATATGAGCCGTGTGCAATTGCTAAAGCCAAAGAGCTTTACCATAAACAACACCATGGTGAGTACGTTAAATCGGCTGGTGAAGATATTGCGAGCATTGTTGAAGGCTTTAGTACTGCTAAAGGGCACG
Organism: Pseudoalteromonas sp. NSLLW218; assembly: GCF_015864775.1. Lineage (NCBI taxonomy): Bacteria > Pseudomonadati > Pseudomonadota > Gammaproteobacteria > Alteromonadales > Pseudoalteromonadaceae > Pseudoalteromonas > Pseudoalteromonas sp. NSLLW218. The sequence goes on along the minus strand of NZ_JADYWO010000006.1, from coordinate 81,216 downwards.
TGCATTTAGCATTTGGGCAACCAATTGAATCTAAATGTGATAGTGCTGAAGAGCTTGCTAAAACGATTGATAGGCAAATTGTTGATTCGTTTTATTTACACCCAGGCAATTACATTGCTGGTGGCTGTAAAGAGGCGGTAATAGACTCTCCTGATACAGCGACATTTGAACAACGTTTAGCCTGTGTGCCTGAAGAGTTAAAACCATTAGTGCTAGCTATGTATGCTAAGCCGTTTCATCGTAAAGCAGAGATAAACACAAATAGCTGCGAGCATTAATGCTCATAGCTTAATAAAAGTAAGCAGCAATTTAATTGCTGCTTTTTTTTTGCTCAAAAATGACGCTATACTAAGTACCTCTAATTAAACGGTGCGAATGCTATGCAACAAATTGAAATATTTGATATTCCAAGCCCTTGCAAAAGTATTTGCTTAGTTAATAACAGAGGGTATTGTAAGGGGTGTTATCGTAGTCGCGATGAACGCTTTTCGTGGAATAGCTTAACTAACGACCAAAAAAAGAAGGTGCTTAGTTTGTGCCAGCAGCGCTACAAACGCTATCTTCAAAAAAAGCAGCAAAATGCAGTGCCAAGTACACAGGCAGAGCAACAAGGGTTCGATTTTTAAAAGCTTAATCCATATTTGGCTCTTAGCGCGTACACAGTGCCATTGTTAGTTAAGTTAATTAATGACATTTTAAGTTTTTCTACTAGGTTTTTATTACGCTTATTTAAATAATGATAAAGCGGATACGTATTCAACACTTCTTTTTCAAAGCAACCTTGTGGTGTAGGGAGATCGTTGTTTTGCATTATAAAGTTAATCATTAAAGCCCCTTGTACTTTTTGCTGAGCTAGTAAATTAAGCTGGGCATTCATACTTTTAACTTTAATAATATTTCCTGCAAATTGAGTGTTTGCTAAATAATGTTCTTGGACAGGGTAGCCATCAACAATTGCGACGCTATCTAGTTGCTCTAAACTGCTAGGTAAACAGTTTTTATATAACACTAAGTCAAACTTAAATAGCTCATAATCGACCCTAATTAAGTTTTCGTAATTTTCTTCAACGCTTACATCTCTTCCTAACTGTCCATCAAGTACGCCATTATTTGCAGCTAGCAAAGCATTTTGGTGGCTAAAATCGATGATATATATTTTAAAACCTATATCTGCGTATGCTAACTTTAATAGCTCTAAGGCATAATCAGCTTGTGGTGTACTTTGCGGACGATTAAAAGTGAGGTTGTATTGATGACTAAAACAAGAGGCACTAAAAGATAAATTTACCAATAATAACAAGATACTAAAATGTCTATTCATTATCAGTTCCAATTACTACAGAAATAAATAAAATAAGACGCGTATAATAACAAGGAGATTACCTCTTGCCCAGTTTCGGGGTTAATCAAATAATTTTAAAAGCGAATGAGGAAGTATTGTGAGTTTTAATTTATGCCTATTGCCACGTGAAGAAAAATACCAAATTCAGTTAGATTATGAAGCGTCTTTTTGGGCGTATCAAATCAAGCGAAATAAAAAAACGCGAGAGCAAGTTTATAATACAATTCATAGCCGCCCAATGGCAGAGCAAATGGTTTTAAAGCAAAAGTTTGAGCAATATTTAGCCTTGATGCTTAGCTAAGTGTTGATATAAATATGCATATAGTTGAATTGTTGGATGAGCTAAAAATTCCACTCGTTAATAAATTTTATAAAAAACATAATGTAAGAGGGCGGGCTAATAAACAAGATAAAGTATGGGTTACTTACTATAATAATGAAATAGTTGCAGCATGTAGGTTACAAGATAAAACAGATTTTTTATTTTTATCTACCGTGTTTGTTGCGCTGGAGCATCGCGGTAAAGGTGTTGCTAAGCAGCTATTATCAACACTCTTAAAGTCGCAAGATAAGAAGATTAATACCTTCGCATATAAAAACGTAGTTGATTTATATTGTGCTATTGGTTTTAACCAGGTGTTAACATATACTCTTGCTTTACAAGTACTTTTTGATACTTACAAACATCGAAATATAGTCGCTCTAGAGTACCCATAATAATAAATAATAATAAATAATAATATGGAATAAGCATGAGTAAATGCGTTAACGGGATCATTAGTTGCTTTGTAGTTTTAATCGCTATCCTAAGTTGCCAAGTAGGCGCACAAGTAAAACGTTTATCTCCAAGCGAAGGCTTATCGCAAAGCTACGTTAATACAATGCTTATCGACACTAATGGTTACCTTTGGCTTTCTACTGAGGCTGGGCTTAATCGTTATGATGGCTATCAAGTTATTCCAATAAACGGCCCTAATGGTGAATTAGAAGAAGCGATCATTGATCGTATTTACCAAGATACCCAAGGGCACATTTGGATAGCCTCTTTACTTGCAGGCCTATTTAGATACGACCCCGTAACAGATTCATATCAGCAGTTTTTAGAAAAACCCACCAGTGAAGAAGAAATTATCAATCAATCTGTTTTTAGTATGGTGGCCGTTGATAAAAAAACACTTTGGATTGGGCGAGGCCGCGATTTTGCAAAGCTTGATATTGCGACCGGAGAAATTACAACTATCTTTGAGCTACCCGCTAAATATAAAAATACCCTTGTGAGAAAGCTGTTTGCCTACAATGGTTATATATTTATTGGTACAAGCCATGGTGCATATGTATTTGATATTGCAACAGAGCAGGTTAGGCCACTACAACACTTAAAAGGTGAAGCTGAGCATATTTATCAAAATAATGTTAAGTCGTTCGCATTAGGTGAAAATAAACAGTTGTTAGTAGGGGCGGTAAAAGGCTTATACGAAGTTGATATTAGTAACTTATCAAAAATGTTTGAACGTCCAGATTTACCGTTTAAAAGTAAGGTATTACTAACTGATTTAAATGTGTGGAGCATAGTAAACGAACACGGAAAAATAGATTTAGCTACTGATAAAGGCTTGTTTAAATTTGATTTAAGCACTGGGGAGATGATTAAAAACACCCGAATAGCCCAAAGTAAGTACACACTTGCTGATACCAGTATTATTGATATGGCTAAAGATAAATCGGGTGGTACTTGGGTTGCGACTAAAACCGATGGGGCATTTTATTTATCTCATGACAGTTATCATTTTAATAATATCGATGGCACTTTACTCGGGGGCGATGGTTTATCACATCACTCTATTTGGGGTATTACTGAATATAAAGATAAACTCTGGCTTGCAACGCACAATGGTATTACTGAAGTTGATTTAAAAACAAATATTGGCAAAGTTTATTTAAAAGACTACAAAGTCGACTTACTCACCACTGAGTTTACCGTATACGAAATAACACCTTATAAAGACAATTTGTGGCTTTATACAAACCGTGGTTTGTTTATTTTTGATCCTGTAACGCATCAAGTTAGCGAACCTAAAGTGCATGACCCTGCTAATCAAGAGCTAATTACCGGTAGGGTGCATGGCGTTACATTAATGCCAAATGGCGACTTATACTTTGTGCACTCAGATCATGGGGTATTTATATACAATATAGATTCTCAAGTAATAACGCATTTGGGTGGCCAATTTGATCAATTTGAACCCTTTTTAGCCCATGGTTTTTTACCTGCGCTGAGTAATAAACCAGACTCACCATTGTTTTTTAATGCCGGTATTTTATACCAAGTAAACCCAAGTGATTTAGTACTTAAAATGATTTACAAAGTGCCAAAACAGCATGAAAACGTTGCTATTAGTGTGCTTTCTTACTTAATTGATAACAACAATATATTGTGGATATCACTTTCTAATTTTGGCTTGATAGGCCTTGACGCATCTACCTACCAATTAGTCCATACAATCGATTTAGAGAAAAATAAATTAGGCACACTGCTCTACGATATGGTGCTAGATGATGATGGTATGATTTGGATGAGCAGCCATAAAGGTATTTGGCGATTAAACCCAGAAACACTTCATTTTCAGCAATTTTCTACATCAGAGGGGCTACTTTCAGCTGAGTTTAATAGTAACGCCATGGCACAGCTCAAAGATGGCCATATTGCGTATGGTAGCTTAAAAGGATTTACTTATTTTCATCCAATGGAAAACCAAAATTACCAGTCGCTTATTGATCACGTAAATATTACGCGAGTTGATTTAATGTCTCGAGATTTATCGCTTGATTTAAAACAGCCGCTCAACGAAGTTGTGTTAAACCATGATGATATTGGGCTTGAAGTGGCATTTTCGGCCATGGCATTCAGTAATCAAGAACGCATCATTTATGAGTATCAACTCGATAACGGTCAAAAAAGTTATACTCGAAATAACAACCGCGTATTGTTTCCAAAATTAAATCCCGGTAATTATCAATTAAAAGTTTGGGCTAAAGATCCGCTGACTGGCGAATATACTTCGCCCGCTATTTTAAAAATAAAAGTAAAGTATCCGCTTTGGCGTGCACCTTATTTTATGGTGCTTTATGGCATGTTGTTTATTGGCTTTGTTGCTATGTGGGTTATGCGCCGTAATAAAATCCAGCGTATTTTATTAGCAGCAAATAAAGAAAGTAAAGAAAGCGAAGCGCGTTTAAAGCTAGCGCTTGAAGGCAGCGAGTCGGGTGTTTGGGATTGGGAATCAAGTAATCCAAGTATTTATCAACCTCGCTTAGCGAGTGAATTAGGCTACGAAAATGAAACCGTGAGCCTAGATGAATATTTATCTAAAATTCATCCGCAAGACAAACAACTATTTCGCTTAGAGTGGCTTGAATTTTTATCTACCGATAAAGGTTATTTTAATTGCACCTACCGCCTGCGCCATGCAAAAGGCTATTGGCGCTGGTATAAGGATTTTGGGAAAGTAGTTGAGTGGGATGATAAAACGCCACAAAAAGTAGCGGGTACCTACACAAATATGACCCGTGAGATGGTGTTTGAAGAACATGCATTATTATTTACCGCAGCGTTTGAACAAACACGTGATTGGGTGTTTATTCTCGATAAAAATTTAAATATTAGGGCCTCCAATAAATCCCTGCAGACCGCCTTTAGCTTCTCTGCTGAGTCGTTATCTAGTCGAGCATTAAATTTAGGTATATCGCGCAGCAATCGTTTCGATTATTTACGCATAATGCAAAAGCTATCTGTTGGGGAGCACTTTTCGTGTGAAGACAGTGTGGTTTTAGCAAATGGTGAGCCACGTCATGTACTTGTGAAAATAAGTGCAGTAGCCGATAACGAACAGCGTCTTAATAGCTATGTCATTATTTTAACCGATATAAACGCACAAAAATCAGCTGAAAACGAGCTGCACTTATTAGCCAATTACGATGCTTTAACTGGGCTGCCAAATCGTACGTTATTTAACGACCGCGTTGAACACGCCCTTGAGCAAGCAAAATTTCACGAATGTAAAGTTGCTTTATTACATATAAATATTAAGCGTTTTAAATACTTTAATGATTCTTTAGGGCACGCAGTTGCTGATGAGCTTATTAAAGAGGTAGCTGAGCGTTTAAAATGCTCCTTGCGTCCATCGGATAGTGTTGCTCGATTTGGTGGCGATGAATTTGTTGTACTGGTAGAAGACATTCATCAAATAGAACAAGTACTCATTATATGTACTAAGTTGATGGATTGTGTGAATCAAAATATTACGATTAATGGTCAAGTTGTAAACGTTAATTTAAGTATTGGCGTGTCTATATCACCAGATGATGCGCAGCAAGGATCAGCGCTTTTAAAAGCTGCGAGCATAGCGTTATATCATGCAAAAGACTCTTTAGAGGGACGTTATCAGTTTTATAAGCAAGAGATGAATCAGCATGTTCAAAGAGCGCTGCATCTTGAATCTCAGCTTACAAGAGCGTATCAAGAAGAAGAGTTCTGTAATTACTACCAGCCTATCATTAACGCTGAAAGTCAAAAAACAGAAGGTTTTGAAGTACTGCTGCGTTGGCCTGAAAATAAGCTTGTGCAAACCCAAGAGTTTTCGGTGGCAGCAGAAGGTATAGGCCTAATTACAAAAATTATGCTGCAGACTTTTGCGCGCGCTTTACTAGCGCTAAAAGAGTGGCGAAAAGCCTCACCTAGCCTGTATTTATCTATTAATTTATCGGCACTTGATTTTGAGTTTAAAGACCTTGTTCCCGAAATAAAAAAAGCGTTAAGTAACGCAGGGGTATCATCTGAGGCAATTGTTTTTGAAATAACTGAATCAATATTAATGCGTGATTCCAAAGAAGCGTTACATAGTATGGAACAACTTAAAAAGTTGGGCTGTAGATTGTATATGGATGATTTTGGTACGGGTTACGCATCGCTTACTTATTTAAAGCGCTTTCCTATTGATGTATTAAAAATAGATAGAAGCTTTGTGCAAGACATAGGCATAGATTCTGACGATGAAGCTATTATTCAATCAATACTCGCGCTTGCTGATAGTTTAGGTAAAGAATGTGTAGCTGAAGGCGTAGAAAGCTCGCACCAACTCGCCTTTTTAAAGGCGCGAGGGTGCATGCATTTCCAAGGGTACTTATTTAGTAAACCAGTACCAAATAACGAAGTACTACCGCTTATTAATCGCAATTGGAGTGATATATTTAATTGATAATGGCAGTACTCATTTAAGGCCTTTTACCGCAGTGCCTACAAAATAAATGGCTATTATGCTCATTTAACTGCGTTTTAATGGCCTTATTAGCTTCTAGTTTACTCAAGCCTAGTTTATAGCGTAGTTCTTCTAGGTGTTCTTGTTGAGTATCATTAAGAGTGCCGTCTTGAATTTGTTCATGTACAGCATCTTCAAAAAATTGGCGGCGTTTACGTATTTGTTCTGAAAAACTAGACGCGAGTAAACCGGTAGGTATCGCAACCATTCCCATGCTTAGTAGTGTAATAACGCCGCCGAAAAATTTACCCAATGGCGTTATAGGTACTACATCGCCATAACCAACAGTCGTTAGTGTTGCCATTGCCCACCACATAGCCGCAGGAATAGAGCCAAATTTATCGGGTTGTATGTCGTGCTCAATTAAGTAAATTCCGCATGAAGCTAAAATAAGCACGACGGCCATAATAAAAAAAGCAGCCATTAATGAACTACCTTCATCGTTAAAGGCTTTTAAAAGTAGCTGCATGGCGCGTGAGTAGCGAGTGAGTTTAAATACCCTTAATAGTCGGAGCACACGTAAAAAACGTAAATCGAGAGGAAATAAAAACATCATTAAGCTTGGTAAAATCGCAATTAAATCAACAATTGCCAAAGGGGAGAAAAAATAGCTAAGCCGACGTTTGGTATGAGACCCTTCCATTGCTGCATATTGTGTTTTATCTACGCAAGCCCAAAGTCTGGCTAAGTACTCAATAGCAAAAATAGCGACAGAGACAATTTCTAAAACTAAGAATTCGTTGTAATACTGCTCTGCCACACTTGGGATTGATTCAATAACAATGGCTACAACGTTAATCATTATTAAGCTAATGAGCGCGATATCAAGAATATGTCCTGCTCGATGGTATTGACCTGTGCCTTCAAAGAGGCAGGCCATTTTTTGTCTTAAAGTATGTGGTTCATTCATTATTTAAGTTTAAGTACCATATTAATACTGCCTTCTTCAAAGTCGCGACTAATTTTAAAACCTAACTTTCGGGCTAGCTCAATCATCCCCGTATTCTCTGGTAAGGTTATGCCTTCAATCGACTCCACACCTTGGCGTTTACAGTGGTTGATTGCAGCACTCATTAGTATGCGACCAAGCCCTAAACCTTGGCAGTCTGAGCGTACTACAATAGCAAATTCAGCATGTAGGTTATCGGGATCCATAATGACGCGAGACACACCTAGTGTGCGGGTTTTACCTTCAAAGCGTTGGCAAACAATAAAGGCCATTTCACGGTCGTAATCAATTTGCGTCATTTTAGCGAGTTGGTCGTGGTTAAATTGTGGTAGTTCGCCAAAAAAGCGTTTATATCTGTCTTCTTTATTAAGTGACTCGTCAAATGCTTTATGAGCTTGTTCATCTTCTGGCTTTATAGGCCTGAGCGTAGCTTGGGTGTTATTTTTAAGTGTTACTACTTCAACAAGCTCAATAGGGTAGGGACGAATAGATAAGCGCTTACGATTGCTCTGAGTTTGATAGCGGTTAAGGGTCATAGTGGCATCGAGTACTAAAAACTGCCCGTTGCTGGCAAGGATAGGATTTAGTTCCATAGAGCTTATGTCAGGTTGGTCAATAATTAACTGAGAAATACGTGTTAGCAGTGCACATAAACGATACTTATCAACCTTTTCGGGTAATATGCGCTCCTTTAGTACGCCTTTATCGTGCGCTGCGGCAATTAAATACTTTGCTAAGTTCATATTCAGTGGAGGCAGAGCAACAGCGGCTTGTGCATATTCAAGGCCGGTTCCTGCTTCACCTAATAATATAACAGGGCCAAAATTGGGCTCGGTTTTAATCGCAATTCGCAGCTCATTTGCGCCTGCTCGCGGCGCCATTTTTTGTAATGAGAACCCTTCAATAATCGCATCCGGATACGTGTTTTTAATACGTATAAGCATTGCAAAAGCGGTTTGTTCAACCTCGTTGGCGTCGTTTAAATTAAGCACCACACCACCTACTTCAGACTTTGAGGCAATACTTGGGCTAATGAGCTTTAACGCAACTGGAAAACCCAGCTCTATGGCTTGCTCTCTCGCTTCTGTTGGTGTGTAGGCAACCTCAGTTTGAATGCATTTAATACCGTAATGGTTTAATACTTGGCTTGCCTGATGGGTAGGTAAGTAGCTTTGTCCTTCATCTAAAAATTCATTAATAAGTGCTTTAGCTGGCACTTTATTTATTTTTGCGTCATCAGTGTTCGACTCAGGTGTTTGCGTTAAATGCTTTTGGTTACGACGATACGTTACCAAGTGCATAAAAGCGCCAACAGCGCCTTCGGGCGTACGATAAGTCGGTATAGCATTATTAGAGCATACTTTTCTTGCAGCATAAGATGCATCCTCCCCCATAAAGTTAGTTATAACGTAAGGGCGCGCCATTTTGGGTAATGTTTGCAAGGTTTCTACAATAACGTTGGCGTAGTCTTCGCTGAGTGCAAGTGCTGATGGGGTATGAATTATGAGTAAATTTTTAACTTCTTTAGCGTGTAATAAAATCTCCAGCGCTTGTTTGTACCGAGCAGGAGCAGAGTCGCCAAAAATATCCACAGGGTTTGAGGTGGTTTCTGATTGTGGAATTACTTTATTTAGCGCATTTCGAGTTTCAATGCTTAGTTCTGCTAATTTACCGGAGCTTTGAATAAGCTCATCAACGGCCATAACTCCCGGCCCGCCACCATTAGTTAAGATAGTTAGCTGCTCTACTTTTAATAATTTTGGATGCATGGCAAGTGTTTGTGTCGCTGCAAATAGCTCCCGTAAATCATTTACGCGCAGCATACCTGCACGTTGAAATAACGCATCGTAAACAGCATCAGAGCTTTGCTTACCGCCGGTGTGAATTTCGGCTGCAAGTGCGCCTGCACTTGTTTTACCTGTTTTAATCGCAATTACAGGCTTACTAAAAGCCGCAGCTCTTGCTGCTGATATAAAACCACGAATATCCTCAATGTTATCAATGTAGAGTAAAATAGCTTTGGTTTTAGCATCACGACCTAAAAAGTCGAGTAGTTCATTAAAGTTAATATCAAGGCAGTCACCTACCGATACAAAATATGAAAAGCCAATTTCTTTGTTTTTAGCCCAATCTAAAATGGTTGAGCATACTGCTGCTGATTGCGATACAAATGCAATTTTACCTGGGCTTGCCACAGTATGTGAAAAGCTCGCATTTAAACCAATATGAGGGATCAGCAAGCCTAAACAATTTGGCCCGAGCAAAGTAACTTGCTTGGCTTGAGCGCATGCTATGAGCGCGCTTTTTTGCTCTCCAGAAAGCCCATCAGCAATAACAATCGCCGTTTTGCAGCCAAGCTCTCCAAGCTGCTCAATAATATCAATTAAGGTGTTTTTGTTAGTACAAATAACAGCAAGGTCGGGTACTTTTGGTAAGTCAGCAATAGTGGGGTAAGCAAGCACGCCATGTACTGCGCTATGGCTTGGAGTAACAGGCATTATCGGCCCTTTAAAGCCGCCTTGAAGCAAATTGCGCATAACCACAAAACCAGCACGAGTTGATATATTAGAGGCACCAATAACGGCCACTGAGCTTGGATTAAAAAACTGGGTAATGCGCTTAAGGCTCATGGTTTTTCCTAGGCTGATTAAATTTTGCGTTATTTATAGTCTCAATGTACCCTGTTTACTGTGTTATTTCGAGCGTCTAGATGCTTATTATTGATATCAATCAAGGAGATTATTGTGAATAAAACCCCCGGTTTTTACATTGTTGTAGCGGCTATTTGTTTAAGTATAGGCTTAATTAGCTTAGGGTTTATTTTAAAGAGTACAGCTTTGAGTGTAAAAGAGATGGAACGTACTGTGCAGGTTAAGGGGTTGGCCGAGCGAGAAGTAATAGCCGATACAGTAATTTGGCCTCTGCAATTTAGTGATGCCGACAATAATCTTGAAAAATTAGTCAGCCGAGTTGAGAAAAAAAATGATGCTGTAACTGTTTTTTTAAAACTGCATGGTTTTGACGACGATGAAATAACAATAGGCAGCCAGTCAGTTATTGATAAGCAAGCACGTGAATACAGTAACGAAAATCAGCAGTTTAGATACATAGTGCGCTCAAATATTATTGTTTATTCTGCTGCGCCAGATAAAGTACAAAATGCGCTGAGCAAAGTAAGCCAGCTTGCTAAACAAGATATCGCAATAGTGCAGGACAGCTACGAAACAAAAGTTGAATACATTTTTACAGGCCTCAATGATGTAAAACCTGCGATGGTGCAAGAAGCAACTGAAAAAGCGCGTGAAGTCGCTAATAAATTTGCTAAAGACTCTAATTCAAAATTAGGCAAAATAAAAACAGCTCGCCAAGGGCAATTTAGTATCAGTAATCGAGATTCAAATACACCGCAAATAAAAAATATAAGAGTGGTAACCAGTGTTGAATATTATTTAAATGACTAGGGCCTGTTGACCTTTCAGGATTAAAATTTGTTCAATCTAGGGGCGATTTAATCGCGGCGTGAGGTTTGTAACCTAGCGGGCTCGATAACTGCTCCTGCGTTATTCTAATGGCTTACATCCATGTAAGAATAAGTAAAAACCGAGCAACAAAGAGTAAATTGCCCCTAGGCAGAACCCTTCGGGCAGCGCATGTTTGGCATTTATTCCACGTTATCAACTATTTATGGGGAATAACCACACTGCATAGGCTCTGCCTTGCCTAAATACCAAACATACTGCTGCAAATTCAACCTCGAAAGATAAGCAGGCCCTAGGAAATAATATGTCAGAGTCTAAATATGGTCAGTTTGTACTGGCTCCCCGTTCGTACTTTTTTACTGCTATAGCGAGCGTAGTATTTGCGTTTATAGGCTTTAGTTATAATGCATGGCGAATGGAGGCAAGTGAAGAGAACAACAATACACGCATTGCTAGCTTTCAAATATTACAAGAACTAGCCGAGCTTGAGCTTATAGTATTTGCCGCACATTACGACAATAACAAAATAGATGGTAGCCCTAGAAAAGGCTGGGTTAAAGTTAACTTAATTCACGACTTAAGCTACTTAGCCGTTGATAAAGTACATTTAAAAACAAAAGACTTACAAAAGGTCTGGCAAACAAATTGGCCAAATATGGTTGAGCACGAAAGTGCTGCGCAATCCATTACACACGCTATAGATAGTGTGCGTATAGAAGTAGTGGGTGAATTAAAGCGCCTTGATTAGGTGCACAACTTGCGCCGTTGAGCGTTGTAAATAAGCTGCGCTCAGTAAAATTGTGGTTTCGTTAAGTTTTTGTCCTTTTAATACGTTAATAAGCTGCTGTTTTGCGTTCGGATTTTGTTTTTGCTCTATTTCCATTAATGCTAACAAAGCTGAAAATTCATGCTTTACCGGTGTGCTTGGTTTATTTGCGTAGGCAATGTAGCAGGCAACAGGTGTTAACCCCTCTGAGTTGGGCTGCGCAAGCGCTTTAACTAAGTCATCATTTGATTCAAACAACATTAAAGAACGCACATAGTTAAATGGCAGCTTTGTAGCATCGGCATGCTTAAACACATTGTGCAGTACGTTATTTCCTTGTGTATCTTGTACTAAAAAGCCTTTATTTACTCTCAGCGCTGGGGTAAAAAAACTCAATGCGTCAATATTAGTGAGTTGATTAATAAATGGAGAAGGTGCTGTATTAGTACTTAGTATACGGGTTGCTATGTTTTGCATAAAGTCATACTTAACACTCAACCGTTGGGCACTGTCATATAAATGGTTAAGCTGCAAAGTTTGCTGAGCAGGGCTTAACTGCTTAAAGTCGTTATCGAGCTCATTTAACTGCTGCTTTGAAATACGCGCATTAAGTAGTTGTATGCTTAAATCCATTATTATTTCCAAAAATCTTTTTTACTACTATAAAACAAAAAAGGCCGCAAATGCGACCTTTCATATTTAAAGCAATTGTTTAAATTGGTTTTAAGCCTTTTTGCTTGCTACCCATTCATTTACAAAATTTTCTAGTACATTAAGTGGCACCGGGCCATTTTTAAGTACTACGTCGTGGAACTGGCGAATATCAAATTTATCACCAAGTTGCTTTTTAGCGTCTTCACGAAGTTCTAGAATCTTAAGCATACCCACTTTATAAGCCGTTGCTTGTGAAGGCATTACAATGTGACGCTCAACCATTTTAACACCGTCAGATGTTGCATTAGGCGTGTTATTTACGTAGTAATCAATACCTTCTTGGCGAGTCCACTTCATTGCGTGAATACCCGTATCAACTACTAGACGACATGCGCGCCATAATTCCATTGAAAGACGACCAAAATCTGAGTAAGGGTCTGAGTACATGCCCATTTCTTTAGGAATGAACTCTGAGTATAAACCCCAGCCTTCAATATACGCTGTGTAGCCACCAAACTTACGGAATTTAGGAACACCTTCTAACTCTTGCGAAATAGCTATTTGCATGTGGTGTCCTGGAATACCTTCATGGTAAGCCAGTGCTTCCATTTGATACGTTGGCATTGCTTCCATATCGTAAAGGTTTGCGTAGTAAACACCTGGGCGTGAACCATCCGGAGCTGGCTGTTGGTAAAATGCTTTACCTGCCGCTTTTTCACGGAATGCTTCAACTGCTTTTACTTTTAAATCAGCTTTTGGCTTAACAATGAATAGCTCATCTAAACGCGTTTTCATTGTATCAATAAGCCCAGTGGCTTCATCAAGATAGCGTTGTTTACCTTGTGCATCATTAGGGTAGTAAAATTGCTTGTCAGTTTTCATAAACTGCATAAACGCTTTTAAGTCGCCTTTAAAGCCCACTTTATCTTTAATTTCACGCATTTCATCATGAATACGTGTCACTTCAGATAGACCAATTGCATGAATTTCTTTAGCTGTTAAATCTGTTGTAGTTGTGCGCTTAAGTGCGTTGTTATAAAACGCTTCGCCGTCAGGTAGTTTCCATGCGCCATCGCGATCATCAGCACGTTTCTCAAGCTGCGCTAGGTAATTAATTAGCTTAGAGTAAGATGGTTTAACAGCCGATTTTAATGCATCTGATGCATCGCTGATTAACGAGTCTTTTTCGTCTTGGCTAATTTCAAGCGCTGTTACTTTACGCTTAAAGTCAGCAAGCAATGTAGAATCATCGCCTTTTTCAAACGGTGCACCGTGAATAATGTTTTTGCTTGAATCAATAACATGTGGGAACACAAATTTAGGGGCAATGATGCCTTTTTCTGCACGTACAGTTAAATCAATAATAAGCTGATCAATAACACCAGTTACACCATTTAAACGTGAAATGTAGTCTTTAGCTTCTTTTACATTACTAATTGAGTGCTGATTAATTAAAAATGCAGGGATCATAGAATGTGTACCAAACATTTGGTTCACAGGGTAGTTATGGTAACGCCATTTAAAGTCAGCAATTGAGCTTTCAAGATCTTGTTTTTTTAAGTCGTAGCTAACTTTTGTTGCATCATCTAATAAATCACGGCTAATTGCTTTTAGTGCAACGAGGTCAGCTTTTGTTTGCGCTAAATCTTTAAGCTGTCTTTCTTCGCTGCCATCGTCCCACTTATCGTAATCTTGCTTAATACCCATGTATGTTTGATATACAGGACTGCTCATTACATCGCGGTTAAATGTGTCTTCAAAAAACGCATTGGCTTTGTCTATTTCACTTTGTTGTGATTGAACTGCTGCTTGTGCAATAGGAGCTGAAGTCGCTTGTTGTGTTGTTTGCTGGCAACCAGCAAGTAGTGCAACGCTTACTGCGGCCGCAATAAAGGTAAGTTTACGCATTGTTTTCCCTTTTGTTGTTAGAAACCCATTAGGGTGTTTTATATTTATTTTTTGTGTAGCGCTGGGCGCTACACAAATAATTCTAGCAGGTCATTCAAAAAGCGATGACCTTTTAAGCTTACCTGCCAATGACTGCCTGTTTGAGTCAATAAACCTTTATTAATTGCTTGGTTTAATGCACTTTGCTGACTTTGCAGTGGCAGTGTTGTTAATTTATTAAAATCATTAATTGGGCAAGGCTCAACAAGGCGAAAGCGATTCATAAAAAATTCAAACGCTAAATCGTCTTGCTCTACATGCCAGCTTTTGTACATATACGGTTTAATTAAATCCATATAGCCGCGTGGGTGTTTAACCTTTTCGGTACGCGTAATAAGCCCTGTATTTGCATCAGTAACCTTACCATGCGCGCCGCAGCCAATACCGAGATAATCGCCAAAACGCCAATAATTCAAGTTATGTTGGCACTGATAGCCTGGTTTTGCATAGCCTGATATTTCGTATTGTATGTAACCTGCTTGAGCTAGTAACTCGACCCCTTGTTCTTGAATGTCCCACAGTGTTTCGTCTTGTGGCAAGGTTGGGGGTTTTGATGCAAACTGAGTATTAGGTTCAATAGTTAGTTGATACCAAGATATATGCGGAGGATCTAGCGCTATTATTTGCTTTAAATCACTCAGTGCATCGTCAAGTGTTTGCCCCGGTAAGCCGTGCATTAAATCAAGGTTAAAGCTGTTTAAACCGGCTTCTTTAGCTTGCTGCGCAGCATAATTAGCCTCGTCGCTGCCATGAATCCGACCAAGTGCTTTTAACTTGTCGTTTTGCATGCTTTGCACGCCAATAGAAATACGGTTAATACCTGCTTTTACGTAATCTTTAAAACGACCTGTTTCTACTGTGCCAGGGTTGGCTTCAAGGGTAATTTCGCAGTTGTCTTCAAGTCCAATTAGGCTATCGACTTCTTTTAGTAAGCGGGTGTAAGCTGTACCAGTTAATAAGCTTGGAGTGCCGCCACCAATAAAAATGCTGTGAATTTTACGCCCTTGCACTAAGTGCAAATCAGCTTTTAAATCATCAATTAAATGCTGAACATATTCAGCTTCAGGTATTTCACCTTTTTGTCCGTGGCTATTAAAATCGCAGTACGGGCATTTTTGCACGCACCAAGGCACGTGCACATATAAGCTCAGTGGTGGAAGGTTCACAGGCCGCCTTTTTGCTTTAGCTCTAGCAATAATTTTTGTAGCGCTTGTCCGCGATGACTCACTGCATTTTTTTGCTCTTTTGTAAGCTCAGCACTCGTACAATTTTTCTCTGCTACAAAAAACACCGGATCGTAACCAAAGCCACCGTTGCCATTTTGAGTTAATGTAATTTCGCCTTCCCAGCTTGCACTGCAAATAAGTGGAGTAGGGTCATCTGCGTGGCGCATTAATACCAGTACACACCAAAAACGAGCACTACGGATAGGGTTATTACCCAAATCAACGAGTAACTTATCAATGTTATCTTGATCGCTGGCACCTGGGCCTGCAAAACGGGCTGAGTAAACGCCGGGCGCGCCATTTAAGCCATCAACTTCTAAACCAGAGTCATCGGCAATAGCTGCCATGCCAGTAATTTTAGCGGCATGGCGCGCTTTAATAATGGCATTTTCAACAAAGGTAGTGCCGGTTTCGGCAACTTCACTTACATTAAAATCGCTCTGTGGAACTACATTAATATTCAGAGAGCTTAGCATGTTAGCTAGCTCTTTTACTTTGCCAGGGTTACCTGTAGCAAGTACTAAAGTTTTGGTCATGTTATTAATCTACGTAAAATTTTTGCTGAAACTGTAATTTTTGAAATTGATTACTTTGTTGTATTTCAATCTCAAAGCGTAAAATCTCTTCGTTGGTGTAATCAACTTGGGCAAGGTAATAAATTGACTCACCTTCTTTTACTTCTTTAAAAGTAAGCGTTTGCTTGTTGCCAAGTAGGTTTTTAGCTGTGCCTGTAAGCTTTGCCGTTTGGGCTGTGTTTTCGGCATCATTTTTTAAAACAGAAATATTCACAATGCCTTTGTATCCGCTTCGCTCAAGGCCATACGCTTTCGCTATTTTTGGCTGAATAAAAGTAGAAGGAAAAGCGATGTAATGCACTTGCCAAGGGCCAAGCTCTTTGTATTGTGCGCCTTGCATTTCTTCGCTTTGCGCGTTAAATGCAAATGCTAAACAAGCAATAAAACAAAACTTAATTAAACGGTTCATCATGTATTCCTCAAAACATATAAAAAAGAGGCCTTTGGGCCTCTTTTACTCAAAAATTAAGTGCTTAGACTAAAAAGTCCATAAGCAACATTTGCAAAAACTGAATACCAATAATAAGCACTAAAACTGATAAATCTAAGCCACCCATTGATGGTAATATTTTACGAATTGGTTTTAGCATTGGTTCAGTAAGCTGATGGAAAACGGCTTCTATAGGGTTATAACCTTGGCTAACCCAACTTAAAATAGCGCGAATAATAAGTACCCAAAAAACTAAGTTAAGGCCTTCTTTTAGTACCGTTATAAGTGCTTGAATAAGTACAGGCTGTATTGCCCACGCATTATATATAACAAGCATTAAAGTACTAATTTTGGCTACAGCCACTATAAATGCCAGCAACAAAGATGCTAAATCAAGTCCGCCAAACCCCGGAATAATTTTACGCAGTGGTTTTACCGCAAACGACGTGGCTTTAACCACAAACTGGCTCATTGGATTATAAAAGTCGGCTTTTGCCCACTGCAGCCAAAAGCGCAGTAATACCACCATTAAAAACAAATCAAACAGGGTACTGATCAAAAATTGCATGGCATTCATAGTGTAACCTTCAATAAAAAAGTGGTTTTAAAGTTCTTTTTCCATTTGCATCGCACGCGCAATACACGCATCCATTGCATCGCCAACGGTTTTAGTTAAGCCTTCATCTTTTAAGTGCTCAACAGCTGCATGAGTCGTACCGCCTTTAGATGTTACGTTTGAACGTAGTTGCGAAATAGTAATATCAGGTTGGCTAAGTGCCATTTCGGCGGCGCCAAGGGCTGTTTGTTGTACCAGGCGACGAGCGTCTTCATCATTAAAGCCCAGCGCTTTGGCTTTTTCTTCTATGGCTTCCATAAATAAGAAAAAGTAAGCAGGCGAAGAGCCAGTCACAGCAATAATGTCGTTAATTTGAGATTCTTTTTCAACCCATACAACAATGCCAGTGCATTCAAAAACTTGTTGTACAAACTCGTGTTCGCTTTGTGTTTCGCCCGCGCCATATAAACCTGATACACCACGGCCTAATAAAGACGGTGTGTTTGGCATACAGCGTACCATTTTAACGTCTTGACCTAGCATTTCGCGAAGGCGTTTTACAGTTAAGCCCGCAGCAACCGAAATGAACAGTTTGTCGCTAAAATCTACGCCCGAATCTTGAAACGATTTACATAAATCGCCCATCATTTGTGGTTTAACAGACAAAACAATTACATCAGCATCGCGCAGGGCTTCGTTATTGTCACTGGTGGTTTGCACCTTGAAATCGGCTGCTACCTTTGCAAGCTTTTCTTGGTTGCGGTTAGTCGCAATAATGTTACTTGCGTTAAAACCGTTTTTTACCATGCCACCAATAATGGCGTAGCTCATATTACCTGTGCCTATAAATGCGATTTTTTTATCTGACATAAATCTGTTATCACCTTTTAAGTTCGTGTTCCAAAAATGTCTGTGCCGACTCTTACCATGGTTGAGCCTGCACTAATGGCAGCTTCAACATCACCGCTCATACCCATCGACAAAGTATCTACTTGAGGATATTGGGTCTTTAGTTTATCAAAGCAAGTTTGTAATTGCTCAAAAGATTGAATTTGCGTATCCAGATCGTCACTTTTAGCCGGAATTGCCATTAAACCGCGAAGTGTTAAGTGCTCACATTGGTTAATAAAATCGGCAAGTTCAGAAATTTGCCCAACACTACAACCCGATTTAGCTTCTTCTTCGCTTATATTTACTTGAATAAGTACATTAAGGGGCGATTTATCGTCTGGGCGCTGGGAATCTAATCGTTTGGCTATTTTTATGCGATCAACACTTTGCACCCAGTCAAAGTTGGCAGCCACTAATGCACTTTTATTTGATTGAATTGGTCCAATGAAATGCCAAATGATATCGCTATATGACTGTAGTTGAGCTATTTTATCTATAGCCTCTTGAACATAAGATTCACCAAATTCGCGCTGGCCATGCTCATAAGCTGCAATAACATCTTCGCTTGGTTTAGTTTTAGACACTGCCAGTAAAGTAACTTCGTTAGTGTTTCGCTGTGCGTTTTTTGCCGCGTCTGCAATTCTAGCGTAGGCGGATGTGAGTCGTTCTGCTATTGTAACCATATATTTATCAGTTAGTTGTGGAGTCATAAATGGATATTACCGAATTATTAGCGTTTAGTGTGCAACACAAAGCATCCGATTTACATTTATCATCGGGTGTTTCACCTATGATACGCGTAGACGGTGATGTTCGCCGCATTAATATACCAGCCCTTGCAGATAAAGACGTAAACAGTCTGGTTTACGATATTATGAACGATAATCAACGCAAGGACTACGAACAAAATCTCGAAGTGGATTTTTCGTTTGAAGTGCCTAATTTAGCACGTTTTCGTGTGAATGCATTTAACTCTAATCGCGGGCCTGCTGCGGTATTTCGTACCATACCAAGTGAAGTGTTAACGCTTGATGATTTAGGTGCGCCAGATATTTTTAAAACAATCTCCGATACCCCACGTGGACTCGTGTTAGTGACAGGCCCAACGGGCTCTGGTAAATCAACAACACTTGCCGCTATGGTCGATTATATAAATCAAAATAAACATCACCATATTCTAACAATCGAAGATCCAATCGAGTTTGTTCACGATAATAAATTAAGCCTTATTAATCAACGTGAAGTACATCGCGATACACATAGCTTTTCAAACGCGCTACGTAGTGCATTGCGTGAAGACCCTGATGTAATACTTGTAGGTGAGTTACGTGATTTAGAAACAATTCGTCTTGCAATGACCGCAGCCGAAACAGGCCACTTAGTGTTTGGCACGCTACATACTACGTCTGCACCAAAAACCATTGACCGTATTATCGATGTATTCCCAGGTGAGGAAAAGTCAATGGTACGTTCAATGTTATCTGAATCTTTGCGTGCTGTTATCTCGCAAACACTGCTTAAAAAGATTGGCGGCGGGCGAGTTGCGGCACACGAAATTATGATTGCAGTACCTGCTATTCGTAACTTGATTCGTGAAGATAAAATTGCACAAATGTACTCGTCTATTCAAACAGGTGCGTCTGTAGGCATGCAAACAATGGATCAATGTTTAACTAATTTAGTTAATCATGGCATTGTTACAAATGCTGCAGCGAAAGAAAAAGCACAAGACAAAACACAATTTGGTGGGTAAGAAACTATTATGGCTTTATCTTTAAACGACTTTTTACTTATCATGATTGAGAAAAAAGGATCTGACTTATTTGTATCGAGTCAGCTACCTGTAAGCGCAAAAATAAACGGTGAGTTAATAGCTCTAAGCGATGATAGGCTTACTGATGAGCAATCGCTTGAGCTAGTTGAATCTGCAATGAGCGAAAAACAAAAAGCAGAGTTTCATACAACAAAAGAATGTAACTTTGCGATTGCCACCGACGAAGGGCGTTTTCGTATTTCTGCTTTTTGGCAACGCGATAAAGCAGGTATGGTTATTCGTCGTATTGTGACGCAAATACCTGATGTGAGTGAGCTAGGTCTACCTTCAATTCTTACCGATGTAATTATGTCTAAGCGTGGCCTAGTATTGTTTGTCGGTGGTACTGGCACCGGTAAATCAACCTCACTAGCTGCACTTATTGGCTACAGAAACCGTAACCAACGTGGTCATATACTGACTATTGAAGATCCGATTGAATTTGTTCATGAGCATCGTAAAAGCATTATTACTCAACGCGAAGTAGGGCTTGATACCGAAAGCTTTGAGTCAGCACTTAAAAGCTCATTGCGCCAAGCGCCCGATGTAATTTTGATTGGTGAAATTCGCTCTCAAGAAACTATGGAATACGCACTAAGCTTTGCCGAAACAGGTCACCTGTGTGTTGCAACACTGCATGCTAATAATGCTAACCAAGCAATTGACCGTATTATGCATTTAGTCCCCAAAGAAAAACACGATAAGCTTAAGTACGATTTAGCACTTAACTTACGCGCCATTGTAGCCCAGCAATTAGTACCGACTGCTGATGGTGAAAGTCGTGTTGCAGCTATTGAAATATTGCTTAACTCACCAATGGTTGCTGAACTGATTAAAAACGGTGATATTGGTGGTATTAAAGAGGCAATGGCTAAATCGAAAGAGATGGGCATGCAAACCTTTGACCAAGCGCTATTTGAGTTATACAGACAGCAGCGAATTAATTACGCCGATGCACTGCATCATGCTGATTCGCCGAATGATTTACGCTTAATGATTAAACTGCGCAATAACGAACAGCAAGGTGCGGGCTTTTTACAAGGCGTTACTATTGATGGCCTTGACGATAAAAATAGCGATCAATAAACCAACGAATTTTCTATTAAGTATTAATACAAAAAAAGCGCCAATTGGCGCTTTTTTTGTATATAACGAGTTGTTTATATAGCAGGCTTATTCACCGTAACTAGACTCAAAAAAACTTTCTAAAATAATAACCGCAGACATATTATCTACGTTACCTTTGCCTAAGTTTTTATAGCCGCCACTTTCAAAAAGTCGCGCTTTAGCATCCGCGGTCGTTAAACGCTCGTCTTGTGTTTGCACAGGAATGCCATAATGATTATGCAATCTGTTGGCAAACTTTTTTGCTTTAAAGGTAACCTCTTGTGACGTTCCATCCATATTTAGTGGTAAGCCAACAACCATTAAGTCAGGCTGCCATTCGGCCACTTGCACAGCAATATGGTCCCAATTAGGAATACCATCTTGTGCTTTTACAGCCTTAAGGCTAGACGCGCTGCCTGTTAGCTCTTGCCCAATAGCAATACCAATACTTTTGGTGCCAAAGTCAAAGCCCATTACAGTGCGTTCGCCTTGCGGCTTAAGCGATTTTTTTGTCATGTGTATCTTGTTTAAATTTTAAGTTGTTATGCGTGACCAGCTTCAAGGCTGAGTTGGCTAATATCAAAGCCCAACATTGAAACTGCTTTTTCCCACCGTTTTTCAACGGGGGTATTAAAAATGATCTTTGGATCTGCTTCTATGATCAACCAGCTGTTATCAAGTAACTCTTGTTCGAGTTGTCCTTGCTCCCACCCTGAATAACCCAGTGTAATAATAAATTGCTCAGGTGCTTGTGCTGTGGTTAAGCTTGCTAAAACGTCTTTTGAGGTAGTGATCATAATATCGCTACTGAGCTTTTGACTCGCTGAATAACCCGGTTGAGGAGAGTGCAGTACAAAACCACGGTCAGTTTTAACGGGTCCGCCTGCAAATACACTTACTTTTGCTGCGTTTTGAGTTTTGTCGTTATCAATTTCTATTTTATCTAAAAGTTCGCCAACAGTAACATCAATAGGTTGGTTTATTACCAAGCCCATAGCCCCATCTTCATTGTGCTCACAAATATAGGTAACAGCACGTTTAAAAAAAGGGTCTTGCATCGACGGCATCGCGATTAAAAAATGATTTTCTAATGATTGCATAGACTTCACCCTTTTTAGTTAATGAACTTTGAGTATGGCACATACCTTTGTTTTTAAAATTAAAAAAGCACTCTCATACGGTTTAAAGATTAATAGTTAACAACTATATTAAATTCATGACACGAAAGTGCTTTTAATAACGACAGATAGATGCTTATTTATCTAACTTTCTTTCAATTGCATCAAACAAAATACCTGTAATAGAGATATCATAAGCAGCTTCAATTTCGCGCACGCACGTTGGTGCAGTTACGTTAATTTCAGTTAATTTATCGCCAATAATATCTAAACCTACAAATATTAAGCCTTTTTCTTTAAGCGTTGGCGCAACTGCTTGCGCAATTTTTAAATCAGATTCACTAAGTGGGCGCGCTTCGCCTCGACCGCCAACAGCTAAATTACCGCGTGTCTCACCATTTTGTGGAATACGCGCTAAACAATACGGAATAACCTCGCCATCAATAACCAATACGCGCTTGTCGCCTTGTTTGATCTCTGGGATGTAATTTTGCACCATAGCAAAGCGGCTGCCGTGCTCGGTTAGCGTTTCACAAATTACACCAATGTTGGCATCGTCTTCTCTAAGGCGGAAGATAGATGCGCCGCCCATGCCATCAAGGGGTTTTAAAATAACGTCTTTATGCTCGGCTAAAAACTCACGAATTTGTTTTTGACTGCGTGTAACCAGGGTATCTGGCGTATGTTCGCTAAACCATGCTGTAAATAGCTTTTCGTTAGCATCGCGAAGACTTTGTGGCTTGTTAATTATTAACGTACCTTCTTGTTCTGCACGTTCTAAAATATAAGTCGCGTAAATGTATTCAGTATCAAAAGGAGGATCTTTACGCATTAAAATCACATCAAGATCGGCAAGCGCTATAGTGGCTTTTTCTTCAAGCTCGTACCATTTTTCTGCATTATTAAACACTTGCGCTTTAGACGCTGAAGCGTACGACTTACCTTTACGAAGAGATAAATCATCCATCTCCATATAATAAATTTCGTAGCCGCGTTCTTGCGCTTGCATCATCATTGCAAAACCGGTGTCTTTTTTGATGTTAAATCCACTAATAGGATCTGAAATAATACCTAACTTAATTGCCATGCGCTGTGCCTTACTATAAATGTTACTGTTTATATGAGGGTGCTTTTAGTTATTTCAATTAGCTAAATCGCCAAATTGAAGTTGTAATGCACTTAAGACCGTTAAAGCGGCTGTTTCCGTTCGTAAAACGCGCGGGCCTAAGCGAATATCTACAAATTCTAGTTGTTTAGTTAGTGCCATTTCATCGTCGGTAAAGCCGCCTTCTGGGCCGACTAAAAAGCGTACGCCATCTTTAGGTACCGTAATGGTTTTAATGCTGTGCTCAGCACGAGGGTGGAGAGTGAGCTTAATTGCATTGGTTTGTTGTGCAAGCCATTGTTTTAAATCGACAGGAGGATGAATAATTGGCACAAAATTACGCCCAGATTGCTCTGCCGCTGCAATTGCAATTTTTTGCCATTGTTGGTGTTTTTTCTCAAGGCGATCGCCCATTAGTTTCACGCCACAGCGCTGACTAAAAAGTGGGGTGATTTCGGTAATGCCCAGTTCAACTGACTTTTGAATTGTAAAGTCCATTTTATCACCACGGGATACACACTGGCCTAAATGAATTTTAAGCGGAGATTCTACATCGTGGGGATTAAGCTCTAATGGCATTACGACGACTGTTTTTTTTGTTACTTCAATTATTTCACTAAGGTATTCGCCGCCTTCGCCATTAAAAATAGATACATGCTCGCCTACTTTCATGCGCAGCACTCTGCCAATATGCCCTGCAGCATCCTCATCTAAGGTTACAGGGGTGTTTAGGGCAATACTCGATGTTTGATAAATATGAGGAACTCGCATAGTGCGTCACTTACTACTTAGCATAAAAATATATACTGCTATGGTAAGTAAGCTGGGAGCTGTGCGCAATTATTTATTTTTATTAAGTTGCTCGGCGAGATCTATTAAATCTTGTGGTGTGTGTGCTATATCATGGTGATTTTGCGAAGGTTCGGTTAATGTTTCGTCAGTAACTCGGCTTAGTGTATAGCCTGTATCATCAAGGTTTATTAAAAAGCGTTTTTCATGTAAGGAGTTATAAATAAAGCGTTGTTTATCACTTGCGAGTAAGTAATCGGTATTATTAAAAAGTACTCCGTGTAAATCGTGATGCTCTTTTAGATAGTTAATTAATTCAGAAACGCTGATTTCGTTCTCAAGATCGCAATAACTATAGTCTTTAATAAGCTCGTCAAACATCATCTTTACTAACTGACGGGTATTATTGCCTGCTGCAATAAGCGTACTCGCTTTGGTTTTGCCATTATTAACATAGAATTCGGCAAATGCACGGCTAAATTCGTTGTCTATGTCAATTAACAAATAGTTAGTAGCTTCAAGTGGCATAGAGCTCGGGCCTTGTTACATTTAAGTAATTACCATTATTACTTAAATGCAGACGTTTTAATTGCTGTATTTTTAGTAAAAAGGTCTAAAGAGAAAACATGCTAATAAGTAAATAACCTATAGCACAAAAAACAGCAAACTCTATACATGCTACGCCAATATTATCTTGATGGTCTATTTCAAGAGCTGTATCAATATTTGGTAAAGAGATAACTTTTATAACATACGTTAAGCTGTAGAGTAGTATCCACATTACACCGCAATGCATAACGAGTGTAAATATGTTTTCTACCATTTTACCGTTTTGAAATGCTGCGCTAGATAAACCAGCGTACACAGATAATGCTAAACCGATTGATTTTCCAGCATATCTTATACCTATAGAGGTGTTTTCTAAGTTGAAGTTACTTTGTAGCGAAGCGCCTTGGTTTGCTTTGGCAAAACGATATTCTCGTATTTTACTATCCAGTGCAAACATTCCCTGAAGTGTAAAAAAGCTAACGCAAGCAATAAGTAAGTTACTAAACCCTTGGGTATGTGTCCACGTGTATAAACCAAGTGCAATAATACAGTTGGCGATTAACATGCCCGAATCCACCAGTGCAGCACATACATTTTGCTTTAATATTGCAGCTTCTTCATTAAACCTGTGCAATATCCATTTACGATGAATTAAGTGACCTACCTTAATAAATGTAAATAATAAAATAATAATGACCAAAACTTTTAATGGATTGGATTGCGCGGTGCTTATGCTTATTTCATCAAATAAGAAGGCCATAGTGGCTATTACAACTGATATTTCAGATGCGAAGCTAATACCCATGGCAAAGTTATCGTGCTGCGCAAGTTCATCTTTAAGCGCTTGTTTTGCTTTAATTTGAGTGACAACTCGTAAACTAAAAATAGTTATACAAATAACCGCAAAACTAATAGCAATAGCAATAAAACTAGTGTTAGATAAAGACAAATATGACATGGTGATCCTAATTAAGTGAACCTTTCTAGGTTTTAGTCATTCTAGTACGGTTATTGATGATATAAAAGAGAGGATTGATGAGTAACGTAAAGCAACTTCCTATTCAATTACAAAAACTTGGCTTAGAGCGCTTCGAACAATTATATCCACAGCAAAGTAATGAAAGCGAAGTTATACGATTACTCGCCTTGAGCGACTTTGCCTGGCGCTGTTTAGAATCACAACCAACGTTAAAAGACTGGCTGCTGTGCAAAGATGAAATTCAAAACAGGCATGTTACCTCTCCCTTTGATAGCATTGAACTTAGTGATATTGACGATGCTAAGTGTAATCAAATCTTACGAAAGTACCGCGAAAAATACTGGCTTAAAGTCGCCTTTTTAGATTTATGTTGTAATAACCCTATTGCCGATAGCATTAATTACATAAGCCAACTGGCTGATATGCTAATTGATAGCGCTAACCAATGGGCGCATGCGCAGGTGGCAAAAGTAAATGGTGAGCCGCTTGATGAGCAAAGCCAAGCAATGCCATTAATGGTTTTAGGGATGGGGAAGCTCGGCGGGCAAGAGCTAAATTACTCCTCTGACATTGATCTCATTTTTGCATATCCACGCAGTACAAAAACCCAAGGTGGTCGCAGAAGCCTTGAGGCCCAAGTATTTTATACCAAAGTTGCACAAAAGCTCATTGCATCACTTAACCAAGCCACCGGTGACGGGCAGGTATTTAGAGTTGATATGCGCCTACGCCCGTTTGGCGAAAGTGGCCCTTTGGTTATGAGCTTTAATGCTATTGAAGATTACTACCAGGAGCAAGGGCGCGACTGGGAACGCTACGCAATGTTAAAAGGGCGCCTAATTGGCACCCCTAATAAATATTGGGATGAATTTATTAAGCTTTTAAAGCCGTTTGTTTATCGCCGGTATATTGATTTTTCGGTAATTGAATCTTTGCGTAAAATGAAGTTAATGATCGCACAAGAGGTTCGCCGTAAACGCTTAACTAATAATATAAAATTAGGCGCTGGTGGTATTCGTGAAGTTGAATTTATAGTGCAAGCCCTGCAAATGGTACGAGGTGGCCGAGAGGCTAATTTACAAACTCAATCATTACTTAAAGCATTAAATGAGTTGGCACTTAGCCAAGTTATAGATGAGCAAGAAGCAAGTGAGCTTAAGCGCAATTATCTTTATTTGCGAAAAGTTGAGCAGTACTTACAAATATTTGATGATCAACAAACGCAAACACTTCCTGATGATGAATTGAATCAGCAGCGCTTAAATTTATTATTAGAACAAGCGGATTTTGCTGCTACTTTAAGCACTATTGAAAAAGTGATGAAGCAAGTTAACGGTGAGTTTGCACTGGTCATTGGCGAGGAAACCGCACCACTTGATACTTGTGAAGGCGCATTTATTAGTGCTTGGGATCATGGTGATGTGGGGTTTTTAAAAGAGGCTAGAGATGAATGGCAAACTCCCCTTAACGATTTTAAATTAAGGCTGTCTAAGGTAAACATCGGTAACCGAGGGCGCGACACCCTTGATAAATTAATGCCTGTTTTATTAAGTCAGTTAAATGACTTTAATGCCAGCGAAGCTGCTTTTACGATGGTTTGCCAAATTTTTAATAAAATAATTTCACGCACTGCTTATTTAGAATTACTGTACGAAAACCAAGGTGCGTTAAAGCAACTCGTTTTACTTTGTTGTCATAGCAAATGGATAGGTGAGCATATTTCTCGCTACCCTATATTACTTGATGAGCTAATAGACCCAGCGGTTCTTTATAAACCGACACCATTAACGGCTTATAAAGATGAAATAAGACAGTATTTTTTACGAATAGAGCATGACGATTTAGAACTGCAAATGGAGTCGCTTAGGCAATTTAAGCAAACGCATCAATTACGAATTGCAGCTGCAGATGCAACCGGCGTTCTCGATGTAATGAAAGTAAGCGATCACTTAACCGTACTCGCTGAGGCGATTGTTGATCAAGCTGTTAATATTGCATGGCATAACACTGTTAAGCGTTTTGGTATGCCACCTGGCACTGATGATGAAAACAAAGGCTTTGCTGTTATTGCATATGGTAAAACGGGCGGCTTGGAAGTGGGGTATGACTCAGATTTAGATTTGGTGTTTGTGCATAATCATGATGGCTCAAGCCAAACCAATGGTGAAAAGCCGATAGATTCTCGCCAGTTTTATTTAAAACTCGCTCAGCGCTTAATGCATTTATTTAATACTCGTACTGCATCGGGTATTTTGTATGAGCTTGATACGCGATTACGCCCTGAAGGTGCATCAGGTTTACTGGCTATCAATCTAGAGAGCTTTAATCACTATCAGCAAACTCAAGCATGGACGTGGGAACATCAAGCACTTGTGCGGGCACGGTTGATTTTGGGCCAAGACGATCTCATAGATCGTTTTTCACAAATTCGTAAAAATATACTTTGCCAACAGCGCGATGATACCGTCTTAAAAGCAGATGTAATAAAAATGCGCGAAAAAATGCGCGACCATTTAGCGAAAGGAAATACTGAGCAATTTGACTTAAAACAAGATGTTGGTGGTATGGCTGATATTGAGTTTATTACGCAATATTTAGTACTTAAACACGCCAATGAGTTTGAACAGCTTACAGTTTACTCAGATAACGTAAGAATATTAACGGATGCAGCAAATATAGGCTGTATTACTAAAGAGCAAAAACAGCAGTTGATTAAAGCGTATATTGATTATCGCTCGTGTTATCACGTGTTGAGCTTGGATCAAAAAGGCAAGTTGATCTCGCGAGAAGCTTTCTTGCAAGATATTACTAACGTGACGAATATTTGGAATAGTATTTTTGAGTTAAGTTGAACTGTAAACCCAAGCGCTTGCTTGGGTTTTTTGTGCGAGTAAACCTTTAAACCTTTAGTTTTAAACAGTTTGTACGTACAAATTCTGATGGTAACTCTGTAATAACCGCTGCCCGTTGTTTATGGCAAAAGTAAGTATAAACCTCATGCTCAAAGTCGTCATTTATAGCACGACCAATTTGATAAAGTGCTGAAGTAAAGTTGCTGTCTACTCTAAAATGATCTTTAACTACGTAGTCTTTACTTAAATACCAGTAAAGTTCAATGCCTTCATTTTTAGCGTACTGATTGAGTACGTCTTTAAGTGTTGTGCCATTTTCAAAGCGCCTAGGCTCAACTTCTCCAGTCCAATTAGTCGGCATCGGGTCTACTGTTCGCGCACGTTCAGCCAATACTCTATCTAAGGTTTGTTCTGGTGTTTTAAGCTTTAAAACAAATTGATCTCGTTCTGTATCACTTTTTACTTGGTTACGAATGGAGGAGTAAAAACGTGATAATCCTTCGGCGGCTGCATTTTTAGATTTTTTAATATCAAATACAGAACCATCACCCACTAAAAAGTATACGGCGAGTGCAATTAGCACGGCTGCAAATGATAAATGTCTAATCCAAAACCACATGATTATTACCCACCTTATTTGTTCCTATTATTGTTATACCATTACTTTTTATAAAAAGAAGGGGTATTTTTATCAGGTCGAGTTTTAAAGCGACGGTGTAGCCACATATACTGCTCTGGTGCGGCATTAACAGATTGTTCCATTCGTTGATTCACACGCGTTACATCAGCCTTATCATCACCACTAGGGAAGTTTTCAAGCTCTGGTAGTATTTCCAAGTGATATTTACCATTTTCATCTCGGCGAGTTATTAAGCTCATTGTTTCGCAGTTTTTACTACCAGCAAACATAAGAGTACCGGTTGTCGTTGCCGCGTCAGGGACTGCGTAAAATGGAACAAATTCACATCGGTTACGGCCGTAATCTTGATCGGGTAAGTAATAGCATACCTTTTTATTCTTTAATGCTTTTAGTAAGCCTTTTACATCTTTTCGGCCAATTAGGTATTCGTTAGAGCGAAGGCGGCCATTAGTCGTAAAGTATTCCATTAGAGGGTTGTTATGAGGGCGATAAAAGCCAACACCCTGACACTCTAAGCCCATAATACGGCTAGCCATTTCAAGATGCAGAATATGAGGTACAAGCAATAAAACACCTTTACCAGACGCTTGAACACGTTCAAAGTGCTCAAGCCCTTTAAAAGACCCTAATGCTTTTTGTGCTCGCCACTGCGGCCACCACCAGGCCATGCCAGTCTCAACCATTGCAATACCGGTGTTTTCCATATTTTTGAGCACAAGGTCTTTTTGATCTGCTGCGCTCATATCAGGAAAACATAATTTAATGTTAACTTCTGCAATATGGCGACGGCGTTTCATAAATTTATGAACTAAGCGACCAAGCTGTTTACCCATTGCCAATTGTAGTTTTTGCGGTAACCAAGAAATTAAATATAAAAATAGAACGCCAATCCACGTTAACCAGTATCGAGGGCCTAAAAAAGATGCTTTAAAAGGAGATGAGGTGACCACAAAAATATCTCTGAGAATAAAAACGATAGTTTAACGCTAAGCGCTGTAAAATACAAAAAGCCAGCATTTAGCTGGCTTCCAATGTTTTTAACTACATGAATTATGCGATTTAAGCGGCTTTTAAACCTTGGTTTATAGCCACTAAATCTTCACTTGTTAATGTACCCGCAGCTTGCTTTAAGCGAAGGGTAGATAGCACATAACGGTAACGTACATCAGCAAGGTTACGCTTTGCATCGTATAAATTTTGCGTACTTACTAGTACGTCAACAATTGTACGCGTACCTACTTCAAAACCGGCTTCAGTTGCTTTAAGCGCACTTTGAGCTGAAACAACGGCTTGCTCTAGCGCTTTATAAGTAGCGATGTCTGAAACAACTTGATTATATGATGTAATCACTGTGCGAGTTACTGCGCGGTAATTTGTTTCATAGTCTTGGCTAGCACCTACGTAAAACGCACGGGCCTGATTTGTTGCAGCAACCGTTGCGCCACCTGAATATAAAGGTACGCTAAAGTTAAGCCCTACAGAGCTTGAGTCTGACCGTGGCTGATCATCAAAGTTAGCGCCATTTATTTGATTGTCTGTAAGAGAATCACCATAACTTGCACTTAGAGTTAGTTTTGGATAATGGCCCGCTTTCGCTAATTCAATTTGATCTTTTGCAATATCAACTGTTACTTTAGACACTTGTAGATTTATGTTTTTATCTTCAGCTACTTTAACAAAGTCGCTTGAGCGCTTAGTTGGTCTAGTTGTTGAGAAAGTATCTGTATTTAAAAAATCTAATTTTTCGTGATATTTACCTGTAATCTCACGAAGTTGCTCGCGTGCTGTTTCTACAGCATTACCTGCAATAATTTCTTGAGCTACAGAGTTATCGAACTGAGCTTGTGCTTCGTGTACGTCTGTAATAGCCGTTAAGCCTACCGCATAACGTTGTTTTGTTTGCTCAAGTTGACGTTCAATTGCACGTTTTTCAGCTTCAACAAATTCAAGGTTATCGCTTGCGCTTAATACATTAAAATAACCTTCAGCAACGCGTACAATTAAATTTTGTTTAGCTGCATCGTATAGGCCGCTTGCTTGAAGCGCTTGCTTGTCGGCAATATCTAACGTGTTCCAGGCACCTAGATCAAATAAAGTTTGGCTTAAGCTTACACCTCGAGAGAATTGGTCTGTGTCACTTTCAACTTTCACTTGGTTAGATAAGTCGCCAACGCTTTGATAAGACGTTGCATCGCTTTTAGTATAACTCATAGTCAAACCAATTTGAGGCAGTAGTGTGCTCATCGCCAAATCGCTTTGATAAGACTGTGCATCAGCTTGGGCTTTTGCTTTTAAAACAGTAGGATCGTTAGCTGTCGCTATTTCAAAAACTTGTAGTAAATCTTCAGCTTTCACTGCTGTTGCACCTAGTGCGCATGATAAACTAACTAGCGCCGCAAGAATGTTCTTTTTCATGTGGGGTTCGGTCCTTAGACAATTTTTGTACTAAAAGCATGTTAACCTGTTTTACTGCATAACAAAAAAAATAATTAGTAAAACAGTATGTTCAAGTGTAACAGAATATATTAACGCATTTTAAAGATTTAGATAAGTAGGAGCTAGGTACGTGGTTGATAAAAAACTCGTTCAATTTACACATGAAGATGTAAATTTAAAGCCAATAAAAAGCCTCTATAAAGGTTTTTTTCAGGTTGATTTGTACCAGTTTGAACATGCACTATTTGCAGGTGGAAAATCTAAAATAATTAGCCGCGAAATATTAGAGCGTGGTGATGCAATTGCAGTACTCCCTTACGACCCAATATCAGATACTGTTCTTTTAATTGAGCAAATACGTATTGGCGCTATTAAAAGCAAGCATTCGCCGTGGCTGCTAGAATGTATAGCCGGAATGACAGACGGCAGCAAAGATTACGAATCAGTTGTTAAAAAAGAAGCGTATGAAGAAGCTGGACTTGAATTAACTGAACTTGAATTTATGCTTTCATACTTATCAAGCCCCGGTGGTACAACTGAGCGCTTACATTTATATTTAGCGCGTACTGACTTAAGCCAAGTGAAATCAGGTGTATATGGTCTTGAAACTGAAGGAGAGGATATAAAAACTCACATTTTATCAGTTGATGATGCGCTAATGCGCCTCAATAACGGTGAAATGGATAATGCGGCAACGGTTATTTGTATGCAGTGGCTTGCGCTTAATCGCGAAAAAATGGCAAACAAATGGGCATAAACTCTTACTAAAATTATGGCGGTACCTTGACAGCACAATTAGCAACAAAGCGATATATTCAGAGCCTCCCAAAGTATTTAACTCTTTGTGAGCATAACTATGTGCGACTATTAAAGTTATTACCGAGCGAGCGCAATTTAGGAAGCATTCGTGAAGTAAAACTTGGCAACAGTGAATTTGCTACAAAAATTGATGGCAGCGCAAAATATACTATGGATATTTCAATTAAGCAGCTAACAGGAATGGTTAAAGGAATAACACCGCTGTATTTAACGGTGCGCTTGTATCACGATGCGAAAGTGGCAGAAATTGTTCACCACGATTACCATCAACGCATAAAACCATCATATGGTTACCCTAACCCTAAAATGCATCAAAAAGATGAAAAGTATCAACTTAATGCTTTTTTATACGACTGGTTAGTAGCCTGTGTAGAGCATGGACAAGCGACATTAAATTGGGATGTAAATAATGGCTTGGTTTGATGATTCGTACACATTTGATAAATCATCTTTGTGCATTGCGCATATTACTGACAGCCATTTATTTGCAGACAAAAGCGGTAAATACTTTGATATAAATACCGCAGCTCATTTTGAACAAGCCTTAGCACACATTGCTGAGCAGCCAATAGACTGCATTATTTTTGGTGGCGATTTAACGCAAGATCATAGCTTTGAATCGTACTTACTATTTAGTGAACTTATAAATGCCAGTGACATAACTTGCCCTGTGTTTTGGGTACCAGGTAATCATGATGAACTCGCGATGCTTAATCGCATAAGTGGTGGGCAAATAAGTCCGGCTAAACATATTATTGCTAATGGGGTTGAGCTACTTCTAGTTAATTCTAAAGGACCTACGCCTGCAGGATGGGTTACTGGTGCGCACTTAGATGAAATAACGGACGTTTTAGTCGACTCTAATAATAGTAAGGTTATATTTTGTCATCATAATCCGCTGCCAATAAATGGCTACCTTGATAAGCACTTATTAGAAAATGGTCCACAGCTTTTAAATATTTTAGTAAACAGTAACAACACATCAGCGCTTTTCCATGGTCATGTTCATAATGATTACCAGCAAAGCTTTAGAGGATTGCCCATATATGCGACCCCAGCCAGCTCAATACAGTTTGTAAAGCATACTTCACAGTGGGAGCAAAAAAATGCGGGCCCAGCTTACAGAATTCTCAATATAAACAGTAAAAAAGATAAAGTAGAAGTAAAAACGGAAGTGGTATGGCTAAACGCGTAATTTATATTCATGGCTTTAATAGTTCACAAAAATCATATAAAGCTGTGCGCTTTGGTGAGCTTATGGCAAACTATGACGTTGATTATTGTGTACCGAGCTTAAACCACGAGCCCCTACAAGCTATAATTGAGCTTGAGCAATTACTAACGCCAAATACCGTTTTATTAGGTAGCTCGTTAGGTGGTTTTTTTGCCACGTATTTATCGCAGCGTTATCAAATTCCTGCAGTGGTCATTAATCCCGCGGTCGCACCCTATAATTTATTACAGTCGTTACTTGGGCCTAATTATAATCCGTATCAAGATTATCATTACGACTTAAATAACAGTCATATTGAGGCACTTAAATTACTCGCTGTAGATAAATTAGCACACACTGAGTTACTGTACTTATTACAGCAAACAGGCGATGAAGTGTTGAACTTTCAACACGCGGTAAAATATTATTCACAATGTAAGCAATTGATAGAATTTGGTGGCGATCATAGCTACGTTGAATTTGAACGCACCTTTGCAAGTATTGTAGATTTTCTTAAAATCACGTAAAACTAGTTAACCTGAACAAAGGTTAGTTACTATATTAACGCTTTAGCGCATATAACAATAAAACTAGTAAAACGTATTAGAGCCTTAGCGGATATAAAGACAAAAACTATGAGTGATCAAAATTATAACGCCGAAGCCATTGAAGTACTTAATGGATTAGATCCGGTAAAAAGACGCCCAGGGATGTACACAGATACAACACGTCCCAATCATTTAGGTCAAGAGGTTATCGACAACAGTGTCGATGAAGCTATGGCTGGCCATGCTACCCGTATCGACGTAATACTCCACGAAGACAATTCGCTTGAAGTAAGCGATGATGGGCGCGGTATGCCTATTGATATTCACCCAGAAGAAGGTATCCCTGGGGTTGAATTGATCTTCACTAAGCTACACGCCGGTGGTAAGTTTTCTAATAAAAACTATCAGTTTTCGGGCGGTTTACACGGCGTAGGTATTTCGGTAGTAAATGCGTTATCTACGCGTGTAGAAGTAACAGTAAGACGCGATGCTCAACAATACAGAATGGCATTTGAAAGCGGCGATAAAGTAGAAGACTTAAATGTAATTGGTACAGTGGGTAAACGTAACACTGGTACTACGGTTCGTTTTTGGGCTGATGTCAGCTACTTTGATTCACCAAACTACTCAATTACCAAACTTAATCATTTATTAAAAGCCAAAGCAGTTTTGTGTCCAGGACTGCGAATTAAGTTTGTTAATAAGCAAACAAAAGAAACCCAAGAATGGTTTTACGAAACAGGCTTAAAAGATTATTTAGTTGAAGCAATTAAAGGTTTTGAAACATTACCGCAAGACCCATTTGTAGGCGAATTTAAAAGTTCAATTGAAGGCGCTGACTGGGCTGTTGTATGGCTACCAGAAGGTGGTGAATCAATAGCTGAAAGCTACGTAAACCTTATTCCTACCGCGCAAGGTGGTACGCATGTAAATGGTTTACGCCAAGGCTTGCTTGAAGCAATGCGTGAATTTTGTGAGTTTAGAAACTTACTCCCTCGTGGTGTGAAATTAACTCCTGATGACATTTGGGATCGTTGTAGTTACGTGTTGTCGGTTAAAATGCAAGACCCTCAATTTGCCGGTCAAACAAAAGAAAAACTATCATCACGCTCATGTTCTGCGTTTGTATCGGGGGTTGTAAAAGACTCGTTTAGTTTATGGTTAAATGAACATACAGATACAGCAGAATTATTAGCTGAGTTATGTATTTCAAATGCGCAAACTCGCTTGCGTGCAGCTAAAAAAGTAGTGCGTAAACGTGTTACTGCAGGTCCTGCCTTACCGGGTAAACTAACAGATTGTAGCGCGGCCGATAACGACCGTACCGAATTATTTTTAGTGGAAGGTGATTCTGCTGGTGGCTCTGCTAAACAAGCGCGAGACCGTGAATTTCAGGCAATTATGCCGCTACGTGGTAAAATTTTAAATACTTGGGAAGTTGAGTCAGGCCAAATACTCGCATCACAAGAAGTGCACGATATTTCAGTGGCATTGGGTATTGATCCCGAGTCAACGGATATGTCGGGACTGCGCTACAATAAAATTTGTATATTGGCCGATGCTGACTCGGATGGACTACACATCGCGACGTTATTATGTGCTCTGTTTGTTCGTCATTTTCCAGAGTTAGTAAAAACAGGGCATGTTTATGTAGCAATGCCGCCATTATTTAGAATAGATATTGGTAAAGAAGTTTATTACGCACTTGATGAAGAAGAAAAAACCGCTATTTTGGCGCGCATAGAAGCCGAGAAAAAACGCGGTAAAGTAAACGTACAACGATTCAAAGGTCTGGGTGAAATGAACCCGTTACAACTTCGTGAAACTACGATGGATCCAAATACCCGACGTTTAGTGCAGCTTACGCTTGATGAAGAAGTAGAAACCATGGAAATGATGGATATGCTGCTTGCTAAGAAACGATCGCCTGATCGTCGTCAATGGTTAGAAGATCATGGTAACAAGGCACTCGTTTAATTACCTGTGCTTAACACTAGGAGAGGCGAATGAAAAAACTACTAGGAAGTTTGCTGTTACTTGGGCTGACTACCGCTCCTGTAATGGCTAAAAATATACTCGATAAGCTCACAGTAGTACCGGGATTTGAAATAAGCTTATTTGCGAGCGATGTAGAAAATGCACGTCAAATAGCCGTTTCAAAAAAAGGGATTGTGTATGTAGGTTCTCGTAAAGCGGGCAACGTATATGCACTTATTGATCATAATAGCGATGGTGTAGCAGATAAAAAAATTGTTGTGGCTAAAGGCCTTAATATGCCCTC
Organism: Pseudoalteromonas sp. NSLLW218; assembly: GCF_015864775.1. NCBI lineage: Bacteria > Pseudomonadati > Pseudomonadota > Gammaproteobacteria > Alteromonadales > Pseudoalteromonadaceae > Pseudoalteromonas > Pseudoalteromonas sp. NSLLW218. The sequence goes on along the minus strand of NZ_JADYWO010000006.1, from coordinate 44,837 downwards.
TGGCATAGCAATTAAAGATGGCGATTTATATGTAGGCGAAGTACATCGTATTATTCGCTTTAAAAACATTGATACCCAATTAAAAGACCCAAAGTTTGATGTGGTCTATAACAAGCTACCGAGCGAGCGTCATCATGGTTGGAAATTTCTGCGTTTTGCACCAACGGGTGAGCTAATCATTCCGGTGGGTGTACCGTGTAATATTTGTGCTGAAGATGAACGTTTTGGCCGTATTTTTGCGCTTAATGTAGAAACAAAACAAATAAAAACAATAGCCAAGGGCGTGAGAAATACAGTGGGTTTTGATTTTCATCCAGCTACTCAAGCTCTATGGTTTAGTGATAACGGTCGCGACATGATGGGCGATGATATTCCGCCTGATGAGTTAAATCGTGCAACGCAAGAAGGGGAGCATTTTGGTTTTCCGTATGTTCATGCCGGTGCAATTATTGACCCTGAGTTTGGTGAAGGTAAAAACATTGCCGATTATACGTCACCAGCACTTGCACTTCCTGCGCATGTAGCGCCATTAGGTATTCATTTTTATAACGGTAAGCAATTTCCAGCAAGCTATAAGCAGCAATTATTTGTTGCTGAACATGGCTCATGGAACCGTTCTAAAAAGTCAGGTTATAAAGTAGGGCTAGCAACAATTGAAGTAGGTCGCGTAACTAAATATACGCCATTTATTACTGGCTTTATGAAAGACGAAACAACATTTGGACGCCCTGTTGCATTTGCAGAATTAGGTGACGGCAGTCTGTTAGTAAGCGATGATTACGCCAACGTAATCTACCGTGTAAGCTATAAGAAAAACTAGGTAAGCTTTAATGAGTGATACAGATACCTTGCTAATGCAAGGAATTGAGCAACAAACAATGGGGCGCTTTACCGAAGACGCCTATTTAAATTATTCCATGTACGTAATTATGGACCGTGCTTTGCCGCATGTAGGTGATGGCTTAAAACCAGTACAGCGTCGTATTATTTATGCGATGAGCGAACTGGGTTTGTCGGCTAATGCTAAGTACAAAAAATCAGCCCGTACAGTGGGTGACGTACTCGGTAAGTACCATCCACACGGCGATAGTGCATGTTACGAAGCGATGGTATTAATGGCGCAGCCGTTTTCTTACCGCTACCCTTTGGTAGATGGGCAAGGAAACTGGGGTGCGGCAGATGACCCTAAATCGTTTGCAGCAATGCGTTATACCGAAGCGCGTTTATCTAAGTTTTCAGAAGTACTGCTTAAAGAGCTTGGTCAAGGCACCGTCGACTGGACACCAAACTTTGATGGCACAATGGATGAACCTGTTGTACTGCCTTCTCGTTTACCGCATATTTTACTCAACGGTATAACGGGTATTGCCGTAGGTATGGCAACTGATATTCCGCCACATAACGTACGTGAAGTGGCTAGCGCATGTTGTTTATTACTTGATAAACCAAAAACAGAGCTTGAAGAATTACTTGAGCTTGTACATGCACCAGATTACCCAACAGATGCTGAAATAATTACCCCAAAAGCCGATATTCATAAAATATATAAAACCGGTCGTGGGTCTATCAAAATGCGTGCGGTTTACACCGAAGAGCATGGCGATATTGTCATTACAGCACTGCCGCATCAATGTTCTGGTGGTAAAGTGCTTGAGCAAATTGCAGCGCAAATGAACGCTAAAAAATTACCAATGATTGCCGATTTACGTGACGAGTCAGATCACGAAAATCCAACACGCATTGTAATTATCCCGCGCTCAAACCGCATTAAAGCTGAGCCATTAATGGCTCATTTATTTGCAACTACCGACCTTGAAAAAAACTACCGCGTAAACTTAAACATGTTAGGCCTAGATGGTCGCCCGCAAGTTAAAAACTTGCGCTGTATTTTAAGTGAGTGGCTAACATTTAGACGCGAAACAGTGCGTCGTCGTTTACAGTATCGTTTAGATAAAGTATTAGCGCGCCTACATATTTTAGAGGGTTTATTAGCCGCCTTTTTAAATATTGATGAAGTAATTGAAATCATCCGCAGCGAAGATAAACCAAAGCCTGTATTAATGGAGCGCTTTGATTTAACCGATACGCAAGCAGAAGCAATTTTAGAATTAAAACTTCGTCATTTAGCAAAACTTGAAGAGTTTAAAATTCGTGGTGAGCAAGATGAACTAGCCAAAGAGCGTGATAAATTAGCGCAAATTTTGGGTTCTGAGCGTCGTATGTCGACACTGCTTAAAAAAGAAATTCAAGAAGCCGCTGAAATGTACGGTGACGATCGCCGCTCACCAGTGATTGAGCGCTCAGAAGCAAAAGCACTTAACGAAAAAGATTTAATTCCATCAGAGTCAGTTACTGTTGTGCTATCAGACAAAGGCTGGGCACGCGTTGGTAAAGGTCATGACTTAGATGTACAAGGCTTAAATTATCGCTCAGGTGATGGCTTTAGAGCCTCGGCTCGTGGTAAGAGTAATCAACCTGCAGTATTTTTAGATTCAGCAGGGCGGGCGTTTGCAACCGATGCACACAGTCTACCTTCGGCGCGTAGCCAAGGCGAGCCAATGACAGGTCGCTTTAACTTAACACCAGGTGCTAATTTTGAGCACGTGGTAATGAGTGAAGATGAGCAAGTATTGCTTATGGCGTCAGATGCGGGCTACGGCTTTATCACCGACTTTAAAGACTTAGTTAGTAAAAATAAAAATGGTAAAGCGCTGGTAAGTGTCCCTAAAGGTGGAATATTACTTTCTCCTATTAGAGTGAACGATGTTGCTAGCGATTACTGTATGGCTATTTCTAACGAAGGTCGAATGCTTTTATTCCCGCTGCGAGACTTACCAAAATTAGGTAAGGGTAAAGGTAATAAAATCATTTCTATACCGGGTGCTAAAGTACAAGCCCGTGAAGAGTTTGTAAAAGTGCTTGCTGTTGTGCCACTAGGTAGCAGTGTTACGCTTCATGCTGGTAAGCGAAAACTAACACTTAAACCAAGTGACTTAGAGCATTATCATGGTGAGCGAGGGCGTAGGGGTAATAAATTACCACGTGGCTTACAGCGTGTTGACGAAGCGGTTGTTGAGTTAACACCTCAAGATGATGAACCAAAAGAAGTTATTAGCGAAGAGTAGCGAATGACTTCTTTTGTACAAATAAAAACGGTCTGCATTTGCAGGCCGTTTTTGTTTTAAAACCATTTTAAAGCAATATTAAAACAAGCAGCTTAAATATTTCAGCGTACACTTGTGCGCTATTGACTCGTTTGTGTCACAAAATAACGCTATAATAATCATAATTGATTTTTGGAGAAGCCCATTTGCTAGCTGTCATACGCGTTTTTATTATGCTGCTGTTTATATTATTCAGTTGTATTTTTGGTTTATTACTTTCGATTGTAAGACCATTTCATCCTAATAATGTACATATAATAGCGGGTTGGTTTGGCTCAATGGCTAAAATGATTGGCGTTGAGTTAGTTTTAACACGTCATAAAGATGCCGTTGATCCAGGTCCTGCGGTTTATGTTGCTAATCATCAAAATAGCTACGACTTATTTACAGTGCCAGCAATGGTGCCAAAAAATTGCGTAAGTTTAGGTAAAAAAAGCTTAAAGTGGATTCCGTTTTTTGGTCAGCTTTACTGGTTGTCGGGTAATATATTAATAGACAGATCTAATCGCTCCAAAGCGGCGGGAACTATTTCAAAAGCAGCCGAAAAAATTAAGAAGAATGGCTTATCTGTATGGATGTTTCCTGAAGGTACACGAAGTTACGGAAGAGGTTTATTGCCGTTTAAAACTGGCGCGTTTCACACCGCAATGAGCGCAGATGTACCCATGATTCCAGTATGTATGAATACAACACATAAAACCATTAAGCTAAATCGTTGGGATAATGGTACAATTCACATCGAAATGTTAGCGCCTATATCGCTTGATAAAAACACTAGCGCGCGTGAGCATGCTAAAAGCGTGCATAGCATTATGGCTGCTAAAATAACTGAATTAGATGCTCAAGTGAGAGATAAATAATGGAAAACTGGCGTGAAATAAGTGAAGACATCGTAAGTTCACTACTTGAAGATGGATCAGATCCTGAAATACTTTATGAAGTAGAACACCATTTTGTATGTGAAGACTTCCCTAAGCTAGAGCAAGCAGCATTGGCTGCTTTTAAACTAGGCTACGATGTTGAAGAGCCAGCAGAGCTTGAGCTTGAAGACGGCAGCAAAATTTGGAGCTTCGACATAGTAGTAGAAGCTGAGCTAGACGTAGACGTAATTATGGAAGACGTTGATAAGCTAGCGCAACTAGCCGTAGAATGCGAAGTTGAGTACGATGGTTGGGGCACTTACTTTCAAGAGTAATGCAGCTAACTAGAGTCTAGATTTATTAATTTGAAAGCGAGTATTGTAAAAGTACTCGCTTTTTTGTGTCTCGAATTAGGGAGTGCTAATTTTACATGATTCAAACTTGCTTACATCCATGTAAGAATAAGTTAACCGAGCGCAGCTTCCGCGTTCTGCTCACGCCCCTCACCTGTATCCATATAGACAACAAAGTGTTACTCACTCCAAAGAAATCTCAAAATTAGTACCTGTTTAGTATTTCAATTTCATCATCACCTATTAATTTGAAAGGTTAATCTCACATATAAAATTTACTTTTAATTATTTATTTGCACTCATATTTTGAAATTTTAAATTATATAAGCGCGTATTTTTAAATTTTAGTCATGCAAATTTACCTTTATAACTAAAGTTAAATTAAATTTTAGTCATGCAAATTTACCTTTATAACTAAAGTTAAATTAAATTTAACAGGTATTACCAGTCTGTTTTGGTAACAATTTTATCAGGAAATAACGGTGTTTATTCATAAGGCATTAAGTTTTGCGTTAAATATTGGTAATAGTGGTTTTTATTTTAGGTACTACTATTTTCTTAAATTTAAAATTTATTACATAGTGTAAATAGAAATCAATACGTTTTTAAGGTATTGTTTTTAAAGTTTTTTTTTGTATTTTAAAGATATCCCTTTAGCGGTTTTATAGTTTTCATGGTAACAATTAACTTGTTGACATATTGGTAACAAAAAATATAGCCTTGTTTTGCCGGTTAGGTGATGGTTTTGGTAATACCAATTTAAAGGTTTTTTCTTTTCAAATTCTTTTTTGTTGTTACCAATTTTTTGGGTTTAAAAGTCTGTTTAAATGATGCGATCTAGGTTTGGTTTTTATCGCCAAGCTAAGCTGTAAGGTTGCTTATTATTCAGGTTTAAAGGAATAAAAATAATGGTTAAATTTAAAAAGTTACTTATTTGCTCTGCAGTTGCTGCAAGTACTTCTTTTGCGCACGCTGCCTCGATTGAAAATTCAGGTTTCGAAGGTGGCTGGAGTAATTGGAATGAAACAGAGCCTGCAGCGCTATCTTCAGATTCGTATAAAGGCTCTAAATCACTGAAAATACAAGGTAGCCCAGGGCGTGTTTATCAAAATGTAGATGTAGATCGAAATACTCAGTACACGTTAAGTGCCTATGTACTCGGTAAGGGGCAAATCGGGATCAATGATCTTAATGGTTTGTTTAAAAGTGAGAAATTCAATGTTTCTTCATGGACAAAAGTATCTAAAACTTTCACCACGGCTAACACTGGTTCACTACAAGTATTTGCTAAGCATGATAAGAGTTCAAGCGATGTTCGTTTTGATGACTTTTCGTTAACTAAGGGTAGCTCTTCTGGCGGTGGAGACACAGGTGGTGATACTGGCGGCGGTGATACGGGTAGTGGCTCTGGTATAGCGAGTAACATCACCAACGGTAGTATTTTTGATCTTGAAGGTAATGATCCTCATCCATTAGTAAATAGCGATACTTTGGAGTTTGTTCCTTTAGAAGCGCGTCATATCACTCCAAACGGGAATGGCTGGCGTCATGAATATAAAGTTAAAGAAAGTGCACGTGTTGCAATGACCGAAACCTATGAGGTTTTTGAGGCAACTGTAAAAGTTGAAATGTCAGATGGTGGTAAAACAATTATCTCTCAGCACCATGCTAGCGATACCGGGACAATTTCTAAAGTGTATGTTTCAGATACAGATGAATCTGGATTTGATGACAGTGTAGCTGGAAATGGCATTTTTGACGTTTATGTTCGTCTGCGAAATACAAGCGGTAGCGAAGAAAAATTTGCCCTTGGTACTATTACTAGTGGTGGCTCGTTTACTCTACGTGTTGAAAATAATTATGGCGATGTTGATGTTAGCGCACTAGGTCGCTCATTTGGTATACCTGTAGAAGATGACTCAGAGTCATACTTTAAATTTGGTAATTACCTACAATCACAAGACCCTGATACATTGGATGAGTGTGGGGAATCGGGTAATTCGGATTCTTTCAAAGAGTGCTTTGAAGATTTAGGGATTACAGAATCTAAAGTAACGATGACAAATGTTAGTTATACCCGAGAAACTAACTAATTAGCTACTCAATCATGGCCACTCAATTGAGTGGCCATACTAAAATTGCTTTAATTTATAGCCATTTTTTATTTTTAAAATACACACCAATACCGCCAGTAAGCACAATTAAAAATATGACAAAAGCACTAAATGCATAAGGGCTTTCGGTACCCGGAATACCCCCTACGTTTACACCTAACAGGCCAGTTAAAAAGCCTAACGGTAAAAAAAGTGCCGCTACTACTGACATAACATACATTCGCTGGTTTAACTGTTCAGATACTTGGTTAGTGATTGTCTGCTGAATGATTTGCGCACGCTCAATCGAGCTATCAAGCTCCTCTAAATAACGAATAAGTAAGTTAGTCGTTTCATTAAGTTTTGCTTTATCGTCATCCAACAGCCAGGAATAGTGATTATTTACCATTGAGCTAAGGGCTTCTTTTTGCGGTTTTAAATAGCGTTTTAAGGCAATTGTTTGACGGCGTAACTGTGATAAACCTTGGTTATCAAACCTTTTACTAGGTTCATCTATTTCTTCTTCAAACTCATCGAGTGTTTCATCTAGTGAATCAATAACGCTTTGCATGCGAGAGGTTAGTTTTTGTGTAATGGAGCATACTAGCTCAGAAATATTACATGGACCTTTGTTTTCATTTAAACACGCAAGCGTATCTTGCACCGATAATAAACGGCGCTTACGGGTGGTAATAAGGATATTTTCACTAATAAATAAACGAATTGAAACCATGTCTTCAGGGCTTTGTGCTGGGTTTAAATTTACACCACGTAAAAATAACATGTGCCCATTAGTTGTTGCTGTAATACGTGGTCGTGTTTCATCAGCAATTAAAGAGTCTAATTCGTAATCGTTTAAATGAGGCTGTGCCTTGAGCCACTCAACCGCCTCACTTTGGCTATAGTCCATGTGCACCCAAAGTTTCCCTTGGCTTGGTTGCCAGCTATTTAGCTCATTCGTGCTTTCAATAGGGCGAGCGCCGCCTTGTCCATCAAGTACAAGTGCATGTAGTAAACCATTAATCATAATTATTTCTCATAATAGTGTATTTTTAATACCGTTAACTATAGTGTATCTACTTAAGTATTTTAAACTTACCTTTATTTTTAATAAGTTAAGTTTGAACAACCAAATAAATGCAGAGCCTAGGGGCTGAGCAAAGTAGCATAAAGTACTGTTCAGTAAGGCGTGCATTGTGTGACTAGTTGTTTAAAAAGATCAATTTAATTTACTAATCGACTAGATAAATTTATTTCGTTGGTGTTTTTTTACCTGTAGCGTATAAGTCACTTTTTTATTAAGGGCACATTTATGACAGCAAAGATTACAGTTGGTTGGCGTGAGTGGTTAAGTTTACCTGAGCTTGGTATTAACGATATAAAAGCAAAAATTGATACAGGCGCTCGCACTTCATGTATTCATGCAATTAACATTGAAGAATACGAAGTTGACTCAGAGAAATGGGTTAAATTTACGGCCCAACCATTGCAGGATGATGAGCAAACGCAAGTCACTTGCAAGGCAAAAGTTAAAAAAATGAAGTACGTAACCAGCTCAAGTGGGCAAAAAGAGTTACGCTACTTTATAGAAACGACATTGCATGCAGGCGAGCATAGTTGGCCGATAGAGCTTACTTTAACAAGCCGTGCAACAATGAAGTTTAGAATGTTATTAGGGCGTACAGCCATGGAAAATCGTATAGTCGTTGACCCGGCTTTATCTCAACTATTAGGTCGTAAGGTTTAACTATGAAAATCGGTATTTTATCTCGCAACAGAAAACTATATTCAACACGTCGCTTAATTGAGGCGGCAGAAGCACGCGGTCACGAAGTTAAGGTGATTGATGCATTACGCTGCTATATGAATATAAACTCGGAGCAACCAGAAATTCACTATCGCGGTGAAAACTTAAAAGAATTTGACGCAATCGTCCCGCGTATTGGTGCATCGGTTACATTTTATGGCTGTTCGGTACTTCGTCAGTTTGAAATGATGGGTGTTTACCCAGTAAACGAATCAGTCGCTATTTCTCGTTCGCGCGATAAATTACGCTCACTTCAGTTACTTTCGCGCAAAGGCGTTGGTATGCCAGTGACAGGTTTTGCTAGCAAACCAGATGATGTAAAAGACTTACTAGAGATGGTAGGCGGTGCACCTGTTGTAATTAAATTACTTGAAGGCACACAAGGCATTGGTGTTGTACTTGCTGAAACACGCAAAGCGGCAGAAAGTGTTATTGAAGCATTTATGGGCTTAAAAGCTAATATTATGGTTCAGGAATACATTAAAGAAGCAGGTGGCGCGGATATACGTTGTTTTGTACTAGGCGATAAAGTAATAGCAGCAATGAAACGTCAAGCACAAGAAGGTGAGTTCCGCTCTAACCTTCACCGTGGTGGTAGCGCTACATTAGTTCGCATTACTCCAGAAGAACGTAAAACGGCAGTAGCGGCGGCTAAATCAATGGGCTTGAACGTAGCGGGAGTTGATTTACTTCGCTCATCTCGTGGACCACTTGTAATGGAAGTAAACTCATCACCAGGTTTAGAGGGCATTGAAATAGCAACAGGTAAAGACATTGCAGGCATGGTGATTGATTTCATCGAAAAAAATGCTTCAAGTAAAGGAACAGCAACACGTGGCAAAGGTTAAAATTAACCGTCCTTTTACCTTATTAGGTGAAAGTGTAGGCGTAGGCGAGCGTAAAACACTTGCCTTAGAGGCAGCTAAACTTTATACCCATTCACCACTTAATATTCCTATTGAAGTGGTTAATGGTGTAATGGAAGGCCCTGTGCTTATGGTGTGTGCGGCGATCCATGGCGATGAACTAAATGGCGTAGAAGTTGTGCGTCAGTTAATTGCTAAAATAGACCCAAGCCAACTGCGCGGTACAATAATTGCTGTGCCTATTGTGAATGTGTTTGGCTTTATTCATAAATCGCGTTATTTACCAGACCGACGCGATATGAACCGTAGTTTCCCAGGTTCTGAGCGTGGCTCACTTGCTGGGCGTATGGCTTATATGTTTTTTAATCAAGTGGCAGTACATTGTACTCACATTATTGATTTACATACTGGCGCTATTCATCGAACTAACTTACCGCAAATTCGCGCTAATTTAGAAGATGAAGCAACGGCTGATATGGCTAAAGCATTTGGTACACCAGCGGTAATAAATGCGTCATTGCGTAATGGTTCATTACGAAGTGAAGCTGCAAACCTAGGTATACCGGTTATAACCTATGAAGCAGGTGAAGCACTGCGTTTTGATCCTATAGCTATTGCGGCAGGTGTGCAGGGTGTTGATTATGTTATGCGTCATTTAAAAATGATCCGTGGCAAGCGTCCTAAAAAGTTACCAGATCCTATCATTGCCGGTTCGACTAGTTGGATACGTGCAGAGGTTGATGGCATTGTGCGTGCACAAGTATCACTAGGTGAGCATGTGACTAAAGGGCAAGTACTTGCTTATATTAGTAGCCCATTAGGCGACTCTGAGCTTGAGCTTCTAGCGCCCAAAGGCGGGATTGTTATTGGTCAGCAAACTATGCCATTAGTAAATGAAGGTGACGCGGTATTCCACCTTGCTTACTTTGCAAATGACAATAGTTTAGTAGAGCAGCAACTAGAGAACTTTATTGATGAAATAAACGATTTAGATGACGAGCTTAAAACAGCTGAACTAAATAACTAATAGCTAAACTAAACTCTGTTTAGCTAAGCATTAAAAAGCCGCAGTAGGTAATTACTTACTGCGGCTTTTTTGCGGATATTGCTTTATCAACGATGCTTTTTAAGCTATGTTTTTTTAGGGCCAATAATACGCTTTATAACGGGCGCTTTTGTTGGCTTTGGTTCTTTATTTAAAACCATGACAGGGCGTGTCACAAATAAATTATTAGGATAAATTACACGGTGCCCATCAATGTGTTCAAGCACTACATTCATCAAGCCCATTTCTACTATTCGACCTTCAACATGGTTAGCACCGTCAATAATTCGTACCCAATTGCCAACTCTGCAGTCGTTTTGAATAAACATCAGTAAAAATGCGGTTAGGTTACTCAGTAATGACCAAGCGGCAAAAAGCGCTACGCCTAACATGGCAAATAAAGAGGAGCCTAAAACCAATAAACCACGCAGCTCTATACCCCAAAATACTAAAACTAAACAAAGCACTACAAAGGCGAGTATTATTTTTAGTAAGAGCTCTGCACGGTACTTTCGATGTAAATCCACTTTTCCTTTAATTGCTTTTTCGAGTAATTTTTTGGTTATTTTTAATAGCAGAGGGAAAACCAAAATAGCGATTACAGTGACAATTAACTTATATTGTGATGCAAACAATTCTAAAACTTCTATTACTTTCACATTAGGCCCTGAGCTTTTATAAAAATTTAATTTAGTGCAATTGATATTAGTTTAACGCGTTTGTATTATTTAAAAAGTGTTTTTAACGCTCACGAGCCACTGTACTGAGTCTACATCATCGTAGCTATCAACTGGGGCTGCAATATCAATGTGGATCATGGTGCCTGAGTTTGCACGACTCGGTGCTAAACGAAGACCCACGCCTATATTTTTTAATACATGTGCGTTTTCACCGTTATCTTTATCGTTAAACCATGCTCTGCCTACATCTACAAAAGCTGCGCCACCCACTTTAAATAATTGCAGTAAATCGTATTCCCAGTAATAACGCTTTTCTAAATTAACTAAAAAACTACGGTCGCCATGTTGATAATCCATAGGGTAACCACGTAGGCCTGTTTCGCCGCCTAAAGTAAGTTGTTGATCAGCAGTAAGGTTTTTGGCGTACTGCATGCGGGCTTTAACATACCAAGATTGGTCTTCACTGGTATTTAAATAATATTGTATTTGGCTGGTGGCCATAAAGTTTTCGAGCTTTTTCTGCTCTTTATTCCAATAGCCATCAATATCTGCGCTAAAGCGCCATAAAGTATTATCGTTAGTAAAGTGGGCTTTTTTGAAGTTAAATGAATACACTGCGCGGCTGTCGTCATTACTTAATGACTCGTCTGAATAGCCAATTAAGCTTTTAATATTCCAGCCTAAATTTAAATCTTCTGTGCGAGATATGCTGTCAAAATTGCGTACTTTTATATAGTTATCTTCAAACCAATGGCCGCTTATAAAGGGGTAGCTTAGGCTTCTGTCATCGGCAAGTGGTGCAAAGGTTGTGTCTATTGCTTCAAAGGTATGTTGCTCGTCGGTGTAACCTAAGGTTAAGCGCTGGGTCCAATTATTATTAAGTGCTTTTGAGTGCCCTATAAATGCACGGTTTAAATCGGTAGTTTGATCAAATTCGCTAAACTCTTCGCCGCGTTTATATAGCGACTCTTCGCGCTGCTCAGAATAGCTTAAAATACCGTAACTAAAAGGGGTGTCTATTGCGTAAAATGGGTAGGTAAGCTCAAGTAAGTGGCGCTTGCCATCGCTATTATCTGCATATTCTAAACGGCCGCGGTAGCGGGTAGATAAAATATTAGGATCGTCGTAAACAAATAAATAGCCGCTACGATCGCTGTCGGTCGTGCGTGACAAAGAAAGGCGCTTACCCCAACCAAGCAGGTTTGATTCTCTAAAACCTATACTCGATTTGTTTTCTCCACCGCTACGGCTAAAGTTTACTTCTGGTAAAAGTGTCCATAAGTCGCGGGTAACCACTTCTACATTAACATTGCCGTCGCAATTTTCGGTTGCACTAATTTGTGCATCATATAAATAGCTTTCTTTACGAAGTAAACGCTCAGATTCAGCAAGCTTTTTAGCGTCGTACTTGTCACCAGGGGAGAATAATAAAAGGTTATTGATTACATCGGGCTCTGTTTGAATATGAGCGCGGTTAGCAAATCGAAATAGTGCATTATTTTCCTCTTCAAGCTCAGTATTAAATACATTAAGTTGCTTGAGCTTTATTGAGGCTATTTTTGCGTTACTGTTACTATTTGTGAGGGATGTTTTGTCTTGGACTTCTCGGCGTAAGTTTTTATCTGTGCTTAAATCTGTCTGTTCTACAAGGCAGTTATCTGTTTTCGTTGAAGATTGTTGTGCGAATGCATTAGGCACATAAGAGCTTAAAACCGTTAAGCTAATACAACACTGTGCTATCCATTTCTTGTTCACCATTAAACCTCTTTACTGCTACGTAGCAAATGACTACCGTAATATCAGCTTACATCATTGTTATTATAATGTAAGTAAAAGGTATGGATTTTGAAACTAATTAATTGTTACTCATATTCACTTTTGTTAATAACCAACCTGGTTTAGAGCCGCCTGTGCGCGAGGTATAAAAAGCTAACTTAAATAAAATGCTAAAGCGGCTAATAAGTGCTCAGCTTCACGGCCTTCGGCATTAATCCAAATACTTTGGCTATAATGCTCATAGTTTAAATTAAAGGTTTGCTGATGATAGGTAAAGCGAACTTGATGGCGATCGGCACCTGCAGAATACTCGTTGAGTGTTACATCATCTGAGTGTAAAAATAGGGTACTCCACAGCTCAAAGTCTTCATCGTTTGGCGGCTCGACTGGTGTAATTAAAATGTATTTATGGGCGTGGTCATATTCTATTTGAGTCATAACTTTCTTAATTTGTAGCTAGGTAATTACGAATTGCAGTTAAGAATTCGCCGCCGTATTTATTTAATTTGGTAAAACCTACCCCCGACACTTTTAAAAATTCGCTGTCGTTTGTTGGCATAAGCTGCGCCATTTCGGCTAGCGTTTTATCATTAAATACCACATAAGGTGGTACATCATCGGCATCAGCAAGTTCTTTACGTAGTGCGCGCAGGCGAGCAAATAGTTTTTTGTCGTAATTAAATTGCGCTAACTTATCTTGATAAACGTGTTTGGCTTGCAAGCGTGGTTCGGCTAATTGCAGTGCGTACTCGCCTTTTAAAATTGCACGCGCGGCTTCGGTTAATCTAAGTGACGCACCTTGCGTTATATCTTGGCTAAGTAAGCCTTGATGAATAAGCTGGCGTAAAATACTGAGCCAAAATTCACTGTTTTTGTCTTTACCTATGCCGTAAGTACTTAGCTCATGATGATTGTTATCGCGTATGCGGCTAGTATTTGCACCACGTAGTAATTCAACAATGTAGCCAAGACCAAAGCGTTGGTCAGCTCTATATACACACGAAAGTGCTTGCTGGGCGACTAAGGTACCATCAAAGCTTTTTGGCGGGTTTAAGCAAATATCGCAGTTGCCGCAAGGCTCGCGTTGATATTCACTAAAGTAATTAAGTAATATTTGCCTACGACACGTTTGTGCTTCTGCAAAGCTTGCCATTGCGTTAAAGCGTTGTTCTTCTACGCGGCGGCGTTGTTCGTCGTCTATGTCTTCAAAAAAGCGTCTTACACGGCCAATATCAGCTGGATCAAAGTACATTATGGCCTCAGCTGCGAGTCCATCTCGCCCAGCTCGACCTGTTTCTTGATAGTAAGACTCTATACTTTTTGGAATATCGTAATGCAGTACAAAACGCACGTTAGGCTTATTTATACCCATACCAAAGGCAACGGTTGCGACCACTATTTGAATATCGTCACGGGCAAAACCAGTTTGAACAAACTGTCGTTGCTCATTACTCATACCAGCGTGGTAAGCGGCAGCGTTTAACCCTGCATCAGCCAATTTTTCGGCAATGTCGTCTACACGTTTACGGCTGGTGCAATAAATAATACCACTTTGGCTTTTTTGCTCTTTTAAGTAACGAAGCAATTGCACCATAGGTTTAAATTTTTCTTCTATGGTGTAGCGAATATTAGGGCGATCAAAGCTGCCAGTATGGATATAAGGCTGTTGTAGTTTTAGTTGTTCAACTATATCAAAACGGGTGGCTTTATCGGCAGTTGCAGTTAGCGCCATCATGGGGACGTGTGCAAAACGCTGCTTTAATTCATTTAATCTAAAGTAATGAGGCCTAAAGTCGTGACCCCAATGCGACACACAATGCGCTTCGTCAATGGCAAATAAACTCACATTTAAATGTGATAAGCGTTCTAAAAATTCGCGTTGTAATACTTTTTCAGGTGCCACATATAAAAGCTTAATTTGCCCCTGATGAAGCTGTTGATACACTAATTGCTGCTCTTCTCGCGCTAAGCTGTTATTAACGTAAGCTGCTTTTACCCCAAGTGCTTGCAGCTGTGTTACCTGATCTTGCATAAGCGATATAAGTGGAGAAATAACAATAGTTACACCCTCAAGCACTAAAGCAGGAATTTGATAGCATACTGATTTTCCGCCGCCGGTAGGTAGTAATACCAGAGAGTCTTGACCATTAATAGCAGCGTCAATAACTGCTTTTTGACCGTCGCGAAATTCACTGTAGCCAAACACTTGTTTGAGGACAGTTTCGGGTTTACGCACTAGTGTGCTCGAAGAGGGAGTTGATGTATTCATTGGCGGGTATTTTAGTGGTTTTTTAGTGAGATGTCTTTAGCTGAGTTACTTAACCTTACCCCTATTGTAAGTAAATTTAACTCTGCTAGGGTCTATTGATCTTTGCGGATTAAAATTTGTTCAGACTAGGGGCTATTTAATCGCGGCGCGAGGTTTGTAACCTAGTGGGCTAAGTAAAAACCGAGCAACAAAGAGTAAATAGCCCCTAGGAAGAACCCTTTGGGCAGCGCCTGTTTGTCATTAATGCTACGTTATCGCCCATTTATGGGGAATAACCACACTACATAGGCTCTGCCTTGCCTAAATACCAAACAGACTGCTGCAAATTTAACCTTGAAAGATCAACAGACCCTAGTGTTGAAATAGCTTTTTAATATCAGGCTTATTTAAAATGACTTAACGAGAGCCTCGTAGTTTTGCTTAAGTTGTGCTTTACTCATCGTACCAGTTTAAACATAGAGAATAATAATGAATAAAGAAATGTTAATTGAACAAGTGGGCGCATTGTTTGTAAATGGCATGCCATTTAATCAGTTTTTAAATATCTCGGTTGAGTCACTTACTCCAGAGCAAGCAAAAATAAGTTTTCCTTGGCAAGACGTATTTATAGGAAACCCTGCGCAAAAAATATTACATGGTGGCGTTATTTCAGCCGTTCTCGACAACGTAGGAGGCATGCTCGCGGCAGCGAGTGTAATTGATAAGCTAACCGATATAGACATTAAGAGTGTACAGCAAAAGCTAGCAACCCTTGGCACTATCGATTTACGAACCGATTATTTGCGCCCAGGAAAAGGGGAGAGCTTTATAGCAAGTGCCACACTTATTCGCTCAGGCAATAAAGTATGTGTGTGTAGAATGGAATTGCATAACGAACAATCTGTTCAAATTGCTTTTGGAACTGGTACGTATTTAGTTGGATAAAACGCGCGTGGCAAGTAAACTAGCGGCCTTTTAAATCACTAAGTGTTTATTATGTCGATTGATACCGAGCAGCGTAAAGGTGCTATTTTTGCTTGTCTTGCTTTTTTTATGTGGGGTCTTGCGCCAATATACTTTAAGTTAATTCAGCATGTTACTGCCTTTGAAATTTTAATGCATCGGGTTGTTTGGTCGGTTGTATTTTTAGTACTGGTAGTAAGTGTTTTAAAGTATTGGGGCAAAGTAAAACGCATCATTGTTCAGCCTAAGCTTTTGCTTATGCTTGTTATTACCTCTGCGCTGCTAGGGTTTAACTGGGGTTTATTTATATGGGCTATAAATAATAACCATATGCTTGATGCGAGTTTGGGCTATTACATAAACCCTCTCTTAAATGTATTGCTGGGAATGCTCTTTTTAGGTGAACGCCTGCGTAAGTTTCAAGGCGTAGCAGTGGCACTTGCCTTTAGTGGTGTTGTACTGCAGTTAATTAGTTTTGGCTCGTTTCCGGTAGTTGCATTTTCATTGGCTATATCGTTTGCGCTTTATGGTTTAATACGTAAAAAGTTACCTGTTGAAGCTCTGCCTGGTATTTTACTTGAAGCACTTATATTACTGCCTGTTGCACTGATTTATTGGTGGTTAATGGTGCCGACACCAACTTCAAGCCTCCCAGCTAACGATTGGCATACAAATGCATTACTCATTAGTGCCGGTATTGTAACTACATTACCATTACTGTGTTTTACCGGTGCAGCTAAGCGCTTGCAATACACTACACTTGGCTTTTTTCAGTACATTGGACCAAGCCTAATGTTTATATTAGCAGTGGTGTTTTACGGTGAAATTTTTGATGCTGAGCGTGTAGTAACGTTTGCATGTATTTGGAGTGCATTAGCTATTTTTAGTTGGGATTCTTATCATCAATCACGTAAACGTAAAAAAGCGGCGATTACAGCCGCAGAAGTATAATTAACTAATAAAATGGTTAACTAACTACTTTATTACGACCAGATTCTTTAGCATCGTAAAGTTTTAAATCGGCCTGTTTTAATAGTTCATCAATTTGATAAACAGGCCCGTTTGAGAAGCCAATAGAGATAGTAAATTTAATTTTAGCTTTACTAAATTCTTGGCTATTCATTTCTATAAAATACCTAAAACCTTCAAGCCTTTTTAGTGCTTCTTGTTTATCAGTGTCGGCAAAGTACACTGCGAATTCTTCACCACCTAAACGCGCTACTAAATACTTTTTAAAATATTTACTAAAGCAAATAGAAAGCCCTTTTAATACTTCGTCGCCTACATCATGTCCGTGTGTGTCATTAATCACTTTAAAATGATCAATATCAAGCATTGCTAAGGATCCTGAACCTTGCTTACTTTTAATCTTTTTAAGTGACTTATTGGTTTCTTCAAAAAAGTAACGGCGATTAGGTAAATTAGTTAAATAATCAGTGTTAGCTTGCCGTTTTATTGTGGCCATAAGCTCTAACATATCGACGTTTTGGCTTAGACGACAATAAAACTCTTCATTATTAAAAGGTTTACGAAGGTAGTCGTTTGCACCATTTTTTAAAAACAACGTTGATAAATCAGACGAGTCTGCGGCAGAAACACCAATAATCACTTTTTCATCGTTGTCATATAAACGACGAATTTCAGTGCATAGTTCATCACCATTCATGTTTGGCATTTCGTTATCAGTAATAATTACAGATATATCAGGTGAGGCTTCAAGCGCGGCTAGTGCTTCTATACCGTCTTCGGCTTGTAGAATTTGATATTTATGACGTGCAAGCAAGCTGCAAATGTAAGTACGTGTAGATGCAGAATCATCAACAACAAGCACTTTTACATTTTCGTTGCGAGTTAATCTAAGTAATTGTCTTTCGAGGTATTGATACGCTTGTTTGTTTTCTTTAATGATGTAATCAATGATTGGATATTTTTCGACTGTATCGCGGGTTTGTTTATCAATATTACCCGTCATTACAATAGTTGGAATGTCAGCCTTAACAGTACACGGTACTGCTTCACCTGATGGGGCATCAGGTAATATAAAGTCGACTACAGCACAAAAGTAGCTATTTTTACTTATAAGCTCTTTTGTTTGTGCTAATGACTCAGCTATATCAACTTCATAACCTGCTTTAAGCGCGATGTGCTTTTGCACTCGCGCCATTGCAGGTGTATCTTCAACTATTAGTATTTTTCGCGTCACGTAACACCTTGTTTATATTTTGCAAAAATATTTGCTTATACAAGTTGTAACTGTTAAAACGCAAAAAAGCAAATAACTTAAGTACTTACAGGTTATCCGCTTCTGAATAATACTCTTGGCTAATTGGTGCTGGCCCTGACATTTTTGAACGGCCAAATAAAGTATGAAATTTAGTTTTACAGGTCGTTAGCTTTAAGTATTTTACCCAAGCTCGTTCGATTGGGTTAGTAGGTTCTTGTGAGCCAGTGACTACTGCTACAAACTGTTCTTGATGTTCGTTTTGCGGCTCAATTGTTTTGCTATATAAGCCTCTTAAAACAACACCGTGTTGTTCTAATATACTGGCTTCTAATAAGGTGAAGTTTCCGCTGCGGCTAAAGCCACGTGGAAAATTCTGATCATCATAAAATTGACGTTGGCTAACAAATGCTTGGCGTAGTAATGAAATGTTATTGCTCATAGCTTTATCCTCATACCCTATTAATTAGCTGGAGTATGATGCAAGTTTGGCAATTTATTAAACAAATTATTTTTATCGTGAGGATAAAAAATTGGATATCGATTTATTAAAAACATTCGTTGAAGTAGTGCGTACGCGTCACTTTGGTAAAGCGGCCGAAAACCTTTATATTACGCAGTCTGCAGTGAGCTTTAGAATTCGCCAATTAGAGCAAGGGCTTGGTGTTAATTTATTTATACGTCAGCGCAACAATATTCAACTTACCGCACCAGGCGAGCGCTTATTACCGCACGCGCAAATGATTATTACAGGTATGCAGCGCGCCAAAGTAGATGTTGCGCTTGCCGATAATATGCATAAGCAAATTAGCTTAGCAGGAACGCCTAATATTTGGGATGCTTTTTTACAGTTTGGTATAACAAATATTGTATCGGCGATGCCGGGCGTGTCGTTGGTTGCAGAAGTTAAAGCACAACAAGAAAGCACTCGACTATTATTAGAGCGCACGCTTGATTTGGCAATATTGTTTGATCCACCAAAAGTAGACGAGTTAGTAGTAGAGCGAATTTGTGAGTTGCCAATCATTCCTGTAAGCGGATATGACACAGCAACCAACGAAAACTTTTTTGATAATCAATATGTGTATGTTGATTGGGGAACTACTTTTTCTCTTTGGCATGCACGCCAGTTTACAGGAAAAACGCCACCTTACTTTAGAACTAGCACAGGACGTATTGCACTTGATTTAATACTGCAATGTGGTGGTAGTGCATTTATACCTCAAGTATTGGTTGAAGGGCATTTAGAAAAAGGTGAGTTGTTTCATGTTAAAGGGGTAGAAAACACCTCAAGAGACGTATTTATCGCATACCACAGAGACAACGAGCAAAAAGAGCTAATAGAAACCTTAGTTAATTTACTTTCGCAAATGACGCCAAGCTTGTCTTTAAAGCAAAGTAAGTAAGAGAGACCATTTATTAAACTTTCATGTTATTTTGATTTCATATTTAATGCATTTTTATTAATAAAAAAAGACATTAATATTTCCATTGTAATATTACTGTCATTTAGCGATGACAAAATGCAGCAGTTTTAAAAATTAGTCTTTTGTGATTATCCAAGGAAATAACATGAAATTTGTAAAATCGAGCTTATGCTTAGCACTATTAAGTGGTTTATCTTTTAATGCACTTGCCGACGTAGACATTTACGGTAAAGCGAATGTAACAGTGCAATCATCAGATGATGGCGAAGGGTCTTTTACTGAGATAAAAAGTAATGCATCTCGTCTTGGTGTTAAAGGTTCTGAAAAAATAAATGATAGTTTAGAAGCGGTATATAAGTTTGAGTTTCAAGTTGATGTGTCTGATGCTGATTCAAAAGGCGATAACGACGACAATATTTCTGCGCGTAACCAATACGTTGGTTTAAAAGGTGCGTTTGGCCAAGTAGTTATTGGTCGTAACGATACTGCGCTTAAGCAATCTCAAGGCAAGTTGGATTTATTTAACGACCTTGAAGGCGACATTAAAAATGTATTTAAAGGTGAAAACCGCTTAGGAAATACAGTTAGTTATTCATCAAACTCATACGAAGGCTTTAAAGTACTTGCTACTTTTGTAGCTGAAGACGATGTAGACGCTGATAACGGTTACTCAATGGCAGTGACCTACGGTGACGTTGCACTTAAAAAGAGCGCGGTATACGCCTCTATTGCAGCCGATAGCGAAGTAAATGGCTACGATGTAGTGCGTGCATCAATCCAGGGTAAAGTTGAAAACTTTAAATTGGGCGCAATGTACCAAACACAAGAAGCAGTAGATGGCAGCGCAGAAGCGGATGGTTACTTGCTAAATGCTGCTTACAGCATGGGTAACAACACATTTAAAGTGCAATACCAAGATATGGACTTTGACGACAGCGACGATAAGTCAGCAATTTCAGTTGGTCTTGATCACAAATTAAATAAAAACATTAAAGTATTTGGTTTTTACTCAAGCTTCGATATGGACAACAACGTTGACCAAGACTACGTAGGCTTAGGTATTGAATACAAGTTTTAACGGCAGGGCGTGTTTATCTTTGGTGGTTGAATTTGCAGCAGTGTGTTTGGTTTTTAGGCAAGGCAGAGTCTGTGAAATGTGGTTATTCCCCATAAATAGGCGATAACGTAGCATAAATACCAAACATGCGCTGCCCTCAGGGTTCTTTCTAGGGACGATTTACTCTTTGTTGCCTACATGGATGTAGGTAAGGGGCGTGAGCAGGACGCGGAAGCTTTGCTCGGTTTTTACTTAGCCCACTAGGTTACAAACCTCGCGCCGCGATTTAATCGCCCCTAGATTGAACAAATTTAAATCCACAAAGGTCAATACGCCCTAGTTAAAACACTCCCTTTTTAACCGCGCTCTTTTGAGTGCGGTTTTTTTTGCTTTAAATTATTTACTTAGCCGCCCATAATAGAGCTTCATTTGGAATGAGGTGCGAGTCCTCGACTGTTCCCGCAACTGTAAGCAGCTGAGCTGTAAGTCAGATACAAATGGTATAATACCAATTTTATTAAAAACATGATCTTTCTAGCGAATTAAATAACTTACTAACTTTGTTAAAAATTATTCATATATAACAACTATATGTCATAATTTCCGCCTTGTTATTAAGCTATTTATTTGTTGCTGTAATAGCTCACTAATTTAATGCAATTGGTATGAATTTTTTTAACGAGCGGGTTTACTCATTTTTTTCTTGTAGTGCATTAGTATTTTTATCGCATTTTTAGTGAGTTTAACCTAGCCTAGGACTGACTATTGCACACTCAAACGCCATTAAATACACCATTGCTAAACGTTAAAAACGTATCGTGGGATATTGGCAATAAAACGATTCTCAAAAAAATAAACCTTAAAATAACCACAGGTAAATTTGTTGGCTTAATTGGTCCCAATGGCGCAGGTAAATCGAGCTTATTGCGTTGTTTATATCGTTTTAATAAACCTAGTGATGGCGTTGTAGAGTTTAACAACACCGACATTTGGCAGCTAAAAAGCGATGAGTACGCAAAAAAAGTAGCGGTTGTTTTACAAGAAACCCCGTCGCAATTTAACTTAAGCGTATTTGACGTTATTGCGCTTGGCCTAACGCCTCATAAATCGTTATTTAGCTCAATAACTAACATTGATAAACAAAAAATCATTCAAGCAATCAACACCGTAGGGTTGGTAGATCATAGCGATCAAAGCTTTGAGTCGCTCTCAGGCGGTGAAAAGCAACGTGCCTTGATAGCCCGCGCCATAGTCCAGCAACCTCAACTGTTAATAATGGACGAGCCAACTAGCCATTTAGATGTTAAATACCAAATACAGGTAATGGAGCTTGCTAAATCGTTGGGTGTAACGGTGTTTGCATCGTTTCATGATTTAAACTTAGCCTCGGCAATGTGCGATGAACTAGTGGTTATTAAAAATGGTGAAATTACGCATTCAGGCGCCCCAAGTGAGGTATTAACCGAAAACATGTTAGGCGACGTTTTTGGTGTCTGCGCCCAAGTAAATAACCACCCGCAAATATCGAAGTCGGGAAATAGCATCCCTCATATCACTTACTTTTATGGTTACAAATAATATGAGCGCAGTTAATAATCGCCACTCATTTGCGCTTTTTATAAGTGCTGCAGCTGCTTTATTTAGCTTATTTGCAGCACTTAGTTTTGGTGCAGCAGAGACCTCACTTCAAGACGTACTTAATAGCTTTTTACTCTCAAATGATGCGTCTTTTAATACGCGTATTATTTACGAGCTAAGAATGCCACGCACATTACTCGCCTTTTTAGCAGGCTCCGGCTTAGCAATTGCGGGGCTTATTTTACAAACGGTAACGCGCAACCCCCTAGCCGACCCTTACTTATTTGGTATATCGTCGGGTGCCTCATTTGGTGTGGTGTTACTTATGGCATTAGCAGGCATTAGCGCAGGCTTTATGCTATCGGCAGCAGCGTTATTAGGTAGCTTGCTCGCTATGAGTTTATTAATACTTATTGCAGGTAGGCAGCAAAGTGCACAGGTAGAATCAATGTTATTAGCTGGTGTTGCTCTGTCGTTTTTATTTAGTGCGTTTACCAGCTTGTTGCTTTATTGGAGCAACCCTCAGGCGGTAGCCGCTATTTTATTTTGGACACTGGGCAGCTTTGCTCGTGCGCAGTGGGCTACGCTTTGGTTACCTTTATTGGTAATTACATTGTGTACGTTTGTAATGCTGAGCTATAGAAGGCAGCTCAATGCCATGTTACTTGGCGATGAAAGCGCAATTACATTAGGTGTTAGGGTCCAGCGCTTTAGAATACTTATGCTAGTTTTGAGCTCATTAATTACCGCTGTGCTGGTGGCTATGTGTGGTGGTATTGGGTTTGTAGGATTAATGGTACCGCACATTGTGCGCTTTTTTATCTCCCAAGGCACCATCGCGGGATTGCTAGTAACCAGCTTAATGGGCGGTACATTTATGGTGTGGGTTGATGTACTTTCGCGCTCCTTGCTAAAAAACCAAGAGTTACCTGTAGGTGTTATAACCGCTGCTATTGGTAGCGTGTTCTTTTTAAGTTTATTGTTTTTTAGAAAGCGAAGGGTGTAATTCCATGAAAACCTTAATGGTGCAAGGCACTACTTCCGACGCAGGTAAAAGTACCCTAGTTGCAGCCCTTTGCAGGGTATTTGCTAAGCGAGGGGTAAAGGTTGCGCCTTTTAAACCACAAAATATGGCACTTAATAGCGCAGTAACAAAAGATGGCGGAGAAATTGGCCGTGCGCAAGCCTTGCAAGCAATAGCAGCTAAAGTAGAGCCCGAAATAGATTTTAATCCCATATTGCTTAAACCTAATAGCGATACGGGCGCGCAAGTTATTATTCATGGAAAAGCCATTAGTAATATGGAAGCGGGCAAATATCACGACTATAAAAAAGTGGCGATGGATGCGGTAATTACCTCACATAACCGCTTAGCTAAACGCTTTGATTTACTCCTTGTTGAAGGGGCAGGGAGTCCTGCTGAAATAAACCTGCGTGAAAACGATATTGCCAATATGGGTTACGCCGAAGAGGTAGATTGCCCTGTTATTATAATTGCTGATATCGACAAAGGCGGTGTGTTTGCACATTTGGTAGGTACACTTGCTTTGCTAAGCGAATCAGAACAAGCGCGCGTAAAAGGGGTTGTTATAAACCGCTTTCGAGGCGATATAAGTTTGCTGCAAGGTGGGCTTGATTGGCTTGAAGAATACACAAACAAACCCGTACTTGGCGTATTACCTTATTTGCACGATCTTGCGCTTGATGCTGAAGACGCCGTCGCCATTGATAATAATGTAACCAACGCCACAATTAATATTGCAGTGCTACTTGTTCCCCACATTAGTAACCATACTGATTTTGATGCACTGCGTTTGCACCCCAATATTAATATAAATTATGTGCGCCACACGCAAACTATCCCAGACGTTGATCTGATAATTCTCCCTGGCAGTAAAAATGTACTGGGCGATTTAACCTTTTTGAAAAATGAAGGCTGGGACACTCAAATTAAACGCCACTTACGCTATGGTGGCAAAGTACTTGGCATTTGTGGCGGCATGCAAATGCTGGGCAATACCATTAACGATCCTGATGGTATTGAATCGTCATTAAAGCAAGTAAATGGGCTTGCTCTATGCGACTTTGAAACCACGCTGACAGCACAAAAAGTATTAACTAAAATAACCGCTACACTACTTTTAAATAACCAACAAACACCGTGTAGTGGTTACGAAATACATGCAGGAATTAGCCAAGGTGCAGCGCTTAATAAGCCATTTATAACCTTTAATAAAAGCCACCCAAATGGCTTTAAAACAGATGGCTTTATTAGCGATGATAATGCCATTGCGGGCACCTATTTACATGGCTTGTTTGATGAAGCCGATGCTACATCGCAAATTTTAAAATGGGTAAAACCAAGCGCCTCAATTAACCCAATTAGTATTGCCACTCATCGCGAGCAGCAGTTAGAACGATTAGCAACCATGTGTGAAGCGCATTTAAATATACAGCAAATTATCTCGATTTATGAAGGGCACAATAATGACTGAACAAAACAACGATAAACACCAAAAGCGCCAACAAAAAGTAAAAGAACAAGTGGATGCGCGCGTTGCTGCAGCACAAGATGTAAAAGGTATTTTTCAGGTTATTACGGGTAATGGTAAAGGTAAATCAACCTCAGGTTTTGGCGTTGTAGCTCGCTGTGTTGGGCATGGTAAAAAAGCAGCCGTTTGCCAATATATTAAAGGTACTTGGGAATGTGGCGAGCGTAATTTATTACAAGGTGCAGGCGTTGAGTTTGTTGTAATGAACACCGGTTTTACCTGGGATACGCAAAATAAAGAAGCCGATACCGCAGCCGCGCAAGCAACATGGCAAGAGTCAAAACGCATGCTTGCTGATAGCAGTATTGATTTAGTATTACTCGATGAGCTTACGTATATGGTGACCTACGGCTACGTTGATTTAGATGAAGTAGTAACAGCGCTTAATAACCGCCCGCCAATGCAGTCAGTTATTATTACCGGGCGTGCAGCGCACCGTACTTTAACCGACCTTGCCGACACCGTAAGCGAAGTACGTAATGTAAAACACGCATTCGACTCAGGCATAAAAGCGCTCGAAGGGTTTGATTACTAATGTTTAAAGCGTTTTTTATTGGGCTGCTGCTTTTTAGTGTATTGGGTGATGCGCTTGCAGAGCAGACCAAGGATTCTAAAAAACTGCGAATAATCGCGCTTGCACCACATATAGTCGAAAACCTATTTGCCATAGGAGCGGGCGATAATATTGTGGGCACGGTTGATTACGCCGACTATCCTGCTGAGGCTAAAAGTATTGAGCGCATAGGCGGTTATTACGGTATCTCACTTGAAAAAGTGTTAGCGCTTAAACCTGATTTAGTAATTGCGTGGAAAAGCGGGAATCAAAGCGAAGATTTAGCCCAAATAGAGCGCTTAGGTATAAAAGTATATTTGAGTAATCCCACCACAATCGCTGGTGTAGCCGATGAATTACTTACTTTTGGTGAATTTACAGGGAACATTAAGCAAAGCCAGCAAGCGGCAAATGCATTTAAACATAAGCTAAATGGTATTGTTAAAAGCCAGCAAGATAAAAAAAATATTACCGGGTTTTATCAGTTATGGGCTGAGCCCATGATGACAGTTAGTAAAAATACATGGATAAGCCAACTGATTGAAACATGCCATGTAAGTAATGTATTTGCACAGAGCGTTACAGATTACCCGCAAATTAGTATCGAAAATGTCATTGTTACTAAGCCACAAGTTATTATTATCCCTGATGAAAAATCAAAAACACCACAGCCGGTTGTTAATTGGCAAAAGTGGCCAGAAGTGCCCGCTGTTAAAAATGATCAATTTATTAGCGTGAATGCCGATTTATTACATCGTTTTACTCCGCGGATGCTAGATGGACTCGCGGATATGTGTGATAAAATAGACGCATCACGTAAACAGATTAAGAGTACACAATGAGCGATTGGGCTACATTTTTAGAAAGTGAATTACAGCAATCTTACATGCAGGAAACGTTAGAGACTGTGGCTAATCGCCGCAATGAAGGTGTTGCTGTTTATCCGCCTGAACCTCAAGTATTTAGCGCTTTTGATGCCACAGCGCTAAATGACATCCGCGTTGTAATTTTAGGACAAGACCCATACCACGGAGAAGGGCAAGCGCATGGCTTGTGTTTTTCGGTATTGCCTGATGTAAAAAAGCTGCCGCCGTCGCTTAAAAATATGTATAAAGAGTTAGCTACCGATATTAGCGGGTTTATTACTCCTGAGCATGGTTACCTGCAAAGTTGGGCAGATCAGGGTGTATTTCTACTCAATACAGTATTGACCGTTGAGCAAGGGCAAGCGCATTCTCATAAGCATTTAGGATGGGAGCAATTTACCGATAATGTAATAGCGCATATTAATAAGCACTGCGAAGGTGTGGTATTTATTTTATGGGGTGCACATGCACAAAAAAAAGGTAAAGGTATAGATAGCGCTCGCCATCATGTTTTAAAAGGGCCGCACCCATCGCCGCTTTCGGCGCATAGAGGCTTTTTTGGTTGTAAGCATTTCTCACAAACGAATGAGCTACTACAAGCCCAAGATGAAAAACCGATTAACTGGCAGGTGTAAATAACCGGGGCTCTGAATAATAAATTTATCTCATGCAGCTATTTTCAGCGCATTAAAAAAGGCTTCCATATATCGGAAGCCTTTTTGTTTAGTTGGGGCGTATTGAATTAAAAATCGAGCTCTTCAATCGCAATACTGTCTGTAAAGTAGTCTAGTTCTTGTAGTTCTTTACGTAGGCGCTGTTTGTCTTTTATTGCTTCTATTTCACGCCATTTTCTTTTTTTATTTTTCTGAGAGGTTTTCCTTGTTGTATCTGGTCCTTCTAATATCTCTAATATATCGTTTAGGCTATCCATGAACTTCTCCTATTGATTTTATTGACCTCAAGAATACCTATACCACAGGCCTAGTTAAAATAGAATAAAAAAGTGACAGTTATGTTACATAAGTGTGATTAATTGATGAAGGTTTATACGAGGATTATATGAAGTCGATATGAAGATTATATAGAGGGGTAGCGTATTTTAGG
Organism: Pseudoalteromonas sp. NSLLW218; assembly: GCF_015864775.1. Taxonomy (NCBI): domain Bacteria; kingdom Pseudomonadati; phylum Pseudomonadota; class Gammaproteobacteria; order Alteromonadales; family Pseudoalteromonadaceae; genus Pseudoalteromonas; species Pseudoalteromonas sp. NSLLW218. The sequence continues at coordinate 17,624 of NZ_JADYWO010000006.1, read as the reverse complement.
CATAAAAAAACGCCGCTATTGCGACGTTTTTAAAACACGATTATAGCAAATTACATTGCTTTAAAGCGCGCCTCTAGTTGTTCTTGTGCATCAGCAAAAGAGCGAATACCTTCAGCTAGTTTTTCAGTAGCCATAGCATCTTGGTTATGTAACCAACGGAACTGTGCTTCTGTTAATGGCTCTGGTTTTGGCTCTTGTGGAACATCGCTTTCAAGCAAATATTCTTGTGCGCCTTCAAGGTTACCTAAATCTTCTAAAAGATTAGGGCTAATAGTTAGCTTGTCACAACCAGTAAGTGCAATAATTTCGCCTGTATTACGGAAACTTGCACCCATCACAACTGTTTTGTAGTCATGGCGTTTGTAAAATTCAAAAATGCTGCGTACAGACTGAACACCTGGATCTTGTAGCGGATCGGTTGGTTTTTCCATACCGTTAGCAACGTGCCAATCTAAAATACGGCCAACAAATGGCGAAATTAGAAATACGTTTGCATCGGCACACGCGCGAGCTTGGGCATCGCTAAATAATAAAGTAAGGTTACATTTAGTCCCTTCTTTTTCTAGTTGCTCAGCGGCTTTAATACCTTCCCATGTAGACGCTACTTTAATTAAAATTTTGTCTTTGCTTACACCTTCTTTTTCGTAAAGGCTAAGTAGGGTATGTGCTTTATCAATCGTAGCTTGCGTATTAAACGAAAGGCGTGCATCTACTTCAGTCGAAATATAACCAGGTACAATAGCGCTAATTTCTTTACCTAGTAATACAGCAAAGTAATCACATGCTAGTTCAAGTTGTTTAGCAGGCTCTTGCTCGGTTTCTTTTGCGTAGCTCCAAGCTTTATTTAGGTAAGGCTTATATGCTTCAATCTCGCTCGCTTTTAATAAAAGCGACGGGTTTGTAGTTGCATCTTCTGGTTGATGCTTTTTAATAGCTTCAATATCACCAGTGTCGGCTACGATAGATGAATGTTGTTTTAGCCTTTGTAGAGCTGAAGTCATTTGCTTTCCTCATTCCAAGCAAGTTAAAAGAAAAATCTAATCACTCTTAATATATCTAATCCATACTGCAACAGTGTGACAATGCTTGATAGGTCTTATGTCCTGATCAATAAAAAAAACGGCTATGCATGGATTTTAAGAGAGGATTTATTTAAACAAAACGTGCTTTTCGTTTCATTTAATGTTGAAATTGACACTAAATAAATTACAAGTCAATAGCTAACTATGATCACTGTTATTTCACCTGCAAAAAATCTTGATTACGAAACGCCACCCGCAACAGACAAGTTCACTCAGCCTGAATTACTAGAGCACAGCGAAGAGCTCATGAAAGTATGCCGTGAACTAACACCAGCGCAAATTGGCAGTTTAATGAAAATTAGCGATAAGCTTTCTGGGCTTAACGCAGCACGCTTTAGTGAGTGGGCGCAGCCGTTTACACAAAGTAATGCCAAACAAGCCGCACTTGCCTTTAACGGCGATGTATACGGCGGTTTAGATGCAAGTACACTAACGGCAACTGAGCTTGATTACGCACAAAACCATTTACGTATACTCTCGGGTTTATACGGCTTATTAAAACCACTTGATTTAATGCAAGCTTACCGTCTTGAAATGGGCACTAAGCTTGAAAACTCACGTGGTAAAAACTTATATGAGTTTTGGGGCAGCGTAATAGCGAATAAACTAAACGACGTATTAAAAGCACAAGACGCACAATACTTAGTTAACCTTGCTTCAAATGAATACTTTAAAGCGGTTGATAAAAAAGCGCTTAATGCACAAATTATTACCCCACACTTTAAAGACTGTAAAAACGGTCAATATAAAGTTATTAGCTTTTACGCTAAAAAAGCACGCGGCATGATGGCGCGCTACATTATCGAAAATAAAGTAACGCAGTTAAGCCAACTTAAAGAGTTTACGGTAGCAGGTTATTACTTTAGCCCAGAGGCAACAGCTAAAGAGCTTGAGCCTGTATTTATGCGCGACGAACAAAATTAGGTTTATAAGCTTAAATAAAAAATTTAAAAGCCATGCATTGCATGGCTTTTTTGATGTTGGCGTTATATTTGCAATCTCATCTAATATTAATGAGAACACTAATTAAATAGGTGCAAATAAAATGATCAGCATTCCGTCAATTGACGAAGCCGAAAAACTAATAGAAGAAAAGCTCGGAGGGTGGTTTGATGTTGTAATAAGCCATATCCCTAATTTTATAGTTGCGATACTGATCGCAATTGTGTTTTCAATATTGGCGCGCTTTGCTGGCAAGCTGATGAAAAACATATTACGCCGCTCACTCGACTCAACACAAATTGCCGACTTAATGGCGTCAATTTTTAAAGTTATTGTGTTGTGTATAGGTTTATTTATAGCGCTCGATTTTGTTGGGCTAAAAGGCACTGTTACCTCGCTACTTGCTGGTGCAGGTATTGTGGGTTTAGCCATTGGTTTTGCGTTTCAAGACATGACCGAAAACCTAATTGCTGGTATAGCAATGGGTGTACGTAAGCCATTTAAAACAGGTGACGTAATAGAAACCGATGATGTGTTTGGTTCAATACATTCTATAAACCTACGTAACACGCTAATAGAGAGCTTTTACGGGCAGTTAATACTGGTACCAAACAAAGTATTATTTAGAAACGTACTAAAAAACTACACCACTTTAGGTGTTAGGCGCATAGAGGTACCCGTAGGTATTTCGTACGGCGACGACATAGAAAAAGCAAAAGACGTCATCGTCGAAAAAATAAATGAATTTGACTTCGTAATACGCAAAGACGAAACCGCAGTATACGCCGAAGGTTTTGGTGACAGCAGCATTAACTTACTGGTATGGTTTTGGATTAAATACCCAGGCGAGCCTGACTTTATGACGGTACGCCACAAAGGTGTTGTTGCCGTTAAGCAGGCACTTGATGAAGCTGATATTAGTATTCCATTCCCAATTCGTACTTTAGATTTTGGTATTAAAGGCGGCGAAAAACTCGATGCCATGATAAGCGATAAAATAAGCCAGCAATCATCAAATAAAGACGGTACTGACTCTGACCAAATTGAGTAATTTAGTTAAAACTCATTAGGCAAAAGCATTGGGAAATAGTTACTTACCAACAGCGCATTTTTACAGAGTAAAATTGCGCTGTTGGTTTTTATAAACGGATTATTAGCCAAAAGTTAAATACCTAGTGTTATGTCTATTGAATATCAATGCTGATCAGTTCTTTGACTATAGGAGTGTTTAATAAGTAAAAGTAGTGTTTATCCACCGACTTCTTTACTACCTTTGCAGCATACTTTGGAATAGCACCCCCATCTATTTCAATAACTAAATCATCCTCTTTCAGTCCCGCTCGATCGGCTGAAGAACCTGTGTAAACCTTTACAAAATTAACTGAGTTTATTTCAAGGCTAAAAATCAGAGATAGCCACGCTAGCATCAAATCCAAATCACTCTTCTTCAGCATTACAAAAACTGAATATAAACAATAGTGTAAAAATTAGGGTGTCATTTTTAGCTTCTTTTTACGCATAACAAGTTCGTAGAGTTGCGCGCTTATATTTATAAGTTAAACAGTAACCAAACGATCTGTTGGTTCAATTGTTTAGATAGCTGTACTAAAACGAGGATGGTGACTAATGCTGATGTAACTTGTTCTATTAGCCAAGCCAGTAGTATGTTTGGTATTAGTGGGGCTATCGCTTTGGTGGGAGGAATAATTGCATTACATAGGTTTTATTTTATCTTTGTACTCAACAGCTAAACTCGCCTTAAACAGGGTATAAAAAAGCGCAGCTTGTGTTGGAGTAACAAGCCGCGCTTATGAATTAGTTATACAAATAAGTTTATGTGGTGCGTATTAAATAACGCTAATTTTATTACGAATGATTTTTACGCCATCCATATTTTCTAAAAACTTTTGAGCTAGTGCGCGCTGAAAACCAGTTTGTGCTTCACCATATAAATCTACTTCACCATTTTTTACCTGCACACGAATATCACTTAACGCTAGGTTAGGATTAGTTCGTAGGGTGTTGGTGATAGCTTGTTGTAAGTTAGGTTGAGTGGCTACACTGCTTACTACGGCCATGTTGGTTGCTGCACTTACCTTTGTAGCGCAAGCTAATAAAAATAAACAACAAAATGATACTAAAGCGATAGTTAACTTGAAGCGGTTCATAACTTAATCCTTACATTACGGTGAATAGTGCAGCCACAATATGGAAATTCCATCGGCTAGGTTATCTTTGTAGTTACAATTTCGGTGCCAATATTAACGCTATGAAATATAAGGGGATTTTATTAAGTGGGAATTCAGGTGGGCAAAAATTACATTTAAATGAGTATGAGTTACATGCTTGGGTTACATATGTAACAGGTACAAGTGACAGAGCTATAAAGCTTGCATTAAAAAGCCGACAAAAGCCGGCTTAGTATAAAAATGTTTTAGGTTACTTTTTCTTTTTAACCTTAGCCTTTTTCTTGGCTTTCATTTTTACTGGATCTTTACGCTTTTTAGCAGGTGGCTTAGCTTCTTTATGCTGTGGCTCGACACCTCTAATTACACGGCGTTTTAATTTTTGTTCAACGTAGCGCTCTACTTTATATAAAATACCAATATCGTGTGCTTCAACTAGCGATATTGCTATCCCTTTTTTACCAGCACGGCCAGTACGACCAATACGGTGTACATATACGTCGGCAGTACGCGGCATATCAAAGTTAATAACGTGGCTGATATCAGATACGTCAATACCACGTGCAGCTACGTCGGTAGCAACTAATATGCTTGTTTTGCCACTGTGGAAGTTTTCCATGGCTTTCATACGTTTGTCTTGTGGCATTTCGCCGCGTAACCACGCTGCTTTTACATCGTTAGTTGTAAGTTCGCCAATCAATGTTTCTAAGCGTTCGCGAGTTTTAACAAACACAATCGCTTTAGTTACGTCAGGATTTTTTAGCGTATTAACTAATAATTCAAGTTTGTGATGATAATCGTCGGCTAAATGTACCCATTGGTGAATTTTAGCCTTTTCTTTACGTGACGATTCGGCTTCTAATAGAGCTGGGTCGTTTAATGTTTTTTCAGCAAACCTTTCTACGCTGTCACCTTCAAGTGTTGCTGAGAATAAAAAACATTGGCGACGATTTTTAGCTTCGTCACAAATACGGCTCATTTCCTTTTTAAAACCCATATCTAACATGCGATCTGCTTCATCAATAATAAGCATTTCTACATGTTCAGCATGAAAGTTTTCGGTTTCTAGGTATTCCATTAATCGACCTGGTGTGGCGATTAAAATATCGTTATTTTTTTCAAAAATTTCTTTATGCGTGCCGTAGTTAATACCGCCTGTTACTACACCAATTTTTAGGTGTGTGCGTTTAGCTAGCAGTTCACATTGTTCATGAATTTGATAAGCCAGCTCACGAGTTGGGGTCATAACGAGTACGCGCGCAAAACCAGGGTCACGACGTGGGAAATCCAGTAAGTACTGAATAGCCGGAATTAAAAATGCCGCTGTTTTACCTGTACCAGTAGGCGCAGATGCTAAAATATCGCGCCCCTGTAGTGCTTCAGGAATAGCTTGTTGTTGAATGCTGGTTGGCGTCTCGTAGCCCATTTTATTAATGGCATCGAGTAGCTTGTTATCAAGATCAAATTCAGAAAATTGCATAGAGTGTCTAAAATAAGGGACAATTACCCTGATTATACGCGCTATGCTGCGCTTGGTGAATGAAAAGGTGAAAAAATGTCTGGTTTTGTATTTAAACAATTTAAAGTTGAACACGACCACTGTGCAATGAAAGTTTCTACCGATGGCATTTTGCTTGGTGCATGGGCTAATTTAAGCGGCGTAAAGTCATTACTTGATATAGGCACCGGCACCGGCTTACTAGCACTAATGTGTAAGCAGCGCAGTAATGAGCTTGATATAACTGCGGTAGAAATTGACGAAAGCGCCTATACCCAAGCATTACAAAATGTAGCTAATAGTCCGTGGCCAACTATAAGTATTACGCACCAAACTATTCAGCGCTTTAGTAGTGAAGTTAAATTTGACGTGGTTATCTCTAATCCACCGTATTTTAATCACAGTTTAAAAGGCGATAATGCTGCGCGTAATGCCGCACGCCATACCGACGGATTAAGTTTTGAAGAGTTAATTAATGCCTTTAAACATTTAAGCCATAGTGGTTCCCGCTTTAGCTTAATACTCCCAAGCGTTGAAGGCGCATTATTTATTGAGCTTGCTATTCAAAATGGGCTTTATTTAAATACTCACTGCCAAGTAAAAGCCACGCCCAACAAAGATATTAGCCGCAGTTTAATGACATTTAGCTACGTAAAAAGCGATATAGAATCATCAATCCTATGTATTAGAAACTTAGATAATACCTACACTGCTGATTATATAGCCCTGTGCAAAGCATTTTATTTGAAAATGTGAAGCAATTGTAAAATAGGAACGAATAACGCAAACTGACTAAAACCTATTGTTGAGAACAGATATGGATAGTCAGTTACCAAAATCCTTTATAATTATACTTGCCGTAGTACAGGCTATTGCTCTTACCCTTTTATATAGCAGTATAGAAAATAATGTGTGGCCAGCAACAAGCCCTACATGGTTAGTCTCACTTATTACATTTTCTATGAGCTTTCCTTTATTAATGCTAATGACCGTTAATAAAAATAATATAAAAACGTCGTTACTTTTAATCCTTCCTTTTTCCTTGTTGTTATCTTTACTGGGTGCGTATGCAGGCTTTCAGCAAGAGCCTCAAGAGTACGTAAGTAATAGCAATTTAATATCCGTTTTTATTTTTACTAGTTTAATAGCTGGCTTTAAAGGCCTTATGTACATTCAACAATTTGGTAGTTCAGAAAATGTTAGCTACAGTCGTTTGTTTAAGCTCTCTTGGCGTAATTTTATAATTTTTGGAGAATGCTGGCTGTTCGTACTTATTTTTTGGGGAATACTAAATTTAGGTGCGGCTTTATTTGATATTTTAGATATAAATTTTTTCTCTGAGCTACTAAGAGATGAATGGTTTTGGATCCCAACCTTAACGCTCGCATTTGCCTTTGCGAGTATCATATTTAGAAAGCTTTTGAACATTGAAGATAATATCGCTTTTTTACTACAAACTTTAATTAAGTTTTTATTGCCTGTTTTATCAGTTATTTCTCTCGGTTTTTTAGCAACACTTCCTTTTACCGGACTCAATAAATTATGGGAGACCGGAAGTGGCAGTTTATTAGTAATGTGGCTGCAGGTGCTCACGTTGTTTTTTGTTAACACTGTTTATAAAGATGACTCATCAGTTCGCCCTTATCACATGCTCTTGCACCGACTCGTTTTTATAAGCGTTGCGTTACTTCCAGTTTATAGTGTTATTTCTGCCTATGGAATTTACTTACGGGTAGAGCAGCATGGGCTAACAGTAGATCGTTGTTGGGGCATTTTGATTTGGTTTTTATTGGCGTGTTTTTCGTTTAGTTATCTTGTTGGAATTATAACAAAGCGAGACAATTGGCTAGAGCCGCTTAGCAAAATAAATATTGTGATGGGGTGGGTGGTGCTCGTTAGTATGCTTGCTGTTAACTCCCCTTTATTAAATTTTCAAAGCTTATCTACAAACAGCCAAATAGCGCGTTTAGATGCAGATAAAGTAACAATAGAAAAGTTTGACTATTACTATTTTGAGTACAGCTTAGGACGCCAAGGTTATTTAGCTATGCAGTTATTAAAACAGAAAATTGAAACGAGTCACCCAGAGCAATACGCTATCATCGATAGGATGTATGTAAATAATGAGTTTGCTTTAACGCTTGAACACACAGTCGGTGATTTTATTGAGCGCAGTGTATTTTGGCCATCACAAGCGCTAATACCTCAAGGTTTAATAGAGGCAGTATTTTCTGAACAACATTTTTACGATCGTAACTCTTTAAAAGAACATACTTACTATTTCATTGGCATGGATTTGAACAAGGATGATGAACTCGATTTTATAGTGATTGACGAAAGTAATGAAAATATAGCCGCATATTTCTGGTTATTCGACATGGGTAAGTGGCGATCAAGGTATATGAATGTCGAAAATCCTGAAGAGATTAGATACCTTAAAAGCATGATTGATAATAACGAATTATCTTTAGTTGAGCCTGAATATTCAAATCTAAAAATAGGGGATGTTGTTTTTAAAGTGAGGTAATGCGTAACTTTTTTTATGCGACTGCCCCTTAAACCTAAACTAATGATTATTAGTTTAGGTTTTTTGCTTTTGGTTTTTTATTTTATGTACAGCGCTTTAATAGTGTGTTTATAAATCACCTGATATGATTTAGCTATTAGCCACTTAATTTAAAAGGCAACACAATGAAAAAGTTAAATAAATTAGCAGTACTTAGCACGTTAGCAGCCACCATTTTTGCAAGCCAAGGTGTGTTTGCTACTATTACGCCTGTAGGCCTTTGGAAAACGATTGATGAGGATACAAACCAAGCTAAGTCGTATGTACGTATTACCCAAACCAACGGTGTATTAAGCGGCAAAGTTGAAACCATTCTTAACCCTGCAAAACAAAATGATATATGTAGTAAATGCGATGATGAGTTAAAAGATCAGCCTATTTTAGGAATGACTATAATCACCGATGTCAAAGCACAAGATGATGGCGTTTGGGGAGACGGTGAAATACTCGATCCAACAAATGGTAAAACCTACACTTTACAACTAACTCCGCAAGATGAAGGTAAAAAGCTCGAAGTACGAGGCTACATTGGCTTTTTTTACCGTAATCAATATTGGTTAAAAGTAGAGTAAGTTTTACTGTTTATTTATTTACTAAACGTTAAATAATTAAGTATTAACTGAAATCATTTTTGCGCTTTGCCTTTCTTACTCACTAAGCCAGCTATATTTAATTGGCATTCAATTTTGAGTAAATAATAAAGGAAAAAAGATGATTAAGTACATAGTTGCTTTAATAATGCTTAGCGCACTGTTAATAAGCGGTGGGGCAAATGCAAAGGATGATGCTGTAAATACGGGTTGGTTTAATAACACGGCTATTAAAGGGTACGACAGCGTTGCTTATTTTACGCAAAATAAAGCCGTTAAAGGTAGCGACAAATATACGTTTAGTTATTTAGGTGCTGACTGGCATTTTTCGAGTGAAGAAAACAAAACGACATTTGCAGAAAACCCAAAGCGTTATGCACCGCAATACGGTGGCTGGTGCGCTTATGCAATGGCTGATGAGGGTAATGCCGTAGGGATAGACCCTGAAGCATTTTATATTCACGAAGATAAGCTTTACTTAAATTATAGCGAAAGCGTGCAGCAAAAATGGTTAAGTAATTTACTGCCTTATATCGTTATGGCTGATGGGTACTACCCACAAACAACCAATGTGATGACGTTTCAATAAATTGATTTATATTAATTAAAAAGCCCGCAGCTAAACTAGTTGTGGGCTTTTTACTTTTTATTTGTCGGTATTGATAAGTGAATTAAAGCGTTTCGCCGTATTCAGTCATTACCTGTTCAACCCATGTTGCAATGCGGTCGTCGCTTAGCTCGTATTGACTATCTTCGTCTAATGCGAGTCCTACAAACTGTTTACCATCAGGCGTTAATGCTTTTGAAGCTTCAAACTCGTAGCTACTGTCGTTTGGCCAAAAACCAAGTTGAGTAAATGTTTGCGTATTTATTTCGTCGTGTAGCATGCCTAGTGCATCTTGAAACCACTGCCCGTAACCTTGCTGATCGCCCATGCCAAATAAAGCAATGGTTTTACCATTTAGGTTTACGTCGGCTATGTCGTCCCACTTTGACTCCCAGTCTTCTTGTATTTCACCAAAGTCCCATGTTGAAATACCAAAGATGATAAAGTCGTACTGCTCTGCATTTTTTAGTGGCTCGTCTTTAATATTGTGCAGGGTAACTATATCGGCACCAATAATGTCGCGAATCTTTTCTGCTGCCATTTCGGTGTAGCACGTAGTAGAACCAAAAAATAAACCAATTTGCATCGTATTTATCACTGTGTAATTGCCTGATATGATAGGCTCAAGTTTACCGTAAGGTATTTTTAATTGATACCTTAGCAAAGCATGAGAGCATAATGTGACAACGCTATCTGACGATTCTTTTGAAAATAACAGCAGTATGAGCAGTAATAGCGACTACCTAGAAACCTTTTTAGATAGCCTGTACTTAGAACAAGGCGTAAGCGAAAACACATTAAGTGCTTATCGCAGTGATTTAGACAAGTTTTGCCTATTTTTAAAAGGCGAAAATTTAATGACGGTAACAGGGCTTGATGTTGAAAGTTACTTAGCGCATCGAGTCGATTTAGGCTTAAAACCACGCAGTACTGCACGTAGTATTAGTGCGCTAAAGCGTTTTTATCAGTACTTTGTGCGCGAAAAACTAATTAGCGACACCCCCATGCTAAATATTTCTCAGCCAAAAGCAGGGCAGTCGTTACCTAAAACACTCTCAGAAGCTGAAGTTGAGGCATTATTAAATGCGCCTAACACCGAAGAAGCGATGGGACTGCGCGATAAGGCCATGCTAGAGCTACTTTATGCAACGGGTTTGCGTGTAAGTGAGCTTGTTGGACTGCGCATGGAGCAAATTAATTTGCGCCAAGCAGTGGTGTTTGTAAAAGGTAAAGGTAATAAAGAGCGGTTAGTACCACTGGGTGAAGAGGCCATGTATTGGCTTGAGCAATTTTTAAAGGGTGGTCGTGCGCAAATGATAAAACATGCCACCGATTTTGTGTTCCCATCTAAACGCGGAGTAGGCATGACGCGACAAACCTTTTGGCATAGAATTAAACACTATGCTATTTTGGCAGCAGTTGAGTCTCCTTTATCGCCCCATACTATGCGCCATGCTTTTGCTACGCACTTATTAAATCATGGGGCAGATTTACGTGTGGTACAAATGATGTTGGGCCATAGCGATTTATCAACGACGCAAATTTATACCCATGTTGCCAATGAACGGTTAAAGTCGGTACACGCAGAGCATCATCCGCGTGCGTAAGTTTGAAAGTAAATATCATTAAGCCGGTCAATATATTAAGTATTTTTAGGATAGAGAGAAGTTATGAAAAAATTAATGTTAGCAGGTGCCATGTTGTGCACAAGTATTAGTGCATTTGCAAATGGCGTTGCTGTAACACCAGATGCTAATGATCCTATTATTACTAAATTTGCCGAGCTTGGTGTAACTGTAAAGCAAATTAATCCAAGTCCAGTAGCTGGTTTAAAAGAATTGATCACTAATAAAGGCGTGCTCTATGCAAGTCCAGATGGTCAATTTTTAATGCAAGGTACGTTAATTGATTTAAATAATCGTAATAACCTAACAGAGCAAGCATTAAATGGCGTGCGTGTTGAAGGTATTAAAGAATACGAAGAATCGATGATTGTGTACAAAGCGCCAAACGAAAAACACAGTATTACTGTATTTACCGATATTAGCTGTGGTTACTGTCGTAAATTACACCGCGAGTTAGACGATTTACTTGATGCGGGTATTACCGTTAAGTACTTAGCGTTTCCACGTGGTGGCTTACAAGGTTCAGGTTACGCAGATTTAATGAACGTATGGTGTGCACGCGATCAGCAAGAAGCACTAACAGAAGCTAAATCGGGCACAAGCACTAAAGTAGTTGCAGGCTGTAGCGCACCGGTTGCAGAGCATTACCAATTAGGTCAAAGCTTTGGTATTAGCGGCACACCCGCTATTATTTTAGAAGATGGTACGATGATCCCTGGTTACCAGCCAGCAGCAGCATTAAAAGCAGCATTAGAAGCTAACAAAGCGTCGTAATTAAACGCTTAGTTATTATTAAAAAGGCCTTAATGGCCTTTTTTTGTCTTTTTAATACGACTCAATAAGTTAAAACCCTGCATGAAAAAACTAATCATTGCGCGTGAAAACGTTGACGACTCGCATCTGCCGAGTAATTTACACCCTGTAATTAAACAAATTTATGCTAACCGCAATGTATTCAATGCCGAAGAGCTAAATAACAGCGTAGCTACGCTCCACGACTTTAAATTGTTTAAAGACATCGACAAAGCCAGCGACTTATTAATTGAAGCATTAAAAGCGCAAAGCCAAATATTAATAGTTGGCGACTTTGATGCCGATGGCGCAACAAGCACTACAACTTTAATGCAAGGCCTTGAGATGTTTGGCTTTAAGCATTTAGATTACTTAATTCCTGACAGGTTTAGCTTAGGTTATGGCTTAAGCCCCGCGCTTGCAGAGCAAATAGTACAAATAAAACCTGATTTAGTGATCACCGTAGATAACGGCATATCGTGTATTGCCGGTATTGATATTTTAAAAGCGGTTGGCATAAAAGTGCTGGTAACAGATCACCACTTACAAGGTGAGCAGCTGCCAAATGCCGATGCAATAGTAAACCCAAACAGGCATGAATGTGATTTTCCGTCTAAATCCATTGCAGGCGTTGGCGTTGCTTTTTACTTGTTAATAGCACTGAGAAGCGTAATGCGGGACTTAGGTTATTTTGAGCAGCAACCGCCGCCTAATTTAGCTAACTTACTCGACATTGTAGCGCTTGGTACGGTTGCTGACGTGGTCGCACTTGATGCGAACAACCGTACGTTAGTGCATCAAGGTTTAGCACGTATTCGCAGTGGTAAAACACGCCCTGGTATTACCGCGCTTATTGAAGTGGCTAACCGCAATGCTGCGCGCTTAAGTGCAAGCGACTTTGGTTTTTCGCTTGCGCCGCGTTTGAATGCAGCAGGGCGATTAGACGACATGAGTTTGGGTATAGCGTGCTTGCTTAGCACCGATATAAACCAAGCGCGTAGTATAGCGGGCGAGCTCGATAGCTTAAACTTTGCAAGGCGCGAAATAGAACAAGGCATGCAATTTGAGGCGCAAGCCGTGCTTGATAGGCTCGCATTTAGCGATGATAACATTCCTGATGCTATTTGTTTGTTTCAAGACGATTGGCATCAAGGTGTTATTGGTATTTTGGCTGGTCGCCTAAAAGAAAAATACCACCGCCCAACCGTTATATTTGCTGGTGGCGAAAACGGTGAGATTAAAGGCTCGTGCCGCTCTATTGAAGGGCTACACATGCGCGATTTACTCGAAGGACTTAATACCGCCGACCCGCATTTAATTAATAAATTTGGTGGTCACGCAATGGCCGCCGGTTTAAGTATTAACGAGCAACACTTTAACGACTTTAAAAAAGCGTTTGATGCCGCAGTTAGCGCGCAACTAAGTGAAGAAAGTAAACGCTGCATTGTGTTTACCGACGGCGAGCTGCCAAACGACTGCTTTACAATGGATTTTGCCCAGCTATTAAAGCAATCGGGCCCGTGGGGTCAGCAATTTCCTGAGCCGGTGTTTGAGCATACCTTTGAAGTAATACAGCAGCGCATAGTAGGCGAAAAGCATTTAAAGCTCGTGTTAAAGCACCAATCTGGTCGATTAGTTGACGCCATTGCTTTTGGTATTGATATAAAAGAGTGGCCAGATACTGAGGCGAAGTTTGTAAAAGTAGCGTATCAGCTCGATATAAATGAGTTTAGAGGTAAATTTACGCTGCAATTAATAGTTAGAGAGCTTGAAAAAGTGCATTAAAAAATATGTAATATCATGCATAAAATGCTAATAAAGCGCGCGGTTTTTTGTTAAAATCGGGCGTTTTTATCATTTGACGATAATTTATTGCGAAAATCCCATTTAAAGGGGCGCAATTACCTAGCCATTTTGGAGTGATGTACATGTTTGAAGTGAATCCTGTGATTAATCAAATCAAGGAAATTCGCGAACGTACTGAATTGCTTCGGGGGTACCTTTGACTACGCTCTTAAACAAGAACGCTTAGAAGAAGTTAACGCCGAGCTTGAAGATTCAGCCGTATGGAATGAGCCTGAACGCGCACAAGCGCTTGGCCGTGAAAAATCAGCATTAGAAGCGGTTGTTGAAACAATCGACAACCTAGTAGCCGGTACTGACGACGTTGAAGGCTTACTTGAGCTAGCTGTAGAAGCTGAAGACGAAGATACCTTTGTTGAAGCGCAAACTGAGCTTGCTGATTTAAACGGACAGTTAGAAGGTTTAGAGTTTCGTCGTATGTTTTCGGGTCCTCATGACTCAAACGATGCTTACCTTGATTTACAATCAGGTTCTGGCGGTACTGAAGCACAAGACTGGTGTAATATTTTACTTCGTATGTATTTACGTTGGGGCGAGGCTAAAGGCTTTAAAGTTGAGCTAGTTGAAGCGACCGACGGTGATGTTGCCGGTATTAAAGGCGCAACTGTCCGCTTTGTTGGCGAATACGCTTACGGTTGGCTACGTACCGAAACTGGTGTGCACCGTTTAGTACGTAAAAGCCCATTTGACTCAAGTGGTCGTCGTCATACTTCATTTGCTTCTGCGTTTGTATACCCAGAAGTTGACGATAACATTGAAATTGATATGAATCCGTCAGACTTACGTATAGACGTTTACCGTGCATCGGGCGCGGGTGGTCAGCACGTTAACACCACCGAATCGGCGGTTCGTATTACTCACGTACCAACAAATACCGTAGTGCAGTGTCAAAACGAGCGTTCACAGCATAAAAATAAAGCCCAAGCGATGAAGCAGTTAAAAGCTAAATTATTTGAGCTTGAGCTACAACAGCAAAATGCTGAAAAACAAACGCAAGAAGACGCTAAATCTGATATTGGTTGGGGTAGTCAAATTCGTTCATACGTACTTGATGACGCACGCATTAAAGATTTACGTACAGGCGTTGAAAACCGCAATACCCAATCGGTACTTGACGGTAACTTAGATAAATTTATTGAAGCCAGCCTTAAATCTGGCCTATAACCACCAAGCTAATAAAGAGCTAAAAAATGACTGATAAAATCCAAGACGAAAACAAGTTAATCGCTGAGCGTCGCGGCAAGTTAGACGCTATACGCGAAAATTGCCCAGCCAACGGTCATCCAAACCAATTCCGTCGTGAGCATTACACGGCTGATTTGCAAGCCCAGTTTGGTGATAAGAGCAAAGAAGAATTAGTAGAGATGCAAGAAGTTGTGTCTATCGCTGGCCGTATTTTAGCAAAGCGTGGACCGTTTTTTGTAATTCAAGACATGAAAGGTCGCGTACAAGCGTATGCATCTAAAGATGTTCAAAAAGATCTTAAAGAAAAATATGGTCAGCTAGACACTGGCGATATTATTGGTGTTAAAGGCGCATTAAATAAATCGGGTAAAGGCGATTTATACGTAGAAATGACTGAGTACCAATTATTAACTAAGTCACTTCGTCCGTTGCCTGAAAAATTCCATGGCTTATCAGATCAAGAAACAAAGTACCGCCAACGTTACGTTGATTTAATTACTAACGAAGCAACGCGCGAAACATTCCGCATCCGTTCACAAGTAGTTGAAGGCATTCGTCGCTTTTTAGCAGACCGTGACTTTATGGAAGTAGAAACACCAATGCTACAGGTTATACCTGGCGGTGCATCTGCGCGTCCGTTTGTAACTCACCATAACGCGCTTGATATCGACATGTACTTACGTATAGCGCCTGAGCTTTACTTAAAGCGCTTAGTGGTAGGTGGTTTTGACCGTGTATTCGAAATTAACCGTAACTTCCGTAACGAAGGGTTATCTACGCGTCACAATCCAGAATTCACAATGATTGAATTTTACCAAGCATACGCTGATTACATCGACCTGATGAACATCACCGAAGACATGCTTCGTACGGTTGCAGAAAACGTACTAGGTAGTGCAGTTGTAGTTAATACAACTAAAGACGAAAACGGCGAAGTAATTGACTCAGTTGAATACGACTTTGGCCAACCGTTTACACGTTTAAGCATGGCGGACGCAATATTAAAATATAACCCTGAGTTTGATGCTGCGGTATTTAACGACCCAGAAAACCACTTTGACGAATTAAAAGCGTACGCTAAACAAGTACACGTTAAAATTCCTGAAAACTGTGTTTGGGGCCCAGGTAAGTTCTTGTGTGAAATATTTGAAGAAACAGCAGAACACATGCTTATTCAACCTACGTTTATTACTGGCTACCCGTGGGAAGTTTCTCCACTTGCACGCCGTAACGACGAAAATGCATTTGTTACCGACCGTTTTGAATTTTTTGTTGGCGGTCGTGAACTTGCAAATGGTTTCTCTGAGCTTAACGATGCACAAGACCAAGCAGAGCGCTTTACACGCCAAGTTGAAGAGAAAGACGCAGGCGATGATGAAGCAATGCATTACGATGAAGACTACATACGCGCACTTGAGTACGGCTTACCGCCAACTGCAGGTGAAGGTATTGGTATTGACCGTTTAGTAATGTTGTTTACTGACTCATCTACAATCAAAGACGTTATTTTGTTCCCGCATATGCGCCCGCAAGCTGACTAAGCTTTGGGTAGAACAAAGTAAGTTAATAAACGCCGCTTAATAGCGGCGTTTTTTTATTTTGTATTAGTATTTTAATTAATAAGTACTACACTAAAAATTAAATGTAGTTATTAGTGCTGGTTAATGTGCAATTCAGCTTCACTAATTTATTGTTATTGGCAGTTTTTAATATTAAAACTAACAGTGCTATAACTTTTTAGTATGATTGTTTTTTAAACATATGTTGTATTTATGTAAAGGTTTTAGCTAGAATACGCACGAAATTTACACTGCTTGGTATTTAGCAGTTTAAGTATAGATTCTTAAAGGACTTAGAATAATAGTATGAAAGACAAACGAGTAGATGATTTTTCAGAAGAGGGCACATCAGAGCAAGAACGAAATGCTTATTACCGTGCTTGTATTGCTGAATTTCAACAGTTAGGTTACCAAGAACAGTATTTAGCTCAGTTAACTGATGACTTAGTTCCCGTGCTAGGTGTTAATCCTTCAAATAAAAACGCGTAACCCGCTTAAATTTCAAACTAATTACACTTTTAAACCAAGCATATGTGCAATCTATAACCATATAGTCGTTTTTGGTAGAAAAGTGTTTGACATATTTTCTGAAATCTTTATTATACGCCCCACAAGACGGAGAGGTGTCCGAGTGGCCGAAGGAGCTCCCCTGCTAAGGGAGTATAGAGTTTGTAGCTCTATCGAGGGTTCGAATCCCTCCCTCTCCACCATTTCTTTTAATGGCGTGTTTTGTAAAGTTTTAAAGTATGGGTGCATAGCTCAGCTGGATAGAGTACTCGGCTACGAACCGAGCGGTCGGAGGTTCGAATCCTCCTGCGCCCACCATACTTTAATAACTCTGCTTAGAGTCTAAATAAGCAAAACTCTCACTTAGAGTTTAAATAAGTAATACTATAAATGAAAGTGGGTGCATAGCTCAGCTGGATAGAGTACTCGGCTACGAACCGAGCGGTCGGAGGTTCGAATCCTCCTGCGCCCACCACTTTATAAACTCTGCTTAGAGTATAAATAAGTAAAACTCTCACTTAGAGTAAAAACAAGTAATAGTAAAAATGAAAGTGGGTGCATAGCTCAGCTGGATAGAGTACTCGGCTACGAACCGAGCGGTCGGAGGTTCGAATCCTCCTGC